>JAUIHW010000039.1 GCA_030431775.1 Gammaproteobacteria bacterium
AACCATCGAATCTTGGTTGTAATCCGCCTTCTTGAAGTTAGGCATTACGACTCTCCTAAGAATGAGAGCGTATTTTAACAAAAACGTCGTGGTTTCTAGAGTTTTTCTACAGCCTCAACGCCGCCAACAGCGGCAGACTTGGAGCGGCGAAGCCGCGGAAAGGCTGTCCAGCACCAGCTTGCTGGTGCGATGCTGCTTGGCCTTGTTATGTGTTTGATACATTTTGCTAGTACTACTTTTCAGTAATTTGAGCGATGGTGATAGAAAACCCACAATCGCCAAAAGTGCTCAATGTGTGCTCTTCATACTTACTAAACAAAGCATCTAGATGGGCATCAATCTCTTCTTGTGTATAGTCAAGTGAATGAGAAAGCTTAGCGCCCTTGGCCGTGGCACCTGATAGCGCCTGAGCAGCATCGTTATAGTTAAACACAACATTTAGAATTCCTTCACCTTTAGAGTTGAGAAACTGAGACACGGCGCTATCATTTTCTCGACCTTTCATCGGAGCACAAAGCTCGATTCCTGCATCCCAGCTAATAGCAACATTGATACCGTAATTCTCTCCAGTCCAGTTCGCGTTATTGAAATTAGCACCAAGTAATTCTGAATAGTATTGCTTCGACTTCTCTATATCGCGCACTGCAACAATGACTCGGTTAATACCTCTAAGATTCATTTAATTTCCCCTATAGATTACGACTAATGCTAAAACGCGAGTGACACATAACCCAAGTAGCAGCGGCGATAAAAGCTTTCTTTTGTTGTCCGCTGACTACCGTTGTTATGTGTCATCGGTTCCATTCGTCACCTCGATTCTTTTTGGGTTTATACTTACCTATTTTTGCAATTGCTACCAGAAAAAGCTTGCATGCGATAATGACCGAGGCTCCAATAGCTAAGAAAAGCAAACCTGATGCTAGTTGCCCCAATGCAGAACTGCTCTGATTGAACATATCCTCTGGACCAAATATAATAACCAATCCCACTAGCGCAAAGGTGGTGCCAAAAAAGTAATAAAACCACGGCTTGTTCATCACCGTATATCTTGAGGAAAACTGTTGCAACTTTCCTAGTTGCCGTCGATTCTTTTCTGGATCAAGATCGAGCTTCATTTTCTAGTAGACACATAACATTTGTATATGAGGCGTGCGCGTCTTTGAGTTTTGATCATTTTTGCCTGCCCCTGTAACTAATTGTTTTGCCTAACGATTGCAAGAATCTGCGTTATTTAGCTTACTACAAAGCGAGCGTGCGTTCATGTACGAATTCGCAGTCTGACTATTCTTCTGTGAAATATCTAACTAATTGTATTTGCAGGGAAAAATACCATGCACAGGGTGGCAAGTGAGCTTTAGGGCATTGCTTTTCGAGCTGTGCGCTTCCATTTAGTGAAATATACTGTATATAATACCAGTATTTTATGGTTTCGGGAGAGCAATGTGGCCAGCCCTTTTTTAGCGGATATTCGCACTCAAATGCAGCTAAGAGGGTATAGCCTGCGTACCATCAAGACCTATCTTTACTGGATCAGGCGCTTTATCCATTTTATTGGTAAGCGGCACCCCGGTGAGGCAGGAGTTAAAGAAATCGAAGCGTTTCTTACCCACCTGGCTGCCAATGGTCACGTATCAGTTAATACCCAGAAAACCGCGTTGAATGCGCTGGTATTTCTGTATCAGAAGGTATTAAAGCGTGAATTGGGGGATATGGGGTTTCGTCTTGCCAACCGGCAGCGCAGCTTGCCGGTGGTTCTGAGTGCAGGGGAGGTTGCCCGCATTCTGGCGGTAATGTCTGAAAGAGATCAACTCGCCTTTGGCCTTATGTATGGCAGCGGGCTGCGGGTGTCGGAGGTATTGCGGCTTCGGCTACAGGATATTGATCTGGAAAGGCTGGCGGTGGTGGTCAGAGATGGCAAGGGCAAAAAAGACCGGCAAACCTTACTGAGCGCAGTTTTGCGGCCATCGCTGGAGCGCGCCATGGCGCAGGCCATGAATGTTCAGAAAGCGGATGCGGAGTCGGGTATTGGCACCGCTATGCCAGACGCGCTGGATCGCAAGTACCCGCGTGCCTGTGTGTCCCCTGGTTGGGCTTTTTTGTTTCCGTCAACCACCTGGTGCAACCACCCGGTTACCAAGGTAGTCTGTCGTTATCACCTGCATCCTTCGGTGATGCGCAAGGCGCTGCAAAAAGCGGTCAAGACTGCTGGAGTGTATAAACGGGTGAATTGCCATACGTTTCGCCATTCCTTTGCAACGCATTTATTGCAATCCGGCACTGATATTCGAACCGTGCAGGAGCTGCTTGGGCATAATGACGTGAAGACCACTCAGATTTACACGCACGTTATCGGCCAGCACTATGCCGGCACGGTAAGCCCGCTGGGTGAATTGCCGGTGGCACCGAAAAATACGGTGCAGGAGCCACGGGCTGGTTACGCTCTGCACCGTTTGCTGGCGGCATAATGCCGCTGCGACGTTGGTGCGCCGCACTGCGGCGTAGGCATTTCGGGTCAGGCTAGCGGTTCGGCGTTTTTACTCTACCTCTGGCTTGGGCTGAAACCGCGCGGCTTTGAACTCAAGAACTTGCACCAGCAGTGCGGGCAGCATGGTGAGTGTGACCAGTGCAGCGCCCAATATACCAAACATCACAATGATGCCCACGCCGCGGTACAGCTCGGTTCCAGCGCCGGGAATCAGTACCAGTGGGGCCAGGCCAAAAACGGTTGTCAGTGTGGAAATGGCAATCGGCCTCAGCCGGGCCGCAACCGCTTCCTGAACTGCCTCCAGTGCCGGCATGTTTTCCCGGTCGAAATTGCTGACCGCGCGGTGCACAACAAGAATGGGGTTGTTCACCACAGTGCCCATCAGAATCAAAAACCCCAGCATTGAGATCATATCAAACGGCTGAATAATGGCGCTCAGGCCCAGTATTGGCAACACCCCGCCTGCGGCGTTCAGCAGCCACAGCCCGACAATGCCCGCCGACACACCTAGCGGGATGGAAACCATAATCAGCAGGGGGTAAGCCCAATGGTTCAGTATGGCCACCAGCAGCAAATAGATGATTAGCAAGGCAACCAGGTAATTACTCACCAGGGCTTCGCGAGTGGCGTCCAGTTGGTCGGCGGCTCCGGATATTGCGATGCTGACATCCTGCGGCACAGCAGCGCTGTTATACAAATGTTTCACCACCTGTTCACGCACCATTTGCACGCCGGTTTCCAGCGGAATGTCGCGCGGCGGAATAATATTCAGCGTGACTGTTCGTCGGCCATTCACCCGTCGAATCATGCTGGTATCAACCGTTTCCACAAAATCCGCCAAAGTCGACAGCGGGGTGGGGCCGCTGGTTGGCGTGAATACAATGAGTGTGTCCAGTTTGTCCAGCGACGACGTTTGCCCGGCCGTGCTGTACATAAATATGTCGATCTTGTCGTCGGCGAGAAAGAATTCATCAACGTAGCTGCCATCGGTCAGCGCCGAGACCATAAAGCCCAGTGACTCGGCGGACAACTCAACCTCCGCCAGGCGTTCCCAGTCTGGTTTCACTTCAATCAGCGGTTGTGCCAGAGTCAGCGACGGCGGAGCGGTTTGTATGCGCGGCCGGTCGAACACGGTTTCCGCCTGCCGGTAGGCTGCAAGCGCCACGTTGTAAATGGCCGCCAGGTCCGGCCCGCTGATGTCCAGGTTTACGCTGCGAGTGCCGCCGTCATTGCTGGTGATGATGGAGCCGCGCGCCGCAAAAGCTCGCATGCCCGGGTATTGCAGGTATTTTTCCGTGATCACCCGCATCAGTTCGTCAATGTCGGCGGGGTTTAGTGGTTCACTGATAATACGCAAACCGTCCGGAGCAATGCGCATATTGATGTAGGCGGTAGCCGGTACAGCACTGCGTCCGCGGTGGAAGTCATCCGGGTCTGCGTTGACCGACGGTAACAGATATTCGTTGATGTCGGCGGCGATACTCTCCATTTCCGCAAGGTTATACCCCGGTGGCGCATTCATGGACGCGAATATCTTGGGCTCTTCGCCTTCCGGCAGGTATTCCGCAGGAGGGGTCAGCAGCGCGATAATCAGCAGGCTCCCCAAAACGGTTAGGCCGATCAGGGTGGCCCGGCGCCGCGGGGTGGCCAGTAGTTGCTGAATGGCTTCAAGGGTACGGGCATGTATGCCTTGTCCATCATGGCCGTTGCTAACCAGGCGGCCGCTGGCGGCCGCCTGGCCGGCTTCCCCGTGGGGAGGGCGCAATCTCGCGCAGACGGTGGGCAAGATAGTGATGGCCACCAGCATGGAGGCGAGAATAGCGGCCGAAATAGCGATTGCGATGTCGGAATACAGTTGTCCTGCTTCTTGCTGCACAAAGGCCACCGGCAGAAACACCAAAACGGTGGTCAGCGTGGACGCCAGCACGGCCGGCCATACCTGGCTGACGCCGGCAACCGCGGCAGCAAATCGATTGGCGTGTTTGCGCCGCTCCAGCGCAATGCTTTCCAGCACTACAATGCTGTTGTCCAGGGTCATGCCAATCGCGAAGGCAATGCCGGCCAGGGAAATAACGTTGATGGTTCGCCCGGCAATCAACAGGCCCAGAAAGGCCATGATGATGCAGATGGGTATCCCGATCACTCCCACGGCTGTGGTTTTTACCGAGCGCATGAACAGAAATAAAATCAGGGTGGCCAGCATCGCACCCAGCGCCAGGTTCTGCCAGACATTGGCAATCGACTTTTCCACATAGCGCACATCATCGCTCATGTGATACAGCTGCAGCCCGGCCGGGTTCAGCACATCGGCATTAATGATCGGCAGCTCCTTCATAATGGCCTGTTTTATGTCGATCACATTGGAGCCGGGTTCCCGCTTCAGCGCGATGAACAGGTTTGGCTCACCATTCAGGGCGGAACTGGCACGCTTTTCGAAATGGTCCATCTGCACCGTGGCAACATCCTTGAGCCGCGTAATGGCATTTCCTTCGCGCGCAATGATCAGGTTCGACAGGGCTGCCAGGTCTGTAAAGCGGCCAACGGTTCTGAGCAAATACTGTCGCTTACCGGAATTAATCTCTCCGCCCGACTGGTCCCGGTTGCGGGCGCGAATGGCATTGCGAACGTCCAGCAGTGACAGGTTTCGTTGAGCGAGCCGGTTCGGGTCAACCAGAATCTGAATCTGTCGCTCGGTTCCGCCCCAGATATTGGCCTCGGAAATGCCGGGCACCCTGGAGATCAGTGGTTTCACATTGTCCTCAACAAAGTCCCGCATTAAATCAATATCGATTTGGCGCGGGTTTCCAGGCAGCGGCAGTATGTAGAAGAACATAAACGAGTTACTGGAGAAGGAGTTCGCGTAAATTCGCGGCTCGTCGACATTCTCCGGGTAGGAGGGCACCTGACTGAGTGCGTTATTCACCCGAATCAGCATGTCAGTCACATCAGTACCAAACGGGAAATCAAGCTCAACTTCGGCCTGGCCGCTTCTCGCACTGGTCTCGATGCGGGACAGATTGGGCAGGGTTTTCAGGTATTCTTCCTGCTCGATCAGAATCTCTTTCTCAATGTCCTGTGGCGTTGCGCCTGGCCACACAGTGCGCACGCTGATGGTTCTGACATCCAGGTCGGGAATCATCTGCACCGGTATGCTG
This sequence comes from Gammaproteobacteria bacterium, assembly GCA_030431775.1. GTDB lineage: Bacteria > Pseudomonadota > Gammaproteobacteria > Pseudomonadales > JAUIET01 > JAUIET01. The sequence goes on from JAUIHW010000039.1 coordinate 5,641, forward strand.
GTGGCGGCCACCACGCCAAGCACGCAGATAATCAGGGTGGTGACGGCAACCAGCAGGCCATGCTGTACGGTTTTCTCAAGCATGGCCGGCAACGCTCGTTGTCTGTGTTTGGCCCGCCATAGTTACTCCTGTTGCAAACGAATGCGCTGGTTCTGCTGCAGAGACTCGTTGCCTCGCACAATCACCCGCTGCTCGGCTTCCACTCCCTGGATGATTTCAACCTGGTCATCAAAACTGATGCCGGCCTGTACGATGTTCTCAATCGCTACCGGGTAATCGCCGTCGTTATTCACCGTCCAGACACTCATTCGGCCGTCCGGATAGCGCAGTAACGCATCGCGCGGCACCACCACGCCCGAACGCCCCACGGGCAGCTTCAGGCTGGCATTGACCGACAGCCCGGGGGCCAGAGAGGCTGAGCCCTTGTCGATGGGCACGCGCACCAGAAAAGTTCGTGACGACGGGTCGGTGACAGGTACCTTGGTTAGGGTCTGGCTCTCAAACTGGCGGTTTGGCAGGGAACTGACCTGAAAACGTATGCTGGGCTTGTCGGAAAAAGCCCCCAGATATTCCTCACTCACGGAAAAATCGATGCGCAGGTTTTCCTGGCTGACCAGGGTCAGTACGCTTTGGCCCGTTTGCACCCATTCGCCTTGCTCGGCTGATCTTTGACTGACCACGCCGCTGAACGGCGCCTTGACCGTATGCCGGGCCAGCAACTCACGTTGGTATGCGGCGTCGGCCTGCAGTCGCTGAAGTGCGGCCTGGTCCTGTTCAACCTCGGCTTCCAGTGTACGGACCATGCTTTGCGAAATACTCTTCTTTGGCAACAGTGCCTCAGCCTCCGCCAGCCGGCGCTCGGCATCACGCTGCGCAATCTGGGCCTCGCGCACCGCCGCTGCCGCGCTATTGACCGCTTGTTGTGCCAGCCCGGCGTCCAGTTGCAGCAGCACCTGGCCGGCTTGCACCCGGTCACCGTCCTCAACGGGAACGCCTTTAACCAAACCACTGGTGGCCACGGAGACGTCAGCCACTTTGGCCGAGGTAATGGTGCCGGACAGCGGGATGGTCTGGTAAAGCGGCATTTCACGCGCGGCCGCGGCAACCACCGTTGCCAGGCGGTCCTGGGCGCTCGCGCCACTTAGCCAGACCAGGGCAGCGCAATACATGAACAGGCGGTGTTTCAGCATATCAACTCCAATACTCCTTGAGTGTCGGGCCAGCGGTTTGCGGCCGTTGCATGTCTGCTTGACCGTTCGTCGGCTGGCGCTCGAGTTTATCGTACAACGGCCGATAGATACGTTGGAAAACTGGAGGAGTATCTATGGCATTATCCTTATTGATCTACGTGAGTAAAGCAGCCGTTACATTCAGCGAAGAAGAACTGGAAGCCTTGCTGGCCCAGGCCAGAACCAATAACGCCTCGCAGAACGTATCCGGATTGCTCATTTATCACGACGGTTCGTTCATTCAGGCGCTGGAAGGCGACGACAGCGTACTGGACCAACTGTACGCCACGATAGAGAGCGACGGCCGCCATGAGCACACCCGGGTGTTATACCGTGGCGCCATTGAGGAGCGATCCTTTGACGGCTGGGCGATGGGCTATAAGCGGATCAATAACCTGAAGGATATTCCCGAGGGCTTCCATTCCTTTCTGCAATCCGGCTTTAAACGCGCCGCCAACGATGATGACATCGCCCGCAAGGCCCTGCTTTCCTTTAAAGAAGGGCGCTTCCGGTCAAACATCAGTGCCTAGCTTTCGGGGCCCATTCTGAAGAACACGGCTTTGTTGCCATCCGGGTCGCGAAAGTAGCCGCCGTAGAAAACGTCTGCAATGCGTTCTCCAGGCTCGCCCTCGTCGCTGCCGCCCAGTTCGAGCGCTTTGGCATAGAGTTTGTCGACCATTTCCCGAGAGCCCGGGTTGATCGCCACCATATTGCCATTGCCTGGATGACATTCCTCTTCATTGTAGGGAACGCATACGGCAATCATGGGTTCCTCCATGCTCTTTCCTATCATGGCAATTCTCCCCATGTCGAACAGCACACTGGCGCCCAAGTCTGACAGCAGCTCAGACCAGTAGGCTTTGGCGCGCTCCATGTCTTTTACCCCTAGGGTCACGTATCCGATCATTCCCATTCCCTTACACTATCTGTAAAACGTGAAGAGTAACCAATTTAGGACACACAATCCACTCTGCAAGTAACGCTATGATGCATGGCGGAAAGGAGGCAGGAATATGAAAATTCTCAATGAGTTTCGCAAGTTTGCCTTGCGCGGCAACCTGGTGGATATGGCCGTTGGTTTCACGGTAGGCGCTGCTTTTACCTCGGTTGCCAAATCGGTGGTGGATGATCTGATTATGCCGGTTGTTGCCTGGCTGGCAGGCGGGGCTGATTTTTCCGGTTTATACGTGGTGCTCGCACCGGGCGCTGAGCACGCGGGGCCTTACAGCTCACTCCTCGCGGCCAGGGAAGCGGGCGCGATCACTATTAACTACGGGCTGTTTATCAACAGCCTGTTTGCCTTTTTCCTGGTGGCTCTGGTGATGTTTTTTATCGTGCGCAGCTTTAACCGCATCGAGGAAAGTCTGGAAGAGCAATTTGGCTCGGACGCAACCGACCCTGACGAGCTCGGTAGCAAGAAATGCTTTTTTTGCCGAACGCAGATTCCGGCCAAGGCCATTCGCTGCCCAAACTGTACCTCTGAACTGGAAGGCACTGGCATAATGCCGTGAGTTTCCTCACTGTGTTTCGCTCAGTTGTCCTCGGGTTCTTCTTTTAGTCGAACCGGACCAAAGCGGCCGGCAATCTTGCCGTGCATCGGTGCATAAAAGTCGCGCAGGGTTTGCATATCTTTGCCAATATCATTACTGGGCGTGAGCGGGGGGCCGAAGCCACCGCGTTTTTTGGAATAGTCCAGGTAAGACGGCACGATGGGCACTGCGGCCAGCCGGGCGATATGATAGAAGCCGGACTTCCAGTAATCCGTTCGCTGCCGGGTGCCCTCCGCTGGCACCACGATTACCAGTTGGTCTCTTGGAGCAAAAGTAGCGGCCATGGCTTCCACGAGATTGCGATTCTCATGCCTGACCACGGCGACACCACCCAGGGCACGCATCAGCCAGCCAAAGGGCGGCCGAAACAGGCTTGCCTTGCCCAGCCAGGAGATGGGAATATCAAAAGCAGCCGCGTACAACTGCATTAGAACGAAATCCCAGTTTGAGGTATGCGGTGCGGCGATCAACACATATTTGTCTGCCGCAGGTCGCTGCCCTTCAATAGTCCAGCCGAGCAGCCCCAGCATGGCGCGCGCTGCCTTATTACGTATGGCCAATAGCAGGCACTCCAAATTCTGTGCCTACCGCAGTGAGACCCACGTTGAAACAGTGCCGAAATGGCCCGGTGAATGGTGTTTGTTGCATACTACAGTCAGTGGCCAGAAGGCACCGGCGATCAATAACCAGCGCCTTCAGAGGTGGCGCTATTATCACCGCTTTTTACCTTTTCGGCCAGCGCTCGACAGGCCCCAGCCAACAAAGACACGTCAACACCCACACCAATAAACTTTGCGCCAAGCTGTGCGTAGTGGTGGGCCAACTGCAAGTCTACCGCAAGCACACCGGCGGCTTTGCCGGCCGCCTGAATGGTTTGAAAACCCTGCTCGATGGCGCCTACGACCTCCGGGTGCCCTGGGTTCCCAATGTGGCCCATTGAAGCCGATAAATCGGAAGGGCCAATAAATACGGCATCCACACCGTCCACTTGAACAATTGCTTCCAGGTTTTGCATAGCGGTACGTGTTTCAGCCTGCACCACCAGACAAATTTCATCATTCGCCTGGGTGAGATAAGCTGGAATACCATTCCAGTGTGCGGCACGCGCCATCGACGTGCCGAGCCCGCGAATGCCGTCCGGTGGGTAGCGCAGGTCTTGAACCAGGGCTTGGGCCTGCTCCGCGGTATCCACCATCGGCACCAGAAAGCTCTGCACGCCAATGTCCAGCAACTGTTTCAACTGCGCAGTTCGGCCTTCTGCAGGACGTACCACAGCCGGCACCTGGTAGGGCGCAATGGCCTGCAAATGATGCTGCACGTCCATGAGACTATAGGGCGCGTGTTCACAATCGATCAACAGCCAGTCGAAACCGGCGCCAGCCGCAATTTCAGCGACGCTGCTGTGAGGAAGACCCAGCCACAGGCCGTAGTGGGTGCCGGCCTGGCTGAGCATGTTCTTGAAGGCATTTACAGGCAGTTTCATGCGGGCTCCCGGTTACACGAATTGGCAGCGAATGTCACCCAGCGGCCCGTAGTCGGCGCGAATTCGATCACCGCTTTTCACCTTGATGGGCCGGGTAAACGAGCCTGACAATAAAATCTGGCCTGGCTCCAGGCTAATGCCATGCGGTGCAAAGCGGCGGGCTATCCAGCAAATGCCATTGGCCGGGTGATCCAATACACCGGCCGCCAGCCCGGTTTCTTCCAGCACGTCATTCTGGTAACAGAGCGCGCCACACCAGCGCAGGTCGCGTTCACCGGGCTGCAGTCGTTGCTCACCCAGGATGATGCCGGCATTGGCGGCGTTGTCAGAGATGGTGTCGAACACGGTGCGGGTGTAGCCGCTTTCCGGGTGCACCCGGTGGCTGCGCGCGGCAATCAGCTCCAGTGCGGGTACCACGTAATCCGTCGCGTTCATCACATCGTCAATGCTGAGCTTGTCGCCGAACAGGCGTTCCTTCAGTACAAAGGCAAATTCAACCTCAATGCGCGGGTCAATGAAATCAGCGGCGCGGATGTCAGCGCCATTGTCGAACAGCATGTCATCCAGAAGCACGCCATAGTCCGGCACATCAATTTTCATGGCTTCCTGCATGGCGCGTGAAGTCAAGCCGATTTTGTAACCGATCACCTGGCGTCCGTCCGCCACCTTCTGCTCTACCCAGGAGGACTGGATTGCGTAGGCGTCATCCATATCCATGTTCGGATGGGTTAGTGTGACCGGGTCAATGGCCTGGCGGGATTTCTCCGCCTCATATAAATCGTTTGCCGCTTGTTGAATATCAGCTTTGGAGAGGGTGGACATGCGCTTACAGATGGTCTCGTACAGTGTTGTGATTGTGACGGAGTTTTTCCGGAAGTTCGGTCATTTCAAAAGATAAAGCGACGCCCTGTGTGCTACTCAATGGTTCAAAATGGGCCAGGAATACCTCGCGCAGCGCAGTAAACGCGCTGAGCTGCTCGGCCTCCGTGCGGCCACTGCCGATCCTGAAATTCAGATGCACAAAGGCAAACTCCGGCCGCCCGTCAGCGACAAAAAAGTCCTGACATGGGTGCGCGCGACTGCGCAGGCCAGCCTGTGGAAACAACCCGGTGCTGGCGGCGGTCTGGTGCAGTTTGGCGAACAGCTCGCGCAGCGCCAGCGTATTTGAATTGATATTGGTCGAGTACTCAAGAATGAAATGCGCCATCAGGCTGCCTCAAGTTCAACGATACCCACCGTGCAGCCGACCGCAAAGATCGGGATAGGCCGGTAATAATGCACCTTGCCACTCAAGCCTTCAGTGGCCCCTGACACGGCGATAAAGGTGCGTATTTCAAAGCCGCCCTGGCCGGCATCGAGATAGGTTTGCTCGTCGCTGTAGTCCAAAAGGCGTTGCTTGTCATTTTTGCACCAGCGGTCAAGAAAATCCCGGTCCCAGGCCTCGTCGATTTTGCCGGAATCCGGGGTGGCCGGCCAATGCGAGATACCGCCGGTGCCGACAATCGCGATGCGCTCAGGTACTGCGTCGCAGGCTTTGCGCAAGGCCTGGCCGAAAGCCCAGGCCCTGTGCAGTGGTGTTAGCGGTGGCCCCTGACAGTTGATGTTGACCGGAATAACCGGCAAGTCGTAACGCGGCGTCAGAAAGTTCAACGGCACGCTGATGCCATGGTCGAATTTCCATTCCTCTGCGTACGCCAGATCGACATCCTGCATGATGGTTTCAATCAGGCGGCGCGACAGATCGACATTGCCAGGTATGGTACGCCGCTGAATGCCCAGCCAGTCCGGGTCCTCGATCGGGCCCTGATAGTCCTCGGCCATGCCCATGCAATAGGCTGGCATATTGTTCATGAAGAAATTGGCGAAGTGCTCGGCGGCGATCACCACCAGAGCATCCGGCCGGCTGGCTTCCAGCGCCTGGCGCATGTCGTCGAAGGCCGCATAAAAAGTATCGGCGTCGTCCGGGTCGGCCATGTGCTTGCGTCCGGTAATACCGGGCGCATGAGAACAAACCCCCGCAAAAACTAAACTCATACGGCCCCCTTACCGTCAGTGGTAGCATACAAACCTGCGCGCACATTGCCGTGCTCTGCCAGGGCATCGCGCATCGCTTGAATGTAGTCAGGCCAGGCATAACCGCACATGGCAGCGTAGTGCATGAGAATTTGCCCGTTGACCCCCAGAATATACAGCATGCCGATGTCCGGCTTTTTCAGCGCGGTGATTTCCTCTTCATCCAGCCGATAATCCTGCAGCACGCTGTCCTGGTCGGCAAAATAGGCTTTCTGCAGCTTTTCGTCGCGGTTCAGGTTGTATAAAAGTTTTTGTACGTAATACAGGCTCATATCAGCGCCCCAATACCGGTACTTTGTGGGTGCCATGAGCGACGCACACGTTCTTGGTTTCCATGTAAAAATCGAAGCTGTAATCTCCGCCATCGCGGCCGATGCCGGACATCTTCACGCCACCGAATGGCGAGGGGAGGTTGCGATTATTTTCGGAGTTAATCCACAGCATGCCGGCCTCGACCTGGCGGGCTAAACGCATCGCCCGCCCGCTGTTCTCAGTCCAGATATAAGCAGAAAGGCCATAGTCGGTGTCGTTGGCAATGGCGACTGCCTGTTCTTCAGTGTCAAAACTGATGGCCGTTAGCACCGGGCCAAAAATTTCCTCGCGGGCTACGCGCATGTTGTTGTCCGCGTTGGTAAACAGGGTGGGAGCAACGTAATTGCCTGCCCCCAGGTCGTCGCGACGCTGGCCGCCAACTGCCACAGTGGCACCGTCCTGCCTGGCGATATCCATGTAACTCATTACCTTGTTGAAATGCCCGCTGTGTACCAGTGGGCCGACCTCAGTCTGTGGGTCGAGCGGGTGGCCAACGCGCAGTTTCCTGACTCGCTCCTCCAATGCAGCGACAAAGCGCTCACGAATGCCGGACTGAATCAGAAGACGACTGGAGGACGTACATCGCTGCCCATTCAGGCTGTAAATCATAAACACCACAGCGTCCAATGCGCGGTCAAAATCCGCATCATCGAAAACGATCACCGGATTTTTGCCGCCCAGCTCGAAATGCATGCGCTTAAGCGTTTCTGCGCCCTGGCGCATAATATGGCTGCCGGTCGCACTTTCCCCCACCAGTGCCACAGCCTTGATGGCCGGATGTTCGGTTAGCCGTTTGCCGGACACCTCACCAAAGCCGTTCACGGTGTTCCATACGCCGTCGGGAATGCCAGCGTCTTTGGCGATTTCCGCCAGCAGATACGCGGACAGCGGCGTCAGTTCAGCAGGCTTGTGCACGATCGTACATCCTGCTGCCAACGCTGGCGCTATTTTCCAAGTGGCCAGCATAAACGGTGTATTCCACGGGGTGATGATCCCCACCGGGCCGATCGGGTAGCGCAGCGTGTAGTTGGTGTGCTCGGCCTGCAACAGCGCCTGGCCATCACCGGCCTCCGGTGCTTTGTCAGCGAAAAAACGGAAGTTGGCGGCGCCGCGTACCGCCGCCGCCTTCATAAACCGAATGGCCTGGCCGCAGTCCATCGATTCCACCAGGGCAATCTCCTCGGCCCGCTCAACAATCTTGTCGGCAAAATGATTAAGCAGCTTTTTGCGTTCCGCACCCGGCATGTCCCGCCAGTTCGCGAACGCCGCCTCGGCCGCCTCGCAAGCCGCATCCACGTCATCCACGGAGCCCTCGGCCACCTCGCCCAACGTCGATTGGTCCACCGGCGTTGTATTGCTGAAGGTCTTGCCATTGCCCGCGGTAAATTCCCCGCCGATAAAATGCCCGGTCACAGTGGACTGAAATCGCTGCAGATAGTTGCCGGCTTTTTCCAGGTTTTGTTCGAACTCGTTGCTCATAGACTGGCTCTTTTTGGATAACAAGTTAATCAATTCGTTGAGCTTAGACAAGCATGGCATAGAAGTAAGGCTTGGTGGCCAATAGCCCTCTCCATGACCGTTTGAGACATGGATGTCGAAAACGAGCCCCCCAGGGAAGGGTTCACGGCGTGTCATGGAGAGGGCTATTGGCCACCAAGCCGAAGTTAAACACTTTCCAAGCTCGCCTAAAGATGTTAACATGTTAACCAGTTTAAAGTAAAGCCCATAAGCAAGGAGCCCGCATGCGATTACTCAGTTACCGTTACCAGGGGCAGGCCAGTTGGGGGGCCATCATTGGCGACGGCATCGTGGACCTTGGCGGTCGTCTGGGCGGTGACCTGCAAGCCGCCCTGCGAGATGGGCGCCTGCCCGAAGCGAAAGAGCTCGCAGACAATAATGCGGCTGATCTCGCACTGGCCGACGTGGAATACCTGCCACCGATTGCCGCACCGGAAAAAATCCCCTGCATCGGCGTCAACTATGCGAACCGCAATGAAGAGTACAAAGATGGTAGCGATGCACCCAAATACCCCAGCGTGTTTATGCGCACTCCGGATTCGTTGACCGCTCATCAGCAGCCCCTGTGGCGTCCGCCGGAGTCAGAGCAGCTGGATTACGAAGGTGAGATTGTGGTGGTGATTGGTAAAACCGGCCGCCGCATCGCCGAAGAAGATGCTTACGATTACATCGGCGGGCTGACCATTATGAACGAAGGCTCGATTCGTGACTGGATTCGGCATGGCAAATTTAATGTGACCCCGGGTAAGAACTTCCAGCATTCCGGTTCCGTTGGCCCATGGATGGTCACCGCTGATGAGTTCAGCGCGGCGCAGTACGAAAACATGCGGGTCACCACGCATGTGAATGGTGAAGAGCGGCAAAACGACACGACCGCCAGCATGATGTTTCCGATCAAGCACATCATTGCTTACATCTCGCATTTTTATGTGCTCAAGCCTGGCGACATCATTGCCACCGGTACGCCCAATGGTGCTGGCGCCCGCTTCGACCCGCCGCGCTACCTCAAGCCCGGTGATGTGGTAGACGTATCGGTCGAAGGTGTCGGGACCCTGAGCAACACGGTTGTCGATGAGCCCGGCGTCGGCTGATATGGCTGAATCGCTACGCGATTTTGACCGCTCGCTGCCGATGTCGTTGATGAAAGCGCGCGAAGCGGTGATGAAGGAATTTATTCCATCACTGCGCGAACATAATCTAACGCCACAACAATGGCGTGTCATTCGCTCCCTGCAGCAGCACGATGGCCAGGACATGGGCTCACTGGCAGACAGCTGTTTTCTGCTGAGCCCGAGCCTGTCGCGTATTGTGCAAACCCTGGAAGGCAGGGGGTTGGTGTCGCGCCGAGGCGTGCGCGGCGACCAGCGCCGCCAGGCGGTTTTTCTCAGCACCGCCGGGCGCAAACTGTTTGCATTGATTGCGCCCAAGTCCGCCGAGCGCTACCAGCGAATTACCGAGAAGTTCGGCTATGGCAAACTGGAGTTACTTTACGAGCTGCTGGACGATCTGGTGGCCAGCCTGGATCATCCCGAGTAGCGCGATCAACGGTGGCGAGTAGTAAAGTCCGCCAGTAAGCGGCACATAATGTCGTTTTGCTCCACAGTGCCGATGGAAACGCGAATGCAATTTCTGGTCTGCGGCTTACTGGAGAAATCTCTGAGTACCAGCGCATGTTCACGGCAGTAGGCCACGAACTCGCCGGCCCTGTCCATGTTCAGTAACAGGAAATTGGCGTCGCTGGCATAGACCGTGCGCACCAGCGGATTATCGCTGAAAACCGCGTGCATACGTTCGCGTTCAGCAAGCAGTTTGTTGATGTTTTGCTGTGCCAGTTCGCGCACCGCCGGCGACAGGGCACGCAGGGCGGCATCTATGCTGGCCCGCGGCAGGGGGTAGGCGTCCAGGCACTTGCTGCGGATGGTGTGCACCAGGTCGGTATCGCCACAGAGTAAGCAGCCCATGCGCATACCGGCCATGGAATAGGACTTCGACAAGGTGCGCAACACCACCAGGTTGGGGTGGGTCTCCAGGTCGCTGCTCATGCTGTGTTGCTGCGCGAACTCAATATAGGTTTCGTCCACCACCACCATCGACGTGCCGCTGAGTTCACGGCAGATACGCTGCATATCTTCTCGTGGCAGGGAATTGCCGGTCGGGTTGTTTGGCGAACACAGATACACCAGCTTGCAAGCCCGCTCCCTGGCTTGCTGAATCACTCCGCTGGTGTCCAGCGCGAAGCTGTTTGACGATGGCTGCAAGGGAACCTCCACGACCTCCACCGGCATGCCGTGCGCATTGACGGCGTACATGCCAAACGTGGGCGGGCAGATCAACACACTGTCCTCCCCGGGCTCACAAAACAGGCGGGTGAGCACAACGATGGCCTCGTCAGCGCCGCGGGTCATTACAATATTACCTTCTTCGACCTCGTAGGTCTGCGCGTAGGCGGTCAGCAGGGCGGGAGGCTGAGGTTCGGGGTAGCGATTACAACCTTCCAGACCAGGCAGCTCATAGGGGTTCTCATTGGCGTTCAGGTAAATGATGCCAGCGTGCTTGCCGGCCTCCATACCGGCAGACACATAGCCGGCCATTTGCCGGTAGTGAGGGCGAATGAGTTGTTCAATAAGCGGGTTCATGCACAGGCCCCAAACAGGTCGGCGCGATTATACACCCGCGGCCGGGCGCCGCCGCGGGCGTTGGCTCACGCGGGGTACTGATAGCTTGCCTGCAAGCCCAGGGGCAGACCCAGCGCCCAGTAAAGCAGTAAAAACGCCGACCACAACACAATAAATGCCGCTGAGTACGGCAGCATCATTGCGGTGACGGTACCAATGCCGCTGCGCGTCACATAGCGCTGGCAGAACACCACCACCAGCGGGAAATACGGCATCAGTGGGGTGATAATATTAGTGCTGGAATCACCTACCCGGTAGGCCGCCTGGGTAAGATCAGGCGAAATGCCCAGCGACATCAGCATGGGTACAAAGATGGGGGCGAGCAGTGCCCACTTGGCCGAAGCCGAGCCTACAAACAGATTGACCAGGCCGGTCAGCAGAACAATGCCGACAATCGTCAGCGGTGCCGGCATGGCCATGGCCTGCAGCAGGGCCGCGCCTTCCAGTGCGAGCAGCACGCCAAGATTGGACTGCCCGAAGGCGTAAATAAACTGGGCGATGAAAAACATGATGACCAGGTAATACGCCATGGTGCCCATGGCCTTGCTCATGCCGTCGATGATGTCTTTGGCGCTGGACACGGTACCCGCGCAGTACCCATAGACAATGCCAGGCAGCAGGAACAGTAAAAAAATCAGCGGCACGATGGAGCGCATTAGTGGTGCTGCGCCCGAAGTCAGTGCGCCGTCAGGGTCACGCCAGGCCGATTCAGCCGGCAAACTGCTGACAATGAGCAGGCCAATGCCCACCAGCATGGCCAGCAGGGCCGCCCGCAGGCCACGGCTTTCCTCGGCGCTCAACGGGTCCATCTGTGGCAGGTCGTGCAAATCACCGTCCAGTTCCAGCTGACTGACACGCGGTTCAACAATATTGTCGGTGATGTACCAGCCGAGGCCGATGATCAACAATGATGAAGCGGTGGTAAAAAAGTAGTTGTTCAGCGGGTTGAGTACGACGCCGGGGTCCAGTATCTGCGCACCGGCCTGGGTCAGGCCCTGCAGCATCGGGTCCAGCGCCGAGGGTACGAAGTTTGCCGAGAAGCCGCCCGACACCCCGGCAAACGCCGCCGCAATACCAGCCAGCGGGTGGCGTCCAGCGGCATAAAACAGCACGCCGCCGATGGGTATGACCAGTACATAGCCGGCGTCGACCGCTGAGTGGCTGACAATTCCCACGGCGATCAGCATGGGGGTCAGCAGCTTGCGCGCAGTGATCGCCATGATTTTGCGCAACGCCGCGTTGATAAAACCGGTATGCTCGGCCACCCCGATGCCCAGCATCGCTACCAATACCACGCCGACCGGATGAAAATGCGAGAAGTTGGTCACCATGCTGGACATAAACTGCGCCAGGGCAGTGCCCGACAATTGGTTGACAATTACAACCGCCTCGCCGCTGCGCGGATCGATGACCTCGAAACTCACATAAGACAAGGCCCACGACAGGCCCCAGACAATGAACAGCAGCGCAATGAACAGCAGAGCCGGGTCCGGCAGGCGATTGCCGATGTCTTCCACGGCGGCGAGTACGCGTTGTATGCGGGAGCTGTTTGTTGTGGCGGGGGTGTCGGCTTGCTTGTCCATGGTTTTTGAGGTGCCTGTATTCTTCGTTTTATTGGGGTTGGTTATTCTAGCGCAGTCAGACGGCGGCTTGACGCGCGCAGACCCTTGCGCCCGCTGACCAGGTGGACAGTCTGTTATACTGGTTCAAGCCGGAAACCAACGGGCTGCCTACGAGTCTAACAGGAATGGCCACTTTATTATCAGTCGCGGCACGCGTTCAAGGCACGGTGCTGGTGTTGGCCGCAATGCTGGCAGGCTGCACGAACCTGCCGGCGGGTATTGCACCGGCCACTGAGCTTGATCAAAGAGTACGGGAAACGCTCAACGGCAGCGCGGTCTTCGGCCGACCAGTGTCGGCTAATGAGCTTCCCCATCATGACATTCTAAAGGTTGACCCGCAGATGGCGGAGTTTGTCGCGCGCCATACAGGGTCGTACCGTACTCGCAGCAAAAAAATCAGGGAGCTGTTGCGAGCGCTGTTAACTCCCGGGCTGGTTGGCATACAGTACAACGAAGGGTATACGCTGACAGCGGAAAAAGCGTTTAAGGCGCAGCAGGCGAACTGCCTGGCTTTCAGCAATCTTTTTATAGCCCTGGCCCGCGAGGCTGGCCTGAATGCCTATTATCAGGATGTGCTGGTAGCCCCGGAATGGGATCTCAAAGCCGGATCGATGACCCTGCGGCGCCATGTTAACGTACTGATTGAAGTGAATCGATTCCACAGCCAGGTTATCGACTTGAGCCGGGAACGTTATGACCTGGTTGAGCTGGAGACCAAGCCGCTGACCGATGAGCAGGCGTTCGCCCAGTATTACAACAACCTGGCGATGGACAGCCTGTATGAGAAAGACTACCAGCAGGCATATCTATATGCCTTAAAAGCCCTGCAGCTGGACCGCAGGGCCGCGTTTATCTGGTCAAATCTCGGGGTGATACTCAGCCGTCTGGACAAGCTCGATCATGCCGAAGCGGCCCTGCTGCAAGCCATTCAGTATGACAGCGGCGAGCAGGCGGCCATGGTAAACCTGGCGGCGTTGTATCGCGCCCGGGGTGCGTTTGAGCAGGCGCTTGAGCTTGAAAAAAGAGTGGCCCGTTACCGGGCCCGAAACCCTTATTATCTGCTGGCCTCCGCGAAGGAAGCTTACCAGCATGCGGATTATGCGGCGGCCCTGGGCTTGCTCAGCAAAGCGCTGGCGCTCAAAAATGACGAAGCCCTGCTGTTTGCCATGTTGTCGCAAACGCATGCAGCAATGGGGCAACATGACAAAGCAGTTAGTTCATTGCACAAGGCAATACGTATGGCCGACACTGACACGCAGCGAAACAACTATCGGGCCAGGCTGGACGAGCTGCTGGCAAACTTAGGGAATCCACAGGCAACGCAAGTAAACGAGGAACATGAAAGCAATTCTGGTAGAGGGTGACGCCCTGATTTGGGGCGAAGCGCCCGAGCCGAAAATAGCTGCCGATGAGGTGCTGATTGATGTCCGGGCGAGCGCGGTAAACCGCGCTGATCTGATGCAGCGAGCCGGCTTATACCCACCGCCTCCGGGTGCCAGCGAGGTGATGGGGCTGGAGTGTGCCGGGGTAATCGCCCAGGTTGGCGCCGAGGTGATGGATTGGCAGCCCGGCGATGAGGTGTGTGCGCTGCTCAGTGGTGGCGGCTACGCCGAGCGGGTTGCGGTGCCGGCAGGCCAGGTGCTGCCCATACCGGATGGTTTGAGTTTCACGGAGGCGGCTGCGTTACCCGAGGTGTACACCACCGCTTACCTCAATATCTACCTGGAAGCTCTGGCTCAGCCGGGCGAAAAGGTGCTTTTACACGCCGGTGCCAGTGGTGTTGGCACAGCGGCCATTCAGCTGTGCAGCCTGTTTGACAACCCGTGTTTTGTAACCGCAGGTGGCGCAGACAAAATCGAATATTGCAAAAAGCTGGGTGCTTTGGGCGGCTGCGACCGGCATAAAACTCAGGACTTTACGCAAGACGTACTCGACTGGAGCGACGGCCAGGGCGTGGCCGTTATCCTTGACCCGGTGGGTGCAAGTTACCTGAAAGCCAACCAGAAATGTTTGGCAGTAGACGGCCGCCTGGTGCTCATTGGCCTGCTAGGCGGGGTCAGTGAGGAGGTCAATCTGGGGTTGATGCTGGTCCAGCGCCAGCGTCTTATTGGCTCAACGTTGCGGTCGCGCAGCACGGCCGAAAAATCCCGCATAGTTGCTGCCGTGAAAGAACGGGTCTGGCCGCACATCAGTAATGGCAGTTTGCGCCCCATTATCGACAGTGTTATTCCTATCGAAAATACCGAAACTGCGCACCGAACCCTGCAAGACAATGCTACTATTGGGAAGCTAATACTTGAACTTAGTTAGAGGCACCGGAGTGCACCATGTTGGTGCGGAATCATTCTGTCAGTACCGCAGCGACCAGGTTCGGCTTTTCGCTGCTGGAATTTCTGGTCGTCATTATTATTCTGGCGACCCTGGCGGCTATTGTTTTTCCAGCCATTCTGGGTTCCGACGAAGACGCTAAAATTGCGGTTGCGCAAAGCATCGTCAAAACCGTACAAAAACAGGTGGATATCGTCCACAAAACCACGGGCAAAATTCCAGGCAATATTCAGCGCGAGTGGTTTGTCGGTAATATTCTGCCGAAAAATCCCCTGGTGCCTGAGCATCCGCGCAGTATTACCGATGATGTTGATGGCAGTAACAATCCGAACAAGTGGCATCCCACTGACAAGACAACGTCCAGCTTCCCGTTCTGGTATAACGCGCACAACGGCGCATTCAGAATTCGCGTGCCGGAACAGGCCAGCGGCGAACAGACACTGGCGCTCTACAACCGGGTGAATATGACTGATGCCCGGCGGTTGAATGACACCCGGATGTGACTGGGCTCACCCCACTTCATTCGTGAAACAAGCAAGTGCAGATGTATCTGAAGGGCACGGAGGCATTGGATGGTATGGGTATTTTTGAGACCGTTCTGAGGCATGGATGCCGAAGACGAGCCCCCCGGGATGGGTTCACGGCGTGTCTCGAAAATACCCATACCATCCAATGCCGGTGTATATTACGAATTTAACCTTAATCGGTTTTACGCTAATGCAACTGGTAATCGGTAACAAGAATTATTCCACCTGGTCACTGCGCCCCTGGCTGCTGCTGACGGCTTATGGCGTTGAATTTGAAGAAGTGCAGGAAAGCCTGTTGCTGGATGGCTTGACGGAGCGCCTGGGGCAATATTCGCCTACCAGTCGAGTGCCGGTTTTGCTCGACGGTGATCTGTGCGTGTGGGACTCGCTGGCCATCTGTGAGTATGTGTCCGAAGCTTATCTGAACGGCGCTGGCTGGCCTGGCGATGTGCACGTGAGGGCGCAGGCGCGTGCGCTCACCGCGGAGATGCACTCGGGTTTTTCGGCACTGCGCGCCGAGATGCCCATGAACATCCGTGCCAGGAGACGGATTACTCCGAGCGAGCAGGCGCTTGCCGATGTGCGGCGAATCAACGACATATGGTCCGGGTATACAGCGGAAAGTCGTTGGTTGTTTGGCGATTTTGGAATCGTCGACAGTTTTTACGCCCCGGTCGCGCTGCGCTTTGAAACCTATGAGGTTGAATTGAGCATGGCAGCGCGAGCATACCAGCAGCATTTGCTGTCGCATTTCGCGACGCGCCAATGGATAGACGCTGCGCTGCAGGAAACCGAGGTGGTCGCCGAGGACGAAGCCGGAGAGCCTGTCTGAAGGGCGCACCGGCCGCTGCCCGTTTCAAGTACAATGTCTTTTTAATTTTCAACAAGGAATATTATGAAACTTGGCTTACTGCTTGGCTACTCCGGCAAAAAACTCGAATTGCCCATGGACATGGTGCACAAAGCCGAAGCGGCAGGGTTTGACTCGGTCTGGGTGGCCGAGGCTTATGGGTCCGACGCAGCGACCGTGGCCAGTTGGGTGTTGGCGCAAACGCAAACCATCAAGGTTGGCTCGGCCATTTTCCAGGTGCCTGCTCGTACCCCTGCGATGGCGGCGATGACGGCCATGTCCTTACAACAGTTGTCCGGCGGGCGCTTTATTCTGGGCCTCGGTGCGTCCGGCCCTCAGGTTGTGGAAGGCTGGCACGGTATGCCTTACTCACAGCCGCTCACACGGTTGCGCGAGTATATCGAGATCGTCAAACTGATGATGCGCCGCGAAGGTCCGGTGGAATACCAGGGCAAAATTTACCAACTGCCATTCAAGGGCGAGGGCAGTGTTGGCCTGGGTAAGCCATTGAAGTCCATACTGGAGGCGACCGAAGCGCCAATCTACACGGCATCGTTTACCTCCGGAGGGTTTCGGGTCAGCGGAGAGGTGGCCGACGGGCTGTTTCCCAGTTTCGCGTCGGCGGACAAACTGGACCTGATTACCGCACCGGTTGAGCAGGGCTTTGCCAAAGCTGCGGGCCAAAAGTCATGGTCTGACTTTGACATAGCGCCTTTTGTTCAAGTGTATTGTTCTGACAACCCGGAGGAATATCTGTGGTCAACCCAACAGATGCTGGCGCTGTATATCGGTGGCATGGGGGCCCGCAACAAGAACTTTTATAATGCCATGGCCTGTGCGATGGGCTATGAGGAAGCTGCCCGCAAAGTGCAGGATTTATACCTGGACGGCAAAAAAGAAGAAGCGGCAGCGGCCGTACCCATCGAGTTGATGGAAGAGGTCTCCCTGACCGGAACCAAAGAGCAGATTGCGGCCAAAGCCGAAAAGTGGAAAGCGGCGGAAAAAGCGGGTTATGTCAAGACGATGATTCTGGCGGTGCATCAGCCTGAAATGCTGGAAGTTCTGGCTGAAATATTCGAAGACTAAATACCCTTATATCAGAAGGTTAGCGCTGATATAAAATGTATCACTTCATCTCTGGTTCGCGTAAAGCACGAATGAGCTGCAAGCCGCGTTGCTCACCTGGAGACGCACTGTTCAGGCGTCGCGCATAGGCTAAAGCTTCCCTGGTTTCGCCCTGATCACGGTGGATGGTCGCCAGGGCGTACAGCACCTCCGGATGCTCCGGCGCCAGTTGCAGGCAATGCAGCAGTTCCTTGACCGAGGCTTTTGTGGCGCCATTGCTGTTCAGGGCAATGGCGTACACGTAGCGCAGCCACCAGTCTTCGCGGCCGGCCTCGGCCGCGCGCTCAAGATAACTCAAACCAAGCGGCGATTGCCCGGTTCGGGAATACAGCAGCCCCAAGGAATGCAGCAGTTGGGGGTTGTCGGGCTGGTGATTGAGGGCTGCCTGCAAGGTCTTTTTCGCAGCGTCTTCGTCGCCGAGTTGCCGCTGAAAATCAGCGCGGTTCAGGTAGGCCGGCAGCCAGTCGGGGGCCAGGGCAATCGCCCGGTTCAGGTCCGCGATGCCGGCTGCGAGGTGGCCCTGGCGCTGCTTCAGCAGGGCCAGGTTGCTCCAGGCTTCCGGGCGGTCTGCGTTCAGCTGCTGGGCCATCCGGTAAGAATCCAGAGCAGCCTGCAGCCGCTGGCTGTCGGCCGCGTTCAGAAAGCTGGGCGGAGCGTCGGCGAGCAGGCGCCCGGCCTCATTGCGCACCGAGCGTGTGTTGGCGTTCAATAACGGAGCCGCCAGCTGCCAGCGTTCGGCCAGCGGCCAGGCGGACAGTGCCCGGAGCGCGCCAAGCTGCCGTAATGGACTGGAAGATTGCAGCGCGTTTCGGATGGCCTGCCGGCCGCCGGTCTGGCCGCCTGACAGGGCTGCCAGTGCACTGGCCACTACAATGTCCGGTTGCTCTGGGGTATTCACCACTTCCAGTAATTGTGCTGTGGCCCCTTGCTGATTGCGCCAGGCAGAATTCAGGGCGCCGGCAAAGTTTGCAGCGGATTGTTTGGCACCGCGTTGCTGCAGGACGCTGTTTGCCCAATCCAGTGATTGCTCTTTGTGGCAGTCGGTGCACACGTTCGGCGTATCGTATTGCGCGCTGATGTCCGGGCGTGGAATGCGGAAGCTGTGGTCTCGACGGAGATCACTCACCATAAAGGTTTTGGCGGGCATGTGGCAGTTGCGGCAACGTGCCCCGGCCGAATCCGGCGGGTGAAAATGATGCTGGCGGGCGGTATAGTTTTTCGCCTGTAAGCCCTCGAAGCGCGCCGCTCCCTGTGGCGAATGGCATTGCGTACAGACCGCATCACCTGTGGCGATCAAGCTTGCGGAATGCGGCTGGTGACAGTCGCTGCAGACTACGCCCGCCTGGTGCATTCTGCTCTGCAGGAAGGAGCCGTACACGTAGACTTCCGCATTCACTTGCCCGTCAGCATGGTAGAGCCCGTTTTCCAGCAGCGCCGGGGTGTAGTAATCCAGAAAGTTATCACCCGGCTTGAAGCCTTCGGCAATTTGCTCGCGCCTTGAATGGCACTTGGCGCAGGTGGACAGCAGAGTGGCCGGCCTGGACAGGTCCACGGTAAAACCGCTGTTTGCGCCGCTGCTGCCTGCATTGCTAGCGGTGTTCGCCCAGGCTATGTGGTTTGAGGCCGGGCCATGGCAGGCCTCGCAGCCCACAGTGGCTTCACTGAATTGCGAGTGGTAGGCCTGCGAATCGCTGGCGTACGCTTTGCGGAAATCCGTGGTATGGCAATCCGCGCACTGGTGGTTCCAGTTTTGCTGAATACCGGTCCAGTGCAGCGGGTCCCCGGGCGGGATCGCTTCCTGCGGATAAATATGAAACCAGCGTTGCCCTCCCTCAACGGCTGGCCTGCTGTCCCAGCTGACCGGCAAAACCTGTTTGGCGCCATTAGGAAATTCAACCAGGTATTGTTGCAGCGGGTGGACCCCGAAGCTGTGGCTGATCGTGAAGTCCTGCTGTTCTCCCGCTGTATTTGCGGTTGTCACCTGGAAGCGGTTCTGCTGGCGGCGAAACTCAAAGCGTTCGCCATGACTGGTAAACGCTGGAGCGCTGAAATCGCCCAGCACTGAGTTGGCTGTGGCCGTCTGCATGGCCAGCGCATGGTGCGAACTGCGCCACTGTTCAAATTCCCCGGCATGACACTGTTGGCAGCGGTGCGAACCCGCGTAACGGGCCGGCTCGGACAACGGGTCCGTCTTTTGTTCAGGCCTGACCTGTGGATCGTGCCTATTGGTTTCCGGTGCCCAATGAACGGGGTCGGAGCAGGCCACTGCATTGCCTAACAATGCTGCAACGAACAATAGTTTGCGGGTGGCTTGAGTTATCATGACAAGAATTGTGTTCGGGCGCCGCCGTGCTTGGCTAAGCGCTTGACTTACCGGAAAAAGAGGAGCCTACCATGCCTGTAACCGTGACTGTTGACAACTCCATCGCCGAGATCTGTATGGATTACCCGAAGGTCAATGCTCTGAACATTCAACAGACGCTGGAAGTGGCGGACGCCATTACCAGCACCGGCCAGCGTGCCGACGTACGCGCCATTCTGTTGACGGCAGCAGGCAAGTACTTCTGCGTGGGGGCTGATGTCAAGGAACTGAATTCCGATGCCACCCTGATCGGCGCTTGCAACCACGGTTTCTATACGATGTTCAAAGCGGTGTACGATTGCCAGGTGCCGGTCATCAGCGTGGTACAGGGTCACTGCCTGGGAGGCGGCATTGGTCTGGCCGGTGCGTCTGATATGGTGGTGGCTGCGGAAGACGCGCTGTTTGGCTTGCCCGAGGTCAAGGTGGGGGCGCTCGGTGGGGCGACCCATTTGATGCGGCTGGTTGGTGTACAAAAAACCCGCTATTGCCTGTTTACAGGAGAAAACCTCACTGCCCAGGAGGTGGCCAGCCATGGCTCGATTCATGCTGTGTTGCCAAGAGACCGGCTGATGGACTGTGCTCAGGGAATTGCGGAGAAAATAGCGGCTAACAGTCCAGATGCGGTGCGCTTGGGTAAAGAAGCGCTTAATGGAATAGAAGGCAAGGACATCAACAAGTGTTATCGCTGGGAGCAGGGCTTCACGCTGGAACTGTATACGTCGCCGGAATCCGCTGCGGCCAGGGCCGCGCAGGTTGAGTCCGGCTTTAAAAAATAGTCCCGCTCGATTAGGCCAGCTTCATAAGGCTTCGTAAAAAACGCTGCCGGCCGCTGTGATCAGGGCCGGCGCGCTTGATTAAACCGCAGTGTTGGCGGGATTAACGCTGGTCAATGGACACGTAATCGCGCTCAGTTGCCCCGGTGTATAACTGCCGGGGTCGACCGATACGGTATTCACCACTGATCATTTCATGCCAGTGAGCGATCCAGCCAACCGTGCGACCGGTTGCGAATATTACGGTAAACATATTGGTGGGTATGCCCAGGGCTTTGAGAATAATCCCCGAATAGAAGTCCACATTCGGGTAAAGTTTTTTCTCGATGAAATACTCGTCCTCAAGGGCGATTTTTTCGAGGCGCCGGGCAATCCTGAATAACGGGTCGTTCTCAATGCCGAGCACTGCCAGGACTTCGTCGCAGCTTTCCCGCATGACTTTGGCGCGTGGATCAAAATTCTTATACACGCGGTGGCCAAAGCCCATCAGGCGAAATGGGTCGTCCTTATCCTTGGCCCGCTCGATGAATTTGTCGATGTTTTTCTCGTCGCCAATTTCATAGAGCATGTCCAAAACTGCTTCGTTGGCACCGCCATGGGCCGGCCCCCACAGTGCGGCAATACCGGCAGCGATACAGGCGAAGGGATTGGCACCGGAAGAGCCGGTCAAACGAACCGCGCTGGTGCTGGCATTTTGTTCATGGTCAGCATGCAGCAGAAAAATCCGGTCCATAGCACGACTGATCGCCGGGTCGATAACACTGTCCTCACACGGTGTGCCAAACATCATGTGCAGAAAGTTCTCGGCATAGTCCATGGAGTTGTCAGGATAAATAAAAGGCTGACCGATGGAGAACTTGTAGCACATGGCTGCGAGCGTTGGCATCTTGGCAATCAATCGGAAGGCGGCAACCTTGCGGTGCTCGACATCTGAAATATCGAGGCTGTCATGGTAGAACGCCGATAGCGCACCGACTACACCGCACATAATCGCCATGGGGTGGGCGTCGCGGCGAAAGCCAGAGTAGAAAGAGCGAAGCTGCTCATGCACCATGGTGTGGCGGGTAATGACAGAAGTAAACTCCTCGTATTCCTGACGCGTCGGCAACTCCCCGTACAGCAGCAGATAGCAGGTTTCCAGGTAGTTTGACTGCTCTGCCAACTGGTCGATTGGGTAGCCGCGGTGCAGTAATTGCCCTTTATTGCCGTCAATATAGGTTATCTTGGATTCGCAGGAACCGGTCGATACAAAGCCCGGATCATAGGTGAACAGCCCCTGTCCGGTGAGGGCGCTCACATCGACGACATCCGGCCCAAGCGTACCGGACAGCACGGGTAATTCGATCGGGTCGCGCCCTGGCACATTGAGTTTCGCCTTGGTATCAGACATAAAAGAGCTCCGTTATGGTTGAATGCCGGCCGCCACGGGGGAGGCCATTATTAATGCGGTGCGGGAATCATAAATTGATTGAGCGTATTGTCAATTGAACCGTCAGATTCCCGGCGTTGAAACGACGGCTGTCCGGTGATCCTGAGCTGGTACTTTGCCGTATTTGTATTTGCCATGGGTAAACTCTATAATTTTGGCGTTTATGCTGACCAAAAATGTCGCTCGGCGGCGCCAATCGTCGACCAGGCGGCATGCCACGCCATGTCTTCTGCCCAGATTAAGTGAGTGCACGTGAAAAAAGAAAGACCGGTTAACCTTGACCTGACAAGCTTCAAGTTTCCTTTAACAGCGCTTTTGTCCATTACCCATCGGGCGACCGGGGTGTTTCTGTTTGTGGGTGTTGCTTTGCTGATGTGCCTGCTGGACCACAGTCTCAGTTCGGCGCAGGGTTTTGCTGACGCGAAACAATGGCTGACCAGTGGCGGTGCACAGTTTGCATTGTGGGTGGTGCTGGCTGCGCTGGCCTACCATCTGGTGGCCGGGGTAAAGCACCTGTTTATGGATGTTGGCATTGGTGAGTCGCTGGAAGGAGGGCAGCTGGCCTCCAGGATTAGCCTGATCGCGGCGATTGTATTGATTATTCTGGTAGGGGTCTGGGTATGGTAACGTCAGTCACTAATCTTGGTCGCAGCGGCTTATTTGACTGGGTAGTTCAGCGGGTCAGTGCTGTGGTTCTGCTGGCCTACACCGTGTTTCTGGCCGGTTACTTGTTAACCAATTCCGGCCTCACTTTTAACGAATGGCAGGGCCTGTTTCAGCAGAACTGGATGCGCGCTTTCAGCCTGCTGGCTTTACTGTCCCTCATTACCCATGCCTGGGTTGGGCTGTGGTCGGTCACTACAGACTACGTCACTGTCCGTCAAATGGGCGCTGTGGCAACGCCATTGCGCCTGATCTTGCAGTCAGGAATCGCGCTGTTGTCATTTTATTACCTCGTTTGGGGTATCCAGATTTTGTGGGGAGCCGGCTGATGGAAAAACTGCGTACACTGAGCTTTGATGGTGTCATCGTTGGCGGCGGCGGGGCCGGAATGCGGGCTGCATTGCAATTGGCGCAGTCTGGCTTTAAGACGGCGGTAATCAGCAAAGTATTCCCGACCCGTTCACACACCGTGTCGGCCCAGGGGGGAATTACCTGCGCCATTGCAAGCGATGATCCCGACGACGATTGGCGCTGGCACATGTACGATACCGTGAAAGGCTCCGACTATATCGGAGACCAGGACGCGATCGAATACATGTGCCACGTTGGCCCGGAGGCGGTGTTCGAACTTGAGCACATGGGTTTACCGTTTAGCCGCACTGAGAACGGTCGAATCTATCAACGACCTTTCGGCGGACAATCAAAAGATTTTGGTAAGGGCGGTCAGGCTGCCCGCACCTGTGCAGCGGCCGATCGGACCGGGCATGCACTGTTGCACGCTCTGTATCAGGGTAACCTGAAGCACAACACCGTGTTTTTCAATGAATGGTATGCCACTGACCTGGTCAAAAATCAGGACGGTATCGTAGTGGGTGTGATAGCGATCTGCATCGAAACGGGCGAAGTCGTATATGTGAAATCAAAGGCCACCGTGTTTGCCACCGGAGGCGCTGGCAGAATCTACGCGTCTACGACCAATGCGCACATCAATACCGGCGACGGGGTTGGCATGGCACTGCGCGCAGGATTTCCCGTGCAGGATATTGAAATGTGGCAGTTCCACCCGACTGGAATTCATGGTGCAGGGGTGTTGGTGACGGAAGGCTGTCGTGGTGAAGGCGGATACCTGATCAACAAAGACGGCGAGCGCTTCATGGAGCGCTATGCACCAAACGCCAAGGACCTGGCCAGTCGGGACGTTGTGGCCCGCTCCATGGTTCTGGAAATTCTTGATGGGCGAGGCTGTGGCCCGGATGGCGACCACGTGTACTTGAAACTGGATCACCTCGGTGAGGAGGTGTTGGAAAGTCGTTTGCCGGGCATTATGGAGCTTTCCAAGACGTTTGCCCACGCCGACCCGGTCAAAGAGCCTATTCCGGTGGTGCCTACCTGTCACTACATGATGGGCGGAATCACCACCAACGTGCATGGTCAGGCGCTGACGCAGAACTCCAGCGGTGATGATGAGGTGGTCGAAGGCCTGTATGCCTGTGGAGAAGTGGCCTGTGTTTCCGTGCACGGCGCGAATCGGCTGGGCGGAAACTCCCTGCTCGACCTGGTCGTTTTTGGCCGGGCGTCGGGATTGTTCATTGAAAACTCCCTGCGCAGCGGTATTGAACATCGTCCAGCGAGTGATTCAGACATCGAGGCAGCCGTTGCCCGCGTGCGTCGCCTGGAAGACTCCAGCAGTGATGAGACCGTGTCGGGTCTGAGGGCTGAGCTGCAAAACGTCATGCAAAATCATTTCGGCGTGTTCCGACGTGGCGAATTCATGCAGGAAGGCATCCAGAAACTGGAGGCCTTGCGTCCTAGAGTTGAAGGTGTTTCGGCGGGCGACAAATCGAAGGCGTTCAATACCGCCAGAATCGAGGCGCTGGAATTGCAAAACCTGTTTGAAGTGGCCGAGGCCACCGCAATTACCGCGGAAGCTCGCAAGGAAAGTCGTGGGGCGCACGCGCGCGAAGATTTCCAGGACCGGGACGATGAAAACTGGTTGTGCCATTCGCTGTATTTCCCGGCCACCAAGGCGGTTGGTAAGCGGGCCGTCAACTTTAAGCCGACCATGGTTGACACTTTTGAGCCCAAGCAAAGAACTTATTGATATCGCGTTGCAATGCGGTCGCTGAAGGAACCCTGTGTATGTTAAACGTCAGTCTCTATCGATATAACCCTGAAACGGACGAAGCGCCGTACATGCAGGATGTGCAGCTGGATACCGGCGGAAAGGATCTGATGGTCCTGGATGTACTGGAGAAACTAAAGGCTCAGGATCCCAGTTTGAGCTTTCGCAGGTCCTGTCGGGAAGGGGTTTGTGGCTCTGACGGCATAAATATGAATGGCACCAATGGCCTGGCTTGCATCACTCCCTTGTCAGAAACGGTTAAGCAAAACCGGTTAGTTTTGCGGCCCTTGCCGGGATTGCCGGTGGTTCGTGATCTGGTCGTGGATATGAGCCTGTTTTATCAGCAGTACGAGAAGATCAAGCCATACCTGATCAATAACCAGCCGGCACCGGCAATCGAGCGATTGCAAAGCCCGGAAGAGCGGGCAAAACTGGATGGCCTGTACGAATGCATACTGTGCGCCTGCTGCTCCACCAGCTGTCCTTCATTCTGGTGGAACCCGGATCGTTTTATTGGCCCGGCCGGACTGTTGCAGGCCTACCGGTTTTTAGCGGACAGTCGGGATACCGCAACTGACGAGCGTCTGGCCGAACTGGATGATCCATTCAGCGTGTTCCGCTGCCATGGAATACAAAATTGTGTGGCGGTATGTCCCAAGGGCCTGAACCCGACTCGGGCAATCGGCCATATCCGCAATATGTTGCTCCAGCGTGCAACTTAAGGGGAATCTGCCACACTTTTGCCATTGCAGTGCTCCGCGGATAGTATACTCGGAGACCAAACAACCCTACGTTATTACGAACAGGACTTATGCGCGATAACTCCATGCAGGCGCTATGGCGCACCTCGCATATATCTGGCGGGAATGCCGTTTATATCGAGGCGATGTACGAAAACTACATACAGGATCCGAACTCTGTTCCGCCGCAGTGGCGCAGCTATTTCGAGCGGCTGCCAAAAAGCAACGGTGCCGATCAGGACGTACCGCACTCCACGGTAGTGGAGTATTTTCAGTTGCTGGCCAAGCAGCAGTCTCGAGGAGTGCGCCCAGAAGCCAGTGCTGAGAGCACGAGCACTGAATACGAGCGCAAACAGGTTCGCGTGGTTCAGCTGATCAGTGCCTATCGACAGCGAGGCCACCAGCACGCAACGCTGGATCCACTTGGGCTCTGGGATCGCCCGACAGTACCTGACCTTGAACTTTCTTACCACAAGCTTTCCGAAGCGGATCTCGACACCATCTTTCAGACCGGAAGCCTCTACATCGGTAAAGAGGAAGCCACGCTGCGGGAAATTCTCGATGCGGTTCAGCAAACCTACTGCGGCAGTGTGGGTGCGGAATTTATGCATATTGTTGAGTCGGAAGAACGCCACTGGATTCAGCAGCGCATGGACAAGGTACGCTCCGCTCCTGAGTACAGTGTCGAGGAGCGGGTTCACCTGCTGGAACGCCTGACTGCAGCGGAAGGCCTTGAGAAGTACCTCGGTTCCAAATACCCAGGCACCAAACGCTTTGGGCTGGAAGGGGGCGAAAGTCTGATCCCGATGCTGGATACTTTGATTCAGCGGGCCGGGCACTATTCAGCCAAGGAAATCGTGCTGGCAATGGCGCACCGTGGTCGGCTTAATGTGCTGGTTAATATTCTGGGCAAGAACCCGGGCGATCTATTCGACGAGTTTGAAGGGCATACGCCGCTGGAGACCTCGGGTGACGTCAAATACCACCAGGGCTTTTCATCTAACGTCATGACAGTCAGTGGGGAAGCCCACCTCGCGATGGCTTTCAACCCGTCGCACCTGGAGATTGTGGCGCCGGTGGCGGAAGGTTCGGTGCGCGCTCGTCAGGACCGACGGCAAAATTTCGATCGCGATCAGGTGATCCCCATCATCATGCATGGCGACGCGGCATTCGCCGGGCAAGGCGTGGTGATGGAAACCTTCCAGATGTCCCAAACCCGTGCCTACAAAACCGGTGGGACAGTGCACATTGTGATCAACAATCAAGTTGGCTTTACCACCAGTCGTCAGCAGGATGCGCGCTCCACCGAATACTGCACGGACGTCGCGAAAATGGTTCAGGCACCCATTTTTCATGTCAACGGGGACGACCCCGAAGCGGTGCTGTTTGTGACTGAAATGGCAATGGACTATCGTCAGCAGTTCAACAAGGATGTGGTGATCGACCTGGTGTGTTATCGACGTCGCGGGCATAACGAAGCCGATGAGCCGGCCGCCACCCAGCCTCTGATGTATCAAAAGATCAAAAAGCAGAAGACCACTCGCGATCTGTACGCACGCAAGTTGATCGAAGCCGGTGTGATTGATGAGCAATTCGACCGTGAACTGATCGAAGATTATCGTGACGCACTGGACAGTGGCCGGCATGTAGCCAAGAGTCTGGTGAGCGAACCGGATTCGGCACTCTTTGTTGACTGGCAGCCCTATCTTGGACACGACTGGACGGCAGACTTCGACCCACACATTGGTATGAAAAAACTGCAGCACCTTGGTCAGCAACTGAACCAGCTGCCAGAAGGCTTCGTGCTGCAGCGCCAGGTACAAAAAATCTACGAGGATCGGGGCAAGATGGTGGCTGGTACCCTGCCTCTGAATTGGGGCATGGCAGAAATGCTGGCCTATGCCAGCCTGATTGATGCCGGCCATCCGGTTCGAATCACCGGTCAGGATGTTGGGCGGGGTACTTTCTCTCACCGCCACGCCGTCTTGCACAACCAGAAGGATGCCGCAGTCCACATACCGTTGCAGCATGTCAACGAAGAGCAGCCGGCCTTTGAGATTTATGATTCGCTGCTGTCCGAAGAAGCCGTGTTGGGTTTTGAATACGGTTACTCGACAACGGCGCCCAACTCTCTGGTTGTCTGGGAAGCCCAATTTGGCGATTTCGCCAACGGTGCGCAGGTGGTGATCGATCAGTTCATAACCAGTGGTGAGCACAAGTGGCAGCGTCTGAGTGGTTTGACCATGCTGTTACCGCATGGCTATGAAGGCCAGGGTCCAGAGCATTCCAGCGCCAGGCTGGAACGCTTTCTACAAATGTGCGCGGAGCATAATGTTCAGGTTTGTGTGCCAACCACCCCCGCGCAAATATTTCATATGCTTCGCAGGCAGGTGATACGGCCGATGCGCCGCCCTCTGATTGTGATGACTCCGAAAAGCCTGCTACGCCATAAGTCTGCTGTGTCCAGTTTGGAAGAGCTCGCCGATAACGAATTCCTGAATGTAATCGGTGAAGTCAGCCCGGACATAAAAGCGGCCGATGTCACCAGGGTGTTGTTGTGTTCTGGAAAGCTGTATTACGACCTCGCCGAGCAGCGTGACGAGCAGGGCCTGCATCATATTGCAATTGTTAGGATAGAACAGCTTTATCCGTTCCCGGAAGCGGAGTTGGCTGAAGTTCTTGAGCCTTATGAGAATCTCAGTGAGATTTTCTGGTGTCAGGAAGAACCGCTTAACCAGGGAGCGTGGTATTGTAGCCAGCACCATATGCGGAACGTTATTCATCGGCATAAGCGCACAATTTTTCTTGAATGTGTTGCGCGTCCAGCCTCGGCGGCTCCTGCTGCGGGTTATATGTCCAGACATATGCAGGAGCAGAGCAGGCTTATTGAGAGCGCCCTCAGAAATGATGGCGCAGTATTTGACTGATCAACGCAAATTAACCATGCCAGATAGAAAGGAAAAGGATTATGGCAACTGAAATTAAAGCGCCCCAGTTTCCGGAATCGGTAGCGGACGGTACGGTTGCGACCTGGCACAAACAGCCGGGCGAGGCGGCTGCGCGCGATGAGTTGCTGGTCGATATCGAAACCGACAAGGTGGTTCTGGAAGTATATGCTCCAGAAGATGGCACGCTCGCAGAGATTGTCAAGAATGAGGGCGACACAGTACTCTCCGGTGAGCTGATCGCCCGCTTTTCAGCTGGCGCAGTCAGTAGTCAGGCAGCTGCAAGCCCTGCGCAATCAGAAGATACTGAACCTGAAGCCGAAGCCTCTGAAAAATTGCTCAGTCCTGCCGCGCGCAAGCTGGCTGAAGAGCACAATCTGGATGTTGCACAACTGACTGGTAGCGGTAAAGGTGGTCGGGTGACAAAAGAGGATGTGCTGAACGCCATCAAAGAAAAGGAGTCGCAAGCTGAGACTGTAACCGCAGAAACTGAAGCCAGTCCGTCTTCTCCGGCACTCGCAGATTCTGAAACCGAACTGATTGCGCCGGGTGAGCGGGTAGAAAAGCGTGTGCCGATGACTCGCCTGCGGGCACGGGTTGCGGAGCGCCTGTTGCAGGCATCCCAGGACACGGCGATGTTAACCACGTTTAACGAGGTTAATATGGCGCCGGTAATTGAGTTGCGCAAGAAGTTCAAGGAACAGTTTCAGAAAACTCACAATACCAAGCTAGGCTTCATGTCATTTTTCGTTCGTGCAGTCACCGAAGCGCTCAAGCGTTACCCGGCTGTTAACGCATCGATTGATGGCAATGATATTGTTTACCACGGCTACTACGACGTTGGAGTGGCGGTATCGTCACCGCGTGGGCTGGTAGTGCCGGTGCTGCGTGATGCCGACAGCATGAGCCTGGCCACCATTGAAAAGAAAATCATTGAGTATGGCGAGAAAGCAGCCGAGGCGAAGCTGAGTATTGAGGAGATGACCGGCGGAACCTTCACGATTTCCAACGGTGGCATTTTCGGCTCGTTATTGTCTACACCTATTCTAAACCCGCCGCAGACAGGGATTCTTGGAATGCACGCCATTCAAGAACGCCCCATGGCCGTGAATGGAGAGGTGGTGATCTTACCCATGATGTATCTTGCACTGTCCTACGACCATCGCCTGATAGATGGCAAAGAAGCTGTGCAGTTTTTGGTCGCGGTCAAAGGCATGCTTGAAGACCCAGCACGCATACTGTTAGAACTCTGATTCGGGAAATAAACTATGTCTGCACAATATGATGTTGTTGTTATTGGCTCCGGACCCGCCGGTTACGTCTGCGCGATTCGCTGTGCGCAGTTAGGTTTGAAAACGGCTTGTGTGGAGCAGTGGGTCGATGACAAACAGAAGGTAAAGCTGGGAGGCACTTGTCTAAACGTCGGTTGCATCCCTTCAAAGGCTTTACTGGACAGTTCTCACAAGTTCGCTGAAGCCAAAGAGAGCTTTTCGGTGCATGGTATCAGTACCGGCAAGCTCTCAATGGACGTCTCCGCCATGTTGGCACGCAAGAACAAAATCGTTGCTCAGCTTACTCAGGGTATTGGAGGCCTGTTCAAGGCCAATGGTGTGACCCCTGTCCAGGGGCATGGTAAGTTACTTGCCGGGCGCAAGGTCGAAGTTACTGCCGCTGATGGGAGCGTGACCACTCTGGACGCTGAGCATGTGGTTATCGCGGCCGGCTCACAGCCGATCGATATTCCGCCGGCGCCAGTTGATAATGACAGCATACTGGATTCTACCGGCGCGCTGGAAATGGATGCGGTTCCCAAGCGCTTGGGTGTGATCGGCGCTGGAGTCATAGGCTTGGAACTGGGTAGTGTCTGGTCCCGATTGGGCGCTGAAGTGGTTGTGCTGGAAGCTTTGGATGAGTTTCTGCCGATGATGGATCATCAGATTGCGAAAGACGCGCAGAAGATATTCAAGAAGCAGGGGCTGGACATCCGTATGGGGTGCCTGGTTACCGGGTCTGAAATTACCGGCGCGAAAAAGAAATCGGTCACCGTGACCTACATGGCGGGCGACCAAGAGCAAACCGAGAAGTTCGACAAACTGGTCGTTGCGGTCGGCCGCAAACCGAATAGCAAAGATTTGCTGGCCGCAGATTGCGGGGTCAATATGGACGAGCGCGGTTTCATTTTTGTAGACGATTACTGTGCCACCGAAGCACCCGGGGTGTATGCGGTCGGTGACGTGGTCCGCGGGCCGATGCTGGCTCACAAAGGGTCGGAAGAGGGTGTTATGGTCGCCGAGCGCATCGCTGGGCAAAAAACGGCAATGAATTATGAGTGCATTCCCAATGTTATTTATACCCACCCCGAAATTGCCAGCGTTGGAAGAACAGAGCAAGAACTAAAAGCGGCCGGGGAAGAAATTAAAGT
>JAUIHW010000040.1 GCA_030431775.1 Gammaproteobacteria bacterium
GAAACAGCGTACGGTTTGGCAAGCCGGTCAAAGCGTCGAAATAGGCCAGATGCCGAATACGTTCTTCGTGTGTTTTGCTCTCGGTAATATCACGCATCGTGACAATCAGGGATTGCACGGCATCAGACTCATCACGCAAGACAGTAATACTGGTCAGCGAGTGAAATGGATCGCCGGATTTTCGCAGCCCCAGATCTTCGCCCTGTGCATAACCATCCAGCAAGGCCTGCTCCAGCAAGCCGGAATCCGTGGTCAGATCCTGGACTTTCTCATCCGGGTTGCGCAGTGGAAATATACGCCCCATGGGTGACTCACCCAATAACTCACTTTCGGAAAAACCACATATCTGCACCATCGCCGGGTTGACCTGGGCAATCTCCAACTCGCTGTTGATCAGCATGATGCCGTCACTGCTGTTTTCGAATACTTTGGCCGCCATGCGGTGTTCATTGTCTTTGCGCTGCAGTTCACTAACGTCACGGGCAACAATCACGGCACTGGCCGGCTCACCTGGCTTTGCCTCCACCCTCGAACAACGCGTCTGGTAGCTAACCCAGTGACCGTCGGCATGAAGAAAGCGGATATTCGCTGTCAGGGTGCTATCGCGGCTCAGTTTCTCACTCAAATGCTGCGGGTTATGCAATATTTCAGCGTCATCCGGGTGCACCATCTTTGCCCACTGCTGCGAACGCTGCTCTGCGGTCAGTTTCCAATAGTCCAGCGGCCAGCCAAAGTGGCGGAAAATATCTTGGTTCGAGTACAGCAGGCTGAGATCACGGAGGTCGACCGCAAAAATCAGGTCCGGCGAATTGCCGACAACATTCTGCAGGAAATCGGCGGAAAAGCTTTTAACACTCAACGTCTTAGCGTCGGCGCCATGCCGTGCACCGGGATTGTCGTTATTGTCCACCACTTGGGTCAGTCTCCGATCTGACTGCGCGTTATTTATTCAGTATAGACAGGCTCACCGGTTTGGATGTTGCGCTCATCGGACAATTTGTTTAATTTGCATCCTTTTTCGCAAGGAAAATTGTGGCTCAGTACATTTACACCATGAACCGGGTTGGCAAGATAGTGCCACCCAAAAAGGAGATTCTGAAAGATATATCGCTATCATTCTTTCCAGGCGCCAAAATTGGTGTGCTGGGGCTCAACGGCGCGGGCAAGTCCACTTTATTGCGCATCATGGCTGGCCTCGACTCAGACATCGAGGGTGAAGCCAGGCCCATGCAGGACATTCGAATCGGATATCTGCCGCAAGAGCCGGAGCTGGATGACAGTAAGGACGTGCGCGGCAATGTGGAAGAAGGGCTGGGCGAGGCAAAGTCAGCGCTGGAGGCGCTGGATAAGGTGTATGCCGCCTACGCGGAACCAGATGCCGATTTCGATGCGCTGGCCGCCGAGCAGGCGCGCCTGGAAAATATCATTCAGGCCAGTGATGCACACAACCTGGAACACAAGCTTGAAGTGGCCGCTGATGCATTGCGGCTACCGCCCTGGGACGCCGATGTCAGCAAGCTGTCAGGCGGGGAACGGCGCCGGGTTGCCCTTTGTCGACTGCTGCTGGCCGGGCCAGACATGCTGCTGCTGGACGAGCCAACCAACCATCTGGATGCCGAAAGCGTCGCCTGGCTGGAACATTTCCTGGCGGATTTTCCCGGCACCGTAGTGGCCATTACGCACGATCGTTATTTTCTGGACAATGCCGCTGGCTGGATTCTTGAACTCGACCGCGGCCGCGGCATTCCTTATGAAGGGAACTACTCGGCCTGGCTGGAAACCAAGGAGCAGCGCCTGGCCGTGGAAGAAAAACAGCAGGCTGCGCACCAGAAAGCCATTCAGGCCGAACTGGAGTGGGCGCGAGCCAATCCAAAAGGTCGCCAAAGCAAGAGCAAAGCCCGCCTGGCGCGCTTTGAAGAACTTAACAGCAAAGAATTCCAGCAACGCAACGAAACTCTGGAAATCTACATTCCACCCGGGCCTCGCCTGGGTGACAAGGTCATCGAGGTCAACAACATCAGCAAGTCCTTTCGCGGCGAGATGCTGATGGATCAGCTGAGCTTCACGGTACCCAGAGGCAGTATCGTCGGAGTGATTGGTGGCAATGGCGCTGGCAAGTCCACATTGTTCAAAATGATCGCCGGTATGGAACAACCGGATTCCGGTACGATTGAGCTCGGTGAAACCGTAGACCTGGCCTATGTCGACCAGAGCCGGGAGAACCTGGACGGCAACAAAACGGTCTGGGATGAACTGTCCGACGGCCACGACGTACTGACCATAGGAAACTACGAAGTGTCTTCGCGGGCCTACGTTGGCCGCTTCAATTTTCGCGGCAGCGACCAGCAGAAATTCGTCAAAGATCTATCCGGCGGCGAGCGCAACCGCCTGCACCTGGCCAAGGTACTCAAACAGGGCGCCAACGTCATCCTGCTGGACGAACCCACCAACGATCTTGACGTGGAAACCCTCCGCGCTCTGGAAGAAGCGATTTTGGCCTTTCCGGGCACCATCATGGTCATATCGCACGACCGCTGGTTCCTCGACCGGACCGCCACTCACATTCTGGCTTTTGAAGGAGACAGCCAGGCAGTGTTCCACGAAGGCAATTTCTCAGACTATGAGGAAGACCGCAAAAAACGTACTGGAGATGCCGAGATCGTACCCAAGCGGGTGCGCTACAAGAAGCTGGCATAAGCCGGCTTCTTTACCAACGGGTGAATTCCTCAATACTCGGCATTACAAGTCATCAAATGCCTGCAAGGCATCCGCCAGTTTGTCGACCGGCGTAACCTGCATGCTGGCCACGCCGTCGCGGGGTATATTGCCGCGTGGAACGATGGCCCTTTTGAAGCCGTGTTTGGCGGCTTCCTTAAGGCGCTCCTGACCGGACGGTACCGGGCGAATTTCCCCCCCTAACCCGACCTCACCGAACACCACCAGGTCTTTGGGCAAGCAGCGGTCGCGCAAGCTGCTGACCAGGGCCAGCAGCAAAGCCAGGTCGGCGCTGGTTTCCAGCACCTTAACGCCACCGACCACATTGACGAACACATCCATGCCGCCAATGTGCAGACCACCATGGCGGTGCAGCACGGCCAGCAGCAAAGCCAGGCGGTTTTGTTCCAGGCCAACGGCAACCCGGCGCGGATTGGCCAACTGGCTATCGTCGACCAGGGCCTGAATTTCAACCAGCAGCGGCCGAGTGCCCTCCCAAACCACCATAACCACTGTACCCGGCGTAATCTGCTCGCCACGCGACAGAAAAATCGCCGATGGGTTCTTAACCTCCTTGAGTCCCTGTTCGGTCATGGCAAATACGCCCAGCTCATTAACCGCACCAAAGCGGTTCTTCTGGCCGCGCAATGTCCGAAAGCGACTGTCGTGATTGCCTTCCAGCAGAATTGAGCTGTCAATCATGTGTTCGAGCACTTTAGGGCCGGCCAGACTGCCGTCTTTGGTAACATGCCCAACCAGAAACAGCACGAAACCTCGCTGTTTGGCCGCTTGAATCAGAAACGCGGCCGATTCGCGAACCTGGGCGACACCACCCGGTGCAGAGCTGACGTCGGGTACGTAGGTGGCCTGAATGGAATCCACCACTACCAGGCGCGGCTGATGCTCTTCAATGGCCTGCAAAATACTGTGCACATTGGTTTCGGCCAGCAACTTCAAAGCATCGGTTGGCAGGTGCAGACGCTGCGCCCGCATGGCGATCTGATGCAGAGACTCTTCGCCGGTGATGTACAGGGCGGGCATACGTTGGGCCAGCTGGCACATTGACTGCAACAGCAAAGTGCTTTTACCGGCGCCAGGGTGCCCACCAATCAAAATGGCCGAGCCCGGCACGAGGCCACCGCCCAGCACCCGGTCGAATTCCTGCATGCCGGTGGCAATTCGCGGTTGCTCATCGGCTTTGATATCTCCCAGCCGCTGCACCTGCGAGCGTTCTCCAGCGTAACCGAGCGTTCGCCCGGGTGGCTCAGCGCGATCACTACGCCCTAAAGAAATTTCACTGACCGTATTCCAGGCCTTGCAGCTGGTACATTGGCCCTGCCACTTCTGAAAATCCTGACCGCATTCGGTACAAACAAATGCTTTGCGCGATTTCGCCAAACCCAGCTCTCCAACTATTGATCGACGCATTGTAGCGCAGCGGTGCAAGGTCATTGCACAAACCGCAAAGCGGGTGTTGCTGCCGGCAAAATGTGGGGGGAGGTATGCAGCGCTGTGCCTATCCATCGCTGCTCGCTGCGCTCCGCCGGGCGCTGCGAAACTCGACCTCGCGCCAAAGGCGCTCGGGACTCAGACAGTCCTCGCGCTTTCTCCGGCTCCACTTCGCTCGCAAAAGCGCGATGTGATCGATAGGCACAGCGCTGCATACCTCCCCCCACATTTTGCCGGCAGCAACACCCAGCGCAATAAGTGCTGTACACCGCTGGTGTGGTTTCTTAAAATTCCCAGCCGACTTGAGACCGTGCGCATCACGGTAACGACTATGCCTTCGCTGTTTCCGGAACGTGCCATCTCATTTTCCCCGTCACTGGCCGCCACCATTGGCCTGGAAGAAGCCGTTATGCTGCAAGGACTGCAGGAGGTTGCACAGCATGCCGCCTCGCCATTATGTGATGGGGCCCTACAGTGGCAGCACACCGACCATAAGGCACTTGGCCGCCTGTTTCCTTTTTGGGATGCCAATGATATCGAGCGAGTTTCAAAATCACTGGTAGACAAAGGTTTACTCTTGCTGAACAGCGCTGCTTACAGCCAGGTCAAGCACTTGTATTTTGCATTGAACGATGGGGCGCCAAGCACTCACACGGTCAGCTCTGAGCCTCAGCACCAACAAGCCAGCGCGCCAGTGGCCCGGGAGGCGGGCAAAACCGCGATCCAAACCGACTGGCAGCCCGACCCACATACCCGCCGCCAACTTCAACAGCACGGTGTCTCCAACGAGTTCATTGAGCAACAGCTGCCGGAGTTTGTATTGTATTGGCAGCAGCGTGGTGAAACCGCCTACGCCTGGGGCAGCAAATTTCTGAAGCATGTCGTGCATGCCTGGCGCCGCCATCAAGCCGATATCAATGCAGCCGACAGTTTGTCTCGCCAGTGGTCTCCCAGCGAAGATGCCATGGAGATTCTGCTGCGTATCGATATCAGCCGGCAGTTTATCGAAGATACCATTCCTGAATTTGTGCTGTACTGGCGCGAGCGCGGCGACGGGGCCGGCACCTGGAACAGCAAATTTATCGCCCATGTTAAAAAGCAGTGGGCTTATTACACCGCCGCGCTTGAAAACAACCATCAGCCCAGTCCGCTGCCGGCCAATTGGCAACCCAGTCAGGACGTTTACGACATTCTGGCCATGGCCAATATCGACACCGGGTTTGCGCGCTCTTTACTCGCGGAGTTCAAACTATTCTGGCTGGATAATGGCCAGGCAGCCACATCCTGGAATACAAAATTCCTGCAGCATGTAAAATACCAGTGGGCGCGCAAGCATCAATTTGAATCCACCGCAGGTACGGACTATGCGAACCAGCCAGCAACTCATCGACCAGCTGCAGTCCGGGCTGACAAAAAAGCCAGCGCATTCGAGCGCCTTACCGACCGCAGCTGGGCCAGCGGTCTCTGAGCCCGAATCCGGCTACGGCAGCCACGAACAGGGCACCGCAAACACCGTTGACCAGATTGACGCCATCAATCGCGTCTTTGCCGAATTGGAGCTGGCCTACCACAACCAGTTCCACAAAGCGTTCGCCAGCGAACAAAACGAACAGATGGCTAAGCAGCTGTGGTTCGATACTCTGCGGGGTTTTTCAGCCGCGGTCATTCTGGATGCCTGCCGGGCGGCTATTGCCGAGTCGGAGTACCTGCCCAGCCTGCACAAGCTGCATTTCCACTGCACTCGCCAAATGGCCCGCTTTGGCTTGCCCGACACTTTGAGCGCCTATCAGGAGGCGTGCAATGCTCCCTCGCCCAAGGCCAATTTTGCCTGGTCGCATCCGGCGGTGTATTACGCCGGTGTCGCCAGTGGTTGGCAGATGCTCAGCGGTGAGCCGCAGGCCCGGATGTTGCCTTTGTTTGAACAGCACTACCAACGCCTTTGCGAGCGTGTTATGCAGGGCGAAACGCTGCCTAACCCGGAGCAGGTGCGTCTGCCCCGGCAATCGGACCGGCCACCCTTATCCGGCGAACAAAACCAGCGCCGCCTGGCTGAATTGCGTGCTCAACTGAAACTGTAAACCCGGCCGTTCCTCAGCCCCTTGCGCTTACTCGGTAGGGTCGTAAGCACCAAAGGCCAGGTTTTCAAAACGCGTGTACTGACCAAGAAACGCCAGCTTGCAAATACCCGTGGGCCCGTTTCTTTGTTTGCCGATAATAATTTCCGCAACCCCTTTCTCCGGGCTGTCCTCGTTGTAGAACTCGTCTCGGTAAATGAAGGCGATGACGTCGGCATCCTGCTCGATGGCGCCGGATTCCCTGAGGTCAGACAACACCGGCCGTTTATTGGGGCGCTGCTCCACGCCACGATTCAACTGAGAGAGTGCGATCAGCGGGCACTCAAATTCTTTGGCAATGGCTTTCAGCGAACGGGAAATTTCAGATATTTCTGCAGTCCGCCCTTCGGTGCCACCGGCCTGCATCAATTGAAGATAATCCACCATGATCAAGCTAATTCGGCCGTGCTCCCGCAACACCCGGCGCGCCCGGCTGCGGACTTCACTGGGCGACAATGCCGGGGTATCGTCGATCAGCAGTGGCTTGTCCTTGAGCTTGCCAACCGCTGCGCTCAATTTGGGCCAGTCATCGTCCCTAAGCTCGCCGCTGCGCACGCGCTGCTGCTCTATTTTGCCGAGGGACGACAGCATCCTCATGACCAGGGACTCCGCCGACATCTCCATGCTGAACACCAACACTGGCGCTTCTTCGTTCATGGCTGCGTGTTCAACAATATTCATTGCGAAACTCGTTTTCCCCATTGAAGGCCGGCCAGCCACGATGATCAGGTCACCCTTTTGCAAACCTGCGGTTTTTTCGTCGAGCTCGCTGAAGCCCGTGGACACTCCGGTGAGTGACCCCTCGGTCTTGAACAACTCATCAATGCGGTCGAGCGCGCCTTTAAGCAGCGGGTTCACTTCTTGTGGGCCACCGGCTTTGGGACGGCCCTCGGCAATCGCCATAATCTGGCGCTCGGCATCCTCTAGAATTTCTCCGCTGTTGCGGCCTTCCGGGAAGAAGCTGCTGTCGGCTATGTTATTCGCCGAGCGGATTAGCTGACGCAGAATTGCTCGTTCACGCACAATGCTGGCGTAGGCGCGCACATTACCGGCACTGGGCGTGTTATTGGCGAGTTCACCAAGATAGGCCAGGCCGCCAACCTGCTCAAGTTCCTTGAGGTCAGCCAGAGCGTCGGCAACCGTAATTACATCGAGTGCCTGATCGGCCTCTGCCAGCTTTTCCATGGCCGCAAATATGCTGCGATGGTCACGTCTGTAAAAGTCTTCCGCACCGACCAGGTCGGCAACTCGCTCCCAGCTCTCGCTCGACAGCAGCAGGCCACCAAGCACTGACTGTTCCGCCTCCACCGAGTGCGGCGGAACCTTTAGGTTGCTGACCTCCGCCTCACTGGGCGCAGGGGAGAAAGGTTGTTCCACGCTGGTTGCCGATCAACTGGGTCAAGCCCGTATTCTGGCAGCTTTTTTATTCCGGCACCACGGCTACGACGACAAGCTGGGATACATCGCTGTGTAACTGCAAGCTTATTTCGTACTCGCCCAGCTCTCGAATCACGCCTTCAGGCATCAGCACTTCGCTTTTGCTGACCTCAACGCCAGCCGCGGTAATTGCTTCAGCAACGTCGCGCGTGCCAATAGAGCCGAACAGTTTTCCTTCTTCACCGGCATTGGCCGCAATGCTGACACTCACGCTGGCGAGCTTGTCTGCACGGGCTTGTGCCTCGCTCAGACGTTGCTGGGCAGCCGCCTCAAGCTCCGCCCGGCGTGCTTCAAACACTTCCAGGTTTTCTTTATTGGCCGGTACGGCTTTGCCCTGAGGTAAAAGGAAATTACGGCCAAAACCCGCTTTCACTTTTACTTTTTCACCCAGGTCACCCAGGTTACCTACCTTTTCTAACAATATGACTTCCATCACTTTACCTCACAGTCAATGTAGCACCCTGCACACCCCGCGACTACGATGAGCCACCGGAGGCGCGAAGCGCGCGAATATTAATAAAGCTGTCAACAAGCGCGACCGCACACAGCAGTTGCTTCAGCGGGTCCAGCATGATCAACAGTACATAAAAAGCGATCAGCAAGCCGGTTGCTCCACTGGAACGATACAACAAGGCATGCACCAGGCCGATACCGGCCACCAAAAGCGGCAATAAACACATCCAGGCCCACATCTGCAGGCTGTCAGTACTGAACAGCAATATCGCAAACGCGACCAGACCAATGGCGATTGCGGGTTTGAAGCGCAGCGCCCTGAACTCCTCACCGAAACCGCCCGGATTAAACAGTACCGCCTGCCAATACCGTGCCAGCGCCAGAGCACAGACGGCAATCGTAATGGCCGCACCAGTAAACATGCCGGCCAGATCGCTCAGCTGCAAATTGCTCAGAATCTGCTTTGCCGGGTCCTGCTCCGGAACCTTGGCGAACACTTCAGCAAACAATTGACTGTACAGGTCAAGTATCTGCTGTAAATAAGCACCCCCGGCAAACAGTAACAATATGGCCAATGCCATGGCGCCTGCAGCTCCGGCCAACAAACTGGTGTTCCAGCTGGTTGAAAATCGCAGTACCACCGCCATAGCAAAAGTGATCAGCAAGCCAAGCAATGCCAGCGGAAAATGCAACCATGCCAAGACTGACGCCGGCAGCAAGGCCCAGAGCAAAATAAAAAAGCCCTGCTCCACGCCTTTGCGCAAGGTGATCAACGCAATTACCGCCGCACTGATCCAGAAAAATATTTCCGTTCCAGCACCGGGAACAGCAACGATGAGCGCCTGCATACGCCCGCGCATGACAAACTCAGCAATACTTTTCACAGGCTTGACCCCTGTAGGGAGCCGCGTCCAGTTTGCACTACCCACCGCAAACCGAACGCCAGACCCGCTGCTCAGTCGTGACTGTCGGAGTATGGCAGCAATGCGATATAGCGCGCCCGCTTGATCTCCGCAGCCAGTTGCCGCTGATACCGTGCCTTGGTACCGGTAATTCGACTCGGCACTATTTTACCCGTCTCGGAAACAAATTCCTTGAGCAGGTCCAGGTCCTTGTAGTCGATGTCAGTAATACCTTCGGCGGTAAACTTACAGTACTTTCTACGACGAAAATAACGCGCCATTTCTAGCCCTCCTCTACCTGATCGCCAGAATCATCAGGGCGGCTTTCTTCCCTTGCTGCCCGGCTTGCTTCATTGCGTTGCTTGCGCTCTTTGCTTTCCCGCTCCTGCTTCATGATCGGCGATTCAGCGGTCAGCGCCTCGTTGCGTTTGATGATCAGATTGCGCAGCACAGCATCGTTGTAGCGAAATGCAGTTTGCAGTTCGTCCAGCGTTTCTGCGTCGATTTCGACATTCATCAACACATAATGGGCTTTGTGCAGTTTATCGATGGAAAAGGCCAGCTGACGTCGGCCCCAGTCTTCCAGACGGTGAATTTTACCACCGGACTTCTCAATCGAGCCCTTGTAACGCTCGATCATGCTGGGTACCTGTTCGCTCTGGTCAGGGTGGACCAGAAACACAATTTCGTAGTGTCTCATAAAGACTCCTTCTGGTTATCGCCCCCCGTGTCAGACGGTGGAGCAAGGAGGTATGCTGTTTACCCGGCACAGACCGGGGCGCGCATTCTAGGCGAGCGCTAGGACTATTGCAAGCGTAAAGAAAGCTGGCTTCGGCGCAAGCGAGCGCCGAGCGCCTTTACTATTACTGGTACCGGATTACTGGCCAATACCCAGCTTGCCGCCTTTACCCAGGCCGCCTTCAACGGTCTGCGCTCGATAATTGCGCAATGCACCGATCATCTGGTTCAGCGAATCGGCAAAGGCCGCCACAATAACCTTACCTTCAGGCGTTTTGGTGTAGCCGCCCAACGCGCCGGCGGCACTGCCGCCAAACATGCCGCCAAATAGATTGAAATCAAATTTCTTGGCACTGCCCACGGCCGCCGAAACCTGCACTCCCGAGCGGTTATCGATCAGCAGCAAGGTGGTCGAGGCTTCATTTTTTTTCAGACCGCCGGCAATTGCTCCCAGGGTGCGGTTAGCCCCACCCAGCAGCCCACCCAGTGCACCGCCGATGCCTCCGGTTTTATCCGAGAACTGAATGGAAGGATTGATCGTATAGTCGGCTGCAACCATCTGGCCTTTGCCGAAATTACTGCCTTCGCGAAGCTCACCAGAGTCCATCAGAGCCCGCTCACCCATCATATTATTCATTGCCCGGCCACGCTCCACGACAACAAAGCAGTTGGTTTGCTGAATCATCATCCGCAGTACCGGCACAGTACTGCCCAACCGGGGATAGCGACGATAATAGTCTGCCCACCAGGGTTCACTCTGATTTTCCACAACGGCCAGAGTACCCAGCGTGGCGTCGCAGTGCTCCAGACCTTGAACGCCAGTGGCATTGGCGCCCCCCGCGGCCCCACCCTGTGCCTGAGCCTGAACAGCCAGCACGACACTCAACAAGACGACCCAATTTATATTTTTCATAACCCTGATCCTATTATCATCCTGGATATTCTCCGACCATACCAAGTGGCGCGAAGCATGGCAAGCACTGAGCGTGCCGGCGTTTAAGGCCCGTCAGCCAGGCGCTGTCGGTTCACTTCAAACAGGCAGATCCCGGCAGCAACCGACACATTCAGGCTTTCCATTGTTCCAGGCATTGGCAGTTTGGCCAGGGTATCGCATTCCCGCCGGGTCAGCTGGCGCAAACCCTTGCCCTCGGCCCCCAGCACCAGCGCCGTGGGGCCACGAAAGTCCAGGTCGTAAACACTGGTTTCGGCGTGGCCACACAGGCCAGTCGACCACACACCGTGGTCTTGCAGCTGGCGCATGGCCCGAGCCAGATTGGTCACCCGATAAACGGGCAATATTTCGCTGGCACCGCAGGACACTTTGCGCACTGTGGCCGTCAGTCCCACCGCACGATCCTTGGGGATGATTACGCCGGCCGCGCCCGCCGCTTCAGCACTGCGCAGACAGGCCCCCAGATTGTGCGGATCGGTCACGCCGTCGAGTACCAGCCACAAGGATTGCCCAGCGTCTTCCTGCAGGCGCAACCGTAACTCCGCGTCGGCCAGCACCGGCGCTGGGTCGCACCAGGCGAGCACGCCCTGGTGATTGCCCTCAACCAGCCCTTCAAGCTCGAGGCGGCTGAGCTGTTCGACCGGCACCGCCAGCCGCTCGGCCATCGACTGCAGGGCCTGAACCCTCTGGTCCGCCCGCTCGCTGGCGATGCACAGGCGCTGTATTCTTTTGGGCGCCCTGTGCAACAAGGCCTCCACACTGTGAATTCCATACAGCCACTGCCACTTGTCCTGACCTTTACCCATTAGCGCCTGCGCGGTTTACGCTTCTTTTTACCGGCCGATTTTTCCGCACCACAAAGTGCCAGATCAACTTTGCGTTCATCCAGGTTGACTCCGACCAGGCGCACCCGCAGGCGGTCTCCCAAACGAAAGCTCGCACCGGTCCGCTCACCCTGCAAACGTTGCTTCGCCGCGTCAAAGTGGTAATAGTCATTGTCCAGTGCCGTCACATGCAACAGGCCTTCAACATAAATTGATTCCAGCTCTACAAACAGGCCAAAGCCGGTCACGGCATTGACAAGGCCATCAAACTCTTCGCCTACCCGGTCGCTCAGGTATTCACATTTTAGGAATGCAACCACATCCCGAGTGGCATCGTCAGCCCGCCGTTCGGTCATCGAACTGTGCTCTGCCAAGGAAAGCATGTCGGCTGGTGAGTATGGGTAGATGGCTTTTCGTGCCAGCGGCCGGGCACCACGAACCCGCTGGACGTGCTTGTTTGCATGGCGAGATCGGATAACAGCCCGGATAGCGCGGTGCACCAACAGGTCCGGATAGCGTCGGATCGGCGAGGTAAAATGGGTGTATGCCTGATAAGCCAGGCCGAAGTGCCCCTTGTTTTCCACGTGGTAGACCGCCTGGCTCATGGAGCGCAGCATCATGCTCTGCAGGATCGAAGAATCCGGACGCTTCGCCGCCTTTTCAGCAAGTACCAGGTAGTCCTTGGGGCCGGGCTTCGCACCCCCACCCAGACTCAAGCCAAGCTCACCAAGAAAGTCCCGCAGGTTCAGAAGCTTCTCGGCGCTGGGCCCTTCATGCACTCTGAATACAGTCGCCCAATCAAGACCTTCAAGAAAGCGCGCCGCGCTGACATTGGCGGCCAACATGCATTCTTCAATCAGTTTGTGGGCCTCGTTCCTTTGCACCGGAACAATGTCTTCGATTTTTCGGTCCGAGCCGAAGATTATCTGAGTTTCACGCGTTTCAAAATCCATTGCACCGCGTTGCTGACGGGCGCCACGCAATGCCTGATAGACCCCGTAGAGTGTGTCCAGAGGCTTGCGCAGGGCTGCGGCCAGTGCATCACCACCGGCCAGGTAGTCGCCCACCTGGGTATAGGTCAGACGTGCCACTGAACGGAACAGGCCTTCGAAAAACTGATAGCCCGTTACCCGGCCGGCGGCCGATACCGTCATCTCGCAAACCACACAGAGGCGGTCGACGTCGGGGTTCAGAGAGCACAGCCCATTGGACAGCTCCTCCGGCAGCATGGGCACGACCTGGCCAGGAAAATACACCGAGTTGCCGCGGCGCGCCGCTTCACGATCAAGCGCCGAGCCGACGGCCACATAGTGGGAGACATCGGCAATAGCCACCCAAAGACGCCAGCCACCGGACTTGCGCTGCTCGGCATAGACCGCATCATCGAAATCGCGGGCATCCTCACCGTCGATGGTCACAAAGGGCAGGTCACGCAAGTCCACGCGGTGCTGTTTATCCGCTTCGCTCACAGCGCTGCTGATGCCTGCCACTTCATGCTGCACATCCACCGGCCAGATGTATGGAATGTCATGAGTGCGCAGCGCAATATCGATCTCCATGCCCGGGGCGAGGTGGTCGCCCAGCACTTCATCTATTCGCCCGCTGGGTGGCGCTTCCGCGCTGGGCTGATGGAGTATCTCAACCGATACAATCTGCCCGGCCTTGGCCTTACCACGCTCTTTTTTCGGGATAACAACCTGATGGCTGATACGCTGGTCATCCGGGTCGACGAACCAGAACCCCCGCTCTCCCTGCAAGCGGCCAACAATATGACTGTGCGCACGTTCCAGAACCTCAACGATATGGGCCTCACCCTGGCCACGGCGAGTGAAGCCAATGCGCCGCCCAAGCACCAGATCACCATCAAACACCAGGCGCATCTGTCGCGGGCTGAGGAACAGATCTTCTCCGCCACCTTCGGGCGCCAGAAAGCCAAAA
Organism: Gammaproteobacteria bacterium; assembly: GCA_030431775.1. Classification (GTDB taxonomy): domain Bacteria; phylum Pseudomonadota; class Gammaproteobacteria; order Pseudomonadales; family JAUIET01; genus JAUIET01. The sequence continues at coordinate 13,523 of JAUIHW010000040.1, forward strand.
CCGTCACGATGCCCGAGCACGCGGCCACGAATGAGATCCAGCTTGTCAATCAGGCCAAATGCACCACGGCGGTTACGAACCAGCTGGCCATCGCGCAGCATGGCCTTGAGCCGCCGTTCGAGCGCTACTTCCTGTTCGGTGCGCAGTTTCAGGGCACGGGCTATCTGCTGTTCCGTCAGAGGCTTACCCGCCTTGTTGAGGAGCTTCAGTATATGCTCGCGACTGGCTATGGGTACCTCGTAGCGTTGCGCTTCGCGCGCCGCGTGCGGGTCATCTCCTATGTCGTTTTTTCGGTGTTTCTTCCCTGGCATTACAAACCTTGAGTGCAAATAATCCGGCTATTATGCCTGCGCTGCCTAACCAAGCGTTAACAGTAGAAACCCACAGCGCTTGCTAATGTGAGCTTTTTACTTTCCGGAGTCTCAATGAACGCAGTCGGCCGTGGCTTTGAATTGGCCCGCTCTATTGAACCCGTGGTGCTTGAAAATGCCGCGGCTTCTGAGGAACAACGAACACTTTCCCCCGCAATTGTCGACGCTTTGTGGGACAGCGGTTTGATGCAGTGGATGAATCCCAAGGCAGCAGGCGGCAGTGAGCCCGGTTTTCGGGAAATGATTGACACCTGGCTGGAAATGGCGCGCCAGGACGGCTCAGTTGGCTGGATCGGCATCGCCAACCTCCCATCGGCCGCGTTCGGCGCAGCGTTTTTGCCCGATGAAGGTTTCGCCGAAGTGTTCGGCGCCAACAACAACCGGGTCACTATGGCGGGACAGTTTTTCCCTAATGGACAAGGGGTAAAGGTAGCCGGTGGCTATACGGTGAGCGGCGCCTGGCAGTTTGGTAGCGGAACCGGCCATTCAGAATACGTGGTGGGCGGCTTTATACCCCTGATAGACGGCGAGATGCCCATGCAGGATAACGGCATGCCGGAAATGTGGGTCGCAGTAATGCCAAGAGAGGATATTAACTTCACCGACAACTGGCATGTGCAGGGCTTAAAGGGTACCGGCAGCTTTGACTACAATGTGCAGGAAGTATTCGTACCCGATTCTCGCTGTTATCCCTTGTTTGGTGCCCGGAGCTATCGTGGCGCAGCGCTGGCGGACATGGGCATCATGCCCATGGTGGCCGCCGGCCATGCGGCCTGGGCACTGGGCGTGTCGCGCTCCATGCTGGATGACATCAAAGCTCTTGCGCTGGAAAAAACCCGCATGGGGGATGAATCGTCGCTGGGTAACAAGTTGACGTTTCAACGCGATTTCGCCCATCACGAAGGCATGTGGCGAGCCGCCTATCATCTGGTTTGCCATAGCTACGAACAGGCTGAACAGCAGTTTCTGGCCAGCGCCGAATTGCCCATTTCAGCAAGAGCAGAGCTGCGGGTAGCGGCTACCTATGCAACTGAGGCGGCGCGCGAGGTTTGCCAGTGGGCGCATCTGGCCGCCGGCACCAGCGCCATCCGTGAGGGCTCGCGTCTGGAGCGCGCCTTTCGCGATATGTACACCGGCACCCAGCACGCCTTTATTAATGAAAAAACCTACACCGATGCGGCCAAAGTAATGCTTGGCCTGATTGAAGACGCCCCCGGCCTGTAGTCATGACACAAATACCCACCGTTACAGAACTGAGCGAACGCGCTCAGGAAGAAACCGGCAAAGAAGACTTTGGCGACCCGGGCTGCCTGGAAGGCCTGGAAGTGTATCTGGAGACGATTCGCCGCCACGTCCCCGACCAGGCCGGGCAGCAGAAGCTGCTGAAAATACAATACAAAAAGCTGGTCAGCCGACTTAAGATTTTCGCCGCCTTCGCAGAACACCCAGAGATTCTGCAGCAGCAGATAAACGCCCCAATATTTGTCACTGGCCTGCCTCGCTCAGGCACTTCGGCTTTGTTGAATCTGCTGGCAGTCGACCCCGCTGCACGCCCTTTGCTGCAATGGGAGCTACGCCACCCCGAGCCATACCCGGGCTTGCGGCCCGGCGAAATGGATCCGCGCTATCAGCAACTGGTTGCGCACATGAGCTCCCTGCAGGACAGTGAGTTTCGCAAAATGCATTATGCTGATGCCGACACGCCGGAAGAATGCGTTCTGCTGCATCAGTTGTCATTTGATGGCGTACAAACCGGCTTTGAAGTCATGCTGGAGCCCTATCGAAGCTGGTTTATTGAGCACGACCTTAGCCGCCTGTACGCCGAATACAAAAACTTTCTCAAACTATTGCAGTGGCAGCGTCCAGCCGATTATTGGGTATTGAAGGCACCAGCACACATGTGGGCCATTGATTGTGTGGCCCGCGAATTTCCTGACGCCACGGTTGTGTGGGGGCACCGCGACCCGGTTCGTGTCAGCGCCTCCATATGCAGCCTTACGCGGCAGGTAATGGACCTTTACATGGGTGACAACAGCCACATTGACCAACGCGAGTTTGCCTATTCCGTTATGGATTTCTATGCCGAATCATTGCATCGCGGGCTGAATGAGCGGCAACGCCAACCACAGTTGCAATTTCTTGACTATAACCACAAGGAGTTGCTGGACAAGCCAATGGTGCTTCTGGAAGCTATTTTTGAGGCCAGTAAGCGCGACTTCAACCCGCAAATTGCCACTCGTTTCCAGCAGCACATCAGCGAACACCCGCAACATAAGCACGGCGAACACCGCTACACGCTGGAGCAATTTGGCCTTCGCGAAGAAGACATTCGCCAGCGTTTTCATTTTTACTCTTTCCAAGACACTTACCTGGACGCATCTAATGAGCGATAACACCGAAGAGAGCATTGCTGCCTGGGAGCAGTTCTGTGAGCAACTGAAATCAGCTGCGCAAATTCTCCGCCGCGACGACCTGGAACTGACTGACTTTGACCGAAGCGAGGGGGTTCGATATCTGTCACGCCTGGCCCGCGCCGGATTAAGCACCTTTGCGGAGCTGTCAGGGCCAGAGCACCCGACTTTCCGCACGCAGCCAGACCTGGTGAAAATGGGTCTGGACAACCCGGATAATTTTTACGTCGGCGCGTCCATCAAAGCCGTTTACGACTACCGAATACGGGGCAATCGCGGCAGCATTCATTACCTGAGTTTTGCGGCACAAAACCAGAATTTTTCGTCCAAAGACAAAATCACCGGCGGCGCCGGGCACCTGAACGCATCAGAGCTTGAAATGGACGCCGATGGTAATTTCGAGATTATTGCCAGCCAGCGGGAACACCCCGGCAACTGGCTAAGACTGGCGGCCGATACGTCCCAGATTTTGTGCCGCCAGACCTTTCTGGACCGCAGTCGCGAGCGCGAGGCCCTGTTGACCATAGAGTGTTTACACAAGGCCGAGCCGCCCGCCCCACTGGAGCTTACGCGGATAGCCCGGCAACTGTCCGGAGCCGCCATGTACGCGCAGGGAACCGCCGCCTGGTTCGCCGACTGGGTGGTGGATATGAGCCGACATGCAGCGCCCAATTGTTTTTACCTGCCCTCTGCAGAGCAGCATCGCCAGGTTGGCGGCGACCCAAATGTCAGGATCTACCTGGGCCGCTGGAAACTTGCAGCAGACCAGGCGCTGGTTATCGACATTGAGCCACCCGAATGCGAATACTGGAATTTTCAATTGGGTAACATTTGGGCCGAATCGCTGGATTATCAACACCGACCCGTTTACATCAACAGCGCGCAAGCACAGGCCGATGAGAACGGCCGCTACCAACTGATTGTGTCTGGCCGAGACCCGGGTACCGGCAATTGGCTGGATACCGCCGGGCACGAACATGGCACCATGTGTGTGCGCTGGGTACTGGCTGACACCCATCCTTGCCCGAATACCCGAGTCTGCGCGCTTGATAGCTTATAAGCTATTGTTCTGAAATAACTTTTTATAAGCATACCTTCCGTCGGCCACCGCCTAAAAAAGCACCACTGGCGCTTCGTTGTTGTGCCTGTTTGCTAGGCTTAATGAAACAACGTAAAAAATCAGCTGACCAAGCATGGATTTCAAGAGCCTGCGCGCGCGGTTGCTGCTTATTCTCGCCTCGTTGCTTATCCTGGTACAGGTTATGGCCCTGCTACTGATGGACAAGACAGCGACGCAGATCAGCGGCGCCTACACCGATGAGCATCTGCGCGACGCGCGTGGCGTGATGAACCACTATTTTGTCGCCCAGCGCGAAAGCTGGATTAATGCCGGCAAGCTGATTGCCGCCGACCGTGAAGTGCTGGCCGCCTTACGCGCCGAAAACAAGCAGGTACTGAACGAACTGCTGGAGCGCTACCGCGAGCCCTTGCGGGTAGACTACCTGGCGGTTGCCAGCGATGAGTCCGCCGCGAAACAGCGCTTCCAGGACTTTATCCGTACCCGACAACACTTATACCACCAGGTGATGGTGCCCATCAGCGACGGTGGCTCGAGCACCTGGCTTAGAATAGCCCGACGCCTGGATGAACGCACGGCCATGGATATCCAGGAGATCAGTAATCTGCAGGTATCGTTCATTCATGAACACGATAAAGGCATCAGCCTGTACGGAACCACCATGTTGGCCTCGGCCGCCGCCCAGGATCAGCAGGATGCGCGCACTGCACTGGTTGCCCACTATGCCCAGGCGCTAAACGAAGGCAAGCAGAACTCATTTCAACCAAAGCAGGAACAGATTCTATTGCCGTTGGGACGTCCTGACCAGGCGATCTATGCCGTTTTGGAGAACACGTCCAACCATGCCGCGGAAGCAATGGCCGGGCTGCGCCGCAACTTCTTCCTATTGGTTAGTTTTAGTTTGTTGCTGGCCTTGGTGGCGGGCCTGTATATTTCCAAGGCCATCTCCCAGCCCTTGAAAGTACTGGCGGATTTCGCCAAAGAAATTCAGTTAGGCAACTACGCTAAAACCGTAGAGATGCATCGTCAGGATGAAATCGGCGAGCTGTCCTACACCCTGAATGTCATGAATCAGGCCATTGCTCTGCGCGAAGAAGAAATGCTGCATATGGCCTATTCAGACACCCTGACCAACCTGCCCAACCGCGCGATGTTTAATGAACGCTTGAGCCGCGCCGTGTCCACCAAAAACCGCCAGCCCACTCCCTTTACCGTGCTGATGATCGACCTGGACCGCTTTAAGTTCATAAACGACGTGCTGGGCCATGAGTCCGGGGACTTCGCGCTCAGAGTTGTGGCAAAACGCCTGCTGGCGGTATTGCGCAAAACGGATACAGTCGCCCGGCTGGGTGGTGACGAATTTGGCATACTGTTGCCGACCGCTGACCGACGACGCGTGATTGATATCGCCCAGAAGGTACTGCGTGCTCTTGAACAACCGGTGGCTATGGAAAACCAGCATGTCGACCTTGGCGGCTCGATTGGCATTGCCTCCTTTCCCACCCACGCGCACGAGGCCAGTACTTTGCTGCGCTACGCCGACGTGGCCATGTATGAAGCCAAACGATCGGGCAGCGGCTTTGCCTTTTTTGACCAACACTCCGACAAGTACCAACAAACGCACCTGTCTCTGCTGAGCGATATTCGAAAAGCGGTTTCCGACAACGAATTTGAACTGTACTTCCAGCCCAAGGTTGCTCTGAAGCAGGCGGACACTCCCAATATGGAAGTACTGATTCGCTGGAACCATCCCACCCGGGGCTTCATTCCTCCGGACGAGTTCATTCCTTTTGCCGAGCAGACTGGGGCAGTTCGGCTGATTACTCATTGGGTGATAGACAACGCCATCAATCAGGCAGGCGCCTGGCACAAAGCCGGTACCGCGGTGAAGATTTCCCTCAACATTTCGTCGCGCGACCTATTGAACCCCAACCTGGCCGATATTGTTCGACACGCCCTTGAGCGAAGCGGCTTCCCGGTTGCCCATCTGTGCCTGGAGATCACCGAAGGCGCTTTGATGGACGACCCGGAAAAGGCCAGGCAGATGGTTCAGGAGCTGCATGACATGGGCATCAGCTTGTCGATCGATGACTACGGAACCGGCTACTCGTCGCTGGCCTATGTTGCCAACCTGCCGGTCAACGAGCTGAAAATTGATAAGACCTTTGTTAACAACATGCTCGACAGCGCCGAAGACAGCGCCATTGTTCGCTCGACCATTGAATTGGGCCATTACCTGAACATGACCGTGGTAGCGGAAGGGATAGAAGAGCACGCTGAACTCGCCCGGCTGCGCGAATACGGCTGTGATTATGCCCAGGGCTACCTCGTCTGTAAGCCCATGCGCGAATCGGACATGCTGGAATGGCTGGCCAGCAAAGACTGGCGAAACTATTGCGCCCTATCGGGCGACGTCGACCTGCAGCGGGCGGCCAACTCATAAACCTTGTTGCACGCCCGAGTAACATTGCCAGATTCGGTCCAGCCACTCCAGATGTTCCGGCTTCATCAGGCAACTGCGAAGACAGGTAACCTCGCTTTCGGAACCGGTCAGCTCCGGGCTGTATTCCCGCAATAATTCAGCCGGCAAGCTAAGCAATGCCAGGTGCAAGCCAGCGCGGGCGCAGCCATCAAACAGGCGCTGCGACAGTCTGGACACTTCGGCAAGGCTTGCCGCTTCCGGCGCCCACACAACAATATCCAGCTCCGGTTCGAACAGGGCAATATTGTTGGCGGAATCTTGCAGACGATGATACAGAGCCAACGCCGCCGCCCTGCTTTTGGCAAGCCCGGCTGAAAATTCACCACCCGGCTGCAATGGCAGCTGTCGCTGAGTGGCCCACAAAGCGGCGGCGGCCGCACCCGGCCGGGAACATTCCAGGCTAATCTCCCCAAGGTGGAGCTCGTCGGAGGTGAAATAGGTGTAAGGCGACTCATGACGGTAGTGCCTGCCCACTGCAGGATCCCTGAACAAAACACAGCCACAACCATACGGTTGCAGGCCATGCTTGTGTGGGTCGATAACGATCGAGTCGGCCTGGTCAATGGCCGCGAAAGCCGCCGTGGCGGAGGCGCCCAGCGTATCGACCAGTTGGTAGTACCCGCCATAGGCCGCATCAACGTGCACGCGAAACCCGTAGCTCTGCTGCAGGGCCAGAACCGCCGGCAGCGGGTCGACGGCACCGCTGGATGTGGTGCCCAGCGTCACGACAACGGTGCCAATTTTTTCGCTTTGCAGCAGCTGTTCCAATGCGACCGGATCCAGGCGACCACAACGGTCGCTGGCTACGGCAAAGAAAGGCAGTTGCAATACAGCTGACAGCCGCGAATGCGTGTAGTGCGCCTGCTCAGATGCCACAATGGCAGCCCCGCCAGTTTCCCGCCCGGCAACCCACAGAGCTTCCATGTTGGCAACGGTCCCACCGCTGCACAGATGCCCCAAATGTTGGCCCCAGCCACACATGGCCGCCAGCTCTGCCACCGCCTCTTTTTCCAGCGCGGAGGTGGCCCGGCCGCCGTCCAGGGCATGATTATTCGGGTTAACGTACATCGCCAAACTGTAGGCGGCACGGGCAATCGGCGCCGGCGGTTTGAGCATTTGCCCGGCATAAAACGGGTGCGCATAGGGGTAGTTGTCCTGCAGCCGCTCGGCGAGCGCCTGCAACGGTTCGGCCAGGTCAACGCCCTGCCTGGCTTGAAAGGCCGGCAAGTCGGCGTGCCCTTCGGCCAGGGTCGCCAGGGGGCCCCGCAGGGCATCCAGAGTTGCTTCATCGTACATTGTTCAACCCCCCGCGGACTGCGCGCGCGCCGTTTGTACCGCCGACCAGGTGGCCACCGAATACGGCACTATGAATGTCAGCACGATCTTCAGCATAACCCCGGCGTCCACCGTACCGGCCAACACCCGGTCACCATGGTTGATAACCGCAAGAATCAACCCAACCACCAGTGCCACCCGCAAACTGCGGCGAACAATGTCCCGGCGCAGCGCCATTTGAACCCAAGTTTGCACTTAACACCCCCACTCGCCCCTCATGGGTGGAGTTTACCCGTAACCACTCACCAGCCACCAGCAATTGACAGCAACGGCATACGCTATTAAAGTGCGTGGCCTTCTGGATATGGGCGTCATTTGCCCACAACCCAGACGGTATTGTGGTAGACAAGGCGAAGCCTTAACCCACAGCGATGTGAAAATTTGGAAGAAATCCACCTTTCTATATGCCCAGGTGGTGTTGTGGTAGACAAGGCAAAGCCTTAAACCGCAGCGATACGAAAATTTGGAAGAAACCCACCTTTCTATATGCCCAGGTGGTGTTGTGGTAGACAAGGCAAAGCCTTAACCCACAGCGATGTGAAAATTTGGAAGAAATCCACCTTTCTATATGCCCAGGTGGTGTTGTGGTAGACAAGGCGAAGCCTTAAACCGCAGCGATGTGAAAATTTGGAAGAAATCCACCTTTCTATATGCCCAGGTGGTGAAATTGGTAGACACGCTAGCTTCAGGTGCTAGTGGCCGCAAGGCCGTGGAGGTTCAAGTCCTCTCCTGGGCACCATTACTCAGTCACTAACGTAGCTCAAGCTTTCAAAAGAGCTCGATTCGCGTTTTTTATTCCCCAGAGGACTATTCAGTCAGGGCTCTCTATCCGCGCTACGCGCGTTAATGGTCCTGCCGTTCGAGCTTCCGCTCGAACTCTCTCCTGGGCACCATTTTGAAAAACGTCGAAAGACCACGAGAGACCATTTAAGATACTGATTCTTAAATGGTTTTTTTTGTTTATGCCTTCCACGTACATTGTCTCCCATCGTCTCAAATTGTCCCTTCTGTGGAACGCCAGTGGAACGTGAGTGGAACGCAGACTCGGAGATTCAGCGTCCGTTTCGGACTCTCACACTGTCGTTCTGTTAGCCTTTCCACGTCTCTCTGCATCATCATAATCTGCGCGCCAGGGACTGCCTGACGAACGCGTTCCCGGCGCGCTTCGTCTGGTCGAGGCGCGCGCGAATCTGATCTAACACATAATCTATGTGGGCTCTCTCGGCGGCAGCCAGAGCGAGCTCATAGGCATCGATCACATCGATACCGGTCACCTCGTAACCCCACCCCTCGTTCAACCAGCGAAGCGCCGCCATTGCCGCGCCGAGAGCAAACTCAGGTCCAGTCTCAAGAATATCTCTTGCTGCCCGGGTCAGCGTCTTCGGCTCGCATGGGCTCTGGTCAGCGAGCTGTAAAGCCAGTTCGTAAAGTTTCAAATCCTTGGCCGTCGCGAACCACTTACCCTCATCCCCCGGCGTGGTCTTGATCAGATCCGAGAGAATGTCTGCCGGCGCGATCATGGGATAGCGTTTTGCCACGGCACGAAACCTTGCGAGATACGAGTTGCCCTGGGCCGCCCTCAACCCATAGCGCCGATACGCCTCGTCATGGAGGCCGGAGGAGATCAGTATCTCTTCACAGGCCTGGTCAATCGTCGAATCCGGTTGATTGAGCCCTCTGGAAGCCTCGGCGTATTTCAGGGCTTCTGACTTCCTGCCCATCGCCAGTAACGCCTCGACACCGTAGCGGCGGTAATGCCAGAAAGATTTGCGGTCCAGCGCCAACAGATCAAGCAGCTCCTGATAGCGCCCCGCCGACAGTAGACAGGACAGGCAGGCCGTTGTGCCGTGAAAATAGTTTCCGGGGTTCGGGTCGGTCCAACATGACCTCAGTGTCGGCATCAACTCCTCCGTCCACTGATTGGCCATTTCCGTCGAACCGCATAACTCTCCCCAGCGATCGCCCACCAGCCCCAGATAGTCGACGCCATCATCTTCCATGGCCTGCCACAGGCGTTCGAGCCACTTGTTACGAGTTTCGGCATCGGCCGGGGCTTTGATGATGAGCGGAATCAAGTCATCGAGTGCTTTGTTCACCGCGGAACCCAGGGCGCCGCTGGAACTGTCGACATTTTCCAGCGCGGGCCAGAGCTTTTCCATAAAACGAACAGCCCCCTCCGCTCCAAGGACAGGTTCCTTTTTCGCAACCTTCTTGATCTCAGAAACAGCTTCGCGCAGCTGCTGACACGCCAATTTGGAAGATTTCCAGCCATAGGTGCCTGCACGAAAACGTGCGGGGAAACTCCATTTGTGTCCTTTCTATGTGCTCAATGGAAACCTAACCTGCGTCCACGGCCCGTTCGATCACGTCCATCTTGTTACACCCCGGTCCAAATAGTTGGCTTCTACCACCGGTTTGGGGTGTAACCTGAATCTGTGTACTGATTCGCTCTTTCAAAGTTGGTACGTGTGAAATAACGCCGATGAGTTTGCCGTCCTGTTGGAGCCCTGCGAGGGTTTCCAAAGCGGTGTCGAGGGCTTCCTCGTCCAGGGTGCCGAAGCCTTCATCCAGAAATAGGGAATCCACCCGGACATTCTTGCTGGCCATATGGGACAACCCCAGCGCCAGGGACAGGCTGACGATAAAGCTCTCGCCGCCAGAAAGATTTTTCGTGGACCGAATCTCCCCAGCCTGATAGTTGTCGACCACGTTGAGCTCAAGGGGCTGAGCGTCGTCTCGGGCCAGCAAGTAGCGGTCGGTCATTTTTTGCAATTGTCGGTTGGCGTGGCCAATCATCATTTCGAAAGTCAGCCCTTGGGCGAAATTGCGGTATTTCTTGCCATCTGCGGAGCCAATCAATTCGTGCAGGTTTTCCCACCTGCGGTACTCTTTTATCTGGGCCTCGATAGCTGTCTGCTTTTCCTTTATCCGCTCTTTGGCGGCCGCATTTTCACTCAACTTGTGTTTGAGACCGGCAATGATGTCCCTCAGTGTTGAATTGCGTCGAATATTGACCCGGGGTTATGGAGTGAACCCCTGAGGCTAGACCACTGTAGCCCCAAATATTGATACCCTTATCGGGCCTTGGAAGAGGAGAATACCCATGTCCAGAGGTCCATACCGCCATCATAGCCCCCATTTCAAGTTGCAGTTATGCGCTGATATCCGCAGTGGCATCCTGGGGCGCCGGGAAGCGCAGAAGAAATACAAGTTATCAGCCAATCTAATTCAGTTGTGGCTTACGCAATTCGATTCTGGAGAACTCAACCAGGATCGAGCCGCCCAGTCTTTGATTACTGAGTACGAGGCTAAGATTGCAGCTCTTGAGCGTAAGGTAGGCCAACTGACGATGGAAATTGATCTGCTTAAAAAAACTCCGGTGAAGCCAGGAGAGATCGACAACGACGAGTTATTGATCGTGAGCGGTCCAGAGCCTGTTCTATCCGAAGGGGGTGCCAGGTGATCAACCTACCTCGAAGCACATATTACTATCGCTCCACTGCCAAACAACACGGCTTGTCAGATGCGCACCTGGTCGAACAGATCGGCACTATCAGGGATGAATTTCCTGGGTACGGCTATCGAAGAGTGACGCGTGAATTAGCCGCTAGAGGCATTCTTGTAAACCATAAGCGGGTTGCTCGAATTATGCGAGAAAATGGCTTATCAGCAGTTCAGGCGCGTCGATTCGTGGCCACGACAGACAGTGATCATGAAGAGCCAGTATTTCCAAACCTCTATCAAAATCAAATCCCTTCTAAACCCAATCAAGTCTGGGTTGGGGACATTACCTACATCCGTATGCGCAATGGATTCGCCTACTTAGCGGCGCTATTGGATGCCTGCAGCCGCAAAGTCGTCGGATATGCATTGTCGCGTCGAATTGACACTGAGCTGACGCTCGCGGCACTGGAAGCCGCTTATCTGAGCCGATGTCCAGAGCCTGGTACCTGTATACACCACACGGATAGAGGGAGTCAGTATGCCAATAAACGGTACCGCAAAGCATTGAAGGATTACGGCTTGGTCGGGTCAATGAGCTCACCAAGGAATCCGTACCACAACGCACAGGCAGAGAGTTTTATGAAAACGCTCAAAGTTGAAGAGGTCTATTTGGACAGATACGAATCGTATCGAGATGTTGTTGCCAGATTGCCCCGGTTCATAGAAGATGTGTACAACGCCAAGCGCATGCACTCAGCGCTGGGATACGTGTCACCCAATCATTTTGAGGAGAAACTTGCCCGAAAAGCGGCTTAATATTGGAGTAGTAGCTGGTCCAGTCCCAAGGGTTCACTCCAGGTTAGTGGGTCAATTTTCGACGCAATTCAACACTGGGAAGTAAGAGTGCGTTCCGGTAGGCTTATGAATCATTGATTTGGCTAATGTGAAGTGCTACTGTAGAGCAAACCAATGCTTTTCGATGTGGGTGTTGTTTTCTAAATCAATGCCAGTTTTCGACAGCGTGATAAAATGATAGATAGCCTAGCAGCACTACCTACCCGTTACATCTGCAACGAGATAGAGTCTTATTTACAACCTCTGCCACACAAAATGGTGGTGCCTCAGAATCAGGGAGATCCCTACACGCCTGGTCGAGGGACGCGATTACGCCTCAGTAAATCAGAAGGTAGCGGATATTGCGATTATTTAAGCCTTTCAAAAGATTTGAAGGTGAATATCTGTAATCGCGTCAGCATGACGGATATCAGTGCCAATTTTATCAGCGAAGGCTATGTCAAATTTCATTACCGGCTATCGGGCACCAGCGAAGTAATTTTTGAAAATGGGCAAAAAATTTCAATGGAAGGCCCTATTTGCGGGGTGCTTGCGCAACCACCTGGTGCACCCAAGGGCGAGATTTGTTTTCGGCACAGCTGTGAAAAATGGATGACAGTATTGTGCAGCCCAGAGTACATCGAGCATCAGTTGCATGTTCGCGAGGAACAATTGCCCAAGCAGCTTCGTCTATTTGTGACCAATAATTCGCTTGGTCTATTCCAGGCCAATCTTTCGCTGGATCGTGCAATGCAAGTTGCATTAACCGATTTGCTAAATACTCAACTTACTGGCGATTATCGAGCACTGTATACGGAGGGAAAAGTACTCGAGCTTCTCGCACTCACTCTCCACAAATTGTGTGATGGGAACAACGAACAATTGTCGTATCGAGCGGCAAGTTCGCGTGAATTGAATCGAGTGAGTAATGCCATAGACATGGTGCATGCAGATTTCACTAAGACGCCATTACTGTCTGAAGTCGCTGCACAACTTGGCACCAATTCTTCTCGACTCAACGCACTGTTCAAACAGCAGTTAGGTCTTACCTATGGCCAGTATGTGGTTGACCAGCGCATGCGTCGTGCACATGACCTGCTTCGCGGAGGTGATATGACTATTACCGAGATCGCATTCGAGGTGGGCTATCAGTGGCCTGCTAACTTTAGCAACGCGTTCAAGCGATACTTTGGAGTATCACCAAAATCGTTCTTTAAATAGTACAACCGACACTAAGAAGCAAGCAGCCCTGTACAAGCCTGATCAAACGCCTGAAAACAGCGCTGCACAATGGCTTCACGCCAACAGTCATTTTCAGGGCAGTGTAATTCTTCAAGCTTATCTCTTGCTTCGGAAATGAGCTCGGTATTGACTGAACCAGCGGCATACAGCAAATGGTCTGTGAGCAGAGCTGTAAAAACTTCAGTTACCGGATATGTGCCAAATTCCAGAACCACAGCGCAGGTGTCAGAACCGCTCAGGATTCTTTCGTAGCCATCTGCAGAGTGACCGGTAACATCGTAAAACTCATCGGGTTTGCTTTCTGCAAACTCGCGAGGTGCTATGAGCCATCCGCCATAGGCTTGTTTTGCCCGCTTCAATGCGGCGTGCCTTTGAACCGCAACAATAGACCCATAAGCGTATGGTCCTACTCCTGAATGCAAATCCAGAAAATCAATTCTTTTTCGACCGTTCTGCAAAGTGGGGAGGTATTCAGCGAGAACGGAGTGAGACCAGCAGGCCTTTTCGCCGCCATATGAAAACCCATCCGAACAAATGTATTGACCACCCATAACTGCATTCATGAAGCTGGCTGTGTTGTTCTGACCAACTGAGCGCTCTACGAAATCGCGTACTTGGTCAAGTTCCAGCGCATGAATAGTATCGTGAATGTCAGCGTACGCTGAATTGACGGGCAAATCCTGCTCAAAATCTACAAAGTTTCGACATAAGTCAACATTGTCTTCCGTATTACGCCGCCTGTAGGCAGCCCCCCAGGGGTTAATGCCGTGGATCAGTACGACGGCAATATTTTCGGGTAATCTTTTCGGGTCTAATGCGCCGCTATCCAGAAGGGCAAATTGACATGCGGAGCCGGGTAAGAGTTCCACACCATGAGTTCCGGACGTAACAACAAGTACGTTTTCGGCCTGTTCCGTGCCGAGATAGACACAATCCATTGCCAGCTCCTCACCATTCGGACCACGCATTGGGTGTGTAAAACTCCGAATGGCGGAATCGCTGATTGCCTTCCGATGCAATCGTTGAAAAAATTGTTCACGTGAACTTCCATAGTTTTTTGCAAAGTAGTTGCCGTACCGCACGTTTTTATCCAAAGTTGTAAACGGTTGACTTGAGGTAGCTATAAGTATCCATGCCGGCCATACCACCTTCAACGCCAAAACCCGATTGGCCGAAAGGCTCAGCGGCATGCGCAAACCCGCTACCTTCGCCCACCAAGCTCGACGTGCCAACATGCACCGTCCCGGCTCTCAAACCAGCCGCAACCCGATGTGCGCGTTGATAATCGTTTGTCCAAACTGTGGCGGCCAACCCATAACCACTAATATTAGCCGCATCCACTGCCTCGGATTCCGTGTCAAACGGTTGAATCACTATCACTGGGCCAAATACTTCTGTGCGTGCGATGCTATGTGAATCACTAACGTCTGCAACAACGGTTGGTTCTAGATAAGCACCCTTAGCCTCATCCACAACACCACGCCCATCTAACACTATTCGAGCGCCTTCAGTTTCTGCCAAATCGATGAGCGAGAGAACTTTTCTCAGAAGTGGGTAGTTGGCCAACGGTCCGAACGTACTCTCTGCTAGCGCCGGATCCGTAACAGAAATTGTTCGACACTGATCCACGATCGCCTCCAGTATTTCTTCGTAAATGGAGCGGTGAACAAGGACTTTGCCGCGCGATACGCACAGCTGACCCTGGTTTTCCAGTGCGCTACCAACAATGGATTGCACTAAAATGTCTCGGGATTCTCCACGAAAAACATCTGGAAACACGAGTTGAGAACATTTTCCGCCGCATTCCAGGGCCACGGGACGCAGTTGCTGATTAGCCGACAGCGCCATAATGCGTTGCCCGGTTATGGTCGAACCCGTGAAGGTTATCATGCTAACCCCCGACTCTCTTATCAATTGTTCTCCAGTGGTACCCGCGCCAGGAACGGTATTAAGAACCCCTTCCGGTATTCCTGCTTTGGTGCAGATCTCCGCAAGCAATAACGCGGAAAAACTTGAATATTCTGAAGGTTTTACAACAACCGTATTGCCAGCTGCCAGTATTGGTGCAACTTTAAGGGCTGCATTAATAAGCGGGTAATTCCACGGAACAATTGCAACGATACATCCCAGTGGCTGTGCGATCTGCGTTTCCAGAACGCTGGATTCAGTGGGAGCGGTTTTACCATAGCGTTTATCGATTGCTTCTGCGTAATAACTAAAAAATGCAGCGGCAATATCAACTTCAGCAAGCGCCTTGGTGCACGGCTTGCCCATTTCTTCCGTGTCACAGGAAGCCAAAGCCACCCGGTTTGATCGGATAGCATCGGCGCACGCCAAAAGAAGTGTCTTGCGTTCGGTAGGATTTGTTCCAGCCCACCGTGGAAAGGCTGACACCGCCGCGTTCACAGCGGAGGACGCCTCCGCGTCATTAACATACCGCAGAGCTTGCAATTGTTGACCATTCGACGGGCTAATACGTTCACACTGTTTGCCTGAACCCGCTATCCGCTGACCGGCTATGAAAGCGCGACCATCGTACTCTGCAAGCGTATCCGATTTTAATTCGCTCTCATTCGTCATTGCACATCTACTCCGTTTCTGAAATCAGGTCGGAGGCTTTCTCACCAATCATCAAAGCCGTTGCATTGGTGTTACCAGATGGAAGGGTTGGCATGATCGAAGCATCGGCAACCCACAGATTACTCAGCCCGCGAACTTTTAGCTTGGGGTCAACAACGGCGAGGTCATCGGTACCCATCTTGCAGGTGCCGACCTGGTGGTACATTGAAAATGCGGTATTGCGGATATACTGTTCCAATAATTCATCCGAATCGGCCCCACTACCAGGCAAGCGCTCAGACTCGTAGACAGCGCTCATCGCAGCCTGCTGCATGAGTTTGCGAGCAATCTTTATTCCATCCACCAATGTGTCGAGGTCTTTTCGCGCGCCAAACATTTCAAACTGTATCTTCGGCGGAAACTGTGGATTCTTTCCATGCAAGCTCACTACTCCGCGCGATTCAGGACGCTGAACTCCGATCGCCACACCAAAAGCCTTGTCCTTGACTAACTTGGCACCTCTTTCATCGAAATCGTACGCGAATGGCGATGTAATAAGCTGCAGATCCGGGAGCGCCAGGTCCGGACTACTACGAAGGAACGCCTGAGCATGTCCGATACTCGTGGTGAGTGGGCCTCTGCCACGTAGCAAAAAATTGATGCCATGAAGCAAATTTTTTATCGGCCCCGTGTTCGATCCGAACGTTTCATGATTGACATTGAAACTAGTCATTATCGCAGGATGATCCTGATAGTTTTGGCCCACGCCTTGTAATTCGTGCACGCAGTCAATCCCGTGTTCACCTAGTGTTGAGCTTGGTCCAATTCCTGACAGCAAGAGTAATTTAGGGGAAACCATTGCGCCCGCACTGAGGACAACTCCCTTATTTGCGTGAACGGTGATTTTCCTGCCATTTTTCCGGTAATCCACGGAGACAACTTTGCCATTTTTAATCTCCAGCTTTTCAACGAAAGCCTTCAACTCCAGCCGCATATTCGCTCGTCCAAGCACTGGGCGTAGAAACGCGCTGCCTGCCGTATGTCGCCAACCCGCCTTCTGAGTGCACTGCACCGCATCCACGCCATCCGGTACCTCGCCATTTAGATCTGGATTGCGCGGAACTCCGAATTCTTCTACCGCTTCAATCCATTTGTCCATCAGCGGACTACGCTCTCTGGCCTCAGAGACCGATTGGGGGCCGCCTATGCCGCGGTAAAAATCGGCTCCCCTTGGGTTGTCCTCCAAACGCTTAAAATATGGCAGCAGGGATTGGTAATCCCATCCGGTGCACCCCATTTCTGCCCAGCCGTTGTAATCTTCCCGATGACCCCGGATATACATCATGCCGTTTATTGAGCTCCCGCCGCCGAGACATTTTCCAGCCGGTACAGTGTCAACACGGTTAAAGCGAGACGCATCCGGTTCAGCATCAAACTTCCAGTTAAGGTGGCTGCTGGCTACCGCATAATTTGCGAACCCCGGTATGAGTACCATAGGATTTCGATCCGAGCCCCCGGCCTCTAGCGCGAGCACCGAGTACCCCATATCCGACAACCGGCGTGCGATAACAGATCCGGCAGAACCGCAACCGACCACAATATAGTCAGAATTCATCTTTGATTGGCCCATTTTTCCACCACTTATTCACCCAAGCTAAAGAATACTTTCGTCAGGCAGAACATACTTATTCCAGTTCGGCCGGTTTCCAATGCATTTTGCTACCGGACAGGTACAAGCCGCATTCCTTTTGGGCCCTTATTGAATAAGAATTAACGGTTTTTTGAGAATACCATGTGGGCAACAATTCATCCGTAGTCGACGATATCGAGGAGAAAACGATGATCCCCAATGAACGATCAAGGCAGAAATTTCTCAAACCGACACTTGGCTGCCATTCTTTAGCGTGCAGCGCGGCAAGTGGACTGCTGATTGCCGCCCTATCGACGGAAGCTAAAGCATTGGAACTTGAGGAGGTTACAGTTACCGCGACCAAGCGCGGAGAGATATCCACTCAAGAATTGTCGTTTAGCATTCAGGCCATCGGCGAAAACGAACTCAATCGGATGGGGGCCACCGGGATAGATGATATTGCTGCTATGGTGCCTGGATTCACGAGCTTCAATGCGGGGTCAAATCAAAAAAAGCTGAAGATTCGCGGGATTAGTAGTAGTAGCGAATCCGAACCACAAGAAACGGTCGCAATCTATCTGAATGACATTCCCATTACAGGTTTCGGTGGCACAAACAATGAAAACGGGGCATCTCCAGACATTAATTTGTTTGACTTGAGTCGCGTAGAAGTCATAAAAGGACCATCGGGCACATTGTATGGCGCCGGTTCGCTTGGCGGTACCGTCAAATACATTACCAATGACCCAAATGTTGAGGCATTTGAAGGAAAGGCTGACCTGAGCTATTCATCCGTCAATGATGGTGATGCCAGCTACGGCGGTAACGTGATGCTCAATCTTCCGGTTTCGGACACTTTCGCTGTTCGTTTTGTCGGTGGGCACCGTGAAATCGGTGGCTATATTGACAATATCGTACAGACCGGTGTTCAAAATGTGCCCAAATCAGGCCCGGAAGCGGACGCAAATAGTGATTCCGTTACGTCCTATTCTCTGGCCGCAAAGTGGATTGCGAGTGACCGGATGACCCTGACCGCGCGATATCTGCGCAATGACTATGAGGTCGATGCGGAGAGCAGCCTCGATGCCAATGTCGGACCCAAGCTGGATCCCTCAATTACGCCTCCTCTGGATGCTCTTCAACAGGTAAGACTCATTGAAGAGATCAATGAAGATGTGGTGGATGTCTATTCGTTTACGCTGGAGTATGATTTTGATGCATTTAGCTTAACTTCCAGCACGTCTTACATGGAGCGCGAAACCTTCGATCGCCAGGATACGTCGATCGTGCCAATCCTATTTTTTGGCGCAGCACCTGCCATGTTGGGCGGTACCAGTCAGATTCCTGCACCACTGGAAAATGACACCGAAGGAGAGCGCTTTGTCCAGGAACTACGATTAACGTCAAAAGGGGATCAAGGTGTCCAGTGGCTGGTTGGTCTGTATTACAGCGCATTGGACAAAACCTTCCGACAGGGCGGTGTTATTCCCGGTTTGGATGCTCAGACGGGTGGCCTAACCGCGCTCCTGGGCAGAGCGGATATACCTTTCGAAAGCGAAACCACGCAGACGCTAGATCAGACAGCCCTGTTCGGTGAAGTAGTCATACCATTTGGAGAAAAATACGAATTGACGCTCGGTGGTCGATTCTCCAACGTAGAACAGGACTTCCGCCAGGTAGCAAACGGATTAATCAATGGCGGTCCATCTGATAACTCAGGCAGTTCGGATGAAGATCAGTTCAACCCCCGGGTATCGCTGGCGTACCATGTAAGCGACGACGTGATGGTATATGGCGGTGTGTCTCGAGGGTACCGTGCTGGAGGCATAAATCAGCCCGTACCACTGGATGCCGGAACTGGATGTCGAGACGAATTGCAGTCTCTTGGGTTTGAAGCCGCGCCTGGTTCGTTTGAGTCAGACACCGTAATTAACTACGAGTTGGGCCTTAAATCCACGCTGGCTGATAATCGAGTGCGTCTCAATGGCGCGGTTTATCACATTCAATGGGACGATATACAGGCCCGACGCCAGCTTGGTTGCGGTTTCACCTTTTTTGCAAACAGTGCCGAGGCCGAAGTTGATGGTATTGAGATCGACCTGGAAGCACAGGTCAGCGAGCATTTATTGATATCGGCGACGGTCGGCTACGTTGATAGTCAATTGTCTAAAGATGACGCTTTTTTCGTTGCGCAAAAAGGCGCGTCAGTACCTGGCGTATCTGATTTTACTTTCAGTACGGCTCTGACCTATGAGTTCGAGATTGCCGGAAGGCCCAGCTTTGTGCGAGCCGACTACCGCTATGCCAGCGAATACGATAGTCTCTTCAACACGAACGATCCAGCGAATCGCACCGCTGGCGGGTACGGGTTAGTTAACTTACGTGCGGGTTACGACATAACAGACAGTGTCGATGTGTCCGTGTTCGTCAAGAACCTCACCGACGAAATAGAAGTTGCCGGGACACAAAGCAATCTATTCGGCGACTATGTATTCGTGACACGTCCTAGAGAAATCGGCCTAAAGTTGCAGGTAGCGTTCTAAACATACCTGCCACCGTTGGCATCGGGCAGACCAGCCTTTGAACGATTTTCTGCCAGTCAGTCACAGCCGGCTCACCTTAGTCTCCTACGGAGGGCCGGCAATCATAATATCGATGCTTACATTGGCATTGATTGTTTACATTCCGGCTTTCTATGCAACCGAAGTCGGCATCAGCCTAACTGATGTGGGACTGGTGTTCATGGCTGCACGCACGTTTGACGCCCTTCTTGACCCTCTAGTCGGCTACCTATCAGACATTACCCGGACGCCTCTGGGTTCTCGCAAACCCTGGCTGCTAGTTGGCGCTCCACTTTTACTCATCTCAACATGGCAACTTTTTCTTCCACCCGAACAAGGCGTGTCAATGGGATATCTTCTGCTCTGGATATTCTGCTTCTACTTGTCCTGGACGATCGTACAGATTCCCTATCTGTCCTGGGGCGCAGAGTTATCCACGGATTATGAAGAACGAAATCGAATAGTTGGTTACCGCGAAGGCATGTTGTTTATTGGCACTCTGCTTGCTACAGCACTACCAACGCTGGTTTTTTTGAATGAGGAACCCAGCATTCGCTCAATATTATACGTCTTTGCTTTATTATCACTGTTGATATTGCCAGTTGCTGTTGTACTCGCAATTCGTAATGTTCCCGTTACTGCGCCCATCAGCGAGAATCGAGCCCCGCTTGGTCAGGCCATGCAAGTGATTGGCCAAAACAAGCCATTCCTCCTTCTCATGCTCGGTTGCTTGCTCGCGTGGCTGGCATTACATATATACAACGCCGCCGTACTACTCATAATCGAGTTCGCGCTGAAATTTGAAAAGTCCATCTTTCTACAATTGGTTTTCATTCAATTTTTTGTTGGCTTGCTTGCTGTACCTTTGATTACCAAGGCCGCAAGCCGATTTGGTAAACACAAAGTACTGTCAGCGTCCCTGCTAAGTTGCGCGTTGGCATTGCCATTAATGTCAATAGTGCCTGAGGCGAGCTTCGTGCATGCGGTCATTATGTTTGCACTTCTTGGTATATGTATTTCTCCGATCTGGATACTTCCCACCGCAATCGTTGCAGACGCCGTAGATTATGGGCGACAGTTGGGCGGTTCCGACCAATCAGGTTTGTACATTTCACTGTACAACCTGTGCAATAAGCTGGCGCTTGCAGCCAGCGTCGGAATTGCTCTCCCGATAATACAGTACTTCGGCTTTGATACTCTGAACGCAGCCACTCATGACAACATTTCCCCACTGTTTTCTGTGGGTCTGTATTTACCTTCCTTGATTTTCGTGCCAGCAAGTATTGTGCTTTGGAGATATCCAATTGGGAAAAAAGAGCACCAACAAATCGTAGAATCGCTAAAGCCTGGCGCATATTGAAGCAGACATACTGCGCCCCCAGTAGGACTATTTACTATGAGAAAAGTGGTCGTCGCGGCAGTGCAATGGTCGCCAGAGTTTCACAATGTCGACAGCGCAATTTCAAAAGCGCGCGACGCGATGCGTCAAGCTGCTAGACAAGGCGTAAATTTACTTGTTTTCCCTGAATCGTGGCTTCAAGGCTATCCCTACTGGGCCAGCATTTCTGTCCGTGATTCTAGATTTCATGAGTTTCGCCGCGCGCTTCGCGGGAATGCGATACGCAGGCAGGGCCCGGAAATGACAGCACTTTGTGTTGCAGCCAAGGAATCACATATCACCGTTTGCATAGGCTTTCATGAACTGTGCGGAGAAACTATCTACAATTCGGTAGCGTATATTAGCGCTGACGGAGAATTACTGCGTGTGCATCGCAAGCTTGTCCCCACTACGACGGAACGGCTGGTCTGGGGTAGGGGGGATGGTTCTGATCTCGATCCTGTAGAAACCGAGTGCGGTCGCCTGGGTGGTTTGATTTGCTTTGAGCACCAAATGGCACCAGCGCGGTATGCCTTATGTCTTTCCGGTGTTGAGATTCATGCCAGTCTTTGGCCCGGCCATGACATTATGGATGATGTTATCGACGCGTCAACTCGACATCTGGCTTACGAAAACGGTTGTTTTGTTGTGGTGGCGAGAGAAATAATGAGCAGTGATCGAGTGCCTGCCAACTTGCCCGACATTAGCGATGAACCCGAGCGCTGGAACACGCATGGTGGAAGCGCCATCATCGCACCGAACGGAAAATATCTGGCTGGTCCGCTGTTCAACGAGGAAACCATTCTAGCCGCAGAGATTGAGTTAGGACAAATAACTGATACAAAATGGTGGTTTGATGGTGCAGGTCACTATTCGCGCCCGGATGTGTTTCAGTTGTTATGGGATAAATCAGAAAAAACCAATATGTCAGAACCGCAATAGCCTGGCATATCAATACTGACACTTTGGATCGGGTTCTGCTGCAAACTGGTCTACAGAACTCACAGATCCATGCTCGATGACCAGGGACAACGGAAATTATTTGGTGCATATTTGTTTGCAGAATTTTGTTTTGATCAGCCTAGAGAAATGACATGGATTGGAAGGTATTCTTAACGATATTTGCAGCTGTTTTTGTCGCTGAGCTTGGGGATAAGACGCAATTGGCCACAATGTTGTTTGCGACCGATAAGGAAGTAAGCAAGTACACGGTATTTCTTGCCGCCTCAGCGGCTCTCGTCGTCGCTTCAGCGCTGGGT
>JAUIHW010000041.1 GCA_030431775.1 Gammaproteobacteria bacterium
AACCTGACCAGCCAGGTGCGCCGCAAGGAAGTCGACGACCCGGACGCGCTGCTGGCAGCACTGCAGACAGAGCTGCGGGGTTTGCTTGCTTCGCATGAGGCGCCATTGGCCGTCGATGCCGCCAAAGTTCCTTTTGTTATTCTGGTGGTTGGCGTGAATGGAGTGGGGAAAACCACAACTATTGGAAAACTGGCCAAACGTTTTCAAAGCGAAGGCCATTCGGTTATGTTGGCCGCTGGCGATACTTTCCGGGCGGCCGCAGTTGAACAGCTGCAAGTCTGGGGCGAGCGAAACTCAGTTCCGGTCGTTGCTCAGGGCACAGGCTCAGACAGTGCATCGGTGCTGTTTGATGCGCTGCAGGCAGCCAAGGCGCGTGATGTTGACGTACTAATCGCCGATACGGCCGGACGCCTGCACAACAAAAGCCAGTTGATGGATGAGCTTCGGAAAATAGTGCGTGTGCTGGGCAAGCTGGACGCTTCGGCCCCGCATGAAGTGCTGTTAGTGCTTGACGCCGGGACCGGCCAGAATGCGTTGAGCCAGGCTCGCCAGTTCCGGGAAGACATTGGCGTTACCGGCCTGGCACTGACCAAACTGGATGGCACTGCTAAAGGCGGCATAATATTCGCGATCGCCAAGCAGTTGGACATCCCAATCCGTTTCATTGGCGTGGGTGAACAGGTTGATGATCTGCGGGTATTCAATGCTGATGACTTTGTGGCCGCACTATTTGCTGGTCATTCCCTGGAAGACTGACAGTGATTGTTTTCGATGCAGTCAGCAAGCGCTACCCGAACGGTCACCAGGCACTGCAGAGTATCAGTGCTGAGATCGGCCGAGGTGAACTGGTTTTCCTAACCGGGCATTCCGGTGCTGGAAAAAGCACGCTTTTGAAACTGATCATGCTGATTGAGAGGGCCAGCGAAGGGGAAATTCTGGTTGGTGGTCAAAAGCTCAGCGAGTTTTCCAACCACCGTATTCCCTATTTGCGCCGCCAGATTGGCTTTGTTTTTCAGAATCACCAATTGCTGTTTGATCGCAGCGTGTTTGATAACGTCGCCCTGCCATTAAAAATAGCCGGTTTTGAAAGTCGGGACATTCAGCGTCGGGTTCGAGCGGCATTGGCCAAGGTTGGTCTGGAAAATTACGATAAACAACGGCCGGAAAACCTGTCCGGGGGTGAGCAGCAAAGGGTTGGCATTGCCCGTGCGGTGGTCAATCGCCCTAAAATTCTGCTGGCCGATGAGCCCACCGGCAACCTGGACCCGGCATTGTCGGCGGATGTCATGGATATATTCGAGCAGTTTAGCCAGGTGGGTGTCACGACATTGATTGCCTCCCACGACCTGGCCTTGATAGCGCGCTTACAGCACCGGATTCTGACCTTGCGCAGTGGCCAGCTTTTGCACGATGTCAACAGTCGCGACGGAACCGGCCATGAATAACGAAACCAGTAGGCGCGGCGCCAGCCAGGCGGAAGCGGGCTTTGCCGCGCAGCTGAAATCCTACTACGCGCATCACTGGGTGACGTTCAAGGAGAGCTGGCGGCGACTCTGGAGTGCCCCGGTCAGTACCCTGTTAACCTGGTTGTTGGTGGGTATAGCGCTGTCACTTCCAAGTGCGCTTTACCTGGTATTGCAGAACGCAGAACTGGTGCGCAGCGGTTGGCAGGGCAGCGCGCAACTGTCGGTGTACCTGGACGGACAGCTCAGTGAGCAGAATAGCCAAACACTACTGACAGAATTGCAGGCAGATCCACTGGTGCAGGCTGCTCGCTATGTGTCCAAGCAGCAGGCCATGGAGGATTTTGAGGCGCTGTCGGGAATTCAGGGCGTTATTGAGGGCTTTGCCGAGAACCCCCTGCCCGCATCCATACTGCTGACCTTGTCTGGAGAGGCCTTACCCAGCCGCAGTCAACAGCTGGCAGAGCGAATAGGCAGTATGCCTGGAGTCAGTGATGTACAGGTAGACTTGCAATGGCTGGAACGCCTGTACCAGATTTTGCTGCTCGGGGAGCGGGTTGCCTGGGTATTGGCACTATTGCTGGCCATTGCGATTGTGCTGGTGGTCGGGAACACCATTCGCTTGAGCATTGAAAATCGCCGCGAGGAAATTTTGATCGTCAAACTGGTGGGCGCAACAGCTGCCTATGTACAGCGCCCGTTCATTTATTTCGGGCTGCTGTTTGGTCTTGGTGGTGGCTTGAGTTGCCTGCTGATTTTGTTGGCTGGCTACTGGTGGATAGGTACGCCAATGCGGGCGCTCAGCGAGGCTTATGGAAGCCACTTTGTGCTGCAGGGCCCAAGCCCACTGGATGCCTTTCTGCTGCTGGCATTCAGCACCGCTTTGGGGGTTCTCGGAGCCTGGACAGCGGTTGTTCGGCATTTGCGCGATATAGAGCCCAAATAAGCGCTTTTTGCTCGGTTTTTTATCCCATTTCAACAATTTAGGGAACTTTTCATGGATTAGCACTCTAACTTTATGAGTGCTAGAATAGTGGCATGAAGGGGGAATCAATGGAATTCACACACAATCAGCTGCAAGCAGCTCCAATGCTGGTGCCGGGTGCTAACCCGGGCAATTATATTCAGTCCGTGAGCTCAATCCCGGTGTTGACGCGGGAGCGGGAACAGGAGCTTGCTGAGGCTTATTTTTACCACGAAGACCTCGAAGCGGCGCGGGAGCTGGTTATCTCCCATCTCCGGTTTGTCGTGCACATAGCCAAAAGCTACAACGGCTATGGCCTGCCCCAGGCTGACCTGATTCAAGAGGGTAATGTCGGCTTGATGAAGGCGGTAAAGCGCTTTAATCCTGAAAAAGGGGTGCGCTTGGTGTCGTTTGCCGTGCACTGGATCAAGGCAGAAATACATGAGTATGTCATCCGCAACTGGCGGATCGTCAAAGTGGCCACCACCAAGGCTCAGCGCAAGCTGTTTTTTAATTTGCGCAGCAGCAAAGAACGCCTTGCGTGGCTCACCCATGACGAGGCGAAGGCGGTTGCCGCCGATCTTGGCGTGGACCTCAAAGACGTGCAGCAAATGGAAGGTCGGCTGACGGCCAGCGACCTGACCTTTGATGCACCAGCCAACGAGGATGAAGAGCATGCCTTTGCGCCGGTACATTTTCTGCAGGACAGCAGCGCTGACCCGGCTGAAAAAGTGGAAGCTGAGGACTGGGAAAGCGCTACGCAGCAGCAGCTCTATCAGGCACTGGATGCGCTGGATGAACGCAGTCGGGAAATTCTCCGACAGCGCTGGCTGGGTGAAGGAAAGGCAACCTTGCATGAGCTGGCCGATTTGTACGGAGTTTCCGCTGAGCGAATTCGTCAGTTGGAAAAGAATGCGATGAAAAAACTGAAGGCCGCGATCGCGGCCTGATCAACGATGGCGAAGCTTGCGCTGCTGGCCGGCAGTGTGGCCGGAATGTTGGCTGTCGTGCTGGGTGCGTTCGGCGCACATGCCTTGAAGGCGCGCCTTGAGCCCGCGCAGCTTGATGCCTACCAGACAGCTGTCAATTATCAGATGTATCATGCTCTGGCTCTGCTGCTAACCGGCCTATTGCTGTTGCACTTTAGGGAAGTTGCATTATTGCATTGGGCCAGTCTCCTGTTTATTGCCGGAATCGTACTGTTCTCTGGCTCACTGTATCTGTTGACCTTGACCGACATGCGCTGGCCTGGGCCGATAACGCCGCTCGGTGGCTTGAGTTTTATTGCCGCGTGGCTGTGCCTGGCCGTTGCTGGTGTTCGTTCCATTGGCTGAGCAACGCGGCGGACCTGATAGCAAATCGCAGCGACGTCGCGCCGTGCGCAGTTTTGTGCTGCGCACAGGCCGTATGACCGATTCGCAAAGCAAGGCATTGGAACAACACTGGCCGCTTTATGGGCTGGAGCAAAATGCCGGCCTATTGGACCTCTCAGCCACCTTTCCCCGGCCAGCACCGCTAACGGTTGAAATAGGCTTTGGCATGGGCGACTCTTTGCTGACAATGGCGGACCAGGATCGGCAACGGAATTTTATAGGAATTGAAGTGCATACTCCTGGCGTAGGTCGTCTGCTGGCCGGTGTGCATCGGCTTGGGCTGGATAATCTTCGGGTGTACCGCAGCGATGCTATCGACGTATTGAAAAACTGTTTTCAGCCCGACAGCATTGACTGTGTGCAGATATTTTTTCCTGATCCCTGGCCCAAAAAACGCCATCATAAGCGGCGCTTGATTCAACCAGCATTTCTGGAACTCATCGAGCCCTTGTTAAAACACCAGGCCAGCCTGCATATCGCAACTGACTGGCAAGCTTACGCAGAACATTGTCTGGAGCTGCTAAGCACTCGGCCTGGTTGGGCGAACAGCTCGCCGACGGATACCTGGGTGCCGCGCCCACAGGCGAGACCACTGACCAAATTTGAGCAGCGTGGGCAGAAACTTGGCCATGGTGTGTGGGATATACTGTTCGTTCGAAATAAAAACCCTTAAGGTAGGAATTCGGCGACCACATCGTTGAGGTATAAGCGGCCCAGCTCGCTGGCTCGGACCATTGAGGAGTCTTGTTCAAGCAGGCCGCGTCGCTGCAGCCGCCTTACCCGCTCAACGATCGTTTGTGCGCCAACACCGGTTCGTTCCTCGAACAGCTCATATGAGAATCCCTTATTCAGACGCAGGGCGTTGAGCATGAATTCGAAAACCAGGTCGTTATGTTCCAGGGTGTTGTTGGCAACTCGTCGCAACGGTTCCCGCATATAGCTCGCTGGCTGACGCTGTTTGGCGTAGCGTTCCACGTGCAGTTTGCCGTTAGCAAAACGTGTGCGCTTGCCGTGTGCGCCCGCGCCTAGGGCAGCGTAGTCACCAAATTTCCAGTAGTTTTCATTGTGTCGACATTGCTGTTGTACGCTGCTTGCGAAGGCCGACACCTCATATTGATGCAGACCGCCAGAGAGCAGCGCGTGCAAACCGGCCGCCTGAATATCCGCCAGTTCATTGTCGTCCGGCAGTGTGGGTGGAGCGCTGTAGAAACGGGTATTGGGCTCAATGGTTAATTGATACCAGCTCAAATGAGGCGGGTGATAGCTCAGTGCCCGTTCCAAATCGTGCATAGCTTCGCTTTCCTGTTGCCCCGGCAAACCGTGCATCAAGTCGATATTCCAACGGGAGAAACCCGCTGCCTTAATGGCCTCTATCGCGGCGTCGGCATCGGCGGCACAGTGCACACGACCAAGCTTCACAAGCGCATCATCGTCAAAGCTTTGTACCCCCAGTGAAATCCGGTTGACGCCAGCATTGCGATAAGCTGCAAACCGCGCCGCGTCGCTGCTGCCGGGATTGGCTTCCAGAGTAATCTCAATGTCATCAGCAAACTGGAATTGCTGGGCCAGCCGGTCCAGCAGCCTGGCGATAACCTCGCCACTGAACAGGCTGGGTGTGCCGCCGCCAATAAATATGGACCGCAAAACCCGTTCCGGAAAGTGTTCGGCTTCTGCTGCGGCGTCCTCTAACAGCGCGTGCAGGTAGTCGTTTTCGGGAATTGCCGCTGACAACGAATGCGAATTGAAATCACAGTATGGGCATTTTCGAGTGCACCAAGGTATGTGAACGTACAGCCCGAGAGGAGGCTGTCTCACAAGCCCTCTTCCAATGCCTGAACCAATTTTGCCAAGGCCTGGCCCCGGTGACTGATGCGATTTTTCAACGCGCGATCGAGCTGCGCGGAAGTACAAGACTGTTCCGGCAAATAAAACAGCGGGTCATAACCGAACCCCTGCGCGCCAACCGGCTGTTCGCTAATTTCTCCCCACCAACTGCCTGCGCAAATCACCGGTGTTGGATCAGCCGCATGTTGCATTAATACGAGCACACAACGAAAACATGCGCGACGGTCAGCGCCTTTGAGATCTGCCATGGATTGCAGAAGCTTGCGATTATTGTCCTCATCGGTCGACCCGCGACCTGCGTAGCGTGCGGAATAAATGCCTGGCTCGCCGTTTAGCGCCGGCACCTCCAGGCCAGAGTCATCTGCCAGAGCAGGCAGGCCGGTGTGTGTGCAGGCATTGCGAGCTTTTAATATGGCATTTTCAACAAAGCTCAAACCGTCCTCGACAGCATCTGGAACCTGCCGTTCCTGCTGCGGTTGACAGCTTACTCCAAACGGCTCGAGCAGCTGGCTGAACTCCTTAAGCTTTCCGGGGTTCGAGCTGGCGATCAGGACTTTGTTGAATGGGAGTTTGCTGCTGTGCTTATTCATCAGCGTACAGTTTTTTGGAAAACTCAAACTCGAATAGTGGTTCTGCTGTGATCTGAACCTGCACGCTGAAGCGAGAAAATTCCTCATTCAATACTGCAAAATCACTTAGATAATAGATAGCGCCCTCTTCTCGGATTTCGGTAAATTCAAGTTCATAAGGACGGATCAGGTCATGCCGCTGGGCACTTACCACAGCGGCCTGAGCTGCGGTTTCATTGAGTGGATCAGCGGGAGTTTTCCGGCGTACCGCAATGTTCAGTAATAATCGGTTTTTCCCTCTCGTCAGGCCGTAGCTGGCTGCGGTGGCAGGCGGTATAAACGAGGTTGGCACAACGCTGTAGTGTACTTCGTAGTCCCCAAACTCACGCATTTGCTCAGCCGTTAGACTGCCGCTTGCCAGCAATAACAGAAAGCTCGTGAATACTCTAATCGACGTGCGTGCGTTCATTGGCTGATCCGGAAAATCGCGTGGCTGGCAAACAGGTTTGGCCACTGACTCAGCAAGGGCCTGATGTTATTGTTGGCGCTCAGGAACTGGCGGTCAATAATCCGCACCTGCATTTGGGCGCATAAGTCTTCAAAATCCTTTACTGTGCACAGATGAATGTTTGGCGTGTTGTACCAGCTGTGGGGCATAAAGCGGGCAACCGGCATGCGGCCCCGAGTATTGAGATACCAGCGGCAACGCCAGTGAGCAAAGTTTGGAAACGTTACCACAACCTCACGGCCTATTCGCAGCATTTCCTGCATGGCTTTGTCAGGATATTTGATCGCCTGTAGGGTCTGAGTCATCACGACTACATCAAAGCTGTTGTTCTGAAAAAGGCCAAGCCCGGTATCGATATTATGCTCCAGTACATCCACACCCGCTGCCAGGGCTTCCGTAATACGATCAGCGTCAATCTCGATACCACAGCCTTGAACCTGCCGGGTCTTTTGCAAATGAACCAGCAGTTCACCATTGCCACAGCCAAGGTCCAACACCCGGGCACCGGGTGCAATCCATTGTTCGATGGCTGAAAGTTCGTATATCACTGCGAGAGTCCTTCACAGTACGCCTGCACTCGCCGCATGTAGGCGTGTAATACGTCGAGATATCGGGGGATGGGTAACAGAAACGCATCGTGCCCCTCATGAGCCTCTATTTCAGCGTATGAAACGTTCTTACGAGCGCCCAGCAGAGCTTCAACGATTTCTCTCGAGCGTTCTGGTGCAAAGCGCCAGTCGCTGGTAAAGGAGACCACAAGAAAATCGCACAGCGCATGCGAGAATGCTGCCACCGGGTCATGATTGTATTCGCGGGCGAGGTCAAAATAGTCTAATGCCCGGCCCATCAACAAGTAGGTGTGCGCGTCGAAACCTTCAGCGAACACCGAGCCCTGATGCCGCAAATAACTCTCCACCTGGAATTCTATTTCCTCATCTTTGCCCAGTTCAAATGTTCCGGAACGCAACTCCCGGCCAAATTTCTGCCCCATGCCGATATCCGACAGATAAGTTATATGGCCAATAATTCTTGCCAGTGATAGCCCATCGCTGGGGTGGCTGCCCTTCTTGAGATACTCGCCATTGGCAAATTTAGGGTCCGATTGAATTGCGCGCCTGGCCGCTTCATTGAAGGCAATATTCTGGGCAGTCAATTGCAGAGCGGCGGCAATGACAATACAGAATCGAATGCGTTGCGGATACTCTAACGCCCAGCGCATCGCCTGCATTCCTCCCAGGCTGCCGCCTATCACGGCAGCCCAGCAGTCAATCTGCAAATGATCGGCCAGCATGGCCTGCGAGTGCACCCAGTCGCGGGCGCGCAATGGTGGAAAATCGGCACCCCACTGCTCACCGGAATCCGGGTTTATGCTGCGCGGGCCAGTGCTGCCATGACAGCCGCCCAGATTGTTGCAGCTCACAATAAAAAACTTGTTGGTGTCCAGTGGTTTGCCAGGGCCAATGCAGCTATCCCACCAACCGGGTTTGCGATCATCTTTGCTGTGATAGCCGGCAGCGTGATGGTGACCGCTGAGGGCATGGCATACCAGAATAGCATTACTGCGCTTGGCGTTCAGCTCACCATAGGTTTCATAAACCAGCTCAAAGCCTGGTAAACGGCGTCCGCAGGCCAGCTCAAACGGTTGCTCATTGTGCAGTACCTTGGGGGTGACCAGGCCTACTGAATCCGCCGGAAAGTCTGAGATAGACATTGGTGCGATTCAGAACCCCAGCACTAGCGAGCCGGGCACCCCAATAGAACGGGCGGCGCTGTACAGCAATATTTCGCATACGCCCAACGCCAGAAAAAAAAGAATTGGCGAAAGGTCCAGACCACCCATCGCGGGAAGTAATCGCCGCCAAGGCGCCAAAACCGGTTCGGTAACCTGCCTGATCAGTGTCAATGCCGGGTGGTCGCTGTAGGGGGCAATAAACGAGGCTACAATCGACACCAGTACCGCGATCCAGTAGATATCCAGAATCAACGCAATCAGGCCCAGGCCACCCCAGGCAATAATATTCGCAATTGGCGGCATGCCGAGCCCGCGCAACGCTAACAAAATGATAATGGCGAGTATCTGAATCAAGACTGCCAAAAGAATACCTGCCATGTCCAGGCCACCAAAACCCGGAATGATACGCCGCAGTGGTTTCAGCAGAGGATTGGTGACTTTCACAATCGCCTGCGAGATCGGGTTGTAAAAGTCGGCCCGCGCGACCTGCAATAAAACGCGCAATAACACAAAAATGAGAAACAGCATCAGCACGCTGCGGACCAGAAAAATTACAACATCGGACGCGACTTCCATTCAGGACTCCTTCTCATCACTACTCAGCTCTTGTGCCATTTCGCGGGCGCGCAGTTGGGCCGCCTGCAAAGCGCTTTGCAGTACAGTTTGCAGACCACCTTGCTCCAGTTGATGCAACGCTGCCAGGGTGGTTCCACCCGGAGAGCTGACCCGGCGACGCAACTCGGCCACATCAACATCACTGTCCTGTGCCATGCGCGCAGCGCCAAGAGCTGTTTGTTGAACAAAGCGCTGCGCCAGCTCGCTGTCCAGGCCCATGCTCTGAGCTATCTCCTGCATAGACTCCATGATGGCAAAGAAATACGCCGGGCCGCTGCCGGAGACCGCGGTAACGGCATCCAGCAAGGCCTCTTCATTGACCCAGGCCGTGATTCCAACCGCGCCCAGAATTCGCTCGCTTTGTTCGCGCTGAGCATCCGAGACCTGCTCGTTGGCAAACAGGCCGGTTGCACCCAGACCCAGTAAAGCCGGTGTGTTCGGCATGCAACGAACAATCGGCATCGCCGCACCCAGCCAGGCCTGCATGCTGGCAACCGGAATACCTGCAGCAATGGAAATCAGCAACGGCCGGCGCTCGTACAACACAGCTCGGCACTGCTGCAGGGCTTCCTGCATGACCTGGGGTTTGACCGCGAGAACAACCACATCGGCCAACGCCACTGCCTCGGCATTATTACTGGCAATAGCAATCTGGTAGTCATTGGCCAGCCGATCCAATGATGGTTGATAAGGATCAGCGGCGATAATCTGATTGGCGGAAAAGCTGTTTTGCAACATGCCGCCGATCAATGCACCGGCCATATTGCCTGCGCCTATAAAGGTGATTTTTTCCGGAATGCTCTGCACAGCCATACAACAGTGGTGTTTGAATCAGGGTTTGCGCGGGCCGAACAGGGCCTCGCCCACGCGCAGCATTGTAGCACCCGCGCCAATCGCAATCTCCAGGTCGGCAGACATTCCCATAGACAGTGTATCAAGCCCCTCGAATTGACCGGCCAAGTCATCAAAAAGCTGTTTCATGGCCTGCATGGAGCGGCGGCGTTCACTCTCCGAGGCCTGCGCGGCCGGGATGGCCATCAGGCCGCGCAGGCGCAAGCCCGGCAGGCGGCTGACCGCGGCGGCGCATTGCGCCAGCTCGTTCGGGTGCAACCCGCTTTTACTGGCTTCGGCATCTATATTGACCTGCAAACAGACATTAATCTCTGGCTTTGCCGGGTCGCGTTGACTGCTCAGGCGTTCAGCCACAATCAGGCGATCGACACTGTGTACCCAGTCGAAATGCTCGGCAATCAACCGCGTTTTGTTCTTTTGGACATGGCCGATAAAGTGCCAGCAGATGTCCAGGTCGGCCAGCTCTTGTTGCTTGGTGAGGGCCTCCTGCAGATAGTTTTCGGCAAAATCTCGCTGGCCCAGCTGATACAACGCTCGAATTCGGTCGGCTGAATGGCGCTTGCTAACCGCGACTAATTGCACGTTTCCCAGTCGATTTGGCGTGTTTTTGCACGCTGCGGCAATGCGTTGCTGCAATTGTGTGAAATTGTCTTCAATCTTGCTCATGCGCTACGTCGCCACGGCGGGATAATAGGCCGCGAGGCAAAGCGCGTAATTATAGCCTAAGCTTGAAATAGCCTTGGCTGCACCGCGAATGTGCAGCCTGGCGTTTTTATAAGCACAATATGATTCGCTCTTTTTGACAGCTCAAAGGACCGATATGGACATTACAGAACTGCTTGCTTTCAGCGCCAAGCAAGGCGCGTCGGACCTTCATCTCTCCGCCGGCCTGCCGCCAATGATACGGGTGGACGGCGATGTCCGCCGCATTAATCTGCCAGCCATGGACCACTCCGAGGTTCATGGCCTGATTTATGAAATCATGAATGATAAGCAGCGCAAGGACTACGAAGAATTTCTGGAGACGGACTTTTCCTTCGAAGTACCTGGCGTGGCGCGTTTTCGTGTAAACGCCTTCAACCAGAATCGCGGCGCCGGCGCGGTGTTTCGAACCATTCCGTCCAAAGTATTGACCATGGAAGAGTTGGGCATGGGCCAGGTATTTCGAGATGTGTCTCTGGTGCCGCGTGGTTTATGCCTGGTAACCGGACCAACCGGCTCGGGCAAAAGTACCACGCTTGCGGCAATGATGGATTTCATCAATGAGAACAAATACGAGCACATTCTAACCATAGAAGACCCGATTGAATTCGTTCATGAAAGCAAGAAATGCCTGGTGAACCAGCGCGAAGTACACCGCGACACTCATGGATTCAGCGAAGCCTTGCGCTCTGCTCTGCGGGAAGATCCTGACATTATCCTGGTGGGTGAGCTGCGCGACCTGGAAACCATTCGTCTGGCCCTGACCGCAGCAGAAACCGGCCACTTGGTGTTTGGCACATTGCATACCACATCAGCGGCCAAGACTATTGACCGGGTGGTGGATGTGTTTCCGGCGGCCGAGAAGGCCATGGTCCGGTCCATGCTGTCGGAATCGCTGCAGGCAGTGATTTCGCAAACCCTATTGAAGAAAACCGGCGGTGGCCGGGTAGCGGCACATGAAATTATGATCGGCACACCGGCCATCCGTAACCTGATCCGCGAAGATAAGGTCGCGCAGATGTACTCAGCAATTCAAACCGGTGGATCGTCAGGGATGCAGACCATGGACCAGTGTCTTATGGATTTGGTCGACAAACGACTGATCAGCCGCGATGCAGCGCGTGAAAAAGCGAAAATTCCAGAAAACTTCTAGAGGCCCGAGTCGTGCAAATCGATAAATTACTGTCTTTGATGGTGGAGAAAGGCGCATCGGACCTGTTCATCACCGCCGGCGTTCCACCGAGCATGAAAATCAATGGCCGGGTGATGCCAGTGACCACCACGCCGCTGAGCCCGGAAAAAACCCGCGAAACAGTGCTCGGTGTGATGTCCGAACGACAGCGGCGTGAGTTCGCTGAACAGCGGGAATGCAATTTCGCCATCAGCGCCCGCGGCACTGGTCGTTTCCGGGTCAGCGCGTTTTATCAGCGTAATCTGGTGGGTATGGTTCTGCGGCGCATTGAAACCAATATTCCGACAATCGAAGACCTGATGTTGCCGGATGTCATTGGTGATCTGGCCATGACCAAGCGCGGCTTGATTATTTTTGTCGGTGCAACCGGTACCGGTAAGTCAACTTCGCTGGCCGCGATGATTGGCCACCGCAATCGCAATTCCACCGGCCACATTATCAGTGTCGAGGACCCGATCGAGTACATTCACCAGCATCAGTCCTGCATTGTGACCCAGCGTGAGGTAGGGATCGATTGCGAAAGTTTTGAAATTGCCCTGAAAAATATGCTCCGTCAGGCACCCGATGTCATCATGATTGGCGAGGTGCGAACGCTGGAAACCATGGAGCAGGCAATTACCTTTGCGGAAACCGGTCACCTGTGTCTGTGTACCCTGCACGCAAACAACGCCAACCAGGCATTGGACCGGATACTGCACTTTTTCCCGGCAGAGCGGCACAATCAATTGTGGATGGACCTGTCGTTAAACCTTAAGGCAATGGTCGCCCAGCAGCTTATTCCAACCGCAGACGGCAATGGCCGGCGAGCAGTGGTTGAGGTGTTGCTGAACACTCCACTTGCCCAGGACCTGATTCGCAAGGGCGAAGTACACGCGCTCAAGGAGCTGATGAAAAAATCCGGCGAACACGGCATGCAGACTTTCGATCAGGCCTTATACGAGCTTTATAAGGATGGCGAGATAACCTATGAAGACGCACTGTCCCACGCCGATTCTGCCAACGATCTGCGTCTGATGATCAAATTGGGTAGTGACAAGCCACAGGCGTCCAACGAGTCTCGAAGCATCAGCACACCAAGGGCCTCTGAGGCGCCCTCGGCTGAGCCCTTGCACAGTGGTGGCTTAAGCCTTGAAGCAGATGAGGGTGGCGACCGCCCACAGATCCGCCGGCGCTAGTCCGTCTGGCTGTCCAGCCAACCGTCAAGAATGAGTTTGGCGGCCAGGCTGTCGGCGGCCTGGCTGGCGCTTGCGCCCTGCTCGCCCAACAGTTCTTTGGCGGCTCGTGTGGTCAGCCGCTCATCAAAGAGTTCGACTGGCAGGCGTTTGCCGGCGATCGGCCGTTCTTGTAACTGGCGTGCGAAACGCTGCGCCCGCCGGGCAAGCTCACTCTCGCTGCCATCCATATTCAATGGTAAACCGACCACGCACAGGTCAGGCTGCCATTCGGCCAGCAGAGCTTCAATACGAGGCCAGTCCGGTTTCTCTCGTGGGTTGCGAATCACGTGCAACGGTGTGGCAAAGCTTACGGCCGTGTCCAGGTAGGCAAAGCCAATTTGTCGGGTACCATAATCGATTCCGATCACCCGTCGGGCGGACTCTTTGCTCACGCGTGACCGGCGTCTACGCCCAGTTTGCTCAAATCAAAACCAAGCTGACTTGCGGCCAGGTTGGTGCGTTGCTCAAGCGGTGTGTCAAAAATTATGGCTGGATCGGCGTTCACCGTTAGCCAGGCGTTGCGAGAAAGTTCGTTTTCCAGCTGGCCGGGAGCCCAGCCGGCATAACCCAGCACAATAAGGGCCTCATCAGGGCCTTCATCGGCGGCCAGAGAGCGCAGAATGTCTAGCGAAGTACTGATGCTCACCTGGTCGCAGACCGCCAGGGTTTCCTTCCAGCTACCGCTGCGGTGCAGGACAAAGCCCTGGTTTGGAGAAACCGGCCCGCCAGCCAGTACGGCGTCTTGAGCTTTGCTGCCATCGGAAGGCATTTCCAGCTGGGTGAACACCTCTTCAAGCGTCATGCCGATGGTTTTATTAATGACCAGACCGGCTGCACCCTCTTCGGAGTGCTCAAAAATGTAGGTTAAGCTACTGGTGAATATGGAATCCTCAAGGCCGGGCATAGCCAATAGAAAATGATTCACCAAGCTTGGGAACTCAGGGATGGCGGCTTTATTCATAGCCCATTAAACGCTGTAGTGGGCATGCGTGCAAGCGGCTCTAGTTGTTCGTGCTGACCTTGCGAACGTTGGTGTCGAGATGGTTTTTCTGAAAGTGCCAGGTGCGAACGATTTCCAGTTTGTCGATTTCCCGCGACATCTCGGCAGAAAAGGGCTCGAACGGTGCGGCCTTATTGACGATATTGATTGCCGCATCGTCCAGCACTTTATGACCGGAAGACTGCAGCAGCTGAATATTGGACACTGCGCCGTTAGGTAGCACGGTCACCATTAGGCTGAGGTCGCCATACAGTTCCTGCAGACGGGCTTCTTCCGGGTAGTACTGGTTCCCGGTGCGTTCAATTTCACGCTCCCATTTCAATAAATAAAGAGCATCCATCGCCCGCTTGGTGGATACCGAAGTGATGCGACGTACCCGGGGGCGTTTCGCCGCTTCTTCTTTATAGCGATCAAGCTTGGCGGCCAGTGAGGCCACTTCACCCATGAGCTGCTCTTCGGTCAGCATGTCATAGGCGTCAACTTTCTGTTGCTCTTCGGCGCGCTCGGTCACCTGCAAGGTAGTCTCTGAGCTGCCCAGTGAAAACACTACGTTGTCGCGCTGAGCCTGGCTTTCTTCCTGGCGTTGCTGCATTGCGGCTTTGCTGACCTGATTAACCTGTACATCCTGAAAATCCGCAATTTCCGGAGACGACAACAGCGACTTCTCCAATTCGG
Source organism: Gammaproteobacteria bacterium (assembly GCA_030431775.1). Classification (GTDB taxonomy): domain Bacteria; phylum Pseudomonadota; class Gammaproteobacteria; order Pseudomonadales; family JAUIET01; genus JAUIET01. Next base: position 14,705 of record JAUIHW010000041.1, read on the forward strand.
TTCCACTGGCCTGTTGGTTTTGGTCGGCCAGGAAATCCGCATCATCAGGGTTGTCTTCACTGAACTGGGCCAGTGTGATTTCCAGCTGCTGGGTTCGAATATTGTTGATCTCGGCGGTAAAGGTAATACCCAGTATCAGGGCGGCGTGGGCTGCCACGGCAAAAGACAAGGCCGTTCCCAACCGGTCAAGGTTGAACGATACGTAGTTCAGGTTTTTTACGCCGGGGGCCTGTGGCATAGCCTTCTCAACTGTTTTGTGCTGCTTTTTCTGACAGCTTATCTGCGATGCAATCCATCAGTCGCCCGCCTATATCGGTTGCATACGCCGTATCAATTTCCCGAATGCAGGTAGGACTGGTTACGTTGACCTCGGTCAGGTAATCGCCGATCACATCCAGGCCAACGAATAATAGCTGGCTCTCTTGTAAAAATAGCTTAACTTTGTCACAAATCCAGCGGTCCCTGTCACTTAAAGGCTGGGCTCGGCCCTGCCCGCCCGCCGCGAGATTGGCTCGGGTCTCTCCCTGGGAAGGCAGCCGGGCAAGGCAATAATCAATCGGCTCGGCGTCGATCATCAGAATGCGCTTGTCGCCATCTGTTATTTCTGGAATGTATTTTTGCACCATGATGGTCTGCTGGCCGTGAACGGTCAGCGTTTCAATAATAACCCCCAGATTGGGCTCGTTGGCTTTTGCGCGGAAAATACCGGATCCGCCCATGCCGTCCAGTGGTTTGAGGATGATGTCCTGATGCTCGGCATGAAACTCCCGGATCAACTGGTCATTGGCGCTGACCAGGTGCGGTGGCGCACAGTCCGGGAACAGTGTTGCGGTGACCTTTTCGTTTGCATTGCGCAGACTTTGCGCTGGATTGACCACCCAGCAGCCCTGCCGCTCGGCCACGCTAAGTATGTAAGTGCTGTAAAGGAACTCAGAGTCGAAGGGAGGGTCTTTGCGCATGAGCACAACATCCAGGCTGCCCAGGTCGGCTCTCTCAGCTTCTGCCAATTCATAGTAGTGCTCAGGATCGCGGAAAACCTGTAATTTTCGCATCGACGCGCGTGCCAGGCCTCCTGTAATATACAAATCCTGCTGTTCCATGTAGTACAGGTCCCAGCCCCTGTCCTGGGCGGCCCACAACATGGCGAGCGTACTGTCTTTTTTGAAGTTGATATCCGAAATAGGATCCATCACGACTCCAAGTGCTATTGACATAGTGTTTCCTCTGGAAAATGTGTGCTGGGTAGCTTTTAACAGCTGAAAAAAGCGAAATAGCTTTATTTATGTACATTTGTGGGCTATTAATTTGTGTAGAAATTAGCACAATACACTCTACGTAGCGGCGGTAATTCTGTTAATAAGTGGTACGGCGTGGGGTAGAGGATATTGGCACAACCCGATATGCAGTGCAGGCGAAACCATGACAGCAAACCTAGATAAATTAAAAATAATGGTCATTGATGACAGCAAGACTATTCGGCGTACCGCTGAAACCTTGCTTCAGAAGGAAGGATGTACCGTGATTACGGCAATAGACGGCTTTGATGCCTTGGCAAAAATTGCCGACAACAAGCCAGATCTTATATTTGTCGACATCATGATGCCTCGGCTGGATGGCTATCAAACCTGTGCCCTGGTGAAGAACAACAGTGAGTTCAAATCTACCCCAGTGATCATGTTATCCAGTAAGGATGGGCTGTTTGACAAGGCAAAGGGCCGAATCGTTGGCTCTGACCAGTATTTGACCAAACCCTTTAGCAAGAATGAGTTGTTGGGCGCGATTGAAGCGCAAGTAGAATTGAAACAAGCCAGCTGAACACCAGCAGGCTCCCGGGGTTGGCTGGAGAGCTCTTCCCCCACCAGGAGGTAAAATGGCGCGTGTCCTGATAGTTGATGATTCGCCAACCGAAACGTTCCGCATGTCTAGCTGGCTTAACAAAGCCGGCTTCGACGTTCTGACGGCCGAAAATGGAGAGAAGGGAATCGACCTCGCCCGCAACGAACACCCGGACCTGGTCTTAATGGACATCGTGATGCCTGGGCTCAATGGCTTTCAGGCGACCCGTCAGTTGAGCAAGGACAGCCGCACCACCGATATACCGGTTGTCATTGTGACCACCAAGAACCAGGAGGCTGATCGCGTATGGGGCGAACGCCAGGGCGCCAGAGCGTTTCTGACCAAACCTGTGGATCAAAAGGTTTTACTGAATACCATTAACGCCCTGATTGCCTGATCAATAATGGAAACGGCTGACGACCCTTATGCCATTCTCGCAAAAATAGCCGAACGCAGCACGCTCGGCGAGCGTGGCCTGCCTGAACAAACCGATGTCAAGGCACATTGGAGCGGAATTGGCTTCACTCTGGCCGGTCAGCGATTTGTCGCCCCTATGGCGGAAGTTGCTGAGTTGTTGGAGCGACCGAGCGCAACCCGCATTCCTGGCGTAAAACCCTGGGTGCGCGGCGTGGCTAATGTGCGCGGGCGGCTGCTTCCCTTGATAGACCTGGAGGTGTTTTTTGGTGGCCAACCAGGCACTAATCGCAAGAAGCAGCGGGTGTTGGCACTGGATATGGGTGACTTTTACTCCGGTGTATTGGTGAGTGAAGTGCACGGAATGCAACACTTTCCGTTAGAGAATTTTTCAGGCGATCCAGAGGATCAGAACAGGGAGACGCCGTTTGCGGACTATCTGCAAGGTGCTTACCATAACGAAGAGCAGAGCTGGCCGGTGTTCAGCTTGCATGCATTGGCTAAAGATCCGCGGTTTTTTAACGCCGCGGCACATTAAAGAGAGATCGGGGGAGTCCGGCGTATGAGCAGAACAGACAGCAGTCGCAGTGGTGATTCGGGCAACGGGGGAATAATTGCGCTCGGCGTAATATTTCTGGTTGCTTTGGGCGTCTTTGCCTGGAGCCTTTACGTGGTTAACAGGGATGCCGGTTATGACGCGCGTTATCAGGAAGTGACCGGCGATTTGCGTGTATTGGCGCAACAACTGTCCTCCAGTTCGCGCCTTGCAATCGGTGGTGACGGGCAGGCCTTCCAGGATTTGAATGACGGCGCGGCCAAGTTCGACAGCAACCTTACTCTGTTGCAGCAGGGCGATGCCGCTTTACCGTCGCCTGGAGGTATGTTGAGCCAGGAGCTTGAGCAACTGAAGACGCAGTGGATTCCAGTGCAACAGGCTGCCGGTACGATGGTTGCCAACCGCGACCGCATTCTGTTCCTGCACGAAGTTGCCAAAACACTTAACGACTCCATTCCCGAGCTCCAGCAGGAATACAATAACGTGGTGGAAATTCTGCTCGAAGGTCGTGCACCTTCAGATCAGGTCGCGCTGGCACAGAGGCAGTCGTGGCTGGCCGAGCGGATAGCACGCAACGTGGACAAAATGCTGGAAGGTGGTGAAGGCGCTGATCAGGCAGCCGACCAGTTCAACCTGGACGCCAGTCTGTTTGGTAGTGTTCTCGATGGCATGTTGAACCGCAATGCGGCAATGCGCATCAGCCGGGTGACTGACGCTGATGCGCGTGCCAGTCTGGTGGAAATTTCCAAGTTGTTTGAGTTCGTCAGCGGTTCGGTTGATGAAATTTTTCAGGCTTCTCCCGACCTCCTGCAAGCCCGCGAAGCAGCCGATGCGATTGCGGTCGGTACCCCCCAGGTGATGGCCTCAACCAGCGCACTATCAGACGCGATTGCCGGGCTGAGCGACCGTCGCCAGATTACCCCGCTTTGGGTCATGATCTCAGGCGCCGTGATGTTGCTGGCGCTGGCAGCGATCGGCATTCTTACCCTGCGCAATACTCGTAATCGCCTGTCGCATACAGCAGAAACCAATGACCAGAACCAGCAGGCTATTTTGCGACTTCTGGATGAAATTGGTGATCTGGCGGATGGTGACCTCACCACCAATGCGACGGTGACCGAAGATTTCACCGGTGCGATTGCGGATTCGGTCAACTACGCGATCGGGCAGCTGCGTGAGTTGGTGTCCAAGATCAACGACACCGCCGTGTCGGTGTCAGCCGCTGCCGAAGAAAACCAGCGCAGTTCTCTCAGCCTTGCACAGGCTTCGGAAAAGCAGGCCAGAGAAATTGCCGGAGCGTCCGACGCAGTGAACGAAATGGCCAAAACCATTGACCAGGTATCGTCGAACGCCAGCGAATCATCAAATGTTGCGCAACGCTCGGTAGAAATAGCCAACAGCGGCGGCCAGCTGGTGCGAAATACCATTACCGGGATGGACAATATCCGCGAGCAGATCCAGGAAACCTCGAAGCGTATTAAGCGGCTTGGTGAAAGCTCACAGGAGATTGGTGACATCGTATCGTTGATCAACGACATCGCAGATCAAACCAACATCCTGGCACTGAATGCGGCCATTCAGGCCTCCATGGCCGGTGATGCCGGGCGCGGCTTTGCGGTCGTTGCTGACGAGGTGCAGCGTCTTGCTGAGCGTTCCGGTGCGGCAACCAAACAAATCGAAGCTCTGGTAAAAACCATTCAGTCTGATACCAATGAAGCGGTGATCTCGATGGAGCAAACCACGACTGAAGTGGTTCGTGGCGCACGTACTGCGCATGACGCGGGTGTCGCGCTGGAAGAGATCGAGAACGTCTCGACCAACCTGGCCGAATTGATTCAGAACATATCCAATGCGGCGCGACAGCAAGCCGTGTCGGCGGGTAATATTTCAAACACCATGGGAGTTGTGCAGGGTATCGCCAACCAGACTTTGGAAGGTACAAAAACTAGCGCGACATCGATCGGAGAGCTGGCATCAATGACCAACCAGCTCCGTGAATCTGTGGCCGGCTTCAAATTGCCGGCAGACAACGATTGGGAGCCGGAGCTGCCCCAGCAGACTGACCAACTGGAGGATATGGAGTCCTTTTTAGGAATTGAAGATAAAGATGAGGACGGCAACGCAGTAGTCAGTGCTGCATGAGCACGTTCATCACAGCCTATAGGCGAAGCATCACATGGCGGAACAGCTCGATTACGTAGCGTTTGAATGGGTAACCTCAGAGCTTGATGACACGATCAAGCAGGCTCGCCAGGCGCTGGAGGCCTATAGTCAGGATAGAACCGATTTTAGCAAGCTGCGTTTTACCCTAACTCATAGCCATCAAATCAATGGCACTTTACGCATGGTGCAGCTGGTTAATCTGGTTGCGCTGGCCGAGGAGATGGAGGCCGTTGCTCAGGCGTTGGTGAATCAGTCGACCACCGACGAGGATTCCGCGCTGGAAACGCTGATGACGGCACTGCTGCAGTTGCCCGGTTTGCTGGAGCGCGTCAAGAAATTCAAAGACGATATTTCACCCGCTGCATTGCAGCCCATCATCAATGAGTTAAAAACGGTGCGCGGCGCCGAGCCTGCACTTGCGCCAAAAACAATAGATTTTTCAGCAGCGTTTTCCAGCCGGGTCAGCCGTGAAGAATTCGATGACCTGATGCTGAAGCTGCGCAAAATGTTTCGCGTGGCAGTTTTAAACATTGCGCGAAATCTGGACGTCGAAAAGAATGTCCGCTATCTGGCTCAAATCGGCCAGCGTATCCACAAGATCAGTCAGAACACGGCGCAGGAGACTTTCTGGCGGGCCGCACTTGGCCTGTTTGAGGCTGTTGAAGAAGGCAGTCTGTCGATCAGCAATGAAGTGGCTGATCTGTTACTTGAGATGGACAAGCTGCTGATAAATATTGCATCCACTGGACCGGAGGCAATGCAGGATACGGCACCGGACTCTGTGCACCGCTCGGTCAAGGCCTTGCTGGTGACCGTCGAATCGGAATGTCCGCTGGTTAACGATTTACAGAAGCTGTGGTCAGAAGAGCTCAAGACGCCGAGCGAATTACAGGCCATGGGCCCGGACCGTGATACTTTGCAGTCAGTGGTCGATGCTCTGCTCGAAGAGTTAGCCAGTATCAAAGATTATATCGACCTGTTTGTGCGCAATCAAAACCATCAGGAAGTGGATCTAGAGCCGGCCCTACCGGTGTTTCAGCGCGTCATCAACACAATGATGGTGCTGGGACTGGGCGATGCCCTGCGAACCGTAAGGCGGCAGGCTGAATCTGTTCAACAGATGGTTTCCGGTCAGCTAGAGCCGGGTCCGGATGCGTTGATGGAAGTCGCGGAAAACATCATCAGTGTCGAGGCAATACTTAAAGAATCGGTGGATCAGGAAGATGCTGCGGTCGCCAGTCAGACCAGCGAGCGCGATCGCCAGCTTGCCGCAGCCTTTGAATCGGTAGTCAGTGAAGCGCGCATTGGCATAGAACAGGCCAAGGAAGCGGTCATCGAGTTTATCGCTCATCAGTGGGACCATCAGCGATTAACCGGAGTGCCACAGTTACTGTCCGAGGTTCGCGGCGGTCTAATGATTCTGCCTTTGCAGCGAGCGGCCGATATTCTCGCCAGTTGCGAGTGGTATGTCTGTGAGGATTTACTGCTGGCACGTCGTGTGCCGGAATGGCAGATGCTGGATACATTGGCCGATGCACTGACCAGTGTTGATTATTATCTGGAACGGGTGGCACAGGATTCGCCCACCGAGAGCGATATGATTCTTGATGTTGCTGTGGAAAGTGTCGCCGCTCTCGGCTATCCCATCACCGACCTGCAGCGATGGGAGCGTCGGCCCGAGCTTTACGATACCAGCGATATCGGCGAGGACGACGATCTTCAAATTACTGACTTTATGGTCCTGGATGACGATTTTGATCAGTTCGCCGCTGCCCGTCTTAAAGACGATATCGACGCCCGTGAGCAAGTAGTGTCAACAGAGCCATCGGCAAGTGACGCAGGCACGTCTATCAACGAGCCCGAGGCTACTGCGGAGGTCGATGCAGTAGAGACGCTGCGCAGTGCATCGGCAGCGACGGATGAGTCGGGCAACCAGGTCAACGCCGAAGTCGATGAAGAGATTCTGGAGATCTTCACCGAAGAGGTTACCGAGGTTCTCACCGAAGTAGACCAGCATATCGGTCGGATGCATGACAAAGATGCACTGGTAGAGATCCGCCGTGGTTTTCACACCCTCAAAGGCAGCGGGCGAATGGTCGGTGCTAACGATGCTGGTGAGTTGGCCTGGAGTATCGAGAACATGCTGAACCGTGTTATCGATGGTTCGCAATCTCTGACTCCGGCCCATAGCGCGATTGTACGAAAGGCACGAGAGCTGATGCCTGAGTTGCTGGGGGATTTCAGTCGGGGTACAGCCCTTTCCAGTCGGGCTTCAGAGCAACTCAGTGAACTGGCAGATGCCGTCAGTACCGGGCAGAGCGATATCTGCTCAGCTGAGCAGGTAGACGCTGTTTGCGCCAGTATGGCAGAGGCCACGCTGGAAACCGAGCCGTCTGATTCAATTGAATCGTTAGCTCAGTTCGATGACGAACTTGAACTGGACGAAGATGGACAGGAATTCGCAATAAATCTGCTAGCGGAAGACAGTACGTCTGAAGAAACGTTGCAAGAGCCTGCTGCCGAGGAGCTGATAACGCCGGAGAGCTCTCCGGGAGCAGAGTTAAGCGCAGCAGAAAACGATGCCGAAGACGCCGAGGAAGCGCTTGCATTGCAGGGTATTTTTACCGGAGAGGCGCTGGAGCATCTGCAAACCATCGACCAATATGTCGCAGACTATCGGCAAGGCTCGGCAAACTCGGTCAGCGAAAACCTACACCGGGCGCTGCACACCATAAAAGGCAGCGCGCGAATAGCGGGTTTTGAGCACATCGCGGCATACGTGGCACCGACGGAGGAGTTTGTCCTCAGCCTGCACCAGCGGCGCCAGCCTGTGGATCATGCGGGTTTAGAATTGCTTGAGGCTGTCAGTGAGCAGCTGCGCCTGGATATCAAGCAACTACCGGAGCAACCACCTGAGTCTGTTGCGGCAGCCATGAAATTGCAGGAACGCGCACAGGACTTGCTGGCCGTTTCGGAGGCTGAGCACGAAACTCAGGCGTCTCAAAATGAAAGCAGTACAGAGTACGGACAATTGCCTGCACTTGAATACCGGACGCTGCTCGCAGATCGAATTGGCGCCTGTGACAAGCTGCTCGCACAAGCTAAAGCCGGGCGTTCTGCCTGTGATGCTCTGCTGCGAATTGCTGATAATCTGCGAGTAATTGCCGGGCATTCGGTCCAGCAACCTCAGATCGAACAGCTTGCCCTGGCAAATGCAGAGTTATTTGAGCAGGCGGCAACGCTTGACTGGTTGCCGGAAAGTTTCTTTGCGCTCGCCGATCAAGTTCAAGAGGGCATCTCGACCAGCGTGGACTGCTACGCCGCCGGCCAGGAGGTCCAAGAGCTGGACAGTTGGCAACAAGCGCTGCAGGTCGCCGAGGAATTCGACCTGTCCAGCTTTCAAAAAGAGCTGCATGACGTTGAGGAAGCCGTTGAGGAAGCCGAACAGCTTGCTGATGAGCAGATTGAGAGCAGTACAACTAGCAGTACCGATCTTTTGATTTCACGCTGGATGAAGGACCAGCTTGAAAGCCCTACGCCGCAGGAAATGGCCGAGCAGTTTTTTGAGGCAGAACCAAGTGGCGAACAGCGTGCTGTCCTGGACAGCCCGGACAAGACGGCTCCAGAGTCGCGCAACAATCGTTCCTTGTTTCTGGCCGCTACCGGCTTGCTTGGCAGACAGCAGCGCGCGGATGAACCCGTGTTGGCTGTGCAGCCCGAGCCCGAGCCCGAGCAGGAGAATATTGCGTCGCTGGAAAGCAATGCGGCGGGTACAGCCGACGCTGGGCAAGAGGCGGGCAGTGCGGAGGCCTTTGCTGAAAACGAAGCGAGCGAAGCTGATCTGGCATCGCCAGAAATGCCCTTAGCTGACAAGCATCAGGGTGATGCAATCAGTGAGTCTGCAATTGACGACGATAGGGTAGAGCAAAAGCAAGAGCAAGAGCAAGCTGCCGCTGAACAGCTTAACGATGAGGAGCCTGAGGTTCAGCCGGTACCAGTGACTGACGAGTCAGATGAGGAAGCTGACAATGAAATTCTTGAGCTGTTTACCGAAGAAGCGGTAGACCTGCTAGAAGAAATTGATGAAGCGATTTACGCCTGGCGCGAATTACCCGAGCGAGGTCGGCACTTTGAAGAAGTGCAGCGCTCCATGCACACCTTAAAAGGCGGCGCGCGGCTTGCCGATGTGACGCTTTTGGGTGATCTTGCGCATGAGTGCGAATCCTTTATTGAATCGGCAGACCAATCCGGGGGGCAATTTGACTCGGCATTTTTTCAGCAACTGCAGAGCTATGTTGACCGCATTACAACCGCGGTTGACCAGTTAAGAAACACCGGTGAAGTGCTTGCTGAAACAACACACAGCGACGCGACAGAAGTCCACAGCAGCACCAGTCTACCCGATGAAGATGAACCGACAGAGTATACTGCTGGCGAGACGGTAACTGATAGCATGGCCGAAGAGCAGCCAACGCACCCGGCCGAAGCCCTGGAAGGGGAATTGCTTGACCCGCCCGCCGATGCCGATCTACCGAATAATGTGGTGCAGATAGCGCCGTCTAGTGACGAGGACTTGTCGAGCCAGCCGGCCTTTGCGGCGGTTAGCGGTAGTTCAGCCGCACCGGCAACGGCTGAGAGCAACAAGCGAGCTACCCAGGAGGTGGTGCGTGTGCCCAGCCAATTGTTGGAAAACTTGGTTAACCTCGCTGGTGAGACCAGTATTTCCAGGGCAAGAGCGGAAGAACAGGTTTCGGACTTCGGCTATTCTTTGGATGAAATGCAGGGCACGGTTGAGCGCTTGCAGGATAAATTACGACGTCTGGAAATAGAAACTGAAGCACAGATCCTGTTCCGTCAGGAACAGGTTGCCCAGGAGGGCCTCGACAGTTTCGATCCGCTCGAAATGGATCGTTACTCGCAGCTGCAAACTCTGTCACGATCCTTGATGGAGAGCGCCTCTGACCTTTTGGACCTTAAGTCCACGATGAGTGAAAAGGCGCGCGACATGGAGACTCTGTTGCTGCAGCAGTCGCGAATCAACACCGACCTGCAAGAAGGCCTGATGCAGTCGCGGATGGTACCCTTTTCCCGCCTGGTGCCACGTCTGCGGCGCATTGTTCGCCAGGTCAGTACCGAGCTTGGCAAACAGGTCGAGTTTGAGTTGCTGAATATTGAGGGTGAGATGGACCGTAGCGTGCTGGAGCGTATGTTGCCTCCGCTTGAGCATATGCTTCGTAACGCGGTCGACCATGGCATCGAGACCGCGGATATTCGCCGTGAATATGACAAATCACCGGTTGGCCACATCAGCTTGGGCTTGATGCGAGAAGGCAATGAAGTGGTCATCATATTGGAGGATGATGGCGCTGGTATCGATGTGGCCAGAGTGCGAGACAAAGCTATCCAGGCCGGTTTGATGAGCCCGGATGCTGATTTGAGCGAGCATGAAATACTCCAGTTCATTATGGAAACAGGAGTCAGCACTGCCAGGGAAATTACCCAGATATCCGGTCGTGGCGTTGGACTTGATGTTGTCAGCTCGGAAATAAAACAGCTCGGTGGTGCGATAGAGATCGATTCGCGCCGTGGGCTGGGTACCAAATTTGTTGTTCGCTTGCCGTTTACCGTCTCAGTTAACCGGGCGCTGAACGTATCGGTTGGTAACGACATGTACGCCATTCCCCTGAACAGCATTGAAGGTATTGTGCGGGTGAGCCCTTTCGAGCTGGAAGCCTACTATCAGCCAGATGCCCCGCGCTTCGAATACGCTGGCCAACCCTATGATCTGCGCTATCTGGGCACCATGCTCGGGCTGGAAGCCGGGCCCAATGTGCGCAGCTATGCTGCGCCGTTGCCGGTGGTGCTGGTGCGTGCCGGTGATCACGCCGTTGCCATTCAGGTAGATGGTGTGCACGGTAGCAGGGAGGTGGTGGTTAAGTCGCTCGGGCCGCAATTTGGGATGGTACACGGAGTATCCGGTGCGACGGTTCTGGGTGATGGACGGGTGGTTGTGATTCTGGACCTGTTGGCGATTATCCGTCAGCAAGCAAGTATGAGCCAGCCGCAACGCGCACATCAGCTAACAAGCTCTGAGGAGCCGGATGTGCAAGACGACACCATATTGGTGATGGTTGTTGACGACTCGGTAACGGTTCGCAAGGTCACCTCGCGCTTCCTTGAACGTCAGGGTATGCGGGTGTTGGTGGCGCGCGATGGGGTGGATGCGATGGCTTTGCTGCAAGATAACACACCGGACGTGATGCTTCTGGATATTGAAATGCCGCGCATGGATGGATTTGAGGTGGCAAATCAGGTGCGTCATGACAGCCGCCTCAAGGATACTCCAATTATAATGATCACTTCGCGCACGGGCGACAAACACCGGGAGCGGGCTTTCTCAATTGGAGTGAATAAATATCTTGGCAAGCCGTACCAGGAAATGGAGTTGTTGGACGCGATTGTTGATCTGATAGGCGCTGAACGCCTGGAGCAGATAGGCTGATGCGAGGTCGAAGCGCAGCGCACAATGGAATCAGTTGCCATGTCTAGCTTTGCGACTGATCTGCCGAAACACGAATTGCCGGAGGAGCTCATCACGTTCCTGATTCCGGTCACCGGGAAGTATTTGATTCTGCCCAATGTTACAGTTGCAGAGATTATCCATTACCGGACACCCTTGTCACCTGAGGATGCACCAACCTGGCTCCTTGGCCAGCTGGAATGGCGAGGCCTAAAAGTGCCGATGGTCTCGTTTGAGGCGCTCAATGAGGAGCCATTTCAGGCAGAGGACAAGCGGCGCAACATCGCCATACTAAATGGCATTAATGACCCGGAGCAGCTGCCGTACTTCGCGTTGTTAACCCAGGGTCCGCCCCGCTTGCTCAGAATCGGCCCGGATGAGATTGCCACCAATTCTGAAGATGAACGGCGCGGTCCTGCGGAAACCATGTTGGCGTCGGCGAACGGCGAAGTAGCGAGCATACCGAATCTTAACTACATCGAAGCCAGCATCATTGAGCTAAGTCGTTAGTCAGCCCAGCTCCCCGGTCCAATGCTGAGCGATCGCCAGCGCTACTATCGGAGCCGTTTCTGCCCGTAAAATTCTCGGCCCCAGTGACCAGGCAAGAAAGCCCTGCTCTTCAAACATAGCCATTTCCTGCTCGGAAAAACCACCTTCCGGGCCGGTCGCCAGCACGAAGCCGTTCGGCCGTGCGGTAGCACTGCTGCCTGTTAAAACACCCGGCCTTCCAGTTGGGTGCAGCACAAGTTTGCAACCTTGCATGGAGTGGCTCAACCATTGGGCCAGGCTGCAGGGCGCAGATAACTCGGGTGGCAGGTTAAGACCGCATTGCTCACAGGCCGAATAGGTAACCCCGCGCCAGTGCTGCAGGCGCTTATCCAGCTTGGAGCCGGACGGGTTAACTTCACAACGCTCTGTACGCAACAGCTGAATGTGGGTGACGCCGAGCTCGGTGGCTTTACGAAGCGCGTAATCCATTCTGTCGCCACGCAACAAGGCAAGCCCAAGGCGGAATGGATGTTCGGTTGCTCGATCCTCGGCCAGATGGCTCAGCAATTCAACGATTGTGGTGTGACGTTTATGGGCCAGGACACGAGCTTGAAACTCGCCACCTAGCCCATCGAATATCACCAATTCGTCGTCCGGCCGACTTCGGAGCACATGCTGTAGGTAGTGCGCTGCCTGACCCTCAAGGCAGTGCTCCTGGGGCAAAGCCCGATCGCGTGCGATTGGCGTCGGTGAGAATAACCGGCTGATTCGCACGGCAAACTCTGCTCCGCCAGAATATCAATACTTGTAGCTGTCGACTTTGTAGGGGCCTTCAATCGGTACATTGATGTACTTTGCCTGCTCATCGGTCATCCGGGTGATCACGCCGTCGAAGCCACCGACCATGTAGCGTGCAACCTCTTCATCCAGATGTTTCGGCAATACAACAACATCGATCTTATTGGCCTTTTGCTGTGGATCGAGGTCAGCGAACTTGCGCTCAAACAGGTACATCTGCGCCAGAACCTGGTTTGCGAAAGAGCCATCCATGATTCGTGACGGATGGCCGGTTGCATTGCCCAGGTTCACCAGGCGGCCTTCGGCAAGCAGAATCAGATAGTCGTCATCGGCCAGATCAATCTCGCCACCGGGTGCAGTTTGGCGATAGATTTTGTGAACCTGGGGCTTCACTTCCTGCCAGGCCCAGTTTTCCCGCATGTACTGAGTATCAATTTCATTGTCAAAATGGCCAATATTGCAGATCACCGCACCCTTCTTTACGCTTTGCAACATATTCGCGTCGCAGACGTTAGAGTTGCCCGTTGTGGTAACGATCAGGTCAATCTGGCCCAGTAAATGCTTGTTGATCGAGGCCAGCGTGCCATCATTAATTCCATCTGTGTAAGGGGAATCCACCTCGAAACCATCCATGCAGGCCTGCATGGCACAAATCGGATCAATCTCCGATACCTTGACGATCATGCCTTCCTGTCGCAGGCTCTGCGCCGAGCCTTTGCCAACGTCTCCATAGCCAACCACAAGCGCCTTTTTGCCGGCTAACAAATGATCTGTGCCGCGCTTGATGGCGTCGTTGAGGCTATGACGGCAACCGTATTTGTTGTCGTTTTTTGACTTGGTGACTGAATCATTAACATTGATTGCAGGTACTTTAAGACTGCCTTCCTCAATCATTTCCAGCAAACGATGAACACCAGTAGTGGTTTCTTCCGTCAGCCCATGAATGTGATCCAGCATCTCAGGGTATTTTTCGTGCACCATCGCGGTCAGGTCGCCACCATCATCAAGCAGCATATTGGCGTTCCATGGCCTGCCATCTTTCAGGATTGTCTGCTCAATACACCAGTCGGCTTCCTCCAGGGTCTGTCCTTTCCAGGCATACACCGGCACACCGACGGCTGCCATGGCAGCTGCCGCATGATCTTGCGTTGAAAAAATATTACAAGAGGACCAGCGGACTTCGGCACCGAGCTCTCGCAAGGTTTCAATGAGCACCGCCGTCTGGATAGTCATATGAATGCAGCCTATGATACGGGCGCCTGCCAAGGGCTGTTCGGCGACGTATTTTTTTCGCAGCGCCATCAAAGCCGGCATTTCTGATTCGGCAATTGCTATTTCCCGGCGGCCGTAGTCGGCCAGGCTGATGTCCGCGACTTTATAGTCCTGGTTCACGTCGACCAGTTGTTCATTTGCATTCATGGTATGTTTTCCTGTCGGTTGTATTGTCAAAAGCGGGTTGGTGCAGTTATAACGCGGCGGCGAGCACCTCGGATTTGTCGGTATTTTCCCAGGTGAAGCCGTCACCGCTGCGGCCAAAGTGACCATAGGCTGCAGTCGGCTGGTAAATCGGCCGCTTGAGATCCAGCATGCTGATCAGCCCGGCTGGCCGCAGGTCAAAATGTTCGCGAACGAGGTCAATAATTTTGTCATCGGGAAGCTTGCCGGTACCAAAGGTATTTATGCTGATAGACGTGGGCTCCGATACGCCAATTGCGTAGGACACCTGGATTTCACAGCGTTCAGCCAGGCCAGCCGCAACGATGTTTTTGGCGACATAACGACCTGCATAAGCTGCAGAGCGGTCTACTTTTGATGGGTCTTTACCAGAGAACGCGCCACCACCATGCCGCGCCATACCACCATAGGTGTCAACGATGATTTTTCGCCCGGTCAGGCCGCAGTCACCCATCGGGCCACCAATAATGAATTGTCCGGTGGGGTTGATGAAGTACTTGGTATTGTCCGATAACCATTCGGCCGGCAGGACGGGCTTGATAATTTCCTCCATAACGGCTTCCTGAAGATCTTTCAGGCTGATATCCGCACTGTGCTGTGTAGACAGCACCACTGCATCGATACCCGCTGGCTTGCCATCATTGCCGTAGCGGAAAGTGACCTGGCTTTTGGCGTCTGGCCGCAACCAGGGCAGCGTACCGTTCTTGCGCACGACGGATTGCTTCTCAACCAGGCGGTGCGCATAGGTAATTGGTGCTGGCATTAGAACGTCGGTTTCGCTGGTAGCATAACCAAACATCAAGCCCTGATCGCCGGCACCTAAATCTTTCTGATCCGCTTCGTCCACACCCATAGCAATATCAGCTGACTGCTTGCCAATGGCGTTCAGTACTGCACAGGACTCCCAATCAAACCCCATATCTGAGCTGTTATAGCCAATATCGCGAATCACGCCGCGAGCGATCTCTTCGATATCAACCCAGGCAGAGGTTCGTACCTCACCGGCAACTATCACCATGCCAGTTTTTACCAGAGTTTCCACAGCGACTCGTGAGTTGGGGTCGCTGGCAATGATGGCATCGAGAATCGCATCAGATACCTGGTCCGATACCTTGTCCGGGTGTCCTTCTGAGACGGATTCTGATGTAAATAAAGAGTACTCACTCATATTCTTACCTGCTACTTAGGGTTTGGAGGTTTGTTAAATTGTCGTATCTGTACCGTGAAGCCATTGCGCAGGCCAAGATATTGACCGTTGCCAACTTCCGACAGGCCGCTGTCTTCGGCCCAGTTGCTCATACTGCCGGGTTGAATTCCTAACCAGAGATCGCCACAGGACTGGGTTACCCAGTCCTGATCGTGATCGCACAGCTCAGCAATGAATACCTGTCCGCCCGGGGTAAGCAAGCGGCCAACATCGCTGATTAACTTGGCGGGAGATGGTACGTGGTGCAGCACCATGGTCAACACTGCATTCTGAACAGAAATACCACGCTTCAGCAACACCTCGGTATCGCCGAGCACAAATTCCACGTTGCGGGCGTGGGCCGCCAAACAGTTAGCCTGAGCGGCTTCCAGCATTTCCTGGGAGTTGTCCAGGGCGACCACCTGATCGAACATTTGGCTCAACTCCGGTAGCAGCTGGCCGCTACCAGGCCCGACTTCCAACATGGAGTGCTTTTGTTCAGCGGCCAGGCCGGCCATCAGCGCAAGTACGGGCTCGGCGTATACATCAAATGGACAGATTTGCTCCTGATGCCGGTGGAAGTGGTCAGCATTTTGTTCAAAAAACTGTTCAGAGTGACGTGCCCTGCGCGCCCGGATTGCCTGCGTGCGTCGCTGGATGGCACCGGGTAAAGGCAGCAAATCAGTCAGCTGTAACAGACTGAGCTGCAATTGGTTGAATGGCTCAACCGCAGCGCAATGTGCTCGGCTGTAAAAAATATTATTACCTTCACGTCGACGGGCTACCAAGCCAGCTTGGGCCAGCACTTTGAGGTGATGAGAAATACCGGATTGGCCAATTGCAAAGATTTCCACCAGCTCCATGACCGTGTAGGAATCGCATTGCAACACGCGCAGAATCTGCAGACGCAATTCGTCCCCGGCTGCTTTGTTAAAGCTGGCAAGTGCCGGTCGCAGGTCAGCGGTCGCGGTGCCTTGCTGGGAAAGTGCTGCGGGTGAAATAGTCATGGTCGGCAAAGTATAAATGCTGCCGACAACTATATCAAAATATTTTGATATAGATTTACCGTTGGTCGTGCTGTGAGTAAGTCAGGGCGCGGCATTTTGTGCTCCAGCGCATTGCTCCACTCCGGCGACTGAGGGACAATAGCGCGCCTTCAGCCTGCCCTCTTATTATCAGCGGAGCCCGTATGCCCAATCGAACCGACCTAGCCAACGCTATTCGAGCACTCAGCATGGATGCTGTTCAACAAGCCAACTCCGGTCACCCCGGGGCACCCATGGGCATGGCCGACATAGCAGAAGTGCTTTGGAACAGCTTCCTGACCCATAATCCGGCAAATCCGCAATGGTTCAACCGTGACCGTTTCGTCCTGTCCAATGGCCATGGTTCCATGTTGCTGTATTCCCTGCTGCATTTGAGTGGCTACGATCTTTCAATAGAGGAAATACGGAATTTTCGCCAGCTTGGTTCGAAAACACCTGGCCACCCAGAGCATGGTTATGCCCCTGGCGTTGAGACCACAACTGGCCCGTTGGGGCAAGGGCTTGCCAATGCTGTTGGCATGGCGCTGGCCGAAAAAGTTCTGGCCGCACAGTTTAATCGCGGGGAACATAGCATCGTTGACCACTATACCTACGTATTTGCTGGCGACGGCTGTCTTATGGAGGGCATATCCCACGAAGTCTGCTCGTTGGCCGGCACGCAGGAACTTGGCAAGCTGATTGTTCTCTATGATGATAATAATATTTCCATCGACGGAGACGTACAGGGCTGGTTTACTGATGACACCCCGCAGCGCTTTACCGCCTATGGCTGGCAGGTGCTCCCCGATGTTGACGGTCATGATCCGGAGGCGATCGCGTCTGCCATCGAGGCAGCGCGTGCCGAGGCACGGCAACCCAGCCTAATCTGCTGTAAAACAGTCATCGGCAAGGGGGCGCCAAATAAACAGGGCACGGCCGCAACTCATGGCGCACCGCTGGGTGCCGATGAGGTTGCCGCTACTCGCGACAGTATTGGCTGGCCTTACCCGGCCTTCGAGGTGCCCGAAGAAATATACGCCGCTTGGAACGCCCGCCCACGCGGCGCCGACATAGAGCAGCGCTGGCAGGATCAGTTTGCGGCATACCAGGCGCAATACCCAGAGTTGGCTCGCGAGTTCAGCCGGCGCATGAACCGCGAGTTGCCTGCCGGTTTTTCAGCTCAGTCGCTGGACTATCTGCACAGCGCGCAGCAGGCGGGAGAAAGCATAGCCAGCCGCAAGGCCTCGCTGAAATCACTGAATGCCTTTGGTCCTTTATTGCCGGAGCTGCTGGGCGGCTCAGCGGACCTGACCGGATCGAACCTTACCCTCTGGGATGGCTCCAGCGTGATAGACCGGGAAACGGCGGCTGGAAACTATCTGTATTACGGAGTGCGTGAGTTTGGTATGGCCGCGATTATGAATGGGATAGCCCTGCACGGCGGGTTCATTAACTACGGTGCAACCTTTTTGATGTTTATGGAGTATGCGCGCAACGCCGTGCGTATGGCCGCCCTGATGAAGCAGCAGAGTCTTTTCGTATTTACTCATGATTCAATTGGCCTGGGCGAGGACGGCCCGACGCATCAGGCCGTTGAGCAATTAACCGCTCTGCGCTGCACACCCAATCTGCATACCTGGCGCCCCGGTGATGCGGTCGAGTCCGCCGCCGCGTGGCGGGCTGCCATCCTGCGTCAGGATGGCCCGTCAGCACTGGTCTTCTCCCGTCAGACCATCGCCCATCAGGCCCGCGACGCTCAGCAGGTAGAAGCGATAGAACGCGGGGCTTATGTGCTGCGCGACGCTGTGGGCACCCCGGAGCTGATTATTATCGCCACCGGCTCCGAGCTTGAAATCGCGATGCAGGCCGCCGCTGAGTTGGGTGATGCAGTTAGAGTAGTGTCAATGCCTTGCGCCGAGGTCTTCGATCAGCAGGATGAAAACTTTAAGGAAAGTGTATTGCCCAGTGGCGTACGCCGGCGAATTGCTGTGGAGGCCGCGCATGGTGACTACTGGCATAAATACGTCGGCCTGGATGGCGAGATTATTGGGATTAACCGTTTCGGCGAATCCGCTCCGGGTGGGGTGCTGATGGAGGAGTTCGGTTTCACGGCTGCGAATATTGCCGCAACCGGGCGCGCTCTGCTTGCCCGGTGAAGTCCGTTGCAATAAACGGATTCGGGCGAATAGGCCGTTGTGTATTACGCGCCTGGGTTGAGCGCCGTCATGAATTCAGCTTTTCGATTTCGGCAATCAATGAACCGGCCGACCTTGAGACGATCAGCTATCTGTGCCGTTATGATTCGACGCATGGCCGCTTTCCGGCCCGGATAACGCACAGCCCGGGTCAGCTACTGGTCGACGAACACGCTGTTGCGGTGACTCACCACGGCGTAATTGACGATCAGCTGTGGCATAGGCAAAGCATTGACCTGGTGCTGGAATGCAGTGGCCTGTATGGTTCGCGATCCGAGGCCCTACAACATGTTCATGCAGGTGCGGACAAGGTTTTGTTGTCGCAGCCCGGCTCTGCCGACCTGGACTATACCGTCGTCTATGGTATCAACCACGCCGGCCTTCGCGCAGACCATCAGCTGGTCTCAAACGCATCTTGCACGACGAATTGCATTGTTCCGGTCATTGCTACACTGCAGCGCTCGTTCGGTGTTGCCGCCGGGCACATCACGACGCTTCATTCAATGATGAACGACCAGCCGGTTCTGGATGCGTACCACCATACTGATCTGCGTAAAACACGCAGCGCCAGTCAGTCCATGATTCCGGTTGATACCGAGCTTGCTCGCGGTATTGAGCGAGTATTACCTGGTATGGGCACGCTCTTTTCAGCCAGCGCAATCAGAGTGCCTACCCACAATGTGTCGGCGATGGAGCTGGTCGTTCAGTTGGATTGTGAGGCCAACGCTGAGCAAATCAATGCCGCGCTGAGCGACGCCAGTGAACAGCAGTTGAAAGGCGTGCTCGGGGTCAGTACTGAGCCGCTGGCCAGTTGTGACTTCAATCATGATCAACGCTCAGCCATAGTAGACGCTGGGCAAACCCGTGTTATTGGTGGCCGCCTCGCTAAAATGCTGACCTGGTTTGATAACGAATGGGGCTATGCGAACCGAATGCTGGAGGTCTGCGAGCAATGGATTCAATAACCGAGCTGTGCACCGTGAAGCATGGGCCTGCTACACTAATAACGGTTCCCGGCCTGGAGTGAAGATGAGCGAGCAAAACAGCATCACCCGAATGCAAGACCTGGACTTACGGGGAAAACGGGTATTGATTCGTCAAGACCTGAATGTCCCGGTTCGTGATGGAAAAGTGAGCAGCGATGCGCGGATTCTGGCGTCTTTGGCCACGCTGGAGCAAGCGCTGCAACAAGGCGCCGCGGTAATGGTAATGTCGCATCTTGGGCGACCGGAAGAAGGCGCAGGTAAAGTCGCCAATGCCGAGTTCAGCCTGCAACCGGTTGCTAACCGGCTAAGCGAATTATTGCAGCGCCCGGTTCCGCTGTTGGAAGACTGGCTGGATGGTGTAGAAGTAGCGCCGGGCAACATCGTATTGCTTGAAAACGTTCGTTTTAACGTAGGTGAAAAGAAAGATGATGAGGTGCTGGCCAAAAAAATGGCGGCGCTGTGTGACGTTTTTGTGATGGATGCCTTTGGTACGGCGCATCGAGCACAAGCCTCCACCCATGGGGTGGCGCGTTTTGCACCCAAGGCTTGCGCCGGGCCGTTACTGGCCAGAGAGCTCGACGCGCTGAGCAAGGCCTTGCATCAGCCTGAGCGGCCAATGCTGGCGATTGTCGGAGGTAGCAAGGTGTCCACCAAACTGACAGTGCTGGATACCCTGGCCGAGAAAGTAGACCAGCTAATCGTTGGCGGTGGTATAGCCAACACTTTCCTTGCCGCTGCCGGGTATCCGGTCGGCAAGTCGCTGTGCGAATCTGATTTGATTCCTGAGGCTAAACGCCTACTGGACAAATCGTCGATCCCACTGCCCGTGGATGTGGTCGTTGGCAAGGAGTTTTCAAACAGCACGCCGGCTACCGTCAAGGCGGTCAGCGAGGTGGCCGATGACGATATGATTTTTGATATCGGGCCTGAATCCGCGCGTCACCTGGCCGAACTTATTCTGCCAGCCAAAACCATACTCTGGAATGGCCCGGTTGGCGTGTTTGAATTTGAGGCCTTCGCCTCTGGTACGGCAACGGTAGCGCGAGCAATCGCGGACTCGGCAGGATTCTCACTGGCCGGCGGAGGTGACACCCTGGCCGCTATCGACCAGTTCGGAATAGCGGCTGACATTTCCTATATTTCCACTGGCGGCGGGGCGTTTCTGGAATTCGTCGAAGGCAAGACTCTGCCGGCGGTAGCCATTCTTCAAAATCAACAGTCATAAAGGAACTTAAGCTATGTCTACACAAACGGATCAGCTCAACAAGGTTGCTACTGCCGACGGGTTTATCGCGGCTCTGGACCAAAGCGGTGGCAGCACACCCAAGGCGCTGAAACTCTACGGCATCGAAGAAAACAGCTTTGACAGCGAACAGCAGATGTTCGATCTGGTGCATGCAATGCGCACCCGAATAGTCTCTGATAGAGCGTTCGATGGCAGCAAAATACTGGGAGCGATTCTGTTTGAGAATACCCTGGACAGGGAAATCGGTGGTAGGCCTAGCAGTCAGTATCT
>JAUIHW010000108.1 GCA_030431775.1 Gammaproteobacteria bacterium
GAATGTGGTGCTGGCTATCGGTCTTCAGGGGAATCCACGCCTGCTCGATGTTCCAGGCAGTGATTCACAGTGGGTGCAATACCAACTGGATGACCCGAAAGAGTATGAGGGCGAAAAAATACTGGTTGTTGGCTCGGGTGATTCGGCTGCAGAGAACGCACTGGCGCTGGCAGAGCAGAATGAAGTCATCATACTCAACCGAAACAGTGAATTTGCGCGAGTCAAAGATGGCAACCAGGCGGCACTGCTGCGGGCGTTTGCAAACCCAAAAACCACGCTATCTTGCCTGTATAACGCGCAGGTAAGCTCCGTTCAATCTGGCACCGATGATGAGTCGCGCCTTCAGGTTGAGTTAAATACAGCAGAGGGGCCAATCACCCTTCCTATTGACCGCATCATTGCCAGACTTGGCTCGATTCCGCCGCGGAAGTTTCTTGAGTCTTGTGGCATGGATTTCGTTACTGACGCACCCGATGCACTGCCCATGCTCAGCGAAACCTACGAAACATCCACCGATGGGCTCTACGTAATCGGCGCCCTGGCAGGCTACCCACTGATCAAGCAAGCGATGAATCAGGGGCACGACGTCATCGAATTTATCCTGGGCCGCCCAATCAAGCCAGCTGACCACGAGCTTCTGGAATACCAGTTTGCGGGACTGCCTTTCGGGCTTGATGTGGAAACCCAGTTGCCACTGATGATGCAGCGCGTTCCGATGTTTCGTCAGCTCAACCCGCTGTCTTTTCGAGAGTTGGTTATCGAAAGCAGCATCTATGCCTGTTATCCAGATGCGCAATCCGCCGAAGAAGTCATACAGACCATTACCAGACTCAATGCGCAGATCAAAAAAGACTATGCCGCAGAGAAGGCAACACCCGGAGCAACGCGCGTGGTCGCAGAGGGCGACGTCTTCTATAACGAGGGCGACCGCGGCCCGACGTTCTATACCATTATCGATGGCGAAGTAATGCTGGAATCATCACTGGATTCAGGCGGCGCCCGAACGCTCAAGCCCGGTGAATTTTTTGGCGAGATGAGCCTGATTGCAGGCCAGCCCAGGCGTGAAACCGCCCGGGCGGGACGCAACTGTGTCGTCATGGAAACACCGCGGCGTACCATGTTAAAGCTGATGCAAAGCCACCCCGCAGTGCGCGATGGGGTGATGTGGATCTACTCGGTGCGAGAGCTACAGCATCACTTTGTACCCAACGCCAGCGTGCAGGCTATTCGCGAGATTGTCGATGAGATTGTAGAGCGCAGCTTTAAACCCGGCGAGCTGATATGGCGTAGCGGAGACAGCGCGGAGAGTCTTTATATCGTTCGCAATGGAACGGTAGCGCTGTCCAAGCAGGATGAGAACGAGGTCGTCATCGTCGGCCAGGTTCGAGCGGGTGAATTACTGGGCGAAACTTCCATGTTCGGTGAATCAATTCGGCACGAGACCGCAACAGCAAGTGTGTTTACCGAGGTTCTGGAGATATCGCGCGCTCTATTCAAGAAATTGATGCGCCTTGATAGTGAGAAGTTGCAGCAGCTCAAACAGGTGACCCGAGACGGGGTTCTATCGAAAGCCGCCTGGGAAGTGCGCCCGGAGTCGAAGGGGCTGCTGGATTTTCTGTTGGAGGATGGCCTGGGTGAGGCCACCAACGCGCTGTTCATTGATGAGGACCTGTGCGTTGGCTGCGATAACTGTGAATCTGCGTGCGCTGACACGCACGGCGGCATAACACGACTTGATCGCAAGGCGGGAAACAGTTTTGCCGGCGTACATGTTCCGCACGCCTGCCGACATTGCCAACAACCCCACTGCATGAAGGATTGCCCACCAAACGCTATCAACCGTTCGTCTACCGGCGAAGTTTACATCGACAGCTCCTGCATTGGCTGTGGGAACTGCGAAGCAAACTGCCCGTACAACGCGATCAAAATGGCCCACACGCCACCGCCCCAGGTCAGCTTTTGGAGCCGCCTGCTGGGATCAGAAGGCAAGAACAGAATCGATCGCACAGGCGTAAGCGCAAGAAAGGATCCTGCCCTGGCAGTGAAATGCGATGCCTGCATAAACCTTGATCATGGGCCAGCGTGTGTCAATGCATGCCCCACCGGAGCGGCATTTCGACTGGGTCCGGATCCCGTAAGCGACATTATTGGGCGCGCACGATGATTCGTCGAAACTTGTTTTTCCATCGACGAGGGCTCTATGCCTGGGTTGCCCTGGGTCTGGTACTGCTTGCTTCGTTATTGTATGTGAGCCAGGATCCATCGCTTCCTCGAAGCGGCAGTACATGGCAAGGCTACACGCTGGGTGGCCTGAGCCTGATCATCATGGTCTGGTTGGCGACCCTGGGTATTCGCAAGCGTCGTTATCGCGCCTCGGGCACTTTACAGGGCTGGGTCTCGGCACACGTTTACCTGGGCCTTGCGCTGGTAGGTATCGTCACACTGCATTCAGCGGGCCAGTTGGGATGGAACGTGCATGCCGCCGCCTATATTTTTCTGCTTGTCGTCGTGATCAGCGGAATCGCGGGAACATGGATGTATATCGTGCTACCACACTGGGCAACTGAAAACCGAAAGGGACTGGCTCGCGAAGAGATGTTGCGAGAATTATCCGATATCGACAGCGAATGTGCGGAGGTAAGTTCACATTGCTCTGCCGCCACTCAACTGGCGATTCGTAGTAGTTTGCAGGGAACCAGGCTGGGAGGAACGCTGTGGGATCAGCTTTTGGGCATAGACAAATCAACCTACTCCGGCAGCATAGACGCAAGCAACACTGAACACACCCAGATACTTGGCAATGCCGATCAAACGCGAATCCTGCAGTTTCTGGCTGACCTATTGCCCAATGCGGAAGACCCTCAGGAAGCCAATGCACTATCAGAGTCAATCTCACTGGTTGCCAGGCGACAGGAGCTGCTGCGGCGTATTCGCAAGGATATTCAAATCCAGAGCTGGCTTAAGTTCTGGCTACTTGTACATGTACCCATGACGTTTGGGCTTCTGGGCGCAATTGCCGTCCATATAACCGTGGTGTTTATTTACTGGTGAGCAACGTACTGATCAGGCAGTCCGTGCAGCGAGATGGCGAGGTGAGCTATCTCGATCTGGACATGCAGACGCAAGAGGTTACGCTCGGCTCGGCTGCCAGCAACGTGCTGCGACTTTCCGGCAAGCTGGTAGCGCCGTTACATGCTTCGATTTTTGTTAAAAAAGGGCAGCTCTGGGTCAAGTGTCACGCCAAACACAAACTGCTGCACAATGGCCGCGCCGTTCGACAGGCGAAGATCCACCCCGGCGACACACTTGAGTTAGGTAACAATAAAGTCACCGTCCTCAGGAGTCCTCCTGGCTTCGATTTCGGTTTGCAGCTGGACGCCGATGCGGCGCCCGACGCAGAGGCCGGCCCCGAGACCGGCGACAACGTGCCCTCAGTTAGAGGCCCCGCGTGGGTTATCGGTGTACTAACACTGGTGACACTTTTTGTACTTCCACTGCTGGCCGCTCAGTATCAACGCTCCAATATTGGCAGCGATAGTGATCTGCAAGCAGATAAGATCTGGTCTTCGGGCGAATTACACCCGGCGCACGAATGGGCCACGGGAGGTGATTGTGCCTCCTGCCATGAAGCCTGGTTTTCCCGCACGCGCGATACCGCTTGCCTGGCTTGTCATACCGATCAGCTGGGCCATGTGCCCCTGGAGCATCCGGAGCACCAGGCATTGCAATCGCAGCGTTGCGCCAGTTGTCACCAGGAGCATAATGGCCAGCAATCATTGCTGGCCGGCGCGAACCCCAGCTGTCAAAGCTGTCACAGTACGGCAGGCTTCGTGGACGCGCATCCGGAATTCGAGAACTACCCCGCTCCCCGGCGGACCGGCATCTTGTTCGACCATGCTTCCCACAAAAATGATCACTTCCTCGACACACTGAAGCCATTTGCCTGCGATAGCTGCCACCAAATGGACGCCGCAGGACAGCATCAAAACACCGCCAGCTTCGAAACAATGTGCCTGGATTGTCACGGTGAAAAGGCCAGCTCTGTCGCCAGCAAAGTTTTTCACCATGGCGACCAGATTGTCTCCACTGCACCGGTAGCTTTTTTCGTACTGCCGCGCCTGGATCTGAAAAGCCTCGCCGCCGTGGATATTGGTGCATGGCCTGATGGGTCGAAAAAGGGGTCGCGCAATGGTCTGACCAAACTCGGCCTGACGCCATTTATGGAGTTACTGCTTGCGACAAATCCAGCCAGCGGAGCTGCACTCGCTCGCCTCAACGAAAACAAGATCAAGCTGTCATCACTGAAAAAGGCATCAGACGCCGATCTTGCAGATGCTGCTACGATTATATGGAGCGTCAAACAGTTATTGCTGGAGATGACCAATGATCCGGAGAAAACGTTGGTCAATCGCCTTAGCTCAACGGCCGCCAGCGCTACGGGTGATCGTCAGCTCGCTGCCTTAACCGGGCAGATGACAGAAGATTTCGTAAAAGTGGTTACCGCGCAATGGTTCGCTGAGCAAACCGGATTTTCCCTGGAGAAAGACCTCCAGCAACGGCCTGAAGAATACGGGGGCGGTGAAAGACCTTCGCCGGCCTCGAAACCGCCGACAAGCGACCCTACGCCAGGCATCGAGTGGATAAGAACAACACCCTGGCGAGAGCACAAATACACCATGCAGTACCAGCCCGGCGGACACGCGGACAGTTTCGCCAGGGCGTGGCTTGATCTTTCCCTGAAACTTTCACAGCAGGGGGAGGCCTCACAGGAAGTCGATATCGTCCAGAACGCGGCCCAAAAGCTGTTCGATGGGCTTGCAGATCTGGAAAAAACCAAGCCTGGCAAGGCCAAAGGTGTCGGCGCCTGCAGCAAATGCCATACTTTGGCGCCTGATCACAATAATAATCTTATTTTACAATGGGTTAGCGAGACACCGGACCCTTTGCAGCCCACGAGCTCGCCCTTTAATCATGCAGCACACCTCGTGACAACGGCCAATGAGAACTGCCTGGACTGCCACGTATTGGACACCAGTGATGATTTTTTGAGCAGCTATCAGCAGGCGTCCCTCGCTCCCGAGCAAGCCGTGAGCAACTTCACGGCAATTGAGAAAGAGGTCTGCGCTAGCTGCCATACCGAGGGCGGCAGAGCCAGCTCAGAGTGTACCGACTGCCACAACTATCACGTCACACCCCAAAAGCACGTGCTCCCCGAGCCAAAGACTCGGTGAGGGCAATGGCCAGGTAGCTGGTTGAAAATCACCATTTGCTGATCGCAAAAGAGTAGCAGCGCCTGCGAACCTACCGATAAATACCCTTATTTACATTCCCCTCCTTTTCTTTAGAATGACAGAACGCCGTAGTTATGGGTTGCCCTGACACAGCAGACAACCCCGATGCACGGTTAAAAAAAAATGAAAACAACGTCGGTTGTCTCGCCCCATGAAAAGATCTTCACGTGTAGTAAACAAGCACCTGTTCAAGCTAGTCGCCATCTTCCTGATGCTGCTACCACTCCAGCAGACCTGGGCAGAAAGCAAGGAATCACGTAAATCTTCGAAGGAAGAGACGGCAGCAAGGCTACATGCTGAGCTACTGATCTCGAATCGATTCCCTTCAGCAGACAAATGTGCGGCCTGCCACCCGAGGCAATACAAGCAATGGAGTGCATCTCCGCATTCCTATGCGCAACTCAGCCCGGTATTCAACGCCATGCACGGCACAATCTTGCAGCGCACCAATGGCACCAATGGCGACTTCTGCATACGCTGCCATACGCCGGTCGGGATGAACCTCGAAGAGCCGTTGTTCATGTCCAACATGGATCGTCACCCCACATCGCGAGAAGGGGTAACGTGCATTGTTTGTCACAGAGTAGATAA
>JAUIHW010000005.1 GCA_030431775.1 Gammaproteobacteria bacterium
GGCGCATGGCCGAGAGCGCAGCCCTGCTGGTTGATGCTGTTTTCCCTGCCGTGCCGCTGCGCCAATGGGTGATCAGCTTCCCGTTCCCACTGCGCTTTCTGTTCGCGGCTCACCCCGAAGCTATGAGCAAGGTTTTAGGCATTGTTTACCGGGCCATTGCAACTCATACAATCCACAAGGCCGGCTTTACTCGAAAGGACGCCGCAACCGGTGCCGTCACACTAATACAACGATTCGGCTCAGCGCTGAATCTGAACATTCACTTTCACCTCCTCTTGATTGACGGTGTTTACCTCCAAAGAGAAGGCCGAAAACCCAGCTTCCGGCGCACCAACGCACCCACCAAATCCGAGCTGGAAACACTGGTACACCGCATCAGCCAGCGCGTCGGCCGCTGTCTCGAGCGCCACGGCTTACTGGTTCAAGACGCAGAGAACGCCTATCTGGAGCTTGCGCCCGCTGATAATGAAGATGCCATGGCTCATCTGCTCGGTAGCTCCATTACCTATCGCATCGCCATCGGGCCGCAACAAGGGCGTAAAGCCTTCATGATCCGCACCCTACGTCCCGTTGACGAATCCACACAAGCGCTTGAGCGCGTCGCTAAAACCGCCGGCTTCTCGCTTCACGCTGGTGTCAGTTGTGAAGCGCACCAACACGAAAAGCGGGAGCGCTTATGCCGTTACATCGCCAGGCCCGCCGTGGCCATACCGAGACTTTCGCTCAGTTCTCAGGGCAAAGTCGTCTACACCTTGAAAACACCCTATAAAGACGGAACTACCCAGGTTGCCTTCGAGCCTGTGGATTTCATACCCAGAGCATTCGCTGACGCTCATGGGGCAAGCTTTTGCCAGGCTCGCCACACTCGTTCCCAAGCCTCGCATCAACCTCACACGGTATCACGGTGTGTTGGCACCCAACCATGCGTTACGCGCTGCGATTACACCGGCTGGACGTGGAAAGGCTGGAAAACACAACGCTAATGTGCAACAAAAAACAACCGGTGAGCGCCATGCCGCAATGAGCTGGGCCCAACGACTGAAACGTGTATTCAATATCGACGTCGAAACCTGCGGACGCTGTGGCGGCGCCGTTAAAGTCATACCCAAAGCACTCGCTGGCGCTCGAGGGGCAAGCTTTTGCTTGTATTGAAGAACCTGTCGTCATCGACAAAATCCTGAGCTATTTGCGAGAACGAGATCGTGAGCAACTCACCTCCCCTACTCTCGTAGAGCCGGCCCCATGAACGTAGTGAGTGCTTTGGGTCCCGCCCCCGCGTGCTCCACCGAATGTTCCGACCACTCAGCAACCACTGGATTGCGCTCTGCCAAACACCGCCGATATTTTTAGCACGGATGCTAGCCTGTAAACGCCTAGTCGCCCCTCTTTTGGCTGGCTTCTCTCAACCAACCGAAAATACGCAAAACACGACAACTTCCCAGTCAATCCTGTAGATTCCTAGCTGTTCCATCCTCTTCTATGCCCATGCGAATCGCGGCTGAGTGGCTCCTTCTATTGAGAACCGCCCCTTTATCCGTCCTATACTCGGCCTGCAATTCCTCCTCACTCGATTACGAGGTTGAGGCTGATTTACACGGCAGCGCAGCTGATCGCTATGAAGACGTTGAACGCGCGCTGACCCGCTTGTGTCTGGAAGCCTGCAATGAGTGTGGCTGGGAAATTCCGTTCCCACAATTGGTGGTGCACAAGGGCGACTAGTCGAAGTAAACTGTTGGTCCCGACGGAGGAGATGATAGTGGCGGACAAAAGACTGAATGAGCTAACCCCTGAAGAGCAGCACATAATTCTGCATAAGGGCACCGAACGCCCGTTTACCGGCAAGTATGATGATTTTTTTTCAGAGGGGCTGTATGTCTGCAAGCAATGCGATGCGCCCCTGTATCGCTCGGAACACAAGTTTCCGTCGCATTGCGGCTGGCCCAGCTTTGATGATGAGATTGAAGGCGCGATCAAGCGCGAGATGGATGCAGATGGCCGCCGCGTAGAGATTTTATGCGCTGCCTGCGACGGCCATCTTGGGCACGTGTTTGAAGGCGAACAGTTGACGGATAAAAATGTGCGCCACTGTGTGAACTCTGTATCAATGACGTTTATCGGCAGCGACGAACAGACCTAGGCGTATCAATGGCGCCTGCCGGCGCCAAGGGCTGGATAACGTGCGCTTTCACGAGACAGGCATTGCTCCAGCCCAAGGAGCCGCCGGGCTGCAGGTAGGTCTAAATGCCATCGCCTGATCTTGAAGGCCGTCTTTAACTGGTCAAGGCGTACCTGAGCGTTGCAATAAGGCTAACGACTGTTCACGTCATTATATCTGAGCGAATTGGCTATTGCTTCGAAGCACGCCTTGTTTAGTATGCGAATAGGCGAGCGCAAGCATTATATCCGGGGAAAATTCGATTGATTACAACTTTCCATCGCCGACTGGTGGCGATCCTGTTCTGTGTTTTTGCGGTTCTCGGCTGTGGCGGGCCGACGCAGGAAGGCAGCCCTGCGGGTGAATCCTCCGACCTCGCAAAAAGAAACGCGATTGACAGCAGTCGGGCTGGCAAAAAGAACCTGTATTTTGGCGACCTGCATGTACATACCTCGATTTCCTTGGATGCATTTTTGTGGGGTAATCGCTACGGTGTTGAGGATGCCTACCGCTTCGCCAGAGGCGAGCCGATAACATTGACCTCCGGTGCAGAAGCCAGGATCAGCAGACCGCTAGACTTTGTTGCGATCACCGATCACGCCAGTTCTTTTGAGACTAACGCATTCTGCACTGACGCCGATATCAACGCCGATGATAAAGCCCGTTGCGATCGCTTCGCGTCGCCCTCAAATGCGCTGTTTGAGGCAGCAATGGCAAGGGCCCGCCAACGGCCGGTCAAGCGGGCCATGGGTTTTTGCGAGGAGGATGTGAATCGTTGCCTGGAGGCCTCGAAAAAAACGTGGCAAAAGATGCAGGTTCTGGCCAGGCAGTACTATGAGCCGGGCGTGTTTTCTACATTTGCTGCTTACGAGTTTTCGCCGGCACTGCCAAAACAAGGCAAAATTCACCGCAATGTCTTTTTTCGTGGCGATGCGGTTCCCGATCACGCAGTCTCGATTTACGATGCGGCAACTGAAATTGACCTCTGGAAGGACTTGAAGACGAGTTGCGTCGGCGACTGCGAATATCTAACGATACCACATAATCTAAATTTGAGTTGGGGTTATGCCTTCGCATTGCAAACCATTGATGGTAACTGGTATACAGACGCCGATTTGCGCCTGCGCGCAGAGTCCGAGCCTCTGGCTGAAGTAGTTCAGGTGAAAGGCGCGTCGGAATGTGCTGTTGGTCTGGGAGCCAGTGACGAAGAGTGCCATTTCGAGCAAATGGTAGAAAACTGCCCCCAGGGTCAGGTAGAAGCGTGTGGGCTGACGACGTCATTTGCTCGCGAAGGTCTGAAACTGGGTCTGGGTCTGGCTGAAGAAAAAGGCTTTAATCCGTTTAAAATCGGCTTCGTCGGTTCAACGGATACACACAATTCCACACCCGGTGATACTGAAGAAAATGACTATCAAGGGGCGGTAGGGATGCTGGACAATACGCCCGAAATTCGCCATGACCGCGATAAGCCGAGATACTCGGGCTTGAATCGAACGCCTCTCAATTACAACCCAGGTGGCCTGGCAGCGGTCTGGGCCGCCGAGAACACGCGCGAAGCGCTGTTTGATGCGATGAAACGCCGTGAAGTCTATGCGACCAGTGGCACACGCATCGCGCTGCGATTGTTTGCCGGTTGGAGCATCGACGGCACAATGATGAGCGATGCCAGTGCCATCGACCAACTCGCTCTGTCTGCAGTGCCCATGGGAGGTGACCTTCTCCCAACGGAGTCGGAGGCGACGCCCGATTTTCTGGTCTGGGCAGTAAAAGACAGCATGGGCGCCAACCTACAACGAATTCAAATGGTGAAGGGCTGGCTTGCTAATGGCAAGCGAATGGAGCGCGTCATGGATATCGCCTGCGCGGACGGTCTGTCTCCTGATCCGCAATCGCAACGCTGCCCTGATAATGGTGCAAATGTTGACATGCAGAACTGCGAACCTATCAGTCACAGCGGTGCACGAGAACTTATTCAGGTATGGACCGATACCGACTTCGATCCGCAACAACACGCATTTTACTATGTGAGGGTGCTGGAAAATCCCAGCTGCCGCTGGAGCAGCTTCAATGCCTTGCGATTGGGGAAGGCGTTCAAGCCGCAGGTGGAGGCTACCATTCAGGAACGAGCCTGGTCCTCTCCGATCTGGTATACACCGAAATAACGGGTCAGCGCATGCATAGGCGCCAACCGCTGACTGCATTAGTGCCCAACTCTATGTTCAGCGCCATAAATTATGAGTGATTTAGCTATTGTTGTGCGTTGGGGCAGGTTCTAATCTGGTATCGAGACGGCACGCGTCAATGGTTTAGGCGGTACACGGTCTGGATGAATGGCGCCTTGGCCTCAATTCTTCAGAGATTCGCGGCGCTTATCCCGGAGGAATCTGAGACCACGCCTAAGCATTGGCTCGATTTTGCGGAAGAGGAAAGCATTGGCAATCTGGCGTCTCGGCTTTTGGGATTGCTGTCACTGCATGTGTGAGGAAGATATTGTATGTTAGATGGAAACGCGCCAATAATCATTGCTGCGTCGCAGCATAGTTGGAACGATCGGGATGTCAGTCGTTCACCGGTGGATGCACTGGAGATTGTCGCGAACAAAGCACTGTCTCAAGCAGTTTCACCCCGGTTGCGGGGGGCAATCGATGCCATTGCTTCTGTGCGCTTTATCACTGATACCAACGAACAGATTGCGGCATTGATGCCCCGCAATCCGGGACAACTTCTTGCTAGCCGATTAGGCATTAAGGAAGCGGGCTTCTTTCAAGGTCCTATTGGTGGAAACTCGCCACAATACATGGTGAACGAATTTTCCCGACGCTTGGCCAATGGCGAACATCAAGCCGTATTGCTGTGCGGCGTGGAGTTATTGGATACTTTTTTTTATGCGATGAAAACGGGTGCTGATATTGCATCCTGGGCCGCTGATTCGACCCAGCAGCCAACAACGGTCGGAGTCGATCGTGAGGGGTTGGATGCCAATGAGCGAACGCATGGATTGTATGAACCCATCATCACATACCCACTGTTTGAAAATGCGTTGCGTCACCACAAAGGTGGGACATTTATAGAACAGCAGATGTTCACAGCCCAACTGTGCAATCGCATGAGTACAGTTGCAGCCAGCAATGAGTATGCTTGGCGACCCAATATACAAAGCGCTGAGTCAATTGGCGCTGTATCGGATACGAATCGCTGGATCTCGTACCCTTATACTCGAGCAATGAATGCAGTATTGGCCGTTGATATGGCCGCGGCGCTTATTTTGACAACCGTGCGAACGGCACAAGAGCTGGGCATAGATTCTGAACGGTGGATATATTTGAGAGCTGGGGCAGAGCTGAATGAAATATGGCATCCCGTTCAGAGGCAGAATTTCTACAGTTCTCCAGCGATTGGCCAGTGCGCAGGCGTAGTTCTGGAGCAGGCGAGTTTGTCTCTTGATGAGATCACTCTCTTTGATATTTACAGCTGTTTCCCAATCGCGGTCGAGATTGCTTGCAGAGAAATAGGCCTCTCACCTATGGATTCACGTAATGTAACGGTGACTGGGGGGCTCCCTTATTTCGGTGGACCGGGCAATAATTACTCGCTGCATGCAATAGCGGAGATGGTGGAACAGCTTCGCGCACGTGGCGAGGGCAATGGCCTGGTGACGGCAAACGGTCTGTATCTAACCAAGCACTCAATGGGTTTGTATTCCACCGATCCTGTTGAACATGCCTGGGTACCTATTGATACCTCCGCATTGCAGCAGGCAATTGATCAAGGCCCTACCGTTACGACTGCAACCCAATCAAGCGGAACGGCAATTATTGAAACATACACCGTCAACTTTGATCGTAATGGCCCAGCGAAAGCAATTGTCGCAGCGCGCAATTCTGCGCGTGAACGGGTTCTAGCAATCAGCGAAAACCCTCTCACAATGTTCCAAATGATTGAGAGTGATGCGATCGGCGCTGAACTTCACTTTTTCCAGGAAGAAGGTGTCAATCGGTTCGAATTGTAGATTCTACTGAGATGGTCTGGGAAGCTGGCTGATCGAACTCTAGCTCTAACTCTAACTCTAACTCGAACACTGCGATCGGCTGAATTGGAGTGTAGCGCAAGTCAAAGAGATGCTACGGAAATAACAACTGTTCCGGTTCATTATCTTCAGTCGATTCTAATGGACGATGAGAAAAGAGGTTTGAATCGGAGCAAGCTTCTCTCTCGCTGTGGCCTGTCTGAGTCACTCCTAACAGAAAAAAACACGCATAAACGCTGACCTATATGTGAGGATCAGTTTGTATATTATGCGAGAACTACAGGATGAAAGCTGCGGACTGCTGGCTCAGCGCACTAAACCCGGTACATTGGCGACGATGTGCCATGCAAGTATCAATAGTGCAGATTTGAGGGTTTTATTGAATCGTTGCATGAGGTTTTTCTCGCTAGTGAATGATGACATAGATTCTCACATTGGTGTTAAGGGTGGGAGTGCAATGGTCACCCTAAATGTAATGAAAGGCACCGCCGACGTGGAAGGGCACATCATTATGGTGATGCTTGGCATCATTCACAGACTTGCCGGCTGGGTGATCGGAGAGCCACTTACCTTGGAACGGGTGTGCATAGCACGAGGCACTCCAGTGTACGCAAACGATTATAACGTGTTGTTTGAAACCGCGGTAACGTTTGGAGCTGAGCGAAATGTTCTGCAGTTCTCTGAAGCAGACGATTGAAGTTCTGAATGTCAAGCCGAACGGAGAACTTGCGAAATTGATTGATTTGGACAGCTCTTTTGATCGTTTGTACCATCGTTTTCCGGTGATTTGAACGCAAGACTTCTCTTTGCTAATGCAACGAGAAAACGCAATGTCCCTTGAATGGTGTAATTCGGCTGCGTGCCGGCGTGTAGCTGAAATGATGACCAGTGTCGCGAGCACTTGCTCAACGCCGGCGAACGGGCTATGAGTAAGCGGCTCAAGCGACTTGAGAGGAAGTTGGCCGCATGTAATACGTATGCAGATTGGCTGGAATTGGCCAAAGCCCATGATAAGGAGCGTGGAGCCGACAACTGGAAATCCGAGCCCGCAAGCCCTCACTATGATTGCCTGGCAATTCGCGAGCGTCGCGATTTGCTGGCTAGACTTCTGCGCGAAAGGAACCACCATGAACTGCTGTTTGCATTGAATGAGGGCTTGCACGGCAACCTTGAAGGCATAGGTAATCGCGAGCTATACCGTCAGTCGATGATAGGAACAAAGTATCTTATAGACGATTACATCGACCTCGTAAGGCGTGCGCTTCTCGAAATTGGCAGCTGTTCGCATCGAAAAATTCCGAAGGCCGCTAAAATCGAATTTTTTCATCGAGCGAACCGGTGCTATGGCCGCTCTGCCTTGATGCTGAGCGGTGGTGCGGGCTTGGTGTATTTTCACCATGGCGTGGTACAGACTCTACTGGAACACGATTTGCTTCCAGACATAACGTCAGGCTCTTCCGCGGGGTCGTGGATATGTGCTCAGTTGGCTTCGAAGACCAGCAGCGAGTTAAAAGACGGCTACTTCTTCAAGCAAACTTATGATATTCCACGTAATAAGTCGCCATGGAAAGTGCTGTTGGGAAGGGATCCGGGATACAAACCCTCTGATTTTTTAAGCCAAACGCTTGATCAGTTCCTAGATGACCTGACGTTCGGCGAAGCGTTTGAGAAGACCGGTCGACAAATCAATATCTCGGTAGCGCCTGCCGAGAAGCATCAAGTTTCGAGGCTTCTAAGCCCTATAACGACCCCGAATGTGTACATTCGTTCGGCAGTTCAGGCATCCAGCAGTCTGCCAGGGATGGTGCCTCCCGTGCGTCTGTACGCCAAAGGCTCAGATGGTAGACCTCGACCCTATCTTAAGTCTAGGAGGTGGAGAGACGGTTCGTTCGCGGACGATTTACCCGCCAAGCGCCTGGCGAGAGTCTATGGGGTGAATCACTTCATCGTCAGCATGATCAATCCCATTGCAATCCCATTCATCGATGGCAGATCCTTGCATCCGAAGTTTAGCTGGCAGCATTCTTCCTCGGAAGTGATGGCTCGTGGCATTCACTCCCTCATTTATTCGCTGGGTCAAGTATCGTCCCGACTCGGGTTGCAAGCTGTAAGCCCGGCGCTTCTAGCCGCTGAAGCATTGTTGGATCAAAAATACACTGGTGACATAAACATCGTTCTCGAAAAGGCAAAATATGATTTGCGCGACATACTATTTAGCTATGCCGATGGTGATGCCACAGTTCAGCAATTGAAGCTCGCCGGTGCACGGAGCACCTGGCCTAAGCTGGCGCGGATCAGGAATTCCACGATCATTGGGTCCACCATTGCCGGTGTTCTTGCCGATTTGGATGAAATCCGTCACTGAAATGAGAGTGACGTCTGAAATAGCGTCCCGTGATCCTGAAAGCTAATTGCATTGAGCGCTCAGGTCACTCTATCAGTCGGGAGGTGGCGATATGGTGTAGCCAGCATTGCGAACATAGAGGCATAGAGGACGTAAAACCGATGAGGCGGACGCAGCTTTCAAGTTTGGACACTATTTTCTTGCAAATAGAAACGCCAAATTTGCCAATGCATGTTACGTCGATCTGTGTATACGACCCGTCCACGGCAACGGGGAAAACTGTTCGCTTTAAAGAGATACTAGAGCTTTATCAATCAGCGGCCGAACAAGAAGCGACATTAAGAAGACGACTTCTGGACGTACCCGGTGATATAGATTACCCGTATTGGACCGATGACGCGGACCTAGATATAGAATTCCACGTCAGGCATATCGCTTTGCCCCAACCCGGTGATTGGCGTCAGTTTCATATTCAGATCGCGCGTCTTCACTCGCGTGCCCTTGATCGCAGTCGCCCACTGTGGGAAGCGACGGTTATCGAAGGATTGAACAACCTGGAAGGTATTCCGAAGGGTTCCTTTGCGATTCTTTTAAAACTTCATCATGCGGCGGTGGACGGCGATTCCATGCAACGCTTGATGCTGGCAATGCACGATCTTGAGCCTAACCCGTCTCCATCTTCCAAATCAATGTCAGAAGTCGTCGTTGAACATGCCGTGCCTAGCACGCTACCGCTGATACTCAATTCGTATCGCAACGCGGTTAAACGCCCATTCAAACTTGGTCGAGTCACGATGCGGGTCGCTAAAGACAGCCTTCAACTAATGACAGTACGAAAAAAAGAACGTCATGTGACACTTCCCGACAAAACCAGTCGTTACTTCCAAGGAGAGATATCTCCACATCGTACCGTGACGTCCGTCGAATTTGTATTCGATGAGTTTAAAGAGCTTCGCCGTATAGTACCGGGTTCTACGGTGAATGACATGGCGCTGACAATAATAGCCGGTGCGCTCAGGCATTATCTAGGTGCAAAAGGAAAATCGTTGGACACGCCACTCATTGCCCAGGTGCCTGTCAATGTGCGATTGGAATCGCAGCAGGAGCAGATTGACAATCAGGTAGCCGATTTTAATGTGTCCTGTTACTCGGACGTAGAAAACCCGGTTGAGCGACTGGAGAAGGTGCACTTAGCCACAT
Organism: Gammaproteobacteria bacterium; assembly: GCA_030431775.1. GTDB lineage: Bacteria > Pseudomonadota > Gammaproteobacteria > Pseudomonadales > JAUIET01 > JAUIET01. Next base: position 9,727 of record JAUIHW010000005.1, read on the forward strand.
TGGCGGCTAAGAAGCAGCTTGAAATAATGGGATCCTCCATCAAGAAAGAAGCTATGGACGCTTTAGGGCCACTGACTTCAAACGCACTGAATATGCTCCTGCAGAAGAGTTATAAACTGTCTGCTGTTGCAGATTCAAAATACAGTGGGCCGAATTTCACGTTCAGTAATATGCCTGCATCTCCGATTCCAATTTACTTGAAAGGCGCCGAGTACGTCTGGGCAACCGCACTTGGCCCCTTGCTGCCGAACGCGGGGCTTTTCATTACAGCAAACTCTACGCTTGGAAAGTTTGTGTTCGGAGTAACCGCATGCCGACGGATGATGCCCGATCCAGAATTTTTTCAGCAATGCATGCGACGGTCCTATGAAGAGTGTCGCGCGACAATGAGCGATACAGCAGTTTAAAGCGCATTAGTAATAAGAGGTGGAGAGAAATGATAGCAAGGGACAAGAAAGACTTGGCGACATTCATGAACGGTCTGTCGACTCCGTTGTCGGAGTTCTATAAGCGCGAAGCCACGCAGGGTGCAGATATTTGTTTTGTGCAGCCGAATCCTGATGGCTCAGTTGACAAACTTACGTGGGGCAGTGTCGCAGAGCAAGTGCGACGAATGGCTGCATACCTACGATCATTGAACTACGAGTCTGGCAGTAACATCGCACTAATGTCGAATAACTGTGCGCATTGGATTATGGCCGATCTCGCCATTTGGATGGCAGGACATGTATCAGTTCCTTTATATCCAGTGCTGACGGCGAAAACAGTTCGCCAAATCCTTGAGCACAGCGGCGCGAAGGCAATGTTTGTCGGCAAGCTAACCGGCTTTGATGAGATGAAAGCGGGTATTCCTGACGCCTTGCATCTCCTGTCATTTCCGCTGAGCCCCGCTGACGCGCGGGCGGAGTATGTGGACTGGGATGAAATCATCGCTAACTATGAACCTATTAGTGACAATCCCACGCGTTTGCTGGACGAACTAGCAACCATCATTTATACGTCGGGAACGACGGGTGTGCCCAAAGGTGTGATGCATTCGTTTAGAAACTTCGCCATTGTCGGAATACAGGCCGGGGAAATGTACTCCATGAACTCGGAGGATCGAAAAATATCCTATCTGCCATTGGCACATGCCGCCGAGAGAGTGGCGATAGAAGCCAATCAGTTATACACCGGTTACACCACCTATTTTTCCGATTCACTGGCGACATTCCCTGACGACCTGAAAAGAGCCAGACCGACGTTATTCTTTGCTGTTCCCCGTATCTGGGCCAAGTTTCAACAACGTGTGTATGAACAAATTTCGGAGGGGGAGTTGGATAAATTGCTCAAATCGCCGGAAACTTCGGCGGATGTGCGCAACATGATCACCAGTTCACTGGGTCTGGATCAATTGCGTGTCGGTGTGAGCGGCGCTGCGCCGCTGTCTACCAGTTTGATGGAGTGGTACAAAAAACTAGGTATAGAGATACTCGAAGGCTATGGTATGACGGAAAATCTGGCGTATTCGCACGCAACACGTTCTGGCGAATCCAGGATCGGCGCTGTTGGAACGGTATCCACGTTTGTCGAATGCAGAATAAGTGATGTTGGCGAAGTCTTGGTCAAATCGCCGGCCAACATGTTGGGGTATTACAAGGAACCGGCACTCACCTCCCAAGCCCTCGATGAGGATGGCTTCATTCACACCGGCGATAAAGGTGAGATTGATGGCGAAGGAAGACTCAAGATAACCGGCCGGATCAAAGAGATGTTCAAGACCAGTAAAGGTAAGTATGTCGCACCTGCTCCTATAGAGGACCTACTTTCCTCCGACACCAGCATCGAACAGGTTTGCGTTACGGGTTCGCAGTTGATGGCTCCCATTGGGCTGCTTACTCTCACTGAACAGGCAGCGTCAGCACTGGCCGACGATAGTGCGAGGCTTCAACTAAGCGCACGTTTGGAATCCGTTCTCATGAGTACGAATGCGCAGCTCGACAAGCATGAGCAACTGGCTACGCTGGTCGTGATGCCATCACAATGGACTGTTGAGAACAATATGATGACGCCGACTCTCAAGGTAAAACGATCGGAAATTGATGACAATTTCCAGCACAACTATGAGAATTGGTGCACAACTAAAGAAAAGGTACTGTTTGTAACTGATGCATAAGTGATGTCTTTGGCTAGCGCAAATGGCGTAGTTGGACACTGTTTTACCGCGGACAGAGTGTATCCTTAAGCAACGTTGACGTATTACCACCCAACCTCTTTGACAACTTGCGAATAAAGGTGATTCTAATGGCCAGAGTATCCATACCACGTGATCGGGAAAACGACTATACCGCGGAGTCAGCGGCGAGCAGGCGGGAATTTGTGGCGGATCAAACGGGCGCGGCTCTAACCCACATTGGCCAGTACTCGTCCGATCCGGCGGTGGTTGCCGGTAACTGTGAAAACTTTGTTGGCATGGGACAGATGCCAATCGGCATCGCGGGTCCGTTGCTGATTAATGGTCAGTACGCTCAGGGCGAATTTCTGGTGCCCATGGCAACGACGGAAGGTACCTTGGTTGCCAGCTACAATCGAGGAATGAGGGCAATCACCGAAAGCGGAGGCATTCAAACCACGGTGTTCGATGATTGCATGCAGCGGGCACCAGCGTTTAAATTTCACAGCGCGAGGGAAGTTCAAAAATTTTTGCATTGGTTTGATGAGCACTATGCCGATATCAAAGAGCAGGCGCAATCAACCAGTTCGGTCGCCCAATTGGAATTTGTTCAGCGCTGGCCAGTTCATAATACCTTGTACATGCGGTGGAACTTCAGCACAGGTGACGCAGCCGGCCAGAACATGGTGTCCAAGGCAACAGACCACGCGTGCAGGTGGATTATGTCTAACTGCCCGGAGAGAATTGTTATGTATGCCTTCAGTGGCGGTATGGACACTGACAAAAAGCATTCCAATATCAATAATCTGTACTCTCGAGGTAAGCGAGTTGTTGCTGAGCTAATCTTGAAAAAAGAGGTGATGCAGTCTTTGCTCAGAACAGACGCGAAGTCGATACAGAGCATGCGTAATATCAGCAGCCAAGGCAGCTTGCTTGCTGGCGCCTCCTACACCGGCGGTCATTCGGCCAATGGCATCGCCGCGTTCTTTATCGCAACCGGTCAGGATGAAGCCAATGTTGTCGAGTCGCATGCCGGGCAAACATATACCGAGGTGCTAGACAATGGCGATTTGTATTGGTCGTGGACCTTGCCGTCGATTATTGTTGCTACTTTCGGCGGCGGAACGGGCTTGCCAACGCAGAATGAATGTTTGCAAATGCTCGATTGCGTCGGCAAAGGCAAAGCTCGAAAGCTGGCCGAAATCGCGGCTGCCATGGTTGCCGCTGGCGATGTGTCTATCGCTAACGCCATTGTTGCAAGTGAGTTCGTTGACTCTCATGAGAAGTATGGGCGCAATAGATAAGCGTATGGCGTAAATCAATAGACTTTTTTTGAACTTTGGTTAATCCCAGTTGCGCGAGTGAGCCATCTCGCATTGCGCTGCTCTTAACTAACAGATATTCGTTCGGTAACTGAAGGCTTATATGCGATAGTATGAAGGTTTATACACTTTGTAGAGGATTGATTACCACCACTGTGCTATGCGGCGTATCCCTCCTGGGGTGTCAAAGCATTGTTGCAACAAGTGACTCTGAAGATCCTTCGGGACAAACGTTAACTGAAAAATCGTTGAGCGGCTTTTACACCATTGACCGCGCAGTACCCGCCAATCCAGGCATTATACTAAAGCGGGAGCCACTCGCGGCGCATCAATCGCTAGAGCGCGCAAATCAGAATATTCGCCTGCTGTACAGTTCGACTGAGGGGCTTTTTGCGAAACGCAAGGTTGCGGTATCGGGCGCATTGTTCTTACCCTACGGCGTCCCTCCAGACGGTGGCTGGCCACTCTTGGGCTGGGCGCATGGAACGGTGGGTATTGCAGATCATTGCGCCCCTTCCTGGGATGGTCGTCAAGACAGAGACACTCGTTATCTGAACTTTTGGCTTGCACGGGGTTATGCGATTGTTGCGTCAGATTATCAGGGATTGGGCACTGAAGGAATACACCCTTATCTCGCCACCAGGCCCGCGGCATACAGCAATCTGGACATAATACGTGCGGTGCAGCAAGGCGGCTTTCCCGTGTCGAGTAAAGTGGTTCTTATCGGTCAATCGCAAGGCGCGGGTGCGGCGCTCGCGACGGCGGGGTATGCCCCTGAGTACGCGCCGGAATTGGATATTCGTGGTGTTGTTGTAACGGGTGCACCATACTTTAACGCTGAGGGATTGGCTGCGGTACAGGCTTCAAGACCAAAGGATGTTGTTGACCCGTTGCTGGCCTACAATTTCCTCGCGCTCTCATTGCTTGAGCTGATCGATGCTGAATTTCAGCTCCAGGACTATGTGTCGGATGAGGTGCTTCCTGTTGCGAGATTGGTGCACTCGATGTGTTACAAACACCTGATAAAGCGAGTAGGCGAAGAGCGGATAAGCTACAACAAGGCATTCAAGGTATCCCCTGCACGCGCATTAGTTAAAGCATTCAAGCAAATGGAATACCCAAGTCTGGTGTTCAATGCGCCGGTGTTCTTTGGCATTGGCGGAAAAGACAAAAGTACCCCTCCCAAGATGCAATACTCATTGGTAAGAGACATCTGCGCCGGTGGTTCGCCGGCAGAGGTTCATTATTATCCTGACGGGACTCATGGCAGTATCGTGAATGGTTCAACAGGCGATTCGACTGTGTTTATTGAGTCCGTTTTTGATGACCAATCAATCGTCGGTAACTGTGCGTCATTGCCATTTGAGTAGCGCGCCAGCTTTTCCGTGCCCTGGAGGCGAGTTGGGTGCGCGCACGGCCCGATCCAAGTCCCTGTCGACCATGATCTCCGATCCAGTCGGTCTGGTGACAGCCTTTACGCACTGATCTCGTGCTTACCTTCCACATTTCGCGCTATCAATAATGAGTGCTTTGGCCATTGTTGGCTATTGCAGCCGACTCTAAGCTGCTGTGCTACTCGTTATTATCAATGGTTTAGACAAATGGCGCTTTGTTTCGATTCCGCACGGCTGCACAACCCCTACCTCACCGACGATCATCAAGCTTGGCGCGAGCAGTTGCGACGCTTTGTTGACAAGGAAATCATGCCCCATGTTGACGAGTGGGATGAGCAAGGCTTCCTGCCACCGGAGCTGTGGCAAACAACCGCGGAGTTCGGTCTGTTTGGCCTGGGATATCCGGAAGAATACGGCGGCTGGAGCGAAGGGATTGATCTTTACCACCGAAATATCCTCAGTGAGGAATTATCGCGCACTAGCCTGGGTGGCTTGCCAAGCACGCTGCTATCGCATGGTATTGGTCTTCCGCCGGTTATGGCGTTTGGCAGCGATGCGCTGAAAAGTGAGATTGTGCCGCCGATATTGCAAGGCCGGCAGCGTATTTCCTTGGCCATCACCGAGCCTTCGGGAGGCTCTGACGTAGCCAACTTGCGGACAACCGCAAGGCGGGAAGGCGACCATTATGTGGTGAATGGAAGCAAAACTTTCATTTCGGGTGGCATGGGTGCGGACTGGTTTACCACGGGCGTGCGAACCGGAGGCGAAGGTGGCGGCGGTATTTCCGTTCTGGTCATTCCAGCTGGCGCGAAAGGCGTGAGCCGAACGCCCCTGGATCGCAAGCAGGGCTGGTGGTGCAGCGACACCGCGACGATCTATTTCGATAATGTGAAGGTTCCTGTTGGCAATCTGTTGGGCGAAGAGGGCCACGGCTTCCTGGTGATCGCAAACAATTTCAATGGTGAGCGCATGTCCATGGCGGTGATGATGGAGGCCAGCGCGCGCGTATGCCTGGAAGAAGCAGTCAACTGGGCGCGTGACCGCAAGACCTTCGGTAAGCGTCTGGCCGACCATCAGGTGATCCGCCACAAGATTGCCGAGATGAAACAACGTATCAATAGTTGCCAGACCTATATTCAGCATTGCAGCCGCGAAATGATTGCCGGCACCGCATCGTTTGGTGATATCGCAATGCTGAAAGTGCACTGTAGCCAGACCGTAGAATTCTGCGCACGTGAAGCAATGCAGATATTAGGTGGTATCGGCTACATGCGCGGTAACCGGGTGGAGAGGATATATCGCGAAGTACGCGTGAATGCGATTGGCGGAGGCTCGGAAGAAATTATGCGTGACCTGGCATCTCGGCAGTATGGATTGTAGCCCGTTGCGTTTCTTTCAGAGGAGTTGATTGGTGGAGACTGAAGCGAAGCTCGATTACGAGCGATTGTATGAAAGCCTTTATGAGCGCCTGCAATCTCCACTTGCCGCCTTCTACCAGCGCGAGCAACAGTTGGCGGATCGCATTTGTTTTGTTCAGCCATTGAGTGCAGATGAGGTCGTAGAGCTCAGCTGGGCGGATGTGGGGCGGCAGATACGCAGCATTGCCGCTTACTTGCGATCACTTGAGTTGGAACCCGGCAGCAATATTGCTTTGCTATCCGCCAACACCGCCTGGTGGATTATGGCGGATATAGCCATCTGGATGGCGGGCCATTGCTCTGTACCGTTGTTTCCGGTGCTCGGCGCTGCCAGTATTCGCCGGATTCTCGAGCACAGTGAAGCTAAGCTGATCTTTGTTGGTAAACTGGCGGACTGGGACGCGATGCGGGTAGGCGTTCCTGATGACATACCTATGATCTGTCTGCCGCTAGCGCCGCACAGTGCGCGTGCGCAACTTGCGCGCTGGGAAGACATTATTGAATCGACCCCACCATTGACAGAAAGCCCGGACGTCAACATTGAGGACGTCGCGACGATTATCTACACCTCTGGTACCACGGGCATGCCTAAAGGGGTCATGCACTCGTTTCGCAATATGGCGGCGGTGGGCACGCTGGCCGGCGAAATGTATGAGGTGAGCCGTGATGACCGCAAGCTCTCGTATTTGCCGCTGGCGCATGTGGCAGAACGCGCGGCTGTAGAGGTCAATCAGCTGTACTACGGCTACACCGTATTTTTTAATCATTCATTGGAAACGTTTGCTGACGACTTGCGCAGGGCGCGGCCAACCATTTTCTTTGCGGTTCCCAGAATTTGGACCAAGCTGCAGCAACGTGTGTTGGAAAAGCTGGATGCAGTTCGTTTACAACATTTGCTTGAAGATCCTGCAACGTCTGAATCAACTCGCTGCGCATTACTCGGTGCACTTGGACTCGATGAACTGCGCATTGGAATCAGTGGTGCGGCGCCTTTATCCACTTCACTCATCAACTGGTTCAAGGAACTGGGTATCGACATACTGGAAGGCTACGCGATGAGTGAAAATTTCGCCTATGGCTATACGACGCGTTCGGGAATGGCCAGGACGGGTTATGTGGGTACGCCCTGCCCGTACGTGGAAAGCAGGCTTAGCGACAAAGGTGAGGTGCTGTTGAAATCGCCAGCCACTATGCTCGGCTATTTCAAAGAAGCGCAACTTACCGCTGATGCTTTTGATAAAGAAGGTTTTTTGCGCACCGGCGATAAAGGCGATATCGATTCCGACGGCCGGCTTAGAATTACCGGTCGACTCAAGGAGATTTTCAAGACCAGTAAGGGCAAGTTTGTCGCCCCTGCACCCATTGAGGACCAATTGCTTCGAAATTTGTGGCTGGAGCATGCGTGTGTGGTAGGGGCGGGCCTGCCACAGGCTATGGCGCTGGTCGTGTTGAGTGAAGCAGGACGGGAACAGCTGAGCACTGAGGAATTAGCAAATTCTTTAACGCAAACCCTCAATCAGGTGAATCAATCGATCGACAAGCACGAAAACCTGTCGCATATTGTGGTTGTGAATTCTTCGTGGGACATTGCCAGCGGTTTGATGACTCCCACACTCAAGATTAAGCGAGCGGTACTCGAAAGCCGTTATCAGGAAAGAATCGAACAGTGGAGTAGCTGCCGGTCCTTGGTGATTTTCGAGCAAGCGTGTTAATGCCTGGCGCAGACTCAGCTATGACGACCAGGCCCTCCTAAACAATCTACTTTACGGTTTGATGCAGTATTTGGTACCGTGATTCAGTTCGAGCCCTTACTCGAGGGAATCAATGCAAATAACGACTGTTCCGATCCATTACATTAATTCGATTCTGTCCAGCGCGGAACTGAGAGGCTTTGATCGAAGGAAACTGATCGCACGCAGTGGATTGGCAGCAGAGTTATTTAACCAACAGAAAACAAGGGTAAGTGCGGACGTGTACATCAGGCTAAGCAAATACCTGATGCGGGAAATGCAGGATGAAAGCTGCGGTTTGATGGGGCAACGTACTAAGATAGGGACGTTTGCGACCATGTGTCAAGCCAGCATCAACAGCCCCAATCTTGGGCGCTTTCTGGGTCGCTGCTCGCGATTCTATGGGCTGGTTAATGATGACCTGGAGACGAGACTCTCTACCGAAGCTGGCCGTGCCCGATACTCGCTAACCGCAGTGCCGGGCTCGGTGGATGCGGAAGAGCACGTGATTATGGTGATGCTTGCTCTCATTCATCGGCTGGCGGGTTGGGCCATTGGCCAACCGCTTGTGCTGGAGCGAACCTGTTTCACGCGGAAGTTACCCGTTTATGCGAATGACTATAATTTGCTGTTTGAGAGTCCTGTGGAGTTTGGCGCGGCAGAGAATATTCTGCAATTTTCTATTAACTATCTTGATATGCCGGTTGTGCAAGACGAACAATCGCTCCGAGAGCTTCTGCAACACGCGCCGATGAGCTTCATGACCAACTTGGTTGCTGATGGTGGCCTGGTGTCAAGAGTGGTGAATATTTTAAGGCAGTCTTTACCGGGAACCGCACCGTCGATCGATGATGTGGCGCAGCAGCTCAACACCAGTGTGGCCACCTTGCGTCGACACTTGAGCGCAGCGGGCTGTTCCTATAAGCAGCTCAAGGACAATGTTCGACGCGACCGTGCGATCTACTTACTGAGCCTGAATAAACCCGTAGAAGAGGTAGCGGAATGTACCGGATTTGCGGAAACCACGTCTTTTTTTAGAGCGTTCAAGCGCTGGACAGGGTCCACACCCAAAGCCTATGTTCCGGTCGTTGCTCACAACCTGGCGCCAAACTAAGCGCCGAGGCTTTCCGGCACATAGGTGGCCACGTTAATACACGCAACTCTCAGCAATTACTGCCATTGCTAGCTGATCGGAATGGCTACATAATTTGACTGTTTGTGTCATTGTGTTTCCGCGCTTGCGCGTTACCATTGATGAGATTTCTTCTCGTATAGCACTACATATTAATAGCACTACAAATTAAGAGGATCGAAGTATGCGCCCCATTCAGACTGTAATGGCTTTTGCTTTATCAGCCGCCGCCCTCAATGCAGGGGCGCAAGACCTGATGCTGGAGGAGATAGTGGTTACGGCCACCAAACGAACCACGGGCCTGCAGGATACTCCGATTGCCTTGTCTGTTATGGATGGACAAAAAATCACCGACCAGGGGATTGGATCGCTGGAAGACATGGCCGTGTTTTTGCCAAACGTGCACATTGCGGAAGGCGGTGCGGGTGACCAATTGTTCATTCGCGGCATCGGCTCCGGTATTAATTACAGCTTTGAGCAATCGGTGGGTACCTTCATTGATGGCGTGTATTTTGGCCGGGGCCAGGCGTCCAGAAGCTCTTTTCTGGATGTTCAGCGGGTAGAGGTGCTCAAGGGCCCGCAAAGCACCTTGTTTGGTAAAAATACGATTGCGGGTGCAATCAATATCACAACTGCCAAACCGGGTGATGAGTTTGAAGGCCGGGTCGAGATTACTGCTGAGCCAGAATTTGGTGGTTTGGGCGCGACATTTACTGTGTCCGGCCCACTGAGCGACACCTTCGGTGCCCGGTTTGTCATCAAGCGCGATGAAACGGACGGTTACATGACCAATACGCTCAAGAATCGCGATGAGCGTCAGGCTGAGAATACGGTGGGGCGGCTGGTGTTGGGCTGGCAGCCAACGGACGAACTTGATGTCACGTTTAAGTATGAGGTGGGTAAGTCAGACACTGTTGGGCGCCAAGATGTACTGTCAATTGCGACGCCGTTTGCCGTCGGGCGATACCAGGCAGCTGACCCCGGTTTTGCGGCGAACTTTGGTTATGATAAGTCCAGCCAGAACATCACTGGTGGCAAAAGCGATGAACAATTTCACGACAGCGAATGGAACATCGGCACCCTGACCGCTGAGTGGTCGCTGGGCGAATACACGCTTAAATCGATCACCGGTTACGTCGATTACGAATTCTCCAATTACCTGGATTCGGACTACGGCCCGCTTGAGTTTCTTGCTCGCGGCCGAGATGAACAGCACAAGCAGTTCAGCCAGGAATTCCTGTTTTCTTCCCCGGTTGGTGAGACCATTGAATACCTTGCCGGCTTCTATTACCAGGATGAAGAGCTCAAACATCAACGCGAAACCGATGTTCAACTGTCGGCGGCAGGTATAGGTACTGGCAACTTGGATGCCAGCGGGATCGGCTTCTTCAATCAGGACGCCAGTACGATTTCAGCCTTTGTGCAAGGCACATTTAACATCAGCGACACATTCAGGTTAATTGCGGGTGTTCGCTATTCTCGCGATGAGAAGGAGTTTGATAAAGACGCCTTCGTCACCGACTACCAGACCGTAACGCCGAACGAAGCATTGGGAGGAATTTACGATGTGGCACTGAATTTCTCTACCGATCATTCCTTTGCCAACGGTGTGGGTATGCGTTGCCCCGGAATACCGCGTACCTGCGAAACCATCGCGTTTGATACGAAACGATCGGAGTCAAACGTGACAGGTGATGTGACCTTACAGTGGGATGCCTCCGATGATGCGATGATTTACCTGAAAGTCGGCAATGGCTACAAGGCGTTCGGGTTTGATGAAGCCAATGGTCGTGGCCAGTTTTCTGCCCAGGCCTACGAAGAAGAAACGGTGATGGCTTACGAACTTGGAGCCAAGTTGGACTTAATGGGCGGGCGTGCTCGACTGAATATGGCTGCCTTCTTCAGCGAGCTCGAAGATGTGCAGGTGAGCACATTTGATGGCAACGCCGGTTTTGTTGTGGGCAACGCCGCGGAAAGTGAAGTGTACGGAATCGAGGCCGACGGTTCGATTGTCTTGACTGAGCAACTGACATTAAGTGGCGGGTTTGCTTTTCTGGATGCCAGCTACAAGTCGTTTCCGGATGCTGCGTGCAACGAATTGCAAATTCTTGACTGGATAGCTGGCGGCGGAACGCGCGCGACCTGTGTGCAGGACCTTGCGGGCCAGCCGCTGCAGTTTTCACCGGATTTCGCCGGCAATCTGGCCCTGGATTTCCTGACGCCTGTAGCCGAGTCCATGGAGCTGCGTTTCACTCTGGATGCCATGTACTCGGACAAGTATGAAGTGGCCGCTGACCTTGACCCGCTGCTAAAACAGGATTCATTCGTTAAGGTCAACGCACGGGTGCAACTGGCGAGTGCGGCTCAAACCTGGAGCCTGGCGGTGCTGGCGCGAAATATCACCAATGAAAAAACCACCACTTGGGGTAACGATGTTCCTCTGGCCAGTCAGGGCTTTAGTCAAACCTATTTCCAGCACATAGACCCCCCGCGAACCATTGAGATACAGGCGGCCTATAACTTCTAGTTGAGAGAATGCCGTTAGCGGCCAGGGCTGGAATGAACATCAGTAGCAGGTTTGCGCGGTTTGCAGGCCTGCTGATAGCCCTTTCAGTTCTTGGTTCCACGCCGCTTGCTGCACAGCAATATTCCCTGGCAATTAATAATGGCCGGGTAATAGACCCTGAGACGGGACTGGATGACATTCGACATCTGGGCATCAAGGGCGACCGGATCGTAAGCATTTCAATTCGGCCGCTGGAGGCAGAGCGCGTGATTGATGCTAGTGATCTGGTTGTCTCGCCAGGTTTTATCGATCTTCACACGCACTCACCGACGCCTCTTGGCCAGTACTATCAAGCCTTCGACGGCGTCACCACGGCGCTCGAACTGGAAGCGGGAGCCGCGCCCGTGCTGAACTACGCGTCACAGATCAGTGCGCAACCCATGATCAATTACGGGGCGTCGGCTGGCTATGTCGCGCTACGTGTCAGGGAAAAGAACGGCATCGTCACCTCATCGGGGTTGGGTTCGGGCACCCCAGTTGGTTTCAAGGGCTGGAAAACGGCGTTAATGGTTTTCTTGATGGGCAGAGAGACGGCAATGGCGCCGTCAATGGTCGAGTTGGCAACGGCCGATGAGTTGGCAAGAATGCGTGCGGATCTACTTGCTGAACTGGATGCGGGTGCCCTGGGTATTGGATTGCCTCTTGATTATTTCAGCGATGCGATTCAGGAAGAGGAACTGCGAATGATATTTGGTGTGGCCGCCGAGCGCGGCGCACCGCTGTTTATCCACGTTCGCCGCGGCATAGACGGCGACCCGAGTGGATTACGCGAAGCGATTCGCTTGGCCGGTGACTTCGGTGTATCGGTTCACCTATGTCACATTACCCACAACGCCATCAGCAATCTGGATTTGTTCCTGCGGGAAATTGCACAAGCACAAGCAAAACGCATCGACGTCACCACCGAAGTGCTGCCCTATAACGCGGGATCGGCGCTGATATCATCGGCGGTGTTTGGGCGAGATTGGCAGACCATTTTTAATATCACTTACGAAGACGTCGAGTGGGCGGCGACCGGCGAGCGCTTCAACAAGGCAATGTGGGAGGAATACCGGAGTGAATACCCCGAAGGTCAGGTGATTCATCACTATTTGAAAGAAGAGTGGACCCAACAGGCGGTGCAGACGCCGGGTGTCATTATCGTCAGTGATCTGCTTCCCATGGAAAGCCGTGATAAACACGTTGCGCCGCACAATGGCGCATTCAGTAAAATCCTGGGTCGCTATGTTCGCGAAAAAAAGTTGCTGGAATTGCCCGCCGCGATTCGCAAAATGACCCTGCTACCGGCGCAGCGACTGGAACGCTACGCACCGGTGTTCAAGCGTAAAGGACGATTACAGGTCGGCATGGACGCGGACATCACAATATTTGACCCCAACACGATACTTGATAATGCCACCTATCAGAATCCGTATCAGGAAGCGAGCGGAATAAACCATTTGATCGTTAATGGTGTAGCTGTGATCAGCGACGGTCAGCAGGTGGAAGGCAGTTTTCCAGGCCTTCGCCAACTTGCTGGCAGGGCCAATACAGTGCAATAGACTTGGGTCGCGCTTCTGGGGATAATCAGCTCTGCGTATTTTCCCCGCAGCAAAGGATACCCATGTCGAATCTACCTTCGCCGTCGCAACGAACTCTTGGCGCCGCCTTATGCATGACCGCCGTTATCGCGTGCTCGCCCATAGACCAGCATGTCTCTGAATCGTCAAGCACAAATGAGTCCGCCAAAGTGGCCATCGAGCGCGAGCTGTATTCCGGAATTGATCAAAGCGCGATCGACCGCTCCGTTCGCCCACAGGATGATTTTCACGCTTATGCCAATGGACTGTGGCTCAAAGAAACGAAAATGCCGGCCGAATATGGTCGTTATGGCACCTTCACGATTCTGAATGAGATGGCGGAGAAAAACCTCAGGGCAATCGTTGAAAACTCGGATGGTGGCGATGCAAGTGCCCAACAAATAGCGGATCTGTACCGCAGCTACATGGATGAGGATGCCATTGAAGCGGCTGGTTTGACAGGTGTGTCGCCGGAATTGCGGCTGGTTGATGAGATCAACTCCGCAGATGATCTGTACCGGGCCTTTGCCACGCTAAATAGACATGGCGTTGGCACACCGTTGGCGGCTGCAATCATTCCGGACTTCAAGAATTCTGAGGCCTACGCTTTCTACCTGTTTCAAAATGGTCTCGGTTTACCGGATCGCGACTACTTTCTGGTCGAAGATAACCAACGGTTCAGCAAAGCGGTCGCAGACTACACCGACTACGCCGCAGAAATGTTGGCTCTTGCTGGTGCCAGCGAGTCCGAGCAACGTGCGGAGCAGATCATTGCGCTGGAGCGGCAAATCGCAGTAGGGCACTGGTCTAGAACAGACAGCCGAGTACCCGAAAAACTCTACAATCCCTACCGCAAAGGCACTCTAAACGAATTGGCACCCATGTCGTGGGAGGCAATTTTATCGATACTTGGTGCAGGTAATCTGGATTATGTAGTGATCGCACAGCCCAGTCACTTCGCATCGCTCGCTGAACTTGTCTCAAATACACCACTGGCTGTGTGGAAAGATTATTTACGCCTGCGAATACTGACTGATGCGGCGCCTTATCTGCCGGAGCGCTTTGCCAAGCGTCGCTTTGATTTTTACGGGAAGAAACTGAGCGGGCTGGAAAAACAAAAAGAACGTTGGCGCCGGGGTATATCCACAGTCAGCGATGTGCTTGGCGAGCCCCTTGGCCGACAATACGTAGCGCAGCATTTTTCACCCGACGCCAAGCACAAGATGCTGGAGATGGTCAGGAACCTGCTTGATGAATTTCGAATAGGCATAGATGAACTGGACTGGATGAGTGAGGCAACCAAAGCTGAAGCCAAGCAAAAGCTGGGTAAGATTCGGGTAAAAATTGGCTACCCCGATCGCTGGCGGGATTATAGTGGCCTGAACATCAAAGCAAATGATTTGATTGGCAATATGCGTCGGGCCATTGCCTTTGAGTACAACTACGAATTGGCCACGTTGGGGAAACCCATCGATCGGGAAGAATGGGGCGAGCCGCTTGCTGTGGACGCTATACAGCGCTTTTTGCAGGAACTTTAAGCTTTTTACAGGCCATTAGCCAGCTGACCGCCGCCTAAGCCAGATACTGCTCCGCCAGGCCACAACTCATCTCTACCAACGCTGGCGTTAGCTCCTCGGCTGTCTGGGTGCCAGGGCGGGTGTGCACCCAGCCAACGTAGGTAAAGCTGCGTGCCAGCATAAACAATGGAAGCGTCTCCAGTATCGCCTGCTCAGTTGGCCGTGCCTGGCAATAGGCGTTTAACAAGGCGCTTTTTGCCAACTCAAAATGCGGGTCATCCTGGATAAAATACAGCGCGGTGGCCAACTCGAACATGTGCCAGCCAAAACCGGCATCATCGAAATCGATCAGACGCACCTCGTTGCCACTGACCAGCAGGTTTTCCGGCGCGAAGTCTGCGTGGATCAAGCCGTAGCAGTCGCCCGTTCTTGGTAATCCAGCGAGTTCCTGCTTAACCACATCGCGCGCTGCCATCAGCAGCTTGCGCTGCTCATCGCTTAACGCGGCCAACTCCCAGAACCGCCCCCACAAGGGCTCATTGCCTACAAGACCATCACGATCCCAGGCATGGCGAACAAAACCCTCTGGCCGCGCCCATGCGCTGCTTTGATTATGCAACTGGGCCGCAATTCTGCCGATGGTGGAATAGATATGTTCTATTTGCTGAGTATTGTCACCCAGCCCTTCTTCTACCGAACCCAGTTGCTCACCATCGATCCAGGCGAACAGGTCTACCTGACGTTCGTGCTGCACGTCGGGGTGTGCGACGCGCGCGAACAGATCACCATTGTTACAGGGGATGATTTCCGGTACACAAATACCCGCCGACTGCAGCGCCTGCATCCACTGAAATTCCGAGCGCAAGGACGCATCCGAGTGGTAGTTTGCTCGGTGCACCCGCAGTGCGTAAGGTGTGCCGTCACTACTTATCAGTTTATAGACTGCATTCTCCCGGTGCTTGATGAGTTCGAGCGAGCGATGTTGCAAGCCCCATTGCGGTAAAGACGACAGCGCCAGATCGCGCACTGCCTGCAGCTCGTCATCATTGGTATCACTCATTGGCCAGCACCTCATCCAGTGTATTCAGTAGTTGGTCGGCGTTGCTTCGCGAGAAAATAATCGGCGGGCGTATTTTCAGAATATTGTCTCCAGGGCCAATTTTGCTGATCAACACGCCCTTTTCTTTCATCTCATTGACCACGCGTCGCGCGGCGGCGGTCGCGGGGGTTTTACTCGCCCGATCATTCACCAGTTCAACCCCCACAAACAGGCCCGGGCCGCGCACATCACCGATCAGCTCATAGCGTTCTTGCAAAGCCCGCAGCCCATCACGCAGGTACTGGCCGACATCGGCGACCTGTGCAACCAGACCTTCGTCCTGAATAACGCGCAATACCTCATGCGCTACTTCACAGGACACCGGGTTACCACCAAAAGTATTAAAGTACATGATGTCTTCGCGGAAGGAATCGACCAGCTCAGGCGTGGACACCAGGCCAGCCACCGGGTGCCCATTACCCATGGGCTTGCCCAGCGTCACAATATCGGGTTGCACACCGGCGAATTCGTGGCCCCACATTGTGCCGGAGCGCGCAAAGCCCGACTGCACCTCATCAAAAATCAGCAGCCCGCCGTGCGCCCGCACCCGGTCCGCCGCACCCTGTAAATAACCTTGGGGCACATTGGGCACGCCTTCATTGGCAAAGATGGGGCAGACCAGCATGCCGGCCAGCCCGATGCCTTCGGCCTCAAACTCGGCGATTGCCTGATCAATACGGAGCAGATAGGCCTGCGTTAGCTCTTCCCCCTGCAGACCATCCAGCGGACGATACGCATCGGGATACGGCACAGCTTTAACATTCGGGCCAATCGCCTGCCCGCCATTGAACAATGTGGCCAGCTCATCCACGGCAGTGGTATTACCGTGGTAGGTTTCATTACTGCAGATGATTCCCTTGCCAGGACGGGTGTGGCGGGCTATGCGAAGCGCCAGATCATTGGCCTCACTGCCGGTACAGGTAAACATCACCATGGACAAGGGGTCGGCGAAGGTTGCGGTTAAGGCTTCGCCATAATCCAGAATGGCTTCGTGCAAGTAGCGGGTGTGAATATTCAGCGTTTCTGCCTGCCTGCTCAGCGCTTGCACCACTCGCGGATTGCAATGACCAACATTCGGCACATTATTGTACACATCCAGATATTGTCGGCCATCCGCGTCGTACAGATGGACCCCCTCACCACGCACAATGTGTAATGGTTCATCATAGAACAGCGGGGTGTTTGAACCTAACAGATTATCTCTGCGCCGCAGGATGTCACCAGTACTCATGACTGCGCCTGCTCTTCATAAAACTGCCTGAGAACCACCGGGCTCTCCGGCAGGGTTGAGCCGCCATCCACGATAATGGTCTGCCCGGTGATGTAGGAGGCTTCTTCGCTGGCTAGAAACAGCATGGTGTAGGCGATGTCTTCCGCTTTACCGATCTCTCCTTTGGGGATCAGCGATGCCATTTCACGCAGCTCATCCTCATCCGCCAGCAGGCTCATGGCCTGAGTCATGATGTAACCGGGTTCCACACCGTTGATGGTAATGTTCTCTCGCGCCAGCTCCAACGCCGCGGTGCGAATAAATGCGTTCATGCCGCCCTTGGATGCCGCGTAGTTTGACGTTCCGGGCATTGCAACAGTCGGGCCGGTCACCGACGAAGTCAGAATAATGCGCCCCCCGCCCTGCTGCCGAAAGTAAGGCAGGGCCTCCTGAGTTAACCAAAACGCTGCCTTCATGTTCACCGCCAGCGTTTCATCCAGCACCTCATCGGGCATTTCTGCTACCGGGTGCATTGGAAAAATGGCCGCATTGTGAATGGCAATGTCGATTCGCCCCCATTGCTCAGCCGTTTTGGCTACCACCGCTTCAACGCCGCTGCGCTTGCCGATATCACACTGCACCAGCATGGCCTCACCGCCAGCCTTTACGATATCGTCGACCGTTTCCTGGCCATTACCGGCGCTCCGCGTAGCCACCACCACCCTCGCGCCATGTTGGGCAAACACTTTGGCGATGCCTTCACCAATGCCCTGCCCCGAGCCAGTAACGATGGCTACTTTCCCTGTGAGGTTTACGGACATGCTCATGATAATCTCCTAATGATATTACTAAGTTAGTGTGGTTCCGCTTTGAGTTCTTACCAGCCTGTTCGAAAAAGCCACCAACAGCAAAAAAATACCGAGACTAACAACCACCGCGGCCGCGGCCGCTGTATTGATTGCGGTATAGCCCGAGCTGCTTAACAGGGCTGCCGCAATCGACGGGCCCAACGAGGCGCCAAAGCCCTGCAGGGCGGTCATGAGTACAATGAACTTGCCCTGGTTGTCCAAAGTTGCTATTACGCCAAGTTGATAAGAGGTCGCCATGACGTACAGGCCCTGGTAAATGCAGGCACCGGCATAAAATGAGAATGATGAAAACTGTCCGACCAGAGTCCACAAAACCCAGAGCTGACCTATCAATGCCAGCAGTATGGGCAGAGTTCGGCCGAACCGCTGCGCCGCCACTGCAGCCAGTAAAGCACCGATGATCGCCGCAATTTGTGAAACCCCCAGCGCATTGCCAATGGTTTGCGGGTCCAACCCGGCTTGCTGACCCATCCGCTCGATAAAGCCCCAGAAACCAAACACGGCAAGGTAGTACACAAAGCCACCGAACAGGCCGAGATACAGCAACGGCGTGGCCGAGGCGTGATTACTGGTGCTGGCCTGGTGTTCTAGGGTGATGACCCCCTGATTAGGGAAACGCGTCAGGCACAGCATGGTCAGTACGGCCAGACCTGCCATCATGTAAAACACCCCGAAAACCCCAAGTTTGCCCATTAATGGCGGTGCGTACACAAACATCACGCCCATCAACAGGCCCTGCATCGCCTGGGCAATGCCAAAGGCTCGGTCCGGCTCACGGTTGTCGCCAAGCGCCGCAACAACGATGGCAAACACGCTGCCTCCGGCCAGCCCGGTGCACAGGCGCAGCAGCATTAGTGGCGTGTGACCCTGCATGGTTGTACTGAGCAGATTGAGCGCAGCATAGGCCAGTAAGGCCGCAAACAAGGCTCTCCGCCAGGTGACTTTGCGCACCCAGGTGGATGCGATCAGCAGACCGCAAACCATGCCCAAGCCTTCCGCCGTCGCTACGGCGCCGGCCTGCTGCTCACTGAAGTTGAAACTGTCGATCAGGCCGCCAACAATCAGCGGCATCAGAATAACGGCCGCGGGGCCCACTACATAAATCACCGAAATCAAAGTGGTTTGCAGAATGCTGTGATCCAGCGCGGAGTTTTTGCTCATTATTATGCGGCTCTTATCGTCAGTCTGGTGACATTGTCACCCAAACCAGGGCTTTTGTCGTGGCCATTTGCGCAACGGCAATTGGCACGCAGGGAAAGTAGCTACCGCGTGCGGCGCTTGCCAGAGGCCGCGCGCAGCGCCGCAGCATAGGCTTTATTGCCCCAGGTTTTCATCGCCTCGGCGTCTTCCAGGCAATCTTCCGGCGCTTCATAATAGGACATCTGGTAGGGCTTACCCTGCTTGTGGTAAGTGAATGGCGACAGACCAAGCGCAATAAACTCCTCAGCCAGCTCAGCGTCGGCTTTGAAGTACAACACTCGATCGGCAATCAAAGCGAACATCAAACCATCAAGGAATATTCCGTGGCCACCAAACATACGCTTACAGCTTGCCGGGCCAATAGACTGTGCCAAATCCCGTATATGGTCAGCAAAATCCTGATCAGCCTGCTTGTTCGTCATTAGTTAACGACTTTATCGGCAAATATTTTACGCACACTGTCATTGTCGGAGGTAGCAACTGCAACCAACGGCGTATCGGAGTTATGGTTGACCAGAGTCAATGAGCGAATCCTTACACCATTCTCAGCCAGGGTACGAGACAAGGTTGCCAAAGCGCCTGGCCGGTCTTCGGTATGGATCAGCACAGTATCATTGGAAACGGTCTGGTAACCAGCGTCCAGCAGTAACCGAAGCCCCTTGTCATAGTCGCTGACGGCAAGGCTGAGATACG
This sequence comes from Gammaproteobacteria bacterium, assembly GCA_030431775.1. Lineage (GTDB taxonomy): Bacteria > Pseudomonadota > Gammaproteobacteria > Pseudomonadales > JAUIET01 > JAUIET01. Next base: position 29,588 of record JAUIHW010000005.1, read on the forward strand.
CGTCGCTGCCGTACTGGTTGAAATCAATATCGCGTATATCGACACCTTCTTTGGTTAACAGCTCGGTGACTTCAGCGATGGGGTTACGGGAATTCTCTGTCACTATGGTCAGTAGTTTCATTGTGGGTTTTCCTGTGCTCTAAGGGCCCGCATGTCCTCAACGAAGCTGTCGATCTGCTCTCGTTTTATATGTGGCATCACGATAATGTGGCTGATTCCATTCGCCGTTGCCAACTGCCATTTGTCCTGCAAGACGGCGGGGGCAGCCGGAAAGACCACGGTGATGGCACCCGGGTTGCGCCACGCGGGTATACCCACGTTCTGCAGTTGTTGCTCGGCGTATTCGGCCAGCGCGATGCAGTGTTGTACCCGGTGGCGCATCCCTTCTCGGCCAAAGCGCCGCATCGCGTGCCACAACACGAGCGGAGTAAAACCATTTCGTGAACCGGTAACCGTGGTATCCATGCTGCCGATATAGGCGATGCTACGACCGATTCTGTTCACATTATCCTGTAGCGCCAACACAATTCCGCAAGGTATTGGAGAACCAATAAACTTGTGGCCACTAATTGCCAGACTGTGCGCGCCATCAGCAAAATCGAAATTCGCTTTTTCCTGCATAAAAGGCAGGATTGCGCCACAGAGCGCCGCATCAGAATGTATGTAGTAGTCTCCAATTGCCAGGTCGGCAAACATGTTTTTAATTCGTCCGATGTCGTCTTTCGCCTCGGTCATGGTGGTTCCAATATTGGCGAAAATAATCGGCGTTACATCACGATTTACCCGCAACGTTTCATACAGGTCTTCATAATCAATTTCACCATTGGGCTGCGAGCGAATCATAATGTTGCGCATGTTCAGAAAATGCAGGTTTTTGGTGACGCTGTAATGAGTGTCCTGCGAGAAGTACACAATACTGTTGGGATGCAGCTCTCGGGCAAGATATAGCCCGTAGAGGTTTCCTTCGGTGCCGCCGTTAGTGACATAGCCCCACCAGTTTTCCTCAGGCGCATTCACAAGCTCAGCCCATTCCTGTAACACCTCGCGCTCAAAGTCGCGGCTGTCCACTTTGTAGGTTCCGTCATCAAAGGGGTCGCCCACATTGTTTAACTGCAAGCCCAGGAAAGGGTGCAGAGAACTGTAGTCAAAATCCTGGGCGGAGGGATAGCCCAGCACCACACTGGCATCTTCATGGAGTTGATCAAGAAACTGCTGCAGCCTGGCCTGATCTTGGGTTGTTAATTCGGGTGTTTTCACGCCGCTCTCTCCAGAACCGCCAGCAATAGTACGCCAGCGGACGTAAGGTGCCAATAGGCCATGGCTTATGTCGGATTAACAGCTTGTACCAATAAGAACAGTACTGACGGGGCCAGCAAGCAGCCAACCCCGGTATAAAAAGTCGCTGTCATCGCCCCATAGGGCACCAGTTTCGGGTCGGTCGCCGCAAGACCACCAGCCACTCCACTGGTAGTACCCATCAGGCCGCCGTAAATCATCGCTGACTGTGGGTTGTTCAAGCCGATCAATGGCGCCACGAACGGTGTGCCGATCATCACCAGAACCGACTTGATCAGACCGGCTCCTACGCTAAGCGCAATGACTTCCGAGCTCGCTCCCAACGCCGAGCCGGTCACGGGGCCGACAATGTAAGTTGCCGCGCCGGCGCCGATCGTGCTGATCGAGACACTGTCGGTATACCCAAAGGCCAGCGCCACTGCGCCGCCGACTATAAAGGACAACACCACTCCGAGCACAATCGACAGCGCACCCACGAGGCCGGAGCGCTTCAATGCGTCAAGTTCGGCACCAAACGCAGTTGCAACAATGGCGAAATCACGAAACATTGCACCGCCAAGCACGCCGACACCGGCGAGTATTGAAATGTCGGCAACCCCACGCTGCCCTCCGGTAAACATACCTGCGAAATACGCCAACACCAGCCCGGCAATGATTGCCACGGCCGAGCCGTGCACTCGTCCCTTGGTCATAACATTAGAGGCCAGGTAGGACAACCAGGTGACAACACCAACGAATAGAAAGGCAACGATTAACGAGTGGCGTTCCAGCACCGCAACGAACAACTCCAGCATCAGGAACCACCCTCGGTCTCACCGGAGATTTTGTTGCCCATCCGAGACAATACCGGCACCATAGCGAAGGACAGCACCACGGCCAGCACACCGGCCAGTACCGCAACCCAGCCACTTGTGACCGCTGCGTACACATTCTGTTTGGCTGCCATGGCAATCACGATAGGGATATACATCGCGCTCCAGAAGGTGATGCCTTTGGCGGTTTCAGCACCCAGTGCAAACTGTCGGCCACTGTAATGATGCAGCAAGATCAGTAGCAGCATGGCTATACCCACACCGCCGACATTCGCCTGAACCCCCAGCATTTCGCCCAGAAGGTCACCCAGAAATGCTCCGCTCAGCAGGCAGGCGCTGAGTAATGCGACACCGTAAACAATCATGCGGTTCGTGCCAATACGGGAGGGCGTCGATCCAGATTCCAGCGAGCCTGCTGCTCATAAGCGTAGGCGATCTGCAACACCTCAAAGTCGGCGTAACGCGGGCCAATAATCTGCAGCCCCATCGGCAAACCCTTCGCGCTAAACCCTGCCGGCACATTGATGACCGGGCAGCCTGATAATGTACCGGGAATCACCACTTCCATCCAGCGATGATAGGTATCCATGGCTCGACCATCGATTTCCTTCGGCCAATGAATGTCGGCGTCGAACGGAAACACCTGTGCGGTTGGCAAAACCAGGTAATCATAGTTGTCGAAGGCAGTCAGCAGAGCCTGATAGTATTCACCGCGCGCTTTGGAGGCCAGATACACATCTTGAGCTGACAGCGCCAGCGCGCCTTCGGCTTCCCAAAGCGCTTCCGGTTTCAGCTGTTTACGCGTTTGCGGGTTGGTGTATAAGTCACCCAGGCGACCGCGCACCAACCAATGGCGGAATACCAGCCAGGTTTCCCAAAGTCGGGCCATGGGAAAGTCCAAACGGGCTTCGTCCACCGCACATCCGATCGCTGAAAAATCCTTCAGGGCTGCCTCACACAATTGCAGGACCCCAGGCTCCATCGCCAGATAGCCGTCAAAATTGCCAAGCCAGCCGATGCGCACGCCTTTGCTATCACGCGCCAGCGGCTTTGCAAAACGGGCCGGATCCTGCTGAAGCGAGGTCGGCGAACGGCGATAATAGCCGGCAATGGTAGACAACAACCGGGCGGTGTCGCTGACCGTGCGCGCCATCGGCCCCTTGCAGGGCAATTCCTCGATAAACGACGCGGACAAGGGCACAGTACCCGGTGTTGGCCGAAAACCTATTACGTTGTTAAAGCCTGCCGGGTTGCGCAGGGAGCCCATCAGGTCGCTGCCATCAGCCACCGGAAGCATACCCAGCGCAAGCGCCGCGGCGGCCCCGCCACTGCTGCCACCGGCCGTACTCTTGCCATCGTAAGCATTCAGGGTTGCGCCAAATAGCGGGTTATAGGATTGCGAACCGAGACCAAATTCCGGAACATTGGTTTTGCCGGTGATGATCGCACCGGCAGCTTTCATTCGAGCGACAATATTCGAGTCCTGCGCTGCGAGATTATCGCGAAAAATAGGCGAGCCATTGCTTGTGATAAAACCGGCTGCGTCGGTCAGGTCTTTTGCCGCTACCGGAAAGCCGTGCATCCAGCCAGAATACTGCCCGGCCGCCAGCTCGGCGTCACGCTGGCGAGCCTGGGACAGAAGTGCTTCCGGCTCGGCCATGGAAACGATGGCATTAAAACCGGGGTTCAACCAGTTCAAACGCGCCAGATAGGCTTCCATCAAATCCACGCAGGACAGCTTTTTGTCTCGAATAGCAGCAGACAGCTGCAGTGCAGTCCAATCCAACGGTGACTCGGTATCCGCCGGCGTGGTGCGCGCGCGCAATGGCGCAGCAATCGCCCCCCCGGCCATGATCGCTCCCTGGCGAACAAAGCGGCGGCGCCCAGGATTGTTGATAGGCGGTGTGGTCATACTGCGTGCCTCATGAGCTTGTGTTTAGGTATGATTATGTCCAAGTATACCGAGGTCATCCATTGGACAGCTCCACGCTTCAACCAAAACTGTCGCCACGCTTTCTGGTTTATCTGCGTAACTATCTTTTGGACCGGGACGCAAACCCTGCCCCTCTGTTTCGGCAATGCGGCGTTGACGAAGTGACCGACGCAGAATACGCATTGCCATTGGCGACTGATAAGCTGCTTGAATTATTAGACCTTGCTGCGCATCACTGCGAGGATAGCTTGCTCGGCTTCCACATGGCAACCCATTTTCATTATGAGGCCAGCGCACTGATTGTGCTGACCATGTTGGCTGCGCCGACGGTAGAAAGCGCGCTGCGAACACTGAGCCATTTCGATCAATATGTGGATACCGGCATTACCACGCGCTGTGACTTCGGCGACAAACAGTCGATGTTCTCGGCCGACCTGTTGGGTGTTGGAAACCGGGACACCAAACATCTGAACGAATACCTGCTGAGCTTTACAGCGCACAGCCTGAATACAGCAACCCGCAAGCGCATGCCCCTGCAGAAAGTGCACTTTCAGCATCAACGACAGGCTGCGCACGATCATGCAGCGATTGCGGTACTAGAAGAGTTTTTTAACTGCGATGTCAGTTTTGGCCACGACAGCAATCGGCTTTTTTTTGCCAGTGGGTATTTACGGGAGGAACTGCACTCACGCAATGAGTTATTGTTCACCGTATTGCGAAATGCCCTGAACACCTATTTTTACAGCGACTCTGCCGAGGCCGGCATCGTCAATGCTGTTTGTCGCCAGCTCATGCACAGTTTTGACAGCAGCCGGCAGGGCCTGGACAGTTCGCTACAAAGCATCGCCAAGGCGCTTTCCATGTCGGAACGCACCTTGCGACGCCGCCTGCATAACGAAGGGGTGAGTTTTCAGGAAGCCAAAAACATGGCGCGTGAGCGCCAGGCCAAGTACTACCTGACCAATACCAGCATGAACTCCTCTGAGATAGCACTGCGCTTGGGTTTTTCGGAGCTCAGCGCATTCAGCCGAGCCTTCAAGCGCTGGACGGGCAGCACACCCCAGGAATATCGCAGCACTGTGCGCAAATTGCTCACTGCATGACGACATCGCAAGGTCAAACGGTTGGCCGTTATGGTCATAGCGGCTTATCATCACTTCTCTAATAATAGCGAGATTGCCCTTTGGTCCAATCTTTTCTGCGCCAAAGACCAAGAATACTGGCCAAAAAACAATATTCTAGCGCCATGACCGATCCATTGCTTTCACACCCGAGGTAACATAATGATCAAAAGCAACAAAACCAGACTGCATCGTCTCAGCAAACTGGGGCTTGCCGTTGGCAGCCTTAGCATGGCACTGGGCACTCAGGCTGTCACTTTAGAGGAAGTGGTAGTGACCGCCATGAAGCGGGAACAAGGTGCCAATGATATCGGCATTACCATGAATGCTTTCAGCGGTGATTTATTGCGTGATCTTGGTGTGGCCACCGCTGAAGACATTGCTGTCATCACTCCTGGGCTGACCGTTAATGAGACGGCAGCCACCGGCGTACCCTTGTACACCATTCGCGGAGTGGGTTTTCAGGATTATTCCACAGCGGCATCCTCTACCGTTGGCTTGTATTTTGATGAAGTAGCGATTCCTTACACGGTAATGAGCCGTGGCGCAGTCTTTGACGTCGAGCGGGTTGAAGTACTGAAGGGTCCCCAGGGAGATCTTTACGGGCGTAACACCACTGCCGGTCAAATCAATTTTGTCAGCCGAAAACCCACCGATGAATTCGAGGCCGAAGTTACCGTTGGCGTTGCAAATTATGGCGTTTTTGAACTGGAAGGTTTTGTCAGCGGCCCATTGTCTGACGCTGCGCGTGGCCGGGTGGCCTTTCGAACCGAGCAATCCAGCGAGGGCTGGCAGAAAAGCCTGACTCGTGACGACGAGCTGGGTGAAAAAGATATCAGCGCGATCCGTGCGTTGCTGGAACTCGACCTGAATGAAGACGCGTCATTGTTGCTGAATGTGCGCTACGTAGATGACGGCTCGGATAATCGAGCGAATACAGCTTATAACGGCACGTTGATTGGTCAGGGCGAATTCAATAATCCCTACCGGCCATTGAATGAGTACATTATTCCCGGCGGCGCCAACTTTGGGCAAACACCGCCCTGGTATTCCACCGACAACAACGAAGCAGCAGATTGGACCAACAGCTACACCAGCCCGTTGACCGGCCGGACTTTCGACCTGCGCCCGCAGCGCGACAATCAGCTATTTGGCGTGTCGGCCCGCCTCGAATGGAACTTTGACAATATGGTGCTCACCAGCATCACTGGTTTTGACAATTTCGAACGAGAAGAAGCCAACGACTGGGATGGCGGCTTCTTCAACGATTCGTCCAACATTAACACGACCGAGATCAACGTATTTTCGCAGGAACTGCGGCTGAGCGGTGGTGATGATGATTTTTCATGGATCGCTGGGCTGTACTACTCCAAAGACGACGTGGACGAGTACTATCACTACTTCATGTCCGATTCAGTTTTTGGTTTGGGCTCCATTCCCTTTGGCGTTGGTTTATTCGCACCCACACCAATTCTTGAGCTGGATACCAAGTACCAACAGGACACTGAGTCCTACGCTGTATTTGGTCACGTCGAATGGCAGTTCACTGAGCGCTGGCGGTTTGTTGCGGGCCTGCGATACACGGACGAAGAGCGTGATTGGGAAGGCTGTACATTCGTTGCTGATGACGGCAGCCTGGCCGGCTTCCTGAATGCGCAGTTCGGCGCAACGCTTGGCCCAGGCGATTGCGGCACCATCGATGACGACCCGACTTCCGATACGTTTGTGCTGTTTCTCGCAGGCTCCCCACAGGCAAACAACGCGTTTCCGGTATTCAGAGACACCATCAGCACCAGCAAAACCATGGGTAAGATCGGATTCGACTTCGCAATCACCGATGAGATTCTGACTTATCTGACCTATTCCACTGGCTTTAAATCCGGTGGCTTTAATGGTGCGAACTCGAACACCTCACAGCAGTTACTGCCGTATAAAGAGGAAGAGCTGAAAGCAATTGAATTGGGGCTAAAGGCCACGCTGCTTGATGGTGCGATGCAATTAAATGCCGCCATATTCAATTACGATTACGAAGATAAGCAGGAACAGGATAGAGCGGTGACCTTCGTCGGGAATATTTCGGGTTTGACCAATGTTCCGGAATCAGAAATCAACGGCGCAGAGATCGACCTCCAGTGGCAGGTGACTGATAGCTTCTTTCTGAGTGCAGGCATCGCCTATCTGGATTCCGAAATCAAGGAGTGGAACGCCACGTCCAATGATAGCTTCTATGACTTTGCTAACCTGCAGCCTGTCGTTGTCACCTTTGATGCTTCAGGCCAGGAGCTGGCTCAGGCGCCGGAACTCAGCTATCACCTGCTTGGTTCCTACAGCTGGGAGCTGGCGAGCAACTGGGGTGTTGAGCTTGCCGCAGATGTCAGCTTTCAGGACGATACCACCGGCGGCTCACAGCCCACCGACGCGACCGAAGACTACACCCTAATAGGGGCTCGAGTCGCGGTCTCCAGCCCGGACGACAAATGGCGCTTCCTGTTGTGGAGCAAGAACCTCACCGATGAAGACTATTTTCCAGCCGCGTACACCGGCGGTAATGGTCCCTTCGTTAGGGTCATGGGCATGCCCCGCACATACGGGCTGTCGGCTAACTACCGCTTCTAAACCATTCCTCGTGAGCCCGGCCTTAGAGCCGGGCATTTTTTTGAGGCACAGGCAAGTTATCCACGTGATCAAGAACACCCTGCCGACGATTTGTTTTACCAGCACACTCATTCTAGGCGCCTGCCAACAACCGCCCAGCGCTCCGGCGCAAGTCGCGGCGGACACGGTGATCGTTAACGCCACTGTAGTCACCATGGACCAGGCACAAGCTCAGGCGTCCGCGCTCGCCATTCGCGATGGACGCTACGTGTTTGTAGGCAGCGATGAGGGCGCGCAGGTGTTTGTCGGGGCCACCACCGAACTGATCGACCTGAACGAAGCCATGTTGATGCCTGGCATCAACGACACCCATCTGCATCCGGTTGAAGGCGGCACCAAAGAGCTGTTTGAGTGCAGTTTCCCATTTACAGCGACACCTGAGGATATCGCAGCCGCCATTCGTCAATGCGTGGTCGAGCAGCCCGATGCCACCTGGATTCGCGGTGGTCAATACGCCAGCGACTTCTTCGTTGATCATGACATCGGTTCACCGCGGCAATGGTTGGACCAATTCTCGGGCGACAAGGCGGTCGCGCTGGTGGATGACGCCTATCATAACGCCTGGCTGAACAGTAAAGCCTTGGAATTATTGGGAGTAGACGGCCCGGAAGACCTGCCCAAAGGCGTGAGCATGGCGAACGATGCCAGCGGGCGACCGGACGGCATTATGGTGGAGGCCTTTGGCTTCCTCAAGGATGAGCTTAGCTGGACACCTGAGCAATATCGCGCTGCCGCCGCGCATGCCATAAAACTGGCCAATAGTTTTGGCATAACCGGCCTGAAAGCCACGGCCATTGGCGAGAACGAGCTGGCAGCGTTCAAGGCGATTGCAGAGAATGAAGGGCTGAACGCGCATGTCGCCGCGGCGATGGTAACGCCATACGGCCACCGCGAGGCAGCGCTGGAGATCAGCAACTATCTTGCCCTTCGTGATCAATACCAGGCCAACAATTTTGATACCCGCTTTATCAAGATTTTTCTGGACGGCGTGCCAACCGCCGCACGCACCGCAGCGATGCTGTCACCGTATACAGCCTCTGAAGCTGGTGGCGAGCGGCATCGCGGCCCGCTGCATATTGAGCCCGAACTTCTGACTAAAGACCTGGTTGCTCTCGATGCTGCCGGCTTTACGGTTAAGATTCACACGGCCGGGGACCGTTCCGTGCGGGTTACCCTGGATGCAATTGAGCAAGCGCGCCAACAGAACGGGCGCAGTGGTTTGCGCCATGAGCTGGCGCACGCGGGCTATGTAGACCCGGCCGACCTGGCGCGCTTCGCCGAATTGAACGCGATACCGGATTTCTGCCCTTACATCTGGTTCCCGTCACCCATTATGGATTCCGTGCTGACCGCCGTTGGTGAACGTGGCGAGTTTTATTGGCCAACCAGGACTTTACTTCAGGCAGGTGCAGAAATAGCCGCCGGCTCCGACTGGCCAGCGGCGGTACCCAGCCTGAACCCTTGGCCTGGCATGGAGGCCTTGATCACCCGTGCCGACCCCTTTACCGATGGCAATGAGACGCTATGGGCTAACGAAGCGGTCGGTATCGAAGAAGCACTGAAGATTTTCACGATCAATGGCGCCAAAGCCCTGCGTGCTGAAAGCCGCACCGGCAGCGTAACTGTGGGCAAATCAGCCGATTTTATTGTGCTCAACCATAATCTGCTGAGCATTGACCCTCGCCAAATCAGCGACACCCGGGTGCAAATGACCTATTTTGCCGGGCAGAAGGTATACGAATATCGTTAGAGGTTTAAAACACATGAAACACCTGGTCATTGTTATTTGCCTTACTCTGAGTATTGCCGCTTGCCAAACGCCGGCCCAGACACCGGCGGCCGACCTGATTGTGACTAATGCGCGCATTTACACCATGGCCGAACCAGCCTGGGCCGAGGCGGCCGTGATCCGAGGCAAGCGCTTCGTGTTCGTCGGCTCTGCGGACGCTGCCAAAGCGTATGCGGGAGCCGATACGCGGCTTGTGGACCTTGACGGGCATATGGTGTTACCCGGCCTGATCGATGCTCACTTGCACCCGGTGGATGGTGCAATGAAATCGCTGTTTCAGTGCAATTTCCCCTTCAGCGCCACCCCGCAAGAGGTACAGGCAAGCGTCGAAAAATGCGCGGCTGGCAGTTCGGACAGCGACTGGATAATTGGCGGGCAATGGGACAGCGACTTTTTTGTGAACCACGATGTGCCATCGCCTCGCAAGCTACTGGACGCCGTGTCTGGTGACAAGGCTGTGTTTTTAATCGCCGACTCCGGCCATGATGCCTGGCTAAATAGCATGGCGCTGGCGCTATCAGGCATTGATGAGAACAGCGTTGACCCGCCCGGCGGCACGATTGTACGCGGCGATGACGGCTTACCTAACGGTATATTGCTGGAGAAAGCGAATTATGCGGCACGTGCGGTATTACCGACCTGGACGGAAGCCCAATACTTGCAAGGTGCGGCCGAGTTAATGCGCATTGCCAATGGCTTTGGTGTTACGGCAATGAAGGATGCGTCCGCCGAAGAGAGCGATTTGCGCGGGTTGGTTCAGCTGCAGACGCGTGGCGAGCTGACTGCTCACATGGCAGGCGCGCTAAAAAGTGATAAACAGGACTGGGGGGAGGATGGCCAGTACTCCACCGAGCGCTTTGTAGCGCTGCGCGAGCAATACCATGGCGGATTAGTCGACGCATCTCATGTGAAAATATTCCTGGACGGAGTGCCCACTTCTTCTCGCACCGCGGCCATGTTGAAGAAATACTTGCCAACTGGGGATGGTGCAGAAGCACATGATGGCGGCCCGATGCACTACAAAGTGGCTCAATTAACGCAAATGCTGAAGAAACTGGACGCTGCTGGCTTCACGGTTAAGATCCATACCGCAGGTGACCGCTCTGTGCAGGCCACACTGGATGCGATAGAAGCCACGCGCAAGAGTAATGGCAACAGCGGTCTGCGTTTCGAGCTCGCCCACGCCGGCTTCATCGCCCCTGAAGACATACCCCGCTTTAAAGAATTGAACGCTGTGGCTGATCTATCACCCTATCTCTGGCACCCCTCGCCAATCATCGATTCTGTTGTCAATGCGGTTGGCCCAAGAGGCCGTGAATACTGGCCAAATCGTGATTTACTGGACCAGGGCGCACCCATGCTGATCGGTTCGGATTGGCCGGCTGCAGTCGAGAGTATGAACCCCTGGCTGGGGTTGGAGGCGCTGGTGACAAGAGCTGACCCTCTGGACAAAACAGAGGGGCATTTCTGGCCCGAACAGGCGATTACTCTGCACGAAGCTCTGCATTTGTTCACCCGCGATGGTGCAAGAGCCATGCTGATGGAGCAAGACATTGGTGCCATTCAACCGGGCATGCTGGCGGATTTTATCGTTATCAACCACAACCTGTTCGATATTGCACACGAGCAAATCAGTGAAACCAATGTACTGGCCACCTACTTTGCGGGCAAGCTGGTGCACCAGCAAGCAGGCGTAACGCTTGACCTGCGCTGAGCATGCCAATACAGTGGCACTGACGAGTTTGGCCACGCCCCAGCAAGCAGGATAAAAGTGCTTAATAATCAGCTAGTTGATCGCACTCTCACCAATGATTCCGGCGAATTCAATTCTGCCGTCAACGCCACATTTTGCCCAATGGTCTGCATGCCGATCACGGATGCCGCATGCGGGTTTCAAGCCGAGCTGCTCAATACCCGGCTGGACCGGATCCACCTCGCCCGCATCGGAACCTCAGCGCTTGAAGTGTTGCGGCGCAAGCAGGATATCGCTCAAGTGGCGGGGGACGCCTCTTACCTGGTTAAATTCCAGTTGGAAGGCCAAGGTCTGGTCCAGCATCGCGGTCGGGAGGCGCATTTGCAACGCGGCGATTTTGTTATTTGCACCACGAGTGAGCCCTACCGCCTGCTCTTTGAAGATACTTCTCGTCAGGCAGCGGTGGCCATTCCACACCCGGTGCTCAACAGCATGTTCAAGATGCCGGAAGATTATCTAGGCCTGAAGATGAGCGGGCAGTCGCCAGTACATGGCTTGCTCAGCCAGTTTATTCAGTCGCTGGTTGAACGCATCGACCAATTGGACCCCAGCATTATTCAGCGTCTGGAAGCCAATATTCTGGACCTGTTGGTGACCTCTTTGCATGCGGAAAGCAGCCAGGCGGCCGTGAGCGAAGTGGACAAAAGTTCTAAAGCAGAGCAGCAGGTGAGCGAGATTAAGCGATTTATCGCCATGAACCTGCGAGATTACCAGCTATCGGTGGATCTGATCGCCGACGCCATGGGCATCAGCAAGCGATACCTGCACCTACTGTTCCAGAATGAAGGAGTGTCAGTGTCGCGCTATATTCAGCAACAGCGCCTGGAAGCCAGTTACCGTGCTTTAACCAGCCCGGACCGGCGCCTGGACTCTACAACCGACATTGCCTACGAGTTTGGCTTCAGTGATTTGTCGCATTTCTATCGTTGTTTTAAAGCGCGTTACACAATCACACCCGGCAAACTGCGCGATCAAGGCGATGAATAACATAAGCATTAATGCCTTTGCGCGCTGGGCCAATAGCGGCTGCCCACTGCGCCAAGCCGGCGATGCGATAGCGTGCTTTTATTGTCTTTAGCGCAAGCATAATTTAGGAGCGATCAGCTCAGTTGGAGGACACAATGTTACAGCTCGATATGATGATTGACGGCCAGGCCGTTAAAGGTACTGGGACCATTGACGTGATCAACCCGGCCACGGGATCGCCGTTTGCCGCGGTCCAGCGCGCCACTGTGGACCAGGTCAATGAGGCCGTGCAATCGGCAAAAAACGCTTTTGCAAGCTGGAGCCAGACATCCGATTCTGAAAGGCAAACCGCCTGCAACAAGCTTGCCGCGGCCATTGAAGCCAATATGCCCGAACTGATGGAGCTGGTCACCAAGGAATCCGGTAAACCCATGGGCGGACTCAACGGAGTTGGCGCCGGCATGGAGGTTGGCGGCTCCATGGCCTGGACACAGTTCACTGCCGGCCTGGAGCTGCCGGTCGACGTCATCCAGGACGATGACAATGCCCGGGTAGAGGTGCACCGCAAACCACTCGGTGTTGTTGCCTCGATCACGCCGTGGAACTGGCCGCTGCTGATCGCCATCTGGCATGTCGTGCCGGCGATACGCACCGGCAACACGGTTGTCATTAAACCATCACCGTTTACTCCCGTGGCAACCACTCGTTTTGTCGAGCTTGCGCAGGAAGTTTTACCGCCCGGTGTTCTGAATTTGGTGAACGGTGAAGGCGATGTGGGCGGCGCGCTGACCACCCACCCGGATATCGCCAAAATCGTATTTACCGGTTCGACCGCAACCGGACGCAAGATTATGGAGTCTGCATCGGCCAGCCTGAAGCGCCTGACCCTGGAGCTGGGCGGAAACGATGCCGGTATTGTTCTTCCGGATGTTGATGTCAAGGAAGTGGCCCCGAAAATTTTTGGTGCCTGCTTCCACAATAACGGCCAAACCTGTGCTGCACTGAAGCGCTTGTACGTCCACGAATCGCAGTATGAAGAGATGTGTTCGGAGCTTGCGAAAATGGCCCAACAGGTCAAGGTAGGCGACGGTCTGGCAGAAGACACCGAGCTGGGGCCGATTCAAAACGAAGCGCAATTGAACATTGTGACCTCTCTGGCTGAGTCGGCACGCGCCGATGGCGGTCGTTTCCTGACCGGTGGCAAGCGCATGGACCGTGAAGGCTACTTTTTTGAGCCCACCATCGTTGCAGACCTGACCGATGGCTCACGACTGGTCGATGAAGAGCCGTTCGGGCCCATCGTGCCAGTCATCAAATACTCAGATGTAGATGAGGTCATTGCGCGGGCCAATGCCAACGAGCGCGGCCTGGGTGGTTCGGTCTGGTCCAGCGATACCAATAAAGCGATAGAATTCGCCCAGAAACTGGAATGCGGTTCGGCGTGGGTTAACCAGCACGGCACCATCCAGCCCAACGCACCCTTCGGCGGGGTCAAACAATCCGGCGTGGGCGTTGAGTTCGGCACATACGGCTTGGAGGAGTATACTTCCATCCAAACGCTTAACATCGCCAAATAACAATAGGGGGAGATCAGGTATGCACAACGCGCACCGTAACAAAGCCGTGATCACACTTTGGCTTGGAATACTGGGTTTCCTTGGCAGCAACCTGTTGCAGGCTGCCGAAGACAGCCCGCCGCCATTGCCCGTGGAAGAAATTGGCAATGTGGTGCGCCTGCCTGCGAGTTACCCGGAACACTGGATGATGATCGACGAGGCCAGTTTCTTCAGCATGTATGGCGGCAAGGTGATTATTCTCGACGTACTGGAGAAGCACCCGGCAAAGCGCATCAAGGGCATGGTGCACAAAAATCTCCTCGGCAACTTCACCCAGCACCCCAGCAAGCCCGAATTTTACGTGCTTGAGTCCTTCCACGAGCGTGGCTGGCGCGGCAAAAAAACCGATGTGTTCGTCGTGTACGACCGCGAAACCCTGAAAATTCAAAAAGAAATTGTCTGGCCGACACACCGAATGCAAACGCTGCCGCAGCGCTATACCATGGCGGTAACAGGTGATGAGAAGTTTATCGTAGCAGCAAACTTTACCCCGGCGGCGTCATTCTCGGTTGTTAGCGTGGACGGGCATGAACTGCTCAGCACAATTGGTACACCGGGTTGTGTACTGACCTACCCTACCGGTAAACGCAGCGTCTCTTCTCTGTGCAGCAACGGCGGCATGCTCACTACGGTACTGGACAGGAAAGGCCAGGTAAAAGCCCAGCATCGTATCGAGCCGTTTTTTGATAGCGACGATACGCCTATTTTTGAACGACCCGTCATTGTTGACCAGCAGGCTTATTTCCCCAGCTTCAAAGGCAAAATGCATCACTTCGACTTCAGTGGCGAGGTCGCCGAATACAAGGGCTCCTGGAGCCTGGTCAGCGACGAAGAAGCGGCAGCGAACTGGCGGCCCAGCGGACTCGGGCTGATCGACCAGGATGAACAGGGCCTGGTCTATGTGATCATGCAGCCGGACGGCGCCGAAGGCACTCAGACCCATGGTGGCTCACAGATCTGGGTATTTGACGTGGCCAAGCAGCAACGGCTGAATGTAATTGATGTGCCAAATTGGGCCATTACTTTGGGCGTAACCCGCGGTAAAGAGCCGAAGATTGTCGTGACCAATGGAGAATTGGTTCTGGATGTATTGGACGCAGCAAGCGGCGAGCTTATTCAGACTATTGCCGATTTTGGCAATGTAACGCCGCTGATGCTGCACAAATCCTACTAACAGGCTGATGATGGTAACAATTGGGGTAGATGCCGCCGCACTTTTTCTGTGTTGGCTTCTTGTGTCGGCGGGTTTGCACAAAATACCGGCCGCCAATAGAGACTACTATCGCGGGGTCATTAATGACTACGGCTTCGAGCGGCTTGCGCGCATTCACGGTTTTGCAAGGCTGTTAGGAGCCATGGAAATCACTCTGGGAGTACTGCTGGTCATACCCGCCTTTCGTGGGTTTGCCGGCGGTCTGGCGGCGGTATTGTTCACCGGCTACTTCGTGTTAATCGCACGCCAGCTACTGGCGGGCAAACGGCTGATGGACTGTGGCTGCTCAGGCCCACTGAAACAGTCTCAGCTCAGCGCCGCTTTACTGTGGCGCAACGGCATACTGATATTGCTGGCCGGACTGTGTTCCTTTGCCTCAGTGGGTTCACTGCTGATGTCGCAAGCTCTGGCATTAATACTCGTACTCGCGTTTATGATGTCTCTGGTATATCTGTGTGTCGAACAGTTGACCGTGAATGCTCAAAATCTAACGAAACTTAGCAGGTAAGCGCTATGGATTTACTGCTGATATCAAACATTGCCCTGTGGGTGGTCGTGGTGGTCATGGCCGTTATCATATACGCGCTGGTTCGCCAAATCGGGGTATTGTATGAACGAGTCGCACCCGCCGGCGCCCTGGCCATGAACAAGGTCATCGAGGTTGGCCAAGCGGCCCCGGAATTGTCGTTCCAGACCATTGATGCGCAAATGGTTGCGGTCGGCGGTGCCCGGGAGCAGAAATCTCAGCTCCTGTTTTGGGTATCACCCGATTGCCCGGTCTGTAAGTCCCTGCTGCCCGGTTTGAAATCCGCCGCCAAAGCCGAAGCGGACTGGCTGGATGTGGTGCTTGCCTCAGACGGTGCCGAACTGGACCACCAGTCGATCATTGATGAGTATTCGCTGCAGCAGTTTCCTTACGTGGTGTCGGAGCTGCTGGGTAAGAGCTTTGGTGTTTCCAAGCTGCCGTATGCGGTGCTGATCGACGAGGTTGGTAACATTGCATCCATGGGCATTATCAATTCCCGCGAACATCTGGAAAGCCTGTTTGAGGCCAAAGAGCGTAAAGTGGCGTCCATACAGGAATATATGAAACAGAAAACTGACTATGTTGAAGCGAAATAATCGCATGGTCTGGCAACATGAGGTTAAGGTATGAAAATACTCGATAAAATCCTGGAGAAATCCGCCCGCAATGTGGCTCAGCACAGCTCGCGACGCAGCCTGCTGACGGGGCTGGGCACAGCACTGGTGGGTGCGGCCAGCATTCCTTTGCTGCCGGTGGCACGGGCCAGCGACCAGCAACAGGCGCAAAAGCCGGATGAAAGCGGTGACCCAACAAGTTGTGACTACTGGCGTTACTGCGCCATCGATGGCTTTCTATGCGAGTGTTGCGGCGGTAACTATAATACCTGCCCGCCCGGCACCGAGATGTCAACGCTGACCTGGATCGGCACCTGCAAAAACCCCACCGATGGGCGCAATTACGTCATTTCGTATAACGATTGCTGTGGCGTCACGCAGTGCGGAACATGCCTGTGCCAGCGTGATGAGCGCGACCGGCCAATATACCGGGCCGATAAATCCAATGATGTGAACTGGTGTCTGGGCTCGGAAAGCACGGTTTACCATTGCTCCACCGCCATTGTCGTCGGGCTCGCCTTTGACAACTGATGTTACAGCGTAGCCTCCTGACAATATTGCTGCTGGTCAGCGCGGTCGCCTCTGCAGACGGCGTGCAGACCAATGAAGACCGCGCGCATTTTAATTACCAGCTATTCTGCCAGGGATGTCATGGTCCCGAAGGTGACGGAGGAAAGGGAGTGCCGATAATGAAAAACAGTGTCGGCCAGTTTCTCAATTCGCAGGCAGGCCGGGAGTACCTTGTTCGCGTGCCCGGTGCAGCCAATTCACCGTTAACTGATGAGCAGTTAAGCGAACTGCTGAACTGGACCATCAAGCGTTTTGCAGGAAGCAGTGCCCCAGCCGCTTGGCAAGCCTACACCGCGGCCGAAGTTGGCACATTAAGGCAACAACCTTTACTTGAAGTATTGCACTATCGCCAGGACTTAGTCAGTGCGCTGAATCCTGGCCAGGAACCACAGAGAGATGAGCAATGAAACTAAAGCAAACATATGCCCCGCCGCTGGTAACTCTAGTCAAACTGCTGTTGATAACCGGTTTATTCAACCAATCGCTTGCCGCGGATGATGTCGCCAGCCTGGCACAAACCTGTGCAGCGTGCCATGGCCCTAAGGGTGTCTCGACAAACCCCGCATGGCCTCACCTGGCTGGCCAGAAAGATGCCTATATCGCGGCCCAGATTCGGGCATTTCGGGATGGCGTCAGAACGGAGCCCACTATGCTGCCGTTCGTTGAAAACCTTTCAGAAGAACAAATAGCGGACCTTGCAAGCTATTTTTCAACGCTTGCAAGGCCTGGCAATCCCGGCGACGATTCCCCAGCCCGCGCCGGCCTGGATGTACGCGCCCGCTGTATCTCCTGCCATGGCATGCAGGGGCTTTCTGTGAATCCTGAGTGGCCCAATATCGCCGGCCAGCAAAAGGCTTACTTGATCAAGCAATTGAAAGCCTATCAGTCAGGCGAGCGCCATGATCCCATCATGATGGTGATCGCCAATGAATTGAACGACGAACAGATCGAGGCGGTGGCTGAGTATTACAGTAACATGGCCTACTAACCTGCCCGCTGTTGCAACCCGACCGCAGTTTTCTGCTGCTAAGCGCAGCTGTTATAACGGCGACACTGTTATTCGGCGGGGTGTCAGCAGGCCTTTTCTGGAATGTACTTAATGCGGTCGGCTTTATTGCTTACGCCGGTTTATTATACTTGTGCGTGCAAGGCCAAATGCGCCGCCACCCTAAGCTGCATCAAAGCATATCCTATGCGGTATTGTTTCTCGTTCTGTTGCATGCAGTTGCACTGCCGCTTCTAGACCCCCTTGTATTACTCTACCTTCAGCCAGGCGCGCCTTACTATATGTGGGCAGGCCTGTTATCCACTCTGCTGCTGGCCCTGGCTATCTTCAGCGCCCTGCCCGCTTTTCGCCAGTCAAGCTATGCGAGCAGTCATGGTTTTCGCTTTTGGCACCGGGTGCTCAGTGCAACCATCGTATTGGCAGCGGCCTACCACATTATTGGAAGTGGGCTATTTATTAAGCACCCGATACAAGTAGCCCTATTTTTGCTGATCAGCATACCTGCGCTGCGATCGATCACGTGGTTTGCCCGAGGCGTACAAGGTGGCAGGGCACTGGCATGGTTTATGGCGGCACTTTGTCTGGCCGGGTTTTTGGGTCTCGCCTTAAGCTGGCGTACATGGGTAATCGCAGCATGAAAATCGGGATGGCTGCTCTGCTTGTCACAAGCGTGTTGATGGTGCTGGTTCTCGCAGCGCTGTCCAGCCCTTGGGCAAAACAGCAAAAGCCACAGCGTTTCACGCCAGATTTACCAATGACTTTTGATCATCAAACCCACCGCGAACAGCAATGCATCGATTGCCATCACAACTTTGTCGATGACAGTGGTCAGGGTTTATGCCTGGAGTGCCACGTGAGCGACCGAAAGCTCAGTGCCCTGCTCGAGCAGCAGTTTCACGAACTGTGCCAGGGCTGCCATATAGAACAGCAAGTCGCTGGTCAATCGCATGGCCCGATCCGGGTATGCCTGGCATGCCATCAGGAAGACGAGGCCCCCTGAAACGGGTTTACTGCGCAGCTCACGGCAAACCGATACAATAGACGAAATTATTCTTAAGTACGCCTATGCCCTGCTATGCAATTGAAGATCTGATACCCGTGGTTGATCCAAGGGCTTATGTTCACCCCAGCGCTAGCCTGATCGGAGACGTGATTATCGGCGCCCACTGCTATGTTGGCCCCAACGCATCGTTACGCGGTGATTTCGGCCGCATCGAGCTGCGCGATGGCAGCAATGTGCAGGATGTCTGTGTGATGCACAGTTTTCCTGGCAAGAATTGCGTGGTCGAAGAAGACGGTCATGTTGGCCACGGCGCCATTCTGCATGGCTGCATCGTTGGCCGAAACGCTCTGGTCGGCATGAATGCGGTTGTCATGGACGATGCGGTCATTGCTGAAGAATGTCTGCTTGCCGCAAACTCCTTTGTACCGGCCCGATTCACCTGTCCACCGCGCAGCCTGCTAATAGGCAACCCGGCAAAGGTAAAACGGGAACTGCGCGACGACGAAATCGCCTGGAAATCCACCGGTACACGTGAATATCAGGAGCTTGTGCGCCGCTGTCACAGCAGCCTGCGCGAAACAACACCGCTGACCGAAGTTCAACCGGATCGGCCCTGGTTTACCGCCAGCCAGCACCCACCGAAGAGCTAAGCCGTAGCGCTAAGCCGCTGCGAGCTCTGAGTTAACACCCGCCGAAGCGATACGGAAATTAATTTTTTTCTTGCATTCCTGTAACAGATAGTTATGATGCCGCCTATGACCCCGCAGGAGGTCAATATGCGCGCAGGGCCATTTTTACTGGTGAACATGGCATTACTGCTCGCCTGTTCACCGTCGGCGCAGCAGGTGAGCCGCTCAACAGACAGCGCAGCCTCAGCCCTCGGCCAACAAGAAAAGAAAGCCATGAGTACAGATACAAACTTGAACGAGGCAAAAGTAAACGCAGCATTGGCAAAGGCTGATCAACTGCAGCACCTCAATGCATTCATCCATGTCGCGACTGAACAGGCACTTACGCAAGCGCGGCAATTGGATGCAAGCTCTGGCGAAAGAGTAATTCCCGGATGGACCCTGGCCATCAAAGACAATATACATGTCGCAGGCATGCCTAACACAGCGGGCACAGAGGCCCTAAAAAAGTTCGTTCCAGCACAGGACAGCCCGGTCATTGCCCGCCTCAGGGCAGCAGGAGCAATTGTTCTAGGCAAGGCGAATATGCACGAACTGGCATTTGGCATTACCAGTGACAACGCTAGTTTCGGGCCGGTACGCAACCCGGTTAACCCGGAGTTGTTTGCCGGCGGAAGCAGCGGCGGCACCGCTGCGGCTATCGCGGCCGGCATTGTGGACGCCGGCCTTGGCACGGATACCGGAGGTTCAGTGCGGATACCTGCTGCGCTAACCGGCATCGTCGGCTTTCGGCCAACTACTGGCCGTTATCCGGTGCAAGGTGTTACTCCCGTGTCCCACACGCGTGACACAATTGGCCCGATGGCCAGAACGGTGGATCAGATTATCGCCCTTGATACGGCGATCACTGGTGACGCTACACTCCCGGAAATACAGCTTGCAACTCTCAGGCTGGGTATAGACCGCGATTATTTCTTTGCCAATCTTGACCCGGAGACCGCAGCCATCACCGAACAGGCCTTAGAGCGCCTGCAAGCCGCCGGCGTGACTCTGATAGAGCATAATGCCAGCGAATTAAGTGCACTACTCACAGACAGTGCGTTCCCAATCGCCTTATACGAAGCAACTCGAGATCTGGACAGATACCTTGTGGAGCACGATACGAACGTTAGCCTGGAGCAACTGATGGCCGGCGTCACCAGCCCGGATGTGCAAGGTATTTTTGCCGCTGCAACGGCAGAGGAAAGTGCAATACCAGAGGCTGCGTATCAACAGGCCCTGAAGGCAAGACAGGTCCTGCAACAGCTGTTCGAACGCTATTTTTCTGAAAACCAACTCGCTGGCATTATCTTTCCTACCACCGCATTGCCCGCGCGCCCCATTGAAGGCTCATTGGATGCCGTCACGCTCAACGGCGAGGCCGTACCGACCTTTCCGACTTACATTCGCAACACCGACCCAGCCAGTATCGCGGCTCTACCGGGTATCAGCATTCCAGCAGGAAGCACGGCCTCAGGGCTGCCGGTTGGCCTGGAGATTGATGCGCCGGCCAGTAGTGACCGGAAATTACTGGCCATTGCGAGAGCCGTGGAAACGACTCTCGCGGGCGAACTGTAGCTTTACCGACCAAGCAATAAAAACGGCTTAGGAATTATTGACAGGAAGGATTCATTCGCTTTAAAGCGACTCTGTTTTAAACATAAAATAATTATATATGTATCACATAATCTCAACATAAACCAACGAGGACATCATCATGGTCAGACAACCCAAGAAACTCGCCCTGGCACTTGCCGCCGCAACCGCAACCGGCTTTTCTGCATCCGGCCTGACAGCTGAGCTTGAAGAAGTCATTGTCACTTCGCAGCACCGTGCCCAAAACGTGCAAGACGTGCCGATTACCGTTACCGCAATCAGCGGTGTCGAATTAGCTGAGGCGGATATTTTTGATGCAGCCACCATCGCCTTGCATGTACCCGGAATGTCCTATGGTGAATTTTCTGCCGGGCAGGCCATTATCTCAATGCGCGGTATCAGTTCTGTAGACGATGGAGCAGGCCTGGACAATTCGGTCGGCCTGTTTTTGGATGGCGTCTACATAGGCCGCCTGGCGTCGATTAATTTCGACATGTTTGATTTGGACCGGATTGAAGTACTAAAGGGTCCCCAGGGCACTCTATTCGGCCGAAATACCATTGGTGGCGCAATCAGCGTTGTTACCCAAAAGCCATCTGATGAACTAACGGGAAAGGTTGGCGTTACCGTTGGAAATGAAGGGATTTTCCGCTACCAGGGATACATCAGCGGCCCTCTGTCCGATAATCTAGCCGGCAAGCTGACACTCAGCCATCGTGAGCACGATGGCTATGTCGACAACGTTGTACTGGGCACAGAGCTGCAGGATGAAGACCAGACATCTATTCGCGGGCAACTGCGGTTCAGCTCAGGCAATAGTGACTGGTTACTCTCTACCGACTGGATGGAAGACGATCGCAGCGATATGGGGCGTACGCCAGTCGCTGATGGCGCTCCAATCATTGCCATTGCAGCGGCTAACGGCGTAACCGATGCTCGCCAGAACGCGGCAACTGCAGACGGATTTTCCAATCGGGAAGCCAGTGGCATCAGCCTGCAAGGTGATATCGAATTCAATAATGGCACCTTAACCACCATTACCGCATTTCGCCAGGCGGAAGCCGACTGGGAAATGCAGTCTGTCGGCGCCGGTTTAGGAGCCATCGGTCTGCCATTTGATGAAGTCATCGACGATATTATTGAAGATATCGATACTTTCTCGCAGGAATTTCGCTGGACCTCTAATCTCGACGGCAACTTTAACTACACGGCTGGCTTGTACTTCTTCCAGGAAGAGACTGACCGCACTGAACAATTTAAGATTACAGCAGCGGGGACTTACGCACCAGGCAGCTTTGTGGTTCAAGACGTCGGAAGTCAGGCCATAATCGGTAACGAATATACCCGTACCGAAAACGAAACCACCAGTTACGCGATTTATGGCCAGGGCACCTGGGACATTAATGACGCGCTCGCGCTTACCTTTGGTGCACGATTCACCATGGATGAAAAGGATTATCGAGCCACCTCGATAGATTGTGCTGCTGACCTCACTGGCACGCAATTTGAAAACTTTCCTGCGTGTCAGGGTGTGGGCGGCAGTTTGAACATCGTCTCGGAGTCCTTTGTCGTTACTCCTGATGACGACTGGGACGACTTCTCCCCGATGATTTCCCTACAATACCGTCCAAATGATGAAATCATGCTGTTTGGCACAGTTTCGAAGGGCTTCAAGAGCGGCGGTTTTGCTGGTTCCCAGGGTGTTGAAGCAGTCGCCGGTGACCCGGTTGACCCGGAAACTGCGCTAAACTACGAATTGGGCTTTAAAGGGGATCTTTTAAACAACACTCTGCGCCTTAATATGACGGCATTCTTCACCGACTATGAAGATCTGCAGATTGTGCGCTTTGGTCCGGTTGCCGGATCCGAGTTTGGCACATTTGTCACAGCAAACCTTGGTACTGCAGACATTAAAGGCGTAGAAGCTGACTTCATCTGGAACCTAACCGACAATTTCACTCTGGCCGGTAATATTGCTCTGCTCGACACCGAAGTGAATGGCCTGGTGATTGAAACAGCCGGCGGCCCGGTAGATGTCTCTGGCAGCGACCTACGCCAGGCACCCGATGTGTCTTATAACATCAACGCCAAGTATTCCTTACCCACCAATCATGGAACTTATGATTTCCGCCTGGATTACAGCCATGTTGACCGGCAGATTACCGACTACCTTGACCAGCGCACCCGTATCGACGAGCATGATCTGATTGACGCGCGGATCGCGTGGACATCAAATAGTGAGTCGCTGGAGATCGCTCTGTGGGGCAAAAACCTCGCCGAAGAAGACTACATCTCTCACAGCTATGTCATTGGTCCAGGTGTCATTGGCGTATGGGGCGCACCGCGTACGGTTGGTGTGACGGCAACCTGGAGCATGTAGTTTCTTGTTTCCATGCAATGCATTAAGGAGACTAAGGGTGCGCTGCTGCGTACCCTTTTTTTTAGATATGAAAAAAATCCTACCAACAATTTTGGTCTTTCTGCTCGCTGCCTGTGCGACGCCTGGCACCCTCAAGTTCGAACCACTGCGTATCGTCCGTGACAACTACGGCACCGCGCATGTTTATGCAGACACGGTATTCAAGCTGTTTTACGGTTACGGCTATGCGGTAGCCCAAGACCGTCTGTTCCAGATGGATATGGCGCGGCGCAGCACCCAAGGCCAGGTGGCCGAGGTGCTGGGCGAAGAATATCTGGAGTTTGATAAACAAACTCGCAGCTTGTTCTCGCCCGCTTCCATCCGCGCCCAACTGGCGGCCCTCAGTTCAAAAGATCGCGATGTATTTCTTGGCTATGCCGCTGGCATGAATGCCTGGATAAACGAAGTCAATACCCGGCCAGACAGCCTGCTGCCCGCGGAATTTTCTGAGTTTGATTTCAAGCCAACAAAATGGACGGATTACGACGTCGCGATGATTTTCGTCGGCACCATGGTGAACCGCTTTGGCGATTACAACACGGAGCTCGACAACGCGCGCATTATTGGCCAGCTGAGTGAGCAACATGGGCCACGCACTGCAGCCGGCATATTTGATGACCTGAATCCGCGCCTCACCGACAATGCACCGACTACCATCGGCTCAGACGACTGGCAGCCTGCCAACCCACCCTTGGATTTGTCAGAAATCGCGGCCACGCCCGGCCCTAGCACGCAGCACAAGCATTCCTTCGGCGCCGCGTTCAGCAATTGCTTTGTACTGGGTCCTGACAAGTCAGAGGGTGCCGAGGCTATTCTGGTGAATGGTCCCCAGTTCGGTTGGTACGTACCGGCTTATGTGTATTCCATTGGTTTGCACGGCGCAGGCTTCAACATCGTTGGCAATACTCCATTCGCCTACCCGGTAATTCTGTTTGGTCACAACGCGGACATTGCTTGGGGCAGCACCTGGGGCGCCGGCGACATTGTGGACCTGTTTCGTTTGCAATTAAACCCCACCAACCCGGAGCAATATTGGTATCAAGGCGAATACCACGACTTTGAGCGCCGCGAGACCACCATTCGCGTTCGCGACGGCGCAGATCAGGCCGTCATCATTCGGCGCAGCATCCATGGCCAGGTCACCGAATACTTTCCTGAAAACGCCACCGCCTACGCCAAGAGCCGGGTGTGGGATGGCAAGGAGCTGCAAACTCTATTGGCCTGGATGCACTCCGGACGGTCAGAAAACAGCGAACAATGGCTTGAGTACGCTGAGCAGGCGGCACTGAATATCAACTGGTATTACGCTGATCGGCAAGGCAATATCGCTTATGCCTTTGTCGGGCACTACCCCAAACGCACGGCTCAGCACGACAACCGTTTGCCCGCCAATGGTGATGGCTCGCAGCAATGGCAGGGACAAATACCTTTTAGAGACAACCCACAGCGCATCAATCCGCAAAGTGGCTATATCGCTAACTGGAATAACAAGCCCGCACCCGGTGTATTGAACCCGGATGAATTCTGGTATTCCTGGTCCAGCGCAGATCGTGTCGACTACCTTCATAAAGTACTCGGTGGCGAGCAGCGCTTTACCCCCGACGAGGCTTGGGAAGTTATTGAACGAAGTTCTTACGCTGATCTGTACGCAGATTACTTTTTACCCCTGATCGCCAGGGCCGTTACAGACAGCAGCAACAGCAAGCTAATAGCTGTGAATCGGCTACTCCAATCCTGGGACGGGCACTCGCGTGACCGCGACCAGGATGGCTACTACGATGAGCCGCAAACCCCGCTAATTCGTGCCTTTGTGCAACGATTGTTGGAAAACGTACTCGCCGACGACCTGGGTGAGAGCTTCGTCTATTTCAATGACACCGGCAACCCCACCCCAGGAAGCCCGACAGGTTCCGGAACGAACCTATCCACCGGCGTAAAAACCCTCTACGAAGCACTGTTGGGTAATACAAGGTATGACTATCTCAACGGAGCACCCGCCGACTCCATAGTGAAAGCCACTCTGCTCCAGGTACTTGAGGAACTGGAGGCGAAGCAAGGGACAACTATGCGGGACTGGCGCCTGGCAAACGCGCCTCGCCCATTCTCAAATAAGAACTTTTTGGGGGTACCGCAAACCCTGGCTTCTGCGGCAATGGATGCTCCACTTGAGCAGAATCGGGGAACAGAAAACAATATGGTGGTACTTCATCCAGACCGCATCGAGGCCTGGGAGGTCGTGCCGCCGGGCCAGAGTGGCTTTATCAGCCCCGATGGCAAACCGGGCCCACACCACAGCGACCAATTCGACATGTACAATCGCTTTGCACGAAAGCGAGTTTGGTTTTACCCGGAAGATGTTGAGAAAAATGCCAGCAGCGTTACTGTGTTAGAACCTGTAAGGTAGTGACTGCGAGGAGGTTCATCCAGTACACACTCCGCTGGTATCGGTACCGCCTCGGACTCAATCACCATTGTCGACCGTTTGCCGGGAACGCTGCAGCACCCACGATACGGTTACTCCTGCCCAATAATTGTGTTCGCGGCGGAACAGCGGGCTGTCGGCATTTTCAGCGCCCTGCAGATTAAAGTAGCGCAGAAACCCATTAATGTGCAGATTTTTACCCAGGTAGCGGCTCATGTTGAAGCCCATGCGCAATGCCGTGTAACCCGAAGACGCTGTGTATTCTGGCCGCTCGGGCAGGGAAAACTCCGGCGCCACATCATACATGTACGCGTGATAGTTCTGGTCGGAAAATATGGGGCCAAAACTGGTTTCATAGTCCCAGCCGTCAGCGTGCATGCTGGCCACCAGTCTGGGGTTGCTGGTCCAGCCCTGATACTCACCTAACTTGTCGCCAAAGGAAAACGCTGCTCTTATCGGCAACTGAAGCTGTAAGTGCAGATTGTCGCTATCCACCAGGTCAACGCGAAGATTGGGTCCAAACTCACCAAGCACATCCAGGTCTGGCATTCCGCGGCGCGCCTCATCGTCGTCGCTATCCGCGCCAAATGAACCACTGCCGGTTATGCCCAGACTCAGCCGTTCGGACGTGAATAACCTTGCTCTAATGCCTTCACGATCGGCGCGCAGAACCTTTCCACGATACTTAAAATACGGCACCGGCAGCATTAAAGCGCGATTGTCAGCGGCTCCAAAGTAGTGGGCTTGAGACAAGGCAGCCACCCCCACTCCGAGCTCCCACAACGGTGAACCCTCCTCGGTATCGGCTGTTACCCAATTGCTGAGCAGCACCCCAGCCAGCAGAATAAAGTGGCAGTATAGTCTGCGTTTACGCTGCATAGTTCGCCAGACTGAGCTGCGCATCCGCCAGGCGACACAGCAGTGCTGCCGGCTCCCAGGCCGACTGGCTGCTGTCCGGCAATTGCGCCTGTATCGCGCGGATCTGCTCAACGACTGCCGCCAGACCGATCTCATCGGCGTAACACATGGGCCCACCGCGCCACCGCGGAAACCCGTATCCATTCAGCCAGATCACGTCAACGTCGCTGGCCTGGCTGGCGATGCCCTCTTCCAGAATTCGGGCGCCTTCGTTAATCAGCGCCAGGCTGAGGCGCTGCTGAATTTCCTCCTCGCTGATCGGCCGCTGAGGCACGCCTAATTTTTCGGCCTCGGCACGAATCAGCTCAACCGCTGCTGCGTCGCTTTGTTGACTGCCCGAGTCGTAGTCGTAAAAGCCCGCTGAGCTTTTCTGTCCGAGGCGTTCGTGTTCAACCATCAGGTCAGCGGCACGAAAGTACAGGGGGTCAGATGGCGGGTCCGGCCGTTCGCGGCGCGCTTTATAGCCAATATCAATACCGGACATATCAGTTACCGCCAGCGGGCCCATGGCCATACCCCAGGACTGCATGGCTGCATCAATCTGGCTGGGGGTTGCTCCTTCCAGCAGTAAGGCATTCGCCTCCCGCCCGTAGCAACTGTACATGCGGTTACCTACAAAGCCATAGCACACACCAACCGCTACCGATATTTTGCCGATTATTTTGCCCACCGCCATTGCAGTAGCCAGGGTCTGATCTGAGGTGTCGGCCGTGCGCACTACTTCCAGCAGCTTCATGACATGAGCCGGCGAGAAGAAGTGCATCCCCAATACCTTGTCCGGCCGTTGGGTAGCTGCTGCGATACTGTTGATGTCCAGGTAGGAGGTATTACTGGCCAGTATTGTCTCGGGTTTGCAGACGACTTGCAGCTGCCCGAAGATTTCCTTTTTCACCTGCATACTTTCAAATGCGGCTTCGACCACCAAATCTGCGTCAGCCAAATCTTGGTAGCTCTCTGAGCCCAGAATGCGCGCCAGGCAATCCGCCATGCCTCGCTCGCTAAGCCGGCCTTTGTCTACCGCCTGCTGGTAGCGGCTTTCTATTTGCTGCAAACCACGCTGCAGGTTCTCGGAATTCAGTTCCAGCAACACTACATCGATGCCCGCCGACGCAAAGCACATGGCGATACCGCTGCCCATGGTGCCGGCCCCAATCACACCAACCCGCTTTACCGCTTGAGGTTTAATGGACTTGTCCATGCCCGGTACTTTGGCGCAGGCGCGCTCAGCAAAAAAGGCATGCCGCATGGCCCGGGATTGTGGCGACTGCTTGCGCTGTAGAAAGAGCTCTCGCTCGGCCTGTAAGCCCTGTTCAAAGGGTAGCTTGCAGGCATTTTCCACTGACTGTATCGCGGCTAACGGCGCTTCCTGCCCGCGCGCACGTTTGCTAACTGTCGTGCGCCATTTGTCCAAGATATCTTCAAGTTCATCGTCCACAGGCACACTGAGTTCAGAGCTGCGCTGCGGGCCATTTGCCAAGCCCTGGGATTGCATGAACTGCAGCGCGGCCTGAAGCAAGGCATCCTGGTCGTTTTGGTCGGTTTCCAGAACCTCGGCGACCAGCCCGTCTTTCTGCGCGGCGGCCGCCGTGACCGGCTTACCTGAGGTGATCATACTCAGTGCCGCATCCACCCCGATAATGCGCGGCAGACGTTGTGTACCGCCAGCGCCTGGAATCAGCCCCAGATTCACCTCGGGAAGCCCCAGCCGGGTGCCGGCTTTGGCCAGGCGATAGTGGCAGGCCAGCGCCAGTTCCAGACCACCTCCGAGCGCGTTGCCGTGTAATAGCGCGAGCACAGGCTTTGCCGACTGCTCCACCACTGCCAGAACATCGGGTAAATGCGGCTCCTTCGGTGGCTGACCAAACTCCTTGATATCGGCTCCCGCGACAAAGGTGCCACCCGCGCAACGCAGCACAATGCCTGCTACATCCTCATTTTTATTGGCCCTGGTAATAGTGTCCAAAACGCCCTGGCGCACAGCTTGTGACAGCGCATTGACCGGTGGGTTGTCGATTGTGATTACGGCTACTGAGCCGTGAAGTTCCATACTGACGGGTGATTCCATGGTCTCTCTCAAACTCAACTCGTGGGAATGCCGCCGAAGCGGCGATAAAAGCGGCTGCCAGCGCTGGGCATTACTCCATGCGCATTGGACAGCTCACTTTCTATGTATTCTTCGGATCGGGTCACCAGCTGCTTATACAGGCGTTTCACCAGGTCCTGCACTTCAAATCCGACCCAGCCGGTGGGTAATAATTCATCTGGAAAATCCGGGTCACGCAGCAACACACGGCGGTAATCATGAATCAACAATACCCTGACTAAAAAAGCCTCTTGCGGCCCAAGCGATTCCACTTTTCTACGTTGAAACATGTGCCGATAAAAATCCAGTACTTCACTGTATTGCTGTTCCAGGCTGGCAATCTGCCACTTATCCGAGACCAGTTCCTTCAACGCACGGCGAGAATGCACATCGGTGGTATTGCCGGCGAATACGATGGCTTTTCCAACCAGACCAAGCTCCTCAAGGGTTTCATCCAGCGAGGTGCGATCTGACGACGGATGCGCCAGCAAGCCACTGACCAGGGAGTTGAAGCCCTGCCACATCAAGCTTTTGCGAAATTCTTCCCGCTTGTCATCCGGCACGAACACCGGCGCGACAAAAGTCCAGCTGCCATCCCAGTCCGGTACGTCTGCCGCATAGATTCGGCGTGCGGCCTTTTCATAATGGCCTTTTGCGGTTTCGGTAAAGCAATAATAGCTGCGCCGGCCCACTTTATTGGCCTGCAGCCAATCCTGTTGCACAATACGAAACACCGCGGTACGCACCAGACGTTCGCTGTAGCCGAAATGCCCCAGGGCGTCGATCAGGCTTCCCATCCAGATCCAGCCACCATGCTGCGACACGACGTCGCCAAACAGCGTGATGACCATTGACGTGCAACTAAAATTCCGTTCTGCAACGCGCTGCGCAACAGCTTCCGACGGCAGCTTCGCCATTATTATTGAGCCTGTTTTCGAGAGCTACACGCGCCCGCGCTAGATCTGGTCGAAATCGACGACCACTTTGTCTGACAACGGGTGCGCCTGACAGGTAAGAATCATACCATCTTCCACCTCTTTGTCGCTCAGGGCATGGTTCAGATCCATGTCCACCTGGCCTTCGAGCAACCGGGCTTTGCAGGTTGCACACACGCCTCCTTTGCAACTGAACGGCAGGTCCGCCCCGTTATTCAGCGAGGCATCCAGGATGTTCTCGCCGTCGGCCGTCAGATCAAAGCGTATGGCACGCCCACTGACTTTAACCGTTACTTCGCTCACTTGGCCGGCATACTGTTCAGCCCGAGCGTGGTGCTTTTCAACCACTGCACGAGCGTCTTCGGCGGATGCAAAAAACAATTCATAGTGAATGTTTTCCTCAGCAATGCCTGAGGCGCGTAAGCCACGAGACACTTCTGAGATCATCGATTCCGGCCCGCACAGGAAAAACTCGTCGGTATTTGCAATGTCGATCAGCCCTTTCGCGTTCAGCTCGCCGCCTTTTTTGTTGTCCAGGCGACCAAACAGCACTTCGGCGTCCTGCTCCTCACGGCTCAGTATGTTCAGCCAATTGAAGCGCGTCATGTAACGGTTTTTCAGGAAGCCCAGTTCTTCCTTAAACATGACCGTGGCCGAGGTTTTATTGCCATACAGCAGGGTAACCCGGCTATTGGGTTCCGTAGCCAAAATGCTTTTGCAGATGGAAAGAATCGGGGTAATACCGCTGCCGGCACAGATGCACATATAGTGCTTGCTCTGAGTGGCATCGAGTTCAGTATAAAACTCGCCCTGCGGCGTCATCACCTGCAGTTCGTCATTGACCTGCAACTGGCCATTGGCGAAGCTGGAAAAGGCGCCGTCCGGGATGTGCTTGATGCCAACTTTCAGCGAACCCTCATCGGTGCCGGAACATATCGAGTAGGATCGGCGAACTTCTTCACCATTAATCGTTTGGCGTAAGGTCAGGTACTGGCCTTGCTTGAAGCGAAACTGATCCTGTAATTCTTCCGGCACTGCAAAACTGACACAAACCGCGTCATCGGTTTCAGGCTGCACATCGGCAACTCTTAAAGTATGGAATTCGGGGGTATTCATAAGCACTTAAAATAGTCAAAAGGTTCCAGACAGTCCCGGCACTTGTACAGCGCTTTACAGGCGGTGGAGCCAAATTCGCTGATACGGTCAACCTGCTCGGAGTGACATTGCGGGCATTGGGGTAGTTCATTTTGGTTCGTGCAAGGTGGTGCAATACCGTATTCCGCCAGCGCCTGGCGCGCCTGCGGGGTCATCCACCGGGTACTCCACGCTGGCGACAATTGCTGCCGAACCTCGACCTGCGACCAACCGGCATCAGAAAGCGCGCGCTCGACGTCCTGCTGCATCGCGTGCATGGCCGGGCAACCGGAATAGGTGGGGGTAATAACGACGGTAATCTTGTCCCCATCCCGTTGGACATCCTGCAGAACGCCCAGCTCCCAGATGGAGAGCACAGGAATTTCCGGATCTTTAACCGTATCCAACAGGTCCCAAAGCTCCGGGCAGGCCGACTCCCGCCGGCGGGCTTCGCGCTCAAGACACTCCTGATGAAGCAGAGGTATCGCGCCCACGACTGCCTACCATTCCAGGCCGGGGTAGGCGCGCTGCAAAAACTGCAGTTCCGAGAGCAAATGCCCGTGATGTTCAGTATGTATGCCATCGCGACCGCCACGTACCGACCAACCATCTTCCGGTCGACTCAGTGTGGCTTCAACCAGGGCAGTGTTCACCCGCGTATCCCAGGCCGGTTTTAGCGCACTGCGGTCTACTGCGATGCCTTCGGCCAGTAGCTCGTTTTCAGCCGGGCTGTTCTCAAACATTTCCATCGTGTAGCCCCAGATCTGGTCCAGAGCAATTTGCATGCGTCGGTGACTTTCTTCAGTACCGTCACCCAAACGCAGCAACCACTCGTGGCTACGGCGCAGATGGTACTGGCTCTCTTTGATGGCCTTGGCCGCAATCCCGGCCATGTTTGGGTCGGCGCTTCCTTGCAGCGCCGTCATGAATTCAACATAAAAGCAGTCCAGCAAGAACTGGCGTGCCATAGTGAAAGCGAAATCGCCAATCGGCAGTTCAACGATCAGCAAATTGCGAAATTCGCGGCTGTCGCGCAGCATCGCCAGTTGATCGGCCGTGCGTTGCTGCGGGTCTAATTGCGCCGCGTACTGGTAAAAATTTTGGGCTCTGCCAAGAAAGTCCAGCGACACATTGGCCAGTGCCAGGTCTTCCTCAAGGTAAGGCGCGTGATAACACCACTCGCACAAGCGCTGCCCCAGTATCAGGGCGTCATCGGCCTCCCCAAGCGCGTACTGCAGCAGTGCAGTCTGATCTGTTGTCATGATGGCTTCCTGGTCGGTGCTACATATTGTTGACGGGCTGGTCGGTGCTACATATTGTTGACGGGTTCGGGCAGCTGATAATGCATCGCGTGCCGATACGGCTTATCGTCCATCGGGTCATAAAAGCTGCGCGCATCCTCTTCCTGCGAAGCGGTAATATCACTGGACTTCACTACCCAAATGCTCACGCCTTCACTGCGCCGGGTGTAGCAGTCACGCGCGTATTCCAGCGCCTGCTCCGGGTTTTCTGCATGCAGGCTGCCTACGTGCTTGTGGTCCAGACCACGTTTCGAGCGCACGAACACTTCGAATAAGGGGAGTAACTGTTGCTGCTCGTTCATCAGGCTGCCTCGCTCTTGTTTGCTTTCTTGGCCTCGTAGGCACGTAATGCATCACGTACCCAGGCGCCGTCATCATGGGCTTTTTTGTGTGTGGCCACCCGGTCCCGATTGCACATGCCGTCACCGCTGATCACCCGCTGGAATTCTTCCCAGTCAATTTCACCAAAATCGTAGTGGCCACGCTCTTCATTCCACTTCAAATCCGGGTCCGGAATTTCCAGGCCCAGGAAATCGGCTTGTGGCACGGTCTGGTCAACAAAGTCCTGGCGCAATGTGTCGTTGCTTTTGCGCTTGATCTTCCACTTCATTGACTGCCCACTGTGCGCCGACTCGGCGTCATGCGGACCAAACATCATCAGCGACGGCCACCACCAGCGGTTCAATGCATCCTGAGCCATGGCCTTCTGCTCCGCGCTGCCATGCGCCAAGGCGATCAGCGACTCATAGCCCTGGCGCTGGTGAAAGCTTTCTTCTTTACAGATGCGAATCATCGCCCGGGAGTATGGGCCGTAGGAGGTCCGTTGCAGACTGATCTGGTTAACAATAGCAGCGCCATCCACCAGCCAGCCTATAGTGCCGATATCGGCCCAGGTCAGTGACGGATAGTTGAAGATTGAGGCGTATTTGGCTCGCCCTTCATGCAGCGCCTCCACCATTTCTTCACGGCTGGCACCAAGAGTTTCCGCCGCACTGTACAAATACAGTCCATGGCCGCCTTCGTCCTGCACCTTGGCCAGCAAAATCATTTTACGTCTGAGCGTTGGTGCGCGGCTAATCCAGTTACCTTCCGGCTGCATGCCGATCACCTCGGAATGGGCGTGCTGTGATATCTGCCGGATCAGGTTCTTTCTATAGCCCTCTGGCATCCAGTCCTTGGGCTCGATTTTCTGTTCATCGTCAACCCGATCCTGGAAGCGTTTCTCCAGTTCGGCATCATTTACGCTGAATTCAGTCATTTAAATACCCCGTTATCCTCTCTATATGATACATATATATCATCATAAATCAACTTTTTGTATCGCTTTATTCCAGGCGCTCCACCACCATGGCAATCCCCTGCCCAACACCAATGCACATGGTGCACAGCGCATACCGTCCACCGGTCCGCATTAGCTGGTACACCGCCGTGGTCACCAGGCGTGCACCGCTCATGCCCAGGGGATGGCCGAGGGCAATCGCGCCACCATTCGGATTGACGCGCTCGTCATCATCGGCCAGGCCAAGCTGCCTGGTCACTGCCAGCCCCTGCGCAGCAAATGCCTCGTTCAACTCAATAACGTCCATCTGATCCAACGTCAGGCCAATCATCTCCAGCAGTTTCCGGCTGGCCGGGGCCGGGCCAACCCCCATAATGCGCGGTTCCACACCCGCAGTGGCCATACCCAGAACCCGCGCTTTTGCCTGCAGACCATGGCGCTGCGCGGCCGCTGGGCTTGCCAACAGCAAAGCGCAAGCGCCGTCATTGACGCCGGACGCGTTGCCAGCCGTTACCGTGCCGCCTTCCCGGAACGGCGTACCCAGTCTGGCCAGTGCCTCCAGCGTCGTATCGCCGCGTATGTGCTCATCGTGTTCCACCACCAGATCATCCTGTTTTCGCC
This sequence comes from Gammaproteobacteria bacterium, assembly GCA_030431775.1. Classification (GTDB taxonomy): domain Bacteria; phylum Pseudomonadota; class Gammaproteobacteria; order Pseudomonadales; family JAUIET01; genus JAUIET01. The sequence continues at coordinate 63,837 of JAUIHW010000005.1, forward strand.
GAGGTACGCGCACCGGCACGATCTCTTCGCCCAGAAGGCCAGCGTCTCGCGCAGCCGCAGCGCGCTGCTGGCTGCGCAGGGCAAATGAATCCTGAGCGGCGCGTTCAACATTGAAATCTGCGGCCACGTTTTCAGCGGTCTCGGGCATGGAATCAATGCCGTATTGGGACTTCATCAGTTTGTTTACGAAACGCCAGCCGATGGTGGTGTCATAAATTTCAGCATTGCGGCTGAACGCCGCGTCAGCTTTCGGCATGACCATGGGTGCACGTGACATGGACTCCACGCCACCCGCCATCACCAGGCCTTGCTCGCCGCTCTTGATCGCACGCGCTGCAATGCCGACGGCGTCCATACCCGAACCGCACAAACGGTTGACCGTGACACCGGGCACATCCACTGGCAATCCGGCCAGCAGACCTGACATGCGGGCAACATTCCGGTTATCTTCACCCGCCTGATTGGCACAGCCGTAAACCACATCGTCAATCGCGGACGGGTCCAGTTGAGGATTACGGCGCAGCAGCTCAGCAATGGGTATCGCGCCCAGATCATCAGTACGGGTGCTGGCCAGACTGCCACCGTAACGTCCTATCGGCGTTCGGATTGCATCACAAATTAGTGCGTCATTCATTCAATAACCTCGGTCATTCGGAGTCCTCATTAATCAGCTGAGCTTTGGTGCGCGCTGAACGGCCACGCATCTGCGCAACCACATCGCCGGCCTGATTCAAAACACTTACATCATAAAGGCCAGTACGGCCACCCTGGTGCAACTGAACCGCTGACGCCACCAGACGATCACCTGCATGCGCTGGGCGAATAAAATCGATCCCACAACTCGCCGCCACCGCAACCTGATTCTGGGAATTACAGGCGTAGGCAAACGCGGTATCAGCCAGGGCAAAGATCAGTCCACCGTGACAGATATCATGGCCGTTGACCATCTCCGGGCGTACCGTCATGGACAATTCCGCCCGCCCTTCAGCCATTGCATCCACCTGCATGCCCAACCATTGCGCCGCGTGATCGGCGGCCCACATTACATCGGCACAGCGCCGCGCCAGATCATCCGCCGGTTTATTGTTGTCATTCATTCACTTATTGCCCGGTAAAGTTCGGTTTGCGCTTCTCCATAAAGGCCGCAACACCTTCCTGATAGTCATCCGACTGGCCCAGTACGCGCATGGCCTGCTTCTCACATTCCACCTGCTCATCCATGGCGGTGTTAAAGGACTGATTCAATAGTTTCTTGGCGGTGGCCAGGCCGCGCGTCGGCTGCGTGGCCAAGTGTTGCGCCAATTTACGCGCCTCAGCCATCAGCTCGTCGTCATCCACGACCTGCCAGATCATGCCCCACTGCTCGGCTTTTTCGGCACTGAGCTTATCCCCCAACAGGGCAAGTCCTTTAGCGCGCGGCAGACCCAGAGCACGCGGCAAATTGAAGGTACCGCCAGAGTCTGGAATCAGGCCAATCTTGCAAAACACCTGGGCGAAAGCCGCCGACCTGGCTGCCAATACGATATCGCAGGCCAACGCGATGCTGGCGCCCGCCCCAGCTGCTATGCCATTGACCGCACACACCACCGGTTTATCAAGGCTCATAATGCCGCGAATCAGCGGGTTGTAGTACTTCTCAACCGACTCGCCCAAGTCCGGACGTTCGTCGGTGACTTTCACCGCGCGGTCATTCAAATCCTGCCCGGCACAAAAACCGCGACCTTCACCCGTTAGCAGTAAACAGCGAATGTCGGCATCGCTGCGCACGATTTTCATCGCCTGCTGTACTTCTTCGTGCATCGCCACAGTAAAACTGTTCAGCGTATCGGGGCGATTTAAGCTGAGCGTGGCGACACCCTCTGCGATGTCAAACTTGATGTTCTCGAATTGCATAGTTTGGTCCTCGTTATTAACCGTCGCGACGAACGACCAGAGTCAGAATATCGTAAAGAGCAACGATTTCCTCATTTTGGTTGAATACTTCCACATCCCAGACAACCACTCCGGTTGCCTGTTCTTCATCCGGGCGCTTCTCTTTGACAATCTTCTGCTTGACCGTCAGATGCACCTGGATGGTATCGCCAATGCCGACTGGCTCAATAAAGCGTAAACCTTCCAGACCATAGTTGGCCAACACCGGGCCCGGGGCCGGCTCCACAAACATACCCGCTGCGGCGGAAATGACAAAGTAACCGTGCGCAACTCTTTTGCCAAACAGCGAATCCTTGGCGGCCAGCTCATCAAAGTGGGCGTAAAAATGGTCGCCACTCAAACAACCAAAATTGACAATATCCGCTTCGGTGACGGTACGACGGTGGGTGGTGAGACGCTCGCCAATTTGCAGGTCTTCAAAATGTTTGCGAAAGGGATGCACAGTATCGCTGATGGTTTTGGCACCGCTCATGTACTCGCGGGTGATCGCTGTCAAGGTCGTCGGTGATCCCTGCACGGAAGTGCGCTGCATATAGTGTTTCACAGCCCTGGCGCCACCCAGCTCCTCACCGCCACCTGCGCGCCCCGGGCCACCATGTACCAGCGACGGCAGAGGTGAACCATGGCCGGTGCTTTCTTTGGCGCAGTCACGGTTAATCACCAGCATCCGCCCATGATACGCGGCACAACCCAGAATCAACTCGGCCGCTTCGCCATCGTCATAGGTAAACACTGAACCCACCAGGCTACCGCGACCCAGGCCGGCAATCTGTACCGCCTGATCGATGCCGCTGTAAGGCATTATTGTGGTAACCGGACCGAAGGCCTCCACTGTGTGCGGACTGTCGGTTTCCAGAGGTGCGCTGCAGTACAAAACTGTAGGCGGGTAGAACGCATCTTTTACAGCCTGACCGCCCAACAATTCGAAGTCGTCATTGCCACCGCAGATAATCTCGCAGTCCTGCGCCAAGGCCTCTACCTTGGCGGCAACATCAGCTTTTTGCGCTGCGCCCAACAGCGGTCCCATCCGTACTCCTTCTTCGCTGGGGTCCCCGATTGAATACTTTGCCAGCCGTGCGGTAAGTGCCTGCTGTACGTCCTGCACCCGGTTCTCGGGCACAATCACCCGGCGAATCGCTGTACATTTCTGCCCGGCCTTGGTGGTCATCTCCTTGGCCACTTCCTTTATGAACAGCTCAAATTCTGCCTGGTCCGGGGTAACGGTCTCACCAAGAATGCAGCAATTCAATGAGTCGGCCTCCATGGTGAAGGGAATGCTGCGGGCAATAATGTTCGGGTGGGCCCGCAGGCTCTGCCCGGTTGCCGCTGAGCCGGTGAAGGTGACAATATCCTGCTCGGTCAGGTGGTCCAGCAGGTCTCCTGTGCGCCCGCAAATTAATTGGATCGCGCCTTCGGGTAAAATGCCGGATGCCACGATCTCTTTCACCATCGCTTCGGTCAGATAGGCGGAATCGGTCGCCGGCTTGACGACTACGGGCACACCCGCGATCAGGCTGGGGGATATTTTCTCAAGCATGCCCCAGCAAGGGAAGTTGAATGCGTTAATGTGCACGGAGACTCCCCGCTTTGGCACAAGAATATGCCGGGCGGCGAAGGTGTTATTGGCCGATAAACGCTCTGGCGCGCCCTCGACGATAAAGCTCTCATTACCGAATTCACGTTTGGCCACGCTGGCGTAGGCAAACAGGGTACCAATGCCACCCTCAATATCCACCCAGCCATCGGCCTTGGTTGCACCGGTTTGTGCCGAAATCTCATAAAAGCCGTCTTTCTTGCTCATCAGGTGTTTGGCCAGAGCTTTCAAGCGCAATCCGCGCTCCTGAATACTCAGCGCTCGCAATGCGGGCCCACCGACCGAGCGGCCATACTCCAGTACTTTTTGAAAATCAATCCCGCTGCTGTCAACCTCAGCAATAGCCTGGCCAGTGACGGCGTGCCGGACTTCAATGCCGGTGCCCTGCCCGGTGGTCCATTCGCCATAGACGTAGCTTTGTGTTTTCATTACAGATTCTCCGAACCAGTGTGGAATGGGGTGCGCCTTGGATGATCAGGCGGCATGACAAGTGTTTTTATACAATTGGCGATTATGATACATATTTTGCTGCGCTGGTCAATTTTATGTATTATATTTGCGGCCTGCCCGCGTCAAGACGCCCAGTGAGCAACCTCAACATTCTCAGCATAAAACGAGGGGGAAATCATGTCAGCATCGAAAATCGGCCTGGATGATATTGAAAACGCCAGCATCGATGAAATCCGTGCCCAGCAACTCAGCAACCTGCGCAAAACCCTGCAACACGCTTACGCTAATTCGCCAGTCTATAAACGGAAATTCGACCAGCACGGAGTACACCCCGATGAGCTGAAAAGCCTGGAGGATCTGAGCAAATTCCCCTTTACAACGAAGGCAGATCTGCGCGACAACTACCCCTTTGGCGTATTCTGCGTCCCTATGGATGACATTGTCCGAATCCACGCCTCCAGCGGTACCACCGGCAAGCCGACCGTGGTCGGCTACACACAGAACGACATTGACGCCTGGGCTCAGGTGGTGGCACGTTCCATCTACGCCGCCGGTGGCCGAAAAAACGACAAAGTTCACGTGTCCTACGGCTATGGGCTGTTCACCGGAGGTCTGGGTGCCCACTACGGCGCTGAACGCCTGGGTTGCGCGGTGATTCCCATGTCTGGCGGGCAAACGGAAAAACAGGTGCAGCTGATCAATGATTTTCAGCCCGACATCATCATGGTCACACCGTCGTACATGCTCAATATTGCCGACGAAATCGATCGCCAGGGCCTGGACCCAAGCAAACTGCGCCTGCGCTGTGGCATTTTTGGCGCTGAACCCTGGACCGGGGAAATGCGCGGTGAGCTGGAACAACGCCTGGCCATTGATGCTGTGGACATTTACGGGCTCTCCGAAGTAATGGGGCCGGGTGTGGCGCAGGAGTGCGTGGAGGGTAAAGACGGGCCAACCATCTGGGAAGACCATTTCTACCCGGAAATCATCAATCCGGACACTGGCGAAGTGCTCCCTGACGGCGAGGAAGGCGAACTGGTGTTTACCAACCTGCAGAAGGAAGGCATGCCGATGATTCGCTACCGTACGCGCGACCTGACGCGGCTGCTGCCGGGCACATCGCGCTCTATGCGGCGCATGGACAAGATTACCGGGCGCAGTGATGACATGTTGATTATTCGTGGCGTGAACGTCTTCCCCAGCCAAATTGAAGAGCAAATTCTGAAGGTCGGCGGATTTGCGCCGCACTACCTGATCGAGGTCAGCAAAGAAGGCAATATGGACCAGTTAAAGGTGCTGGTAGAAGCGGCCACTGACGGATCTGCAAACGACAGCAACTGCGCGGAATTGCAGCACCACATCAAATCGCTGATCGGGGTCAGCTCCAGCGTGGTCTTACAGCCTGCTGGCTCCATACCGCGGTCTGAAGGCAAGGCCAAGCGGGTTATTGATAATCGCTAGCCTTCTGGCCTTGCCGCACAGTTTTGCTGATAATAGCGCGGCCCGACCCAGCACAAAAAATAAACTTCTAAAAAAACAGAGCCTGACCATGAGTGATGATCTCAATGCACAACAATTACGCGCCATACAGGACCGCACCCGGCGGCGGTTTCGCTTTTCCCTCGCCGCCCTGACGCTGTACTTTTCTTTTACCCTCGCGTGGACAGACATCGGCCAATTTCTTACTGAGCCGCTGTTTGGTTTCGTCAATGGCGCACTGCTGCTGTTCGTCAGTCTGATTCTGATATTCGTTGCACTGGAGTTCTGGTTTTTAAGCCTGAGCGCGAAAGACCAACGCAGGGAAAACCGCGAGGGAGGTCAAGCCCAATGAACAAGTTGTGTGTTTCGCTGACCGCTGCACTGTTGGGCCTGCTTTCCAACGCCGTACTGGCAGTTGGCGCGGTGGAAGGCGCAGTGGAACGCCAGCCGCTCAATACATCGGCGATTGTCATCTTTCTGCTGTTTGTCGCGGCCACGCTCGTTATCAGTTACTGGGCGGCACGCCACACCCGCAACAGCAGCGAGTTTTATAACGCCGGCGGCAAGATTTCCGGATTGAAAAACGGCACAGCCATTGCCGGTGATTTTATGTCGGCGGCTTCTTTCCTCGGCATTACCGCGCTGATGTTCGGCGCGGGTTTTGACGGTCTGGTTTTGTCGCTAGGCGCATTCTCCGCCTGGCCACTGATGCTGTTTCTACTGGCCCGCCGGGTGCGCAATCTCGGTAGCTATACTTTTATTGACGTCGTGTCTACACGTCTGGAGCGCTCGCGCATTCGCTATGTTGCGATCGCCGGCACCATCATCGTGGTCCTGTTGTACCTGATCGCCCAGATGGTTGGCGCTGGCAAGCTGATTGAACTGCTATTTGGTTTACCTTATGAATGGGCTGTTATCTCGGTGGCGATACTGGTTGTTATTTACGTGACCTTCGGCGGTATGCTGGCTACCACCTGGGTACAGATTATCAAAGCCCTGCTATTAATTGCCGGGGTCACCGTGCTGGCTTTTCTGGTCATGCAGGAAGCTGACTTCAGTGTCGACCAACTGCTGCAGCGAGCTGCTGACAACCACCCGGCCGGAGAGCGCATGCTGGCGCCAGGCCTTGCCTTCAAAGACCCAATCCAGGTAGCCACCATCCTAACGTCCATGCTGTTTGGTGTACTTGGACTGCCGCATATCCTGATGCGCTTATTTACGGTACCGAATGCGCATGAAGCAAAAAAGTCGGCCTTTTATGCCAGCCTGTTCATGGGTTACTTCTACCTTCTGCTCATCATCATCGGCTTTGGAACGGCCATGCTGCTCTACAACAATCCGCAGTTTTTTGACCTGGACGGAAACCTGATTGGCGGTGGCAATATGGCGGCAATTCACTTATCCAACGCTGTAGGTGGCAGTTTACTGACCGGTTTTATGTCTGCCGTATCCTTTGCGACGATTCTGGCTGTTGTGGCCGGACTGACCGTATCCGGCGCTGCTGCAATATCGCATGATCTGTATGCAGAAGTACTGTGCAAGGGAGACCCCGATCCAGATACCGAACTAAGACTTACCCGCATCACTGTTTTAGTGATTGGCGTTATTTCTGTGGGTCTGGGTATTCTATTCCAAAATGAGAATGTCGCCTTTATCGCCACAATGCCAATGGTGGTCGCCGCCAGCGTCAACTTCCCCATTCTGTTTATGTCTCTTTTCTGGGCTGGCCTCACCACCCGCGGGGCAATTGCGGGCGCGACGGTCGGCTTGCTGACATCTGTGGTGCTGATCGTGATCGGACCACAAGTCTGGGTATCCGTGCTGGGCTTTGAGCAAGCGCTATTCCCCTACAATTATCCCGCGCTATTCACCATGCCCCTGGCTTTCTTTGTGACCTGGCTGGTATCCAACAACGACCGATCAGCGAGGGCGACGATCGACCGGGACAACTATCACGCTTTGCTGGTGCAATCAGAGTATGGAGAAGCCGGCATGCAGCAGGGCTAAGCTCTCCAGACCGGATAGTCAGCAAAACACTTTATCCAGTCGTTTCAGGAAACCAGTGCATTTGCAGATTGCTGGGCACAGGGGTTTATTTCGACGCTGCACATCGCGCACGCTGCAACAATCGCAACAGGCCCCGGGTAACAAAGGGCATGACCCCAAGCAAGCACAGTGAGAACAGCAAACCCGGTGAAAATATGGATTGCAGGGTAAATTTCTCGACGGCACTAATCTGCGTACCAAAGTGAACCAGCACAATAGTAATGGGTAACATACCGGCTGCTGTGGCCAGGTAAAAACGGCCGACCTGCATGGGCGTAATACCAAGCAGCAAGTTGAGCAACCAGAATGGGACGACCGGAACCATCCTAAGACCGAACACATAGAAAGCGCCATCCCGCTGTATCCCTTGATTGACGACCGCAAGCTGCCCGCCAAACCGCTGCTGAACCCTATCATGCAGAATAAATCGAGAAGAGAGGAAAGCAAGAGTGCCGCCGGTAGTGCAGGCCATTACAACCAATGCCGTGCCAGCGAAGTGCCCGAGAAGAATGCCTGCCAGGACCGAGGCTACACCAGTTACCGGCAGTGACAATGATGTGGCCACCGTCAGTGTTAAGAAAAATATGACGATTGCCAATTCTGGAGCTTGCTGAAAGTACTTCTGGTAGATCAGCGGGTTCATAAGATTCTCCCCTCCTGCGAGCAAATAGCTCACAACGGCGAGCAGTATGAGAAAAAGAAGTCCGCTTTGAAGTTTGTTCACAAACGTTTCAGTGCATCAGCAAATGGAAGCAAGGCCTCGCTATTGTTAATCATGCCTAGCGGAATCGTGAAGTGTCCACGACGATAGTGGAACCGATTTTCTGCAGGTACTCCCCAGTAATCAAGCTGCTTGCCCACCAGTGTCGTTGGTGTAATGGTATCGCAGTCACCGATTACGCTGAATATGTTATGCCCTGGCATACAGGGTTTACGGAGCGGATCCAGCCGCTCCAACCAAGCTTTTTCAGAATCTTTGTGCCAGCCCTTGGCATGCATAGCATCACCCATATTCCAGATATCCGACAGTGAGCCATGTAAAGCGGCTTCGTAGATATGCTGACTGTGCGTGATCGCAATCAGCGCATCGGGCCGCAGCGGCTCAGGCCAGTCGGTGGCGCGCATAGCAATGGTTTTTGCCGTTTGTGCTCCCAGGCTACTGCCCCCAATCGCAACTGCTCCACGACTGTCATTGCGTGCCCAGTGGATTAAAGTCGCCCATTCCTGATGCTGGGCCGCGAGAAAATCGAACATACTGTTAGGTGTTGCTGACAGCAATTGTTCACCTCCAAAATGGCCAGGCAGTACCCGCCGCCCATGCCACGGGGCTTCAGGGCGAATTACCCGGATGCCTTTGCGAGTAAGTTCGGTCACTTCATCAATCAACTGCTGATAGTGATCAAACTCGACACAAATCCCATGCCCAAATATTAAAGTTGGGGGGTTGCTGACATGGAGAGGCTCGTGCACTCGAGCGTAAGCAAGGTCATTCATGGCAAGGGAGGGCGACTGGAATCGCAGCCAGTAATCCTGGCCGTAAGGCCTAGGAACAGGACGTGACCTTTCGACCGCTGGCAGAGACTCGGGCAAGGCAAACAGGGCTTCTACCTGTTCGCCACTTTTTCCAAATCGCGCCTCTAATTCTTCCGGGCTTGGCGGCGTCATGTACACCGATGAAATAACGAGCTTACGCAATGGAATAAACCTTAGCCTGGACATATTGTATGCGGTTCGGAAGTCCAGCCGCATTTCCTCCACAATTGGTAGCCGGCTGCTTTCAATGTCCATGCTTGAAAAAAAATAGTCATGCCACAATTGCTCAATTGAGAATGCTTTGAGGCGGGTACGTTCGAAATGATTCAACGCCCGCTCTATGCGCTGAACCTGCCGCCGACTGGGCTGATCGAGCGGTACACTTTTAACAAACGCGTCAACATCACCATCGGCAGCCCGCGCAGCAGCCCACAGTCGAGAGAGAGGGAAGAACCAGTGCTCCAACAGATACAATATGCATCGATCCAGCCAAGGTCTGGCAATCAGGGCACCCAATGGCGATTGCATGATCCTGAGGGATAGAGGTCGGCTTTGGGACTGCCTCACTGTGACGGAACCACTTTACATCGAAACTGTCAGCTTAACCAATGCATGCTGCGCTGAATACACGTGGCACCTGGAATACTCTGCTAATTTGACATAGCTCAAACGAAATGCCATTTGAGTGCATTCATAGTCCTGCGCATGTATAGTTTCGAGCAAGATCGATATTAACAATTAAAATGCGGAGGTTCTGTTGACCTATTCCGCGGTAAGCGACTTCTTCCTGAGCCACCTGTGGCCCATACTTGCCTGGGTAGCGTTAATAATCCTGCTGCTTAAGTGGCTATTTCAACGCTGGGAACTATACCTAACGGCCAATCGTTCATTGCAGCTCAAGTTTCCTGTTTCTCCATTCGCGCTTCTTGATCGCAAAGTCATCATCGAGAGCCTTGTTAATTCTTCAGAGATACGCTCAGCGATCACCGAAGCGGCGTCAAATCACGATGAGGACGCCAATACAATTGACAGGCGAGTGAGACATTACGCAGAGGAAATAGTACCGGCTTTCTCAGCTACGTTCTACTTCGCCATTGGATACTGGCTGGCGCGCACCTTGTTACGCACACTCTATCAGGTAAAGATGCTGCGTGATGCAAAACAGGAATATGATGAAATTGGACCGAATGCAACGGTAGTGATGCTGATGAATCACCGTTCCAATATAGATGTATTGTTAGTCAACTACCTGTTGTCACGACGCTCTGCCGTATCACATGCTGCAGGTGAGTGGGCCAGGTTATGGCCGCTTTACCACTTGGTGAAGCTGGCCGGCAATTATGTGGTGGACCGGGATGCCAATGATCCTCTGTATCGACTGGTTCTGCGGCGCTACGTTCAAATGTCCGTGAGTTTCGGTATTCATTTGGGGGTATTCCCCGAGGGTAGCTTAAGCCGTGATGGCAGTTTGCAAAATTTGTACTTTGGGTTGTTGAATTATGTAGCGACTGCCAGCTGGCCTGGGCAGGATAGAGATATCGTTTTTATACCGGTTAGCTTCAATTACGATTCGATACCGGAGCAGGAAAGGCTGGTTTTTGAGGACCAACGCGAGTTCAAACACCGAGGAAAATGGTATGTCGCGTGGACGAGTCTGACTTTTTGTATGAAAACACTCTGGTTGCTGGTGACTCCCAGAGAAAATCGCTATGGCTGGGCCTGCGCGAGCTTTGGCAAACCTCTGTCCTTAGACAACTGGCAACGCGTACGCGGGATACGGCTGAAGGAACTGCCAGGTGAGCAGCGCCGAGTACTGGTTGAAGAGCTCGGTCGGGAATTGATGGACTCCGCAATGGACATGATGCCAGTGCTGCCCGTGCATATACTGGCATTGGCCTTGCGCAGCAAACCTCAGTCAAGTTGGTCTGAAGCGCAATTGCTCGAGCAGGCCGAAAGCGTACGCACAATGCTGGATACAGCTAACGCACCACTGTTTTTCTACAACAAGACAGAAACTGACGCTTATGGCATGGCTCTGAGTCGGCTGATAGACCTCAATGTTGTTCGCCGGGAAAGTGATGGCAGCCTGACGTGTGTTGCTGATCGAAAAGCGATGCTGGAGTACTACGCTAATAGCATTGCTCATTACTTGCAACCGAGACCGTTGGACGAGTCGGGCCGTGTACAATTACTCGAGTCCTCTCCGCTCAACGGCGAACAAAAACAACTCACTATAATGGCAGAGTCCTACGACCGGGTTTTGGCAGAAAAACGCGGCGGCAAGGCCTTCTTTGATGAATTCTATAAACGATTTCTGAACGCCTCTCCCAGAATTGCTGAAAAGTTCAGTAGCGCTGACATGGTTAAGCAGCAGGCGCACCTGCAACTATCGGTTGGCCATATGGTGGATTTCTTCGCCACCGGCAAACCGAGTGAGCGCATGCGGCAGATCGCGGCATCGCACAGTAAGAGCGGCCGGGATATTGCGCCTGAGTTGTACGATATCTGGTTGGAAAAATTGCTGGAGACAGTCCAAATTTTTGATGAATCCTATTCACCCTCCATAGAGCGCAGCTGGCGCACGGTAATGCAAGCAGGAATGGATTACATGCGCAGCCAATACCGGGTTGCGGCCATAGCATCATCAGGCACAACCGCGCAGCAAAACAGCCACTCGGTTGCAGAAGACATTTCCCGCTGGATCGAGCAATGGGCAATGCGCACACCCGAAAAGCGCGCTATCTGCGACAAGCAACGCACCTATACCTACCGTGAGCTTGCCCAACAGATTTCTCGGCTCGCAGGAGGATTGAGGCACGGTTTAGACGTAAGCACTGGAGACCGCGTTGCCTATCTTGCACCTAATCGCGTCGAATTTCTGGTGTTGCTATTTGCCTGTGCCAAACTCGGCGCAATATTGGTACCCATCAATTTCAGGCTTGCGACCCAGGAACAGGCGACACTGATAGAGCGCGCCGATGTTAAAGCACTGTTTTTAACGAGCGAATTTGCCGCCGTTGCCGGGCATTGTTGCTCGACGTTTGCCAAAGTAGTCATGGATGATTGCGGTAGTGAGAAAGCCGATATCGATTACCAGCGTTTAGTGGATGAACATGTGCCTCTGCAACGCCATAAAGGTCATTTACAAGCAGCGTTGCTCATTGTGTTTACCTCCGGCAGTACCGGAGAACCGAAGGGGGCGGTATTGACACAAGCAGCCGTGCATTGGAATGCACTGAACAGTCGTTTAATGCATGACATGAGTCGTACCGATCATATTGCCACAACACTGCCGTTCTTCCACGTCGGCGGTATCAATATCCAGACTCTGCCTGCTCTGCAGGTGGGCGCGACCGTTACAGTGTTTGCGAAATTCGAGCCAGTCGAATTCATGAAATATCTAGAGCATGAACGACCCAGTCTCACCGTGCTCGTGCCTTCGCAGATGCAGCAATTGATGGCCCAAGCTAACTGGTCTACGGCTGACATGAGTTCAATTAAGGCGGTCGCCACGGGCTCTGCGATCGTTAACATGGATCTCATTCGCGCCTGGGCCAACAAAGGGGTACCAGTAATACAGATTTATGGCTGTACCGAATCAGCTCCAATTGCCATCCATCAAACTGTGGATGGCATTGGCCCGGGGTTTGGAACCGTCGGCCACCCTGCCCTGTATACGGACGCGAAGGTGCTTGATACTGCAGGGAACAGTGTGGCCACCGGTGTCGAAGGGGAGATAGCGCTCAAGGGCCCAAGTCTCATGAGCCACTATTGGCGTGACGATCAGGCTACAGAAGACGCTTTTAGGGACGGTTGGTTACTAACAGGAGATCTTGGTTATCAGGATCAAAACGGCAGACTGTGTATTGTTGGGCGCAAGAAACAGTTAATTATCTCAGGCGGCGAAAATATCCATCCGGGCGAGATTGAACGTGTGCTGGAACTCCATGCCGACGTGCTGGAAGCGGCCGTCGTTGGGGTTGAGGATGCGCACTGGGGCGAGGTACCAGCGGCCTTAATCGTTACTACTATCGGCAGACCAATAGCGGAGCGCGACATACAACAGCACCTTCGCCAGCACCTCGGTCGCTTCAAGCATCCGCGCCAAATTGTGCAGATTGCATCCTTACCCCGCACTGCCCTGGGAAAGATAGCTTACCCAGAAGTTGCCGAAATCATCAAGGCAAGCATGCCAGAGAACGTGGTTTGACAGAAAACACAACGCCACCTCGGCATACCAATGAATAAACCATGGGAAGTGACAGTTGGCAGCTCACTGGCCGCTGCATTCTAGCGCCGTTTACAAGCCGGCAGGCTACACAGCATTTCGAAAATCAGATTTGCTGCCAGCAGGGCTGTATTACCGGTGGTATCGTAAGGAGGCGACACCTCCACCAGGTCACAACCCACCAGGTTCAGTCCGAAACAACCACGAATAATCTCCAAGCCCTGTGAGCCCGTTAACCCGCCGGGCTCAGGTGTTCCGGTACCCGGTGCTACTGACGGGTCGAGACCGTCAATGTCAAAACTCAAATACACCGGTGTTTCACTCCCTATCTTCAGGCGGATCGTGTCCATCAAAGGCGCCAATGATTTATGCCAACATTCCTCGGCCGGAACCACCTGTGCCCCCTGCTGCCGTGACCATTCGAAATCCTCGGCCGAGTACCCGGTCGCTCGCAGCCCAATCTGAAACATTTTTCTCGGTTGAAGCAGGTTTTCTTCAATGGCCCGACGAAATATTGTCCCGTGGGTGATTTTCTCGCCAAACATTTCATCATTAATGTCGGCATGCGCATCTACATGAATCAAAGCCACCGGGCCGTGCTTTGCGGCAACCGCCCGCAGTATGGGTAAAGCAATGGTGTGATCGCCACCCATGGATACCGGGATCACATCATGCTGCAGTACCTCATTGTAATGCGCCTCAATAATATCGATAGACTTCAGCAGGTTATAGGCGTTCAGGGGAACATCACCGATATCGGCAACCTGAAAGCTATCAAACGGTGCAGCGCCAGTGTACATACCGTAGGGACGAACCAATACCGACTCGCTGCGGATCTGGCGTGGCCCATAACGGGTACCGACACGATTGCTGGTACCAATATCCAGGGGAACGCCAAGTAGCGCAACGTCAAGCCCTTCGGCGGTCGCCTGAGTGGGCAAGCGAAACAGGCTGGCAATACCACCGAACCTCGGCATGTCATTACCGCTCAAGGGTTGATTGTATTGTTTACTCATTGCGACCGGTCCATCATCTCAACATTCAATTCAGCCCTGCTGGCGCCAATTTCGTCGTGTGCTGTGATTGTAGCCTTTATCGCTGTAATTTACTGCAGAAAATACACGGCCATATGCGCTCGATGAAACGATAACAGGCAGGCCAAACTTTTAGCGTCGCAATACCAATAGCCAACGCCCGATATTTACAATATCCGCGAGCGCCCCGGCGAAGTAGGTATACGCGGCCGCTTTGAGCACGCTGCGCGCCGCTGCCTGATGCTGCGGCGGCAGATAGTCTCCTTCGACCAGAATGGGCAGGGCCTTATTAAAGCTGGCATCCCACTCTTCCGGCAATACGATAAGATAGGCCAGCGCGCCCAGCAGCTGCAAAGTAAGACTAAGCCCGATAACAACAAACATCGCAGCGGGAACTTTCAGTACCACTGCGACAACAGGCAGCAAAGCCATAAGACCAATACCGAGTTTTTTCATTAGCATGGCTTTGGGCATGTAGCGCGAGCGCAATTGAGAGACCGTTTCATTGCGGTGAAACTGAATGGCATGCCCTATTTCATGCGCCGCAACCGCGATGGCAGTAATTGACTTGCCGTTAAAGTTGCTTGGACTCAGGCGAACAGCCTTAGCGGACGGGTCGTAGTGGTCTCTACCCTCTTCGGTTCGTTCCACCACTACATCATCTAACTGAAAACGACTACGCAAATGCTCGGCGAGTTCTCCACCAGTACCTGGCATGTCATCAAAGCGTTTGTGATGTTTGCGCATTACATGGCTCACCCACAACGAAGGAAAGTAGATGGCGAAAGCCAGTACCATCGTCAAAACAATGTAAAGCATGAAGCCACACCAAGAAGGCGAATTACGCCGATATTAAAGGCCGGACCATTGCTGTTCAACAGGTTATACTGGCTATTTTCTTTGACGGCTCTGCATAACTATGGACAAACCCTGGGCACTGATACCGGCTTGGCGGCAAAGCTCAATTTTACTGCCTATGCCAACAAGAGGCGTTAGATTCCCCGACATAATCTTCTGGAGGTAATACAATGCCCACTCGAGAAAAGCCGACTTTGACCCAACTTGGTTGCAAATCTCTGGCTGTCGCGTGCCTGTTGGGTACAACCTGGATAAGCCATGAGTAAAGCAAAGCTTGGATGGGGTCATATCAATGTCAATGTGAGCAATCTGGAACGCTCGATCGAGTTTTACAGTAAGCTCGGCTTTGAGGTGTTTCTGCCTGGTATTCCCTACCTTGATGTGGATAGCACAGAGGGCTGTTCACCATTGCCAGAGACTGCCACCCAGGCACTGGGCTTAGCCGAAGGAACGCAAGGCCGCGCCTGCATCATGCAGCTTGACGACGGTTTTCCAAAGCTGGACCTGACTGAGTATTCCAACCTCCAGCAGCAACAACCGTTGGAAAATCAGGACCTGGGTCTGGTACGAATCTGCCTGGCCTCCCATAATCTGCTGCAGGATTATCAAGACCTTCTCGCGCGGGGCATCGAGTTTGTGTCACCGCCGCAATCCTGCGCGAAGCGGATGGCCGACGTCGCCGTGTGCAAAGACCCGGACGGTACCCTCATTGAATTACTGCAGATTTATCTGGAGCGCTGGCCGGCACTTGATAACCATCACAAATAGATAATGATCGACTTATGCGCCGCTTCCGGATTGATCAGGTTCACTTTCTTGTGGCGAATCATAAAACTGTCACCAGAGGGCACCAGGTGGTGTTCATAGGTGCCGGCGAATACACGTTGTTCCTCGCGGTAGAACATTACAACCTGAAAATTGGAAGTAATGATCAAGTCGCCCTGCTCGCTACTGCCTGCGTGGCGGATATTGCCGATCAAGTGTGAGCATCTAACGGCTGAGTCTTTGCTGGCCGCACGTGGGTGGACGAAATTACGCTTGCGAATCTCCATCAACACACGGTCATCGTAGAAATGCGAAATGTGGTTGAATGGGTCAGGCTGGTCTTCTGAAGCCGGCATCCAGTAGGTGCCGTCGTCGGTGTACAGGGCCAGCCAGCTTTCCAGATCGGGGCGGTCCAGGTAGCCGGCTTCCTGGTAAAGAAAGCCTTCGACCACATGCAAGTCAACTTGAGCGTTCATACGTAGGCCTCCTGTAGCATATAAGCCTTCCAGGCCGCGTACTGGGTCCGCATGTCCAGGTCACTGGTGCCTCCACCCACTACCCGGTCACCTTCATCTTTGTCCTGGCCATACTGCCGATGGAATTCAACCCAATCGCTGGCATTGGACTCCAGGCCTTCCTGCATGCGGCGGTACACCTCGAGATCATCGGGCCCGACCATCGAGGCAGAGGAATTGATCAGACGGGAATATAACAGGGTGCGCTGCAACATAAAGTCCGGTGCGCCTTTAAGGCGAAACGACCAGGTTTCCACAACAAATTTGTTCACAGCCACCGGGCGCACAACCCGAATATTCTGCACTGCCGATTTAATGGTTAACGACGGGTAATAACAGGTGTTATGCGTATTAAAAGAATAAATGTCGCGGGTGCGTTCTTCACCATAGGCTTTCACCATGGCGGCATGGTATTCAGGGTCAACGGTGTAGTCGGCATGAATACTGGTCTTGCCACCATCATAGTGATGCCCGTAGCGGAAACCGGTAATACCGGAATCTTCAAAGTCCTCATAGGAGCCGCCAAAAGGTAGAATAATTTCGGCTTCCGAGCGCCGTTTGACCGCTTCCGGCGGCAGCGTGTCAATGTAGTCCTGCGCCGACTGTACAACCGATTGATGCACCACCATGGGGTGCATCGTGTCGTTCAGGTTTTCCATGATGTGCTTCCAGTTGCAGTCATGCTCGTAGCGCAACACACCACCGGCCACTTCCACTTCGCCCTCCGGCGCACGGTCGCACAGATTATCCAGGCAGTCCTTAGAACCACCCAACCAGGTTTCCAGGTCCGGCGCATCGGGAGACAGCGTGGCGAAAACAAAGCCTCGGTAACTCTGCTGCTGCGCCACCTTCTGCATGTTGTTACACGGGTCTTTAATATCGAAACCGGTGTTGTCGTAACCCTTCTCATTCGGGATTTTCAGAATGCTGCCATCGTGCTGGAATGTCCAGCCGTGGTAGGCGCAGCGAAACGCGCCGCGCGCATTGCCCTGGCGGGTTTCCACCAACTTGGCGCCCTTGTGGCCGCAGCGATTATGCAGCACGTGCACCGCGCCGTTTTTGTCGCGCACCATCACCACCGGAACCTTGTGGTTGATATTCGTGGTGAAGAAATCACCGGCCTTCGGTACCTGGGTTTCATGCCCTATATAAATCCAGGCCTGCCCCCATATGCGTTCCATTTCAAGCTCAAAAACCTCCGGGTCTATGTAAACCCTTTTGTGCGCCCGGGTGGGTTCCACCAAGCCGGCCAGCTCATCATTACTGATTGTCATTTGAAGCCTCCAGGGATCTCAGACATTGTTCACAGCGATAAAGACCCAAGACTGGCACCACCGCAGACCATCAGGGTCTGGCCGGTGATAAAACCGTTGTCCGGGTGCATAAAGAAGTCCACAGCGCGCGCCACGTCCGTCGGCAGCCCCAGGCGTTTTACCGGAATACCGTCGGCCATGGCTTGCAGTTTGGGGTCGCCTTCCGGGATCACCGCGTGAAACATCTCCGTTGCCTCTATCGGGCCCGGAGCGACCGTGTTAACCGTAATACCGTGCTCTCCCAGCTCAAGCGCCCAAGTGCGTGCCATGCCCATCATGCCGGACTTGGTCGCCGAGTAAGCGGTGCGGGTTTGCAGGCCCAACGCAGCACGCGAGGTAATCAAAATCACGCGGCCGAAGCGAGCCGCTTTCATCGCGGGTAAAAAAGCCTGCGTGAGGGTAATGGCCGCCCCGATGTGCACCTGAGTCAAATAGTTCAAATCAACCAGCTCAACACTTTCCAGCAGTGCTGCGCGAATCAAGCCGGCGTTATGCACAAAGCCGCACACTGAATACTGTCTGGCAATATCAGCGGCAACATTGGCTGTCGCGTCAGCATCGCTGAGGTCGCATTCGTAATTGATCACATTTGCATGCTCCAACTCACAGGGTCGACGGGCGATATTGACCACCCGATAGCCATCAGCCAGCAGATGTTGGCAAATGGCCGCGCCGATGCCGGTACTGCCCCCGGTTACCACGACTGTTTTTGCTTGTTCACTCATACTGTTCTCCTCTAACCGCGGGTTCCAGCAAGCCCATCGGTTCAACAATTGCGCGTCTTTGCGCAGGTGTATCGATCGGCGTGCTGACGGGCACTACAATCAACACGGCCTGGCGGCTGCTGTCGCTGTGACTGAATACATTCACGCGAGCACCAGCAGCGGCGTCACCACCGAAACACTGCCCGGCTACGTGTGCGAATACAATCGGTCCGGCCTGTAAACGCACGCTGGCAATCGGCCAGCTACCGCGCTGCAAGCGGCGCTTAAAGAACTCCCACAAGCTGTGATGCAGGCTGATTGACTGTAGCAGAACGCCCTCCGTGGGCACTTTGCGCCAGATCAACTGGTCGCTTAAGCATTCACCGCAGATTTCACGTGGCGGGTAATTGATGTGTCTGCAGCTTTGACAATGCTGCATGGCCAACGGCTCCACCAGGTTGGCCGCCGTAAAGTCCATGCCTCGCTGCGTGCGCAGCTTGGGTGGTTTGCTGCGCAAACGCAGCGAAGGGCGGTTCATGCGCAGCCGGCGCTGCATGGAATATCGGGTGGCCATACTTACGCCCTCCCCAGGATCGCAGCCGCCGAACACAGGCCACGGTCATAGTTAATCATGCCAAAGCCACTCACCATAGCGTGTTGAGCACCTGTTACCTGCTGGCCCAATGCCTGACCAGTCAATTGCCGGATGGATTCCACCAGCCCCAGTAAGCCGGCCGCGGCTCCAGCCTGACCTACTGATAACTGTCCGCCCGAGGTATTGTGCGCCAGTTTGTTTTTTTCCGGACCACTGCCGTCAAAGCGCAGATCCGTGCGACGTACAAACTCCGCTCCCTCACCCTTGGCACAAAAGCCTAGGTCTTCGATCTGCAGCATACTAATGGCCGGGTAGTCATCGTAAGTCTGCAGAATATCGATATTCTCAGGGCCCAGGCCGGCCAGCTCGTACATACCACCCACGTAATCGGTCCAGCCACCGCGATACTGCACGTCATCGTCGCGGTGTGAGTTATGCAGCTCATTAGCGGCTAACAATTTACAGTAGGGAATCTCTAAAAATCGCGCCCGCTCCTCGCTCATGACCAGAAAAGCCTCGGCTCCCGCGCAGGGCATAACGCAATCAAACAGGTGCAGTGGTCCGGCAATCAGCCGGGCGTTCAGATATTGCTCCATGCTCAGAGTTTTGTGGCCCAACAGAGCCAGCGGGAATCGATTGGCGTTATAGCGCTGCGCAACCGCGATCCGCCCCAGATCTTCGCGTTGCACATGATAGCGCTGCATATAATTCTGAGTAATTAGAGCAAAAGCGGCATTGGGGCCACCCGCGCCATAGGGAAAAGACGCATCGATGGAAAAGTTGCTGAATTCCGACGCTGTAAACTCAAAAGAGCGATGCGCGGCCGCATCACCGCCGATGCAGGCGACGATATCCGCATCGCCCATTTGCACGGCTCGCGCCGCTTTGCGCAAGGCCAATAGGCCGGACGCTCCGCCATAAGGTGCTTCTTCCAGCCAGCGCGGACTGATACCGAAATGCTGGGTAAGGGCGATGGTGGAATCCGCCCCCAGCGAAAAGCTGCTGACTGAGAAGCCGTCCACGTCGTGCTTCTTTAACCCGGATTGCTGCAGCAGATTGCGCAGGGCCGAGCCGACAAACCAGGCAGCTCCATGCGGGCTTTGCTTCTGATACCCCAGGCTGACCGGAGTGGCCAGCACAACGCCATCATAGCTTTTCGGTCTGCTGGGTATGAGGCCCGCGTTCATATTATTTAAGCTCGGCGCCAGCCACGGTGGCCTTCACCTGGGCGAGCAAATCCGATAATCGTTCCACATCGTCAAGTTCCAGCGAACCAAGCAGCTCGATTACCCACTCTTCATGGCGGGCTGCCATCAGGGCGAATTGCCGCTCACCTTTTTGCGTCAGCTTGACCATATAGGTGCGTCGGTCGTCCGGCAGCGCCCTGCGGTCCACCAGCCCCTCTTTAACCAACTGCGTTGCCAGGCCGGAAACATTGCCGCCAGATACCATCAGACGTTTAGAGAGTTCTCCCATCGTCAGGCCTTCCGGTACTCGCTGCAATTGGGCAAGAAAATCGAACCTCGGTAGGGTGGTATCAAATTCATTACGCAGCGCCGTGCGTAACTTGTTTTCAATCATGCTGGAGCAGGTCAGCAGCCGCAGCCATAACTTGATGGAGTGGTGGTCTTGTTCAACCAGGCGTGTTTCGTGGTCGAAGGCGGCAGATGGTGATGCGGACTGTTTGGCCATAATCAGTGGTTTGATCTCAGTCAACACAGTGTAACGAAAATATTTTAAATTTAAAATAGTTTGTTATACTGGCCATGAAATTTTAGGCTTAAACTAATGGCGGGTCCACGAAGCCCGCCTCTTCTTCAGAGGAGCCAAGCATGAAGATTGTCTGCCTGGGCGGCGGCCCATCCGGCCTGTATCTTGCCATTTTAATGAAACTGCGTGACCCCAGCCACGATATCCAGGTGTATGAACGCAACCGTCCGGGTGATACCTTCGGCTGGGGCGTTGTGTTTTCCGATCAAACCGTAGACAACCTGTACGAACACGATCCAACCAGCGCCCAGGCCATCAAGGATGAATTTATTCACTGGGACATGATCGACACCTTTGTGAACGGTGAAGTGGAACGTTCTGACGGCCATGGCTTTATCGGCCTTGGCCGCAAACGCATGCTGCAATTGCTGCACGATCGCGCGCGCGAATTGAATATTCCGCTGAACTTCGAGTACGAGTTTGAAGCCGACGATATTAATGGCAAATTCGCTGACGCCGACCTGATTGTGGCCGCTGACGGTTTAAACTCCAAAGTGCGCAACTCCAACCTGGATGCTTTTGAATGCAGTGTGGATGTCCGCAGCAACCACTTTGTATGGCTGGGCACCAAACAGACTTTCCGGGACGCCTTTACCTTCATTTTTGAAAAAACTGAACACGGCTGGATCTGGGCGCACGCTTACCAGTTCGATGATGAAACCTCGACGTTTATTGTGGAATGCAATCCGGATGTATACGACGCCTTCGGCTTCGATAACATGTCGCACGCAGAAAGCGCAGAAACCTGCCGCAAGATTTTTGAAAACTATCTGGGTGGGCATGAGCTGCTGACCAATTCCGCTCATATTCGTGGTTCCGCCTGGATCAATTTTCCTTCTGTGTTGTGCCGCAATTGGGTGCTGGACGACCGGGTCGTGTTGATTGGTGACGCCGCTCATACCGCGCATTTCTCCATTGGCTCCGGAACGAAGCTGGGTGTGGAAGATGCGATCGCGCTGGCCAAACATGTCAGCAGCGATCTGCCCATTGGCGAAGCGCTGCGCGCCTACCAGCAGGAACGCGAACTGGAAGCTCTGCGCCTGCAGAACGCGGCGCAAAACGCCATGATCTGGTTCGAGGACGCCCCACGTTACCTGGAAGCCTTCGATCTGAAGCAGTTCAACTACTCGCTGCTGACGCGCAGCCAGCGTGTCAGCCACGAGAACCTGCGCCTGCGAGACAGGGAGTGGCTGGAAGAACTGGAAAAACACCTGGCCAAGCGTGTTCTCGGCGAGGAATTTGACGACGCCGTGCCACCCATGTTTCTGCCCTACAAGCTCGGTAATCTGGAGCTTGCCAACCGGGTGGTGGTCTCGCCGATGTCCATGTACAGCGCAACAGATGGCCTCCCCGATGACTGGCATTTGGTGCACTACGGCAGCCTCGCAAAGGGCGGTGCCGGTCTGGTGTACACTGAAATGACCGATGTCTCAGCCGAGGCCCGAATCACCCCGGGTTGTGCCGGCATCTGGAATGATGAACAGGAAGCCAGCTGGACCCGAATTGTCGACTTCGTGCATCAGCACACCCAGGCTAAGTTTGCCCTACAGTTGGGCCACGCTGGCCCCAAGGGTGCAACCAAAGAACCCTGGGCCTGGCACCCCGACCGTCTGGATGACCCGCTGGAGCCCGCCGACGCCTGGCCATTGGTCTCAGCCAGTGCAATCCCCTATGACAGTTACAACCAGGTACCCAGTGCACTGGACCGGGACCAGATGGATGCGATCAAAGCGCAGTTTGTTGCTGCCACCGAGCGTGGTGCGCGCGCGGGTTTCGACCTGCTGGAGTTGCACGCGGCGCACGGTTACCTGATTGCTGCGTTCATTACGCCGATTCTTAATCAACGCGAAGACGAGTACGGCGGCAGCCTGGAAAACCGCCTGCGCTATCCATTGGAAGTGTTTACGGCCATGCGCGCCGCCTGGCCTGCTGACCGACCGATGTCGGTGCGCATATCGGCCCATGACTGGATGGGTGATGCCGGCATTACCGAACGTGAAAGTGTGGCAATTGCGACAGCCTTCAGCGAGGCTGGCGCGGATATTATCGACGTATCCAGCGGACAAACCTCACACGCTGCCAAACCGCGGCCCGGACGCATGTTCCAGACGCCACTGTCCGACCAGATTCGCAACGAAGCCGGTGTGGCGACCATGGCGGTGGGCAATATCTACGAGTCTGACCACGTGAACAGCATTGTGGCTGCCGGTCGAGCTGACCTGGTTTGTCTGGCAAGGCCGCATCTGGCTGATCCGAACTGGACGCTGCGCGCCGCGGCCGAGCAGGGCCATGGTGGGGTTGGCGTGCACGAGCAAAAGCAGTACTTTATGGGCTACCGACAATTGCACACCAATCTGCAACGCGCAGCCGAGATGATGGCAGCTGAATTGCAGGCGATAAAGAACTAGCCCATGGACTTATGCAATACGCACGCGGTGGTTACTGGCGGTGCCTCCGGAATTGGCGCAGAAATCAGCCGGCAGTTACTGGCGGCCAATGCCACGGTTACTATTATGGGGCGGCGCCAGGCGGCGCTGGATGCCTTTCTGGATACCACTGGCAGCGATCGGCTGCACGCGCAGAGTTGCGATGTCAGCGACCCTGTGTCTGTGCAACAAGCCTTTGAATTGGTCAGCAGCCGCAGTGGCGCGGTGGCGATATTAGTGAACTGCGCAGGCGCGGCGCCGACCAAACCGTTTCATAAACTCACAGCGGATGACTGGAACTCCGTCATGGCGGTCAATCTGAACGGCGTGTTCCACTGCACGGCCCAAGTCATCGGTCCAATGCGCGATGCCGGGCACGGGCGCATCATCAACATTGCCAGCACTTCCGCTTTGAAAGGCTACGCCTATGTCAGCGCCTATTGTGCGGCCAAGCACGGTGTGCTTGGCCTAACCCGTGCCCTCGCTCTGGAAACCGCAAAGCACGGCATAACCGTGAACGCGGTCTGCCCCGGTTACACCGATACTGATATCATTCGCGACTCGGTCAAAAACATCATGCAGAAAACCGGCCGCAGTGAAGATGAAGCGCTCGGTGAGTTCACTCGAAGCAATCCGCAGGGGCGCTTGATCCAACCAGAAGAAGTCGCAGCCACTGTACTGTGGTTATTAGCTGACAACAGTTCATCCATTACCGGCCAGGCTATTACTGTGGCCGGCGGCGAAGTCATGTAAACAGGACAACTTATGAAGACAAGCACGATGGCCGACTACCAGGCCGAACACTTTTTGTGGGACACCGATGGCAGTGTGGCCACAGTTACTTTGAATCGCCCGGAACGCAAAAACCCGCTGACGTTCGAGTCCTATGCTGAGCTACGCGACCTGTTTCGCGACCTGGTGTACGCCAGCGACATCGACGCCGTTGTCATCCGAGGTGCCGGCGGTAACTTCTGCTCCGGTGGCGATGTACACGATATCATAGGTCCTCTGACCGAAATGAACATGAAGGAATTAATGGCCTTCACCCGAATGACCGGCGACCTGGTCAAAGCCATGCGCGGCTGCCGCCAGCCGATCATCAGTGCCGTTGAAGGGATTTGCGCCGGGGCTGGTGCGATCATTGCCATGAGCAGCGACTTGCGCTATGCCAGTGCGGATGCCAAAGTGGCTTTCCTGTTCAACCGCGTCGGCCTGGCAGGCTGCGATATGGGCGCCTGCGCCATACTGCCACGCATCATCGGCCAGGGCCGCGCCAGTGAGCTACTGTACACCGGGCGCTCATTGAAAGCCGAAGAAGGTGAACGCTGGGGCTTTTTTAATGCCATCAGCGACGCTCCATACGAGCAGGCTCTGAGCATGGCTCAACGGCTGGCAGCCGGGCCAACTTTTGCTAACGGTATTACCAAAACGCAGCTCCAGCAGGAATGGAATCAATCCATTGAGCAGGCGATTGAAGCCGAGGCCCAGGCCCAGGCGATATGTATGCAGACCGAAGACTTTCGCCGCGCTTACCGCGCTTTCGTTAATAAGGAAACCCCCGTGTTCGAAGGGGACTGATCGCATGACTGACACGACCTATCTCCATTGGCCTTTTTTTGAAGACCGCCATAAAGAGCTCGCCAGAGTCATCGACGCCTGGGCGACTGAGAACGTTTGTCGCCTCACGGCAAACGAACATGAAGACCTGGACCAGACTTGCAGAGATATCGTGCATGCTCTGGGTGAAGCAGGCTTTACGCGCTACGCGGTGCCAGCCAGTGGCGGTGGCGAGTACGACAAGCTGGACGTACGCAGCCTGTGCCTGATTCGCGAAGCCCTTGGCAAACACCATGCGCTTGCTGACTTTGCCTTCGCCATGCAGGGCCTGGGTAGCGGCCCCATATCGCTGTTTGGTAGCCCAGAGCAACAACAGCACTACCTGCAGCGAGTGGCTGCTGGCGAGTATCTGTCAGCCTTTGCTCTGTCTGAACCGGAGGCCGGCAGCGATGTGGCCGCAATGACCACCAGCGCAAGCGACGACGGTGACAGCTATATTCTTAATGGCGTGAAAACCTGGATATCCAACGCGGGCATCGCCGATTTCTATACGGTTTTTGCACGCACTGGCGAAGCCCCGGGCGCCAAAGGCATCAGCTGTTTTATTGTGGAAGCCAACACGCCTGGCTTTGAAGTCAGTGAGCGGATAGACCTGGTGGCTCCGCACCCATTAGGCACCCTGACCTTTAACAACTGCCGCGTACCCAAAAGCCAGTTGGTCGGCGAAGCCGGCCGTGGCTTCGGCGTGGCCATGGCCACGCTGGACGTATTCCGCTCAACCGTTGCGGCTGCCGCGTTGGGTATGGCGCGCCGTGCCATGGACGAAACACTGCAGCATGTGTCCGGGCGCAAGCTCTTTGGCGGCGTGCTGAGTGACCTGCAGCTGGTACAGGGCAAACTGTCGGACATGGCGCTGGCCATAGACAGCAGCGCCTTGCTGGTATTCCGCTCAGCGTGGACCAAAGACTGCATGGCCGAGCGTGTCACCCGTGAAGCCGCCATGGCCAAACTGCACGCGACTGAATCGGCCCAACAGGTGATCGATGCCGCTGTGCAATTACACGGTGGTAAAGGCGTTAGCAAAGGCCATATTGTCGAATCCCTTTACCGCGACATTCGCGCCCTGCGCATTTACGAAGGTGCCTCTGAGGTACAGCAAACCATCATCGCCCGTCAGGCCCTGGCGGCAATGTAAACAATGCGAAATTAGTGGCCTCAAATGCTTGTGCCACTCTGATTTTAGGCGGAGCATACTGCACACCTTAACTGTTGGGAGTGCGCTCCAATGACTTTAACGAATAAACTACTTGCCGAATTCGTCGGCACTTTCTGGCTGGTGCTGGGTGGCTGCGGCAGCGCGGTGCTGGCGGCTGCTTTCCCAGATGTTGGCATTGGCCTGCTGGGCGTCTCGCTGGCCTTTGGTTTGACGGTATTGACCATGGCCTACGCGATTGGCCACGTGTCCGGCTGTCATCTGAACCCGGCCGTCTCGGTTGGCCTGTACGTAGGCGGGCGATTCTCCGGCAGCGAATTGGGGCCCTATATCGCCGCCCAGGTGGCTGGCGCTATTCTCGGCGCAGCCGTGCTGTACTTCATCGCCAGCGGCGCGCCAGGCTTTGACCTGAGCGGCGGCTTTGCGTCCAACGGCTACGGTGAGCACTCGCCAGGCGGTTACAGCCTGGGTGCGGCTTTTCTGGCCGAGCTAGTGTTCACCTTCATGTTCCTGCTGATTATTCTCGGCGCCACCGATGGCCGTGCACCGGCCGGATTTGCCCCGTTGGCAATCGGCCTGGGCCTGACCCTGATCCACCTGATCAGCATTCCGGTGACCAACACCTCGGTGAACCCTGCTCGAAGCACCGGTCCCGCATTGTTTGTTGGCGGCTGGGCATTAGCGCAGTTGTGGTTGTTCTGGCTGGCTCCGATTATTGGCGCGGCGCTGGCGGGCGTAACCTACAAACGGATAGCCAAGGAAAGCTAAAACGGTAAGCCATCAGGCGATGGCATCGCATGGCCAGGTGGAGTAAACGGTGAATATGCTCCGGCCTGGCCATTACCTTCCCTGCCGCTGAACGTTGGCAGTGACTGCCGCACGATGGAACAGATCTCCCGCCACATGTACTGCTTGCTGGGCCAGCTGTTTTCTCTCAGCTCCGCATCGTAGGCTATTCGATTGTACTCAATTTTTCCGCTTGTTCCGCCCAGGTGCTGGACCACCAGCGCCTTAGCATTGGCGTCATAGCGCCAGCGGGCCAGCAGGCGGTACTCAGCGTCGTTCACCCAGCCACCGGCCGTTGGGTCTATGATGCTTTCAAAACCAAACAATATGTCGCTAGATGAATTCATCGTTTTCCTCCAGGACTCCGTGCGACCTCTGGAATGCTTCGGATTGGGAGCGCTCAAGCAAATCAATCAGGATCATACGAATATCCTCCACCAAACGGCTACGATTGGTTTCAGTTCTGCATAATTTCTCAAGATCGTAGCTCGCACTGCGGATGTGGGGGAAACGGTAGGTTAACGCACCAATGGTCACCCAAAGGGCTTTCTGGGCTTTGTTGTACCGCCATTCACAGACCGTTTTTTTCTTGCTGTCAATCGCCCAGCCACCTTCCATAAAATTGAATGGGTTGTAGAACTGAATAACAATGTCCGAATACTTCATTGGCCTTTACCCATATGCTGCAAATTTGTTTTGCAGCCGGACTGGCTTCGCTGAGGCGCGAAATACCACGTCCGACAGGGCTATCTTCACCACTGGGCCAGACTTACTCAACGCTTACAATGTATGGTTTTGTACGATGTGACGCAGTCCGCAAATTCTCTGCATGCGGTCAGGTTTATCTGCCGTTGGTCGCTTGGCTATTGACCGAGTTGCCGTATTTTCCGCTTTCATGACGTTTTTTTAGCTGGCTCGGCAATGAACCGGGGGCAGATGGGCGGTCAATATTCGATCAGCTTCTTGGCTACACTTAAGGTAGTTCTAAACCATTCAGCAGCTGATAGCTGGAGCACCCGGGCAAGCAAATGGCAGGCGATGTATTTCTAATCGTTGACGACAATGATGAACTTCGTCATGAAGTGGTCAGTTATCTTAACCGCTATGGTGTACCTACCATCGATGTGTCCAACGCCCAAAAAGCACGTGAAGTTCTGCTATCCCAGCCAGTAGCGATTGTCATTCTCGATGTGATTATGCCAGGCGAAACCGGTCTGGATCTGACCAAATGGATCTCCCAGAATCTGGATACTCCGGTCATATTATTAACCTCGTTGGATGATGTCACCGACCGTGTAGCCGGGCTTGAACTCGGCGCAGATGACTACATTTCAAAGCCTTTTGACCCACGGGAGTTACTGGCCAGAGCCCGCTCCGTATTACGCCGGCAAAACATGAGACTGGAGCAGGCCGCCAATGAGTCAGAGAAAAACACCTTTATGTTGTGTCTTAGAACCGGCCGTTTGAGTTTACCCTGCGGGCGGGTCGAAACTCTCAAAAACCAGGAACTTAGAGTGTTGCACTTTCTGGCTGAGCACGCCGGAGAGGTGGTCACTCGCGAAATGCTTTACAGCCATGTTTACGGCCGACACTGGAACCCTGCTGACCGAGCAATTGACAACATAGTGGTACGCCTGCGTCGAATAATGGATGCCGCTGACAACCATTCAAGCGTAATCAGCACGGTGCGCAACCAGGGTTATCAGATTGAGCAGAACGCCATCGCTTACACCACCATGGACCCCGCGCGGAAACGCGCCTGAGCACCAATTTGATTGCCCTTTCGGCGGAGCACAACCACTTAAAACATGCTGTTAAAACTATTCAAAAACAAAAAACGCCGCGCTTTTGATCGGGATTCACGACACTACCTGCCAACCTCGCGCGGCTTCCTTGGGCGAGACTCGCAAATGCTCAGCGTGGGCCAGCTACAACTTGGCATGTTCGTCTCCAAACTTGACCGGCCCTGGCTGGACACCCCTTTTCCAATTCAAGGCTTTTACATCCGCAACAAAAAAGACATCGATGCCCTGAAAGGCTATTGCAATCATGTTTACATTGATGTGCTGCAGAAAACCGAGGCTGCGAATGAATCCGCACGGTTCGACGAACGAAAAGCAGCCATTCACAAGCTGCCGGACCAAGCCGAGTGGCAGGAAGTGGAAAGGAACTATCTTCGGTCCCAGGAACTGACGCAGTCGATTTTGAATGAAGTCCGATTGCGCGGTATCTTGCGCCAGGGCAGTGTGCGCGACACCGTTTCCCTGTGTGTGGACAGCATTCTGCGCAGTTCGCACACCTTGTTTCTGGTTTCGCAACTGTCCACCAAGGGGGGACGCGGTCTGGAGCGCCACGCAATCAGCGTTTGCATTCTGGCCATTGCATTTGGGCGCTACCTTGGTTTTGACCGGGCCCAACTCGAGCGTCTGGGTGCTGCCGCCATTTTGCATGACATTGGCATGCTCGAGCTACAGGAGGCAATACTGGGTCGGATCTACAATGGCCGGGACGCAATGAGCGAGAATGAACTGTGCCACATAAAAGACCACCCAGCTTTGGGTCGCGACCTGCTCATTGCGAACGATTGGCTGATGTCGGCCATCGATGTCGCCTACTGCCATCACGAACACTATGACGGCAGCGGCTACCCGCGCGGCCTGCGCGGCTCCGCAATACCCGAGCTAGCCCGAGTTGTTGCATTGGCCGACACCTATGACGCGATCACCAATGCCGACAGCTACCAGTCGAATAAATCGTCGCTGGACGCACTGAAAATAATTCACGAGCAGCGTGGCAAGCAGTTCGACCCAACTCTGGCCATGAATTTTATCCGCTTTATCACAATCTATCCGCCCGGTGCGATTGTTGAACTGCGCAATAATTTGATCGGCATTGTCATTGACGCCAGCGAAGGACAGCGTCACTTACCCACGATCATGGTATTGCTCGACGAGAACCATAAGCCGGTCAAGCCGGAAATCATTAAACTGGACGAGGCCTTCCGCGAGCCCGACGGCGAAGCATTCAGTATTATGCGCATGTACCCGCCTGGCAGCTTCAATATAGACACACGCAAATACCTTGACCCAAGTTAGGGTTGGACTGTAGTGAAATCCTATATTGCCAAACTCCGCTTGCCGACCCGGTATTCATTGCAGGTGTATTCCAAAGCGTGGTTTTTCGACAATTCCTACCTGTTGGCGGCCTGCGTTGCCTGGACGGTATCCATTGCGGTCATTGCGTTCGGCCTGCTGACCATTCTGCCTACGGCCTACCTACCATTATTCTTTTTGCTGATGATCGCAGCGGCTATCCTGCTCAAATGGATAATCGATGCCTGCGTGCTGGCCCGGTTCAGACAATTTGACGATTATTTTCGCATGGGTCTACAGCAACGTGGTATATCAAGCAGCTTACCTGATGAGCCGATTTTCACTCTCCATCGCTGGCACGACCTTTTCGATAAAGTTCTGGACCGTTTGTATCAGGACGCCCACAGCATTCGAGAAGTTGAATCACGTTACCAGTCGATTCTGAACACTCAGTCCGAATTTGTTTTCAAGATTGATGAAAACGGCTTCATGGTTTATGCCAATAAGGCTTTCAAGGAGTTCGGTCAACTGGACTCGGCGGAAAACGAGTTGTTTCTGACCCAGGATTTTTTGATGGACAAAATTGTCGCCCAGGTGATCGGTGGCCAGGAAAACCTGCTTGAGCGCTTACAACACACCCCGGGTGGCCTGGAATTCTCTACTCGATGCGAGTTATCCACAGACATGCGTGATATTCAATGGCATGCTTTCAGTGTTCAGGAGCATGGCCTGCACGAAACAGCCCCCATAGATTATGTGTTTGTTGGCCGCGATGTTACCAGTGCGCGACAGCTGGAAGAGCAAGCGCGCAAGCTTGAAAGCCTGGCAACGGTGGGACGGTCAGCCTCATTCATCTGCCACGAGGTCAGCCAGCCGCTGTCGGTGATTGAACTGGCCACCCGCAATTTGCTGGACCTGCACCGCGAACAACTGCTCAATGCCAAGGATATAGAAGAGAAATCAGAGAAAATTCTCTCCCAGGTTACCCGCATCAGCCGCATCACCCGCGAGCTGATCAATTTTGGCCGCTACTGCGGTGAGCAGGACTCGGCCATTGATTTGAGAGCGATGATCCGTGACTGTCTTACACAATATGAAAGCAGTGTGCTGGCCGAAAAAATTGAGCTGAACCTGGACTTGGGCGATGAACAATCGCCACTGCTTATTCGAGGCAATCCCACCCTTTTTCAGCAGGTCATCCACAACTTGCTGGAGAACTCCAGTTACGCACTAAGGCAAAACAAACCGGACCATCCGAGAATCAGCATCAGTACTGCATATGTGCAACACCAGGTGCAACTCAGGATTACTGATAACGCCGGTGGCGTTGCACAAGCCGACCTGCAAAAACTAATGACCCCTTTTTATTCAACCAAACCACCGGGCGAAGGCTCAGGTATTGGGCTCGCCTTTTGTTTTGACGTCGTGCAAAAGTTAGCCGGAACCATTGAGTGCGCCAATACCGACAATGGCCTCAGCGTTGCCATCAGTATACCCGCTGACACAGTACGGCAATCAGCGGCCTAGGCAGAGCCATGATAGCTATCTGGTGAACACCGTCTTACCATCTTTGATGGTTTCCAATATCGCAATATCTTTAATTGACATGGGATCAACTTGCAGCGGGTTCTGGTCGAGAATGACCAGGTCAGCCCGCTTGCCCACCTCCAGGCTGCCTTTGCTGTCTTCCTCGAAGAACTGATAAGCCGCATCCAGGGTCATGGCTTTAATGCCTTCCATGACGGTAGCACGCTGCGCTTCGCCCAGCACCTTGCCACTGCGGGTAACCCGGTTCACAGCTGCCCATAACAAACGCATCATGTCCGCCGGTACGACCGGTGTGTCGTTATGTATGGTAAAGGTCAGACCTTTGTCCACACTGGAACGTAAGGGGCTGATGCGCGCTGCCCGCTCTTCGCCAAATACCGAATCGCGGTGCCAATCACCCCAATAAAAAGTGTGTGCGACAAAATACGAAGGTACGATGCCCTCATTGAGCATGGCGTCTATTTGATCTTCCCGGGCCGTTTGCGCATGAATCATCACCGGCCGCCGGTCGGTTTTGCCAAACTCTTCGTTAGCCGCTCTCACAGTGCGAATCATCTGGTCCGCTGCTGCATCACCATTGGCGTGCATGAGCAAGGGTATATTGTTACTGAAGGAGTAATTCACAAAGGCCTGCACCTGCTCATCCGGCAAGGTCGGATAGCCGGCGTAATCCTCGGTCTGGCCGTGAGGTGGGTGGAAATATGGCTTGGTCAGCCAGGCTGTTTTGCCCTGTGGAGATCCATCCAGGGTGAGCTTCATTCCACCAATACGGTGGTGATTGTCGTACTCCGAGGAAGGTGGGTGCTTCTTGAGCCCGTCAATGCCGTAGGACATATAGGGGAAAGACACGACATCAAGGTATAACAGGCCCTGCTCTGCAGCCGTTCGCAGGACTTGCAGGGATTCATCCATAGTCGCGCCGTCTTGAATCGTGGTCAGCCCGAAGCTTGCGTAGTCGGCCTGCGTTTTCTTCATCAGTTGCACTTGGGTTTCCACATCCAGCGCAGGCATGGCTTTTCGCGGTGCGTACATGGCCGTTTCTTCCAGCACGCCATCAGGCTCACCATCGGCTTGGCGGCGAATAATGCCGCCGTCCGGGTCCGGAGTTTGCGCAGTGATACCTGATAACTCAAGACATTTGCTGTTGCAGCTCATCAGGTGCCCGGACACATGGGTGATGGCCACTGGCTGCTCCAGGGAAACCTGGTCCAGTTCCTCACGCGTCGGGTGGCGGTTTTCGGCCATCAGCGAATCGTCATAGCCGAATCCCACGATCCACGGCGCATCCGGCAATTTTTCTGCGTGAGCTTTCAGCACATCGATCAGGCCGGCGATGTTTTCGACCGGACCCACCGGTGGAGAAGCCAGATTTGCCGACAGCTGCAAGCTGTTGGTGTAAGTGATGTGGCCATGAGCATCAATAAAGCCGGGCAATAATGTGTTGCCTTGCAGATCCCGCTCTGTCACCTGGTCGCCGGCGGCCGCTTCTACGTCAGCGCGCGAGCCAACCGCGAGAATTTTGCCATCACGCACAGCCAGCGCTTCGGCCTGGGGTTGCTGCTCATTAACGGTAATAATGTGGCCGTTGACGTACATCGTAGTCGCTGGGCTTGACGCAGCATTTGCATTGGCCGACTCGGCCGCTTGCTGAGAGGCCTTGTCGGAGCAGGCCAGCAGCCCCACACAGCAGCAACCAGCCAGTAACAGTTTTTTGACAGCTAGCATTTTATTTTCTCCTCAGTTCAACAGGGCCATAGTGCCACAGATAGCAAATGGTGTGAATTTGCTATCATTGGCGTAATCGTAAGCCAGCCAAGCCCATGCCCAAAACTTTCCAAACCATTGAAGCCGGCCAAACCCTGGAAACTCCCGCGATAGAGATAAGCGAGCAGGACATTCTGGAGTTTGCCGCAGAATTTGACCCACAGCCATACCACCTCGACCGCGCCGCCGCGGATGCGTCCATTTTCGGTGGCCTGTGCGCCAGCGGCTGGCAAGTGTGTGCTGTGATGATGCGCTTGCTCAGCGACAGCTTTCGCAACGCCGATATCGCCCTGCTTGGCGTGCAGGGCGTTCCTGAAATGCGTTGGAAAATCCCGGTATTTGCCGGCGATCAATTAACCGGTCGCATTGAAATCATCGCAACCGAAAGCGACTCCAAACGCGCAGATGCCGGCCGCGTGCGCTGCAAAATTGACGTGCGGAACCAGAAAGATCAGTCGGTGATGCTGCTGACCAGTGATGTGCTGGTACCTTTTAACGAGCAGGTGGCCCGATGAGTGAGCAAACCTATATTCGCAGCCGCTGGTTTGAAGACATTCCGGTGGGTGAATTCCACGTGTTCGGCTCGCATACTTTCAGTGAAAAAGAGATTATCGAGTTTGGCCGCAAGTATGCACCCGATCCCTACCACACCGACCCCAGCGCCGCTTTCGATACGCCGTATCGCGGCTTGATCGCATCCGGCTGGCATGTGGCGGCTGTCTGGATGAAAATGATGGTGCAATACATGGAACGCTTCGCAACCGGTGTTCAGGACGGTCGCCGCAATGGTGCAGGTGTGGGCGTGCGCGATATGTTGTGGCTGAAAGAGGTTCGCCCGGGACATACGCTCACTTTCACTTACGAAATCATTGAAAAGCCTGAAAAAGTCGTCCGAGACAAGTGGGGCATCATTCGCAGCCGAAATGAGGCCTTCAACCAGAACAACGAGCGCGTGTTCAGTTTTGAAATTGATATACTCGCTGAACGTAACCCAGACGGTCTGTAAACCCAGCCATTATCAGGAGCCCATAGAAAAGTACCATGAGCGAATACCAGGCACCCACTGAAGACATACTATTCACCCTGAAAGCCGTCTCCGGCCTGAACCAACTGCAGACATTGCCAGCGTTCAATGAGGTCAGTGATGACCTGGTCGATGCCATTATCGAGGAAGCGGGTAAGTTCTCGGCCGGTGTGATTGCGCCCATTAACCGCAGTGGTGACGAACAGGGCACCAAGGTTGTTGATGGCGAAGTACAGGAAGCCGATGGCTTTGCCGACGCCTATCAGCAGCTGGTCGCTGGTGGCTGGAGCAGTCTTGCGGGAAATACCCAATATGGCGGTCAGGGCTTACCCGTGCTGCTGGCCACTGCCGTGGCGGAAACCATCATGTCAGCCAATCTGTCATTTTCACTGGTATCCATGCTTTCACAGGGCGCTATCTCCGCGTTGAACAATCACGGCTCGGAGCAGCTGAAAGACACCTACCTACCAAAGTTGATCAGCGGCGAATGGACCGGCACCATGAACCTGACCGAGCCGCAGGCCGGTTCGGACCTGAGCGTAGTGAAAACCATGGCCACCCCGGACAGTGACGTTTACCGCATTAGTGGCCAAAAGATATATATCACCTGGGGCGACCACAAAATGGCCGAAAACATCGTCCATCTGGTGTTGGCGCGCACCCCGGATGCGCCTGGAGGTTCGGGTGGTCTTAGCCTGTTCATCGTACCCAAGTATTTACTCAATGCCGACGGCAGCCCGGGCGAGCGTAACGACGTGTTTCCGGTGTCCGTGGAACACAAACTGGGCATTAACGCCAGTCCAACCTGCGTGATGAGCTTTGGCGAAAACGGCGGCGCAATCGGCTACCTGGTGGGCGAACTGAATCGTGGCCTGGCCTGTATGTTCACCATGATGAATCATGCCCGGTTAGACGTGGGCCTGCAGGGCGTGGGCATTTCCGAGCGAGCCTACCAGCAGGCTGCCTGGTTTGCCAAGGAGCGGGTTCAGGGTGGCGTCAGTATTATCAACCACGCTGATGTTCGCCGCATGCTCATGCAAATGCGGGCGTTGACTGAAGCCGGCCGGGCCTTGTGCTATACCGCTCACGCCAGCAACGATCTCGCCCACCACAGCCAGGATGAAGAGCAGGCCAAGGCGGCCCAGGCACGCACCGACTTGCTCACCCCACTCGCCAAAGGCTGGACTACCGAAGTGGCTAACGAAGTCACTTCGCTGGGTATTCAGGTGCATGGAGGCATGGGCTTTATCGAGGAAACCGGTGCCGCACAGCATTATCGTGATGCGCGCATTCTTGCCATTTACGAAGGCACCAACGGTATACAAGCCTTGGACCTGGTTGGCCGAAAGCTCACCCGTGACGGTGGCGCCATGATGGCCGCGCTGCTGGCCGACATGCGGGCCTCCAGCGAGGCTCTGGGCTCACAGCATGAGCTGTCAACACTGCAAGCCGGTCTGAACCAGGGCATAGACATCCTGCAACAAGCCAGCAACTGGGTGCTGGAAAATGCTAAAGAGCCCGAGCTCACTAATAGCGTGGCCTTCGACCTTCTGATGCTGAGCGGCTATGTCACTGGCGCCTGGCTACTCTGCAAGAAAGCCATGGCGGCCGCGGAGGCACAAGCCACTAACGACAGCGATTTTTACCGCAGCAAAATCGCCGTCGCGCAGTTCTTTGTGCGCAACATACTGCCGCGCGCAGGCGCGCATTGGCAGGCGATGCAATCTGGCAGTGAAACGGTAATGGCCCTGGAAGCGGACATGTTCTAGTTTGCTCAGCTCCAGGGCGTAACCAGGTACTTCTCACCGGTTTTCATCGCACTGTAATCCAAGACGGCTTCTTTACTCAGCATTTCCTCCAGAGATACCCGCCGCTTGTAGCTACTGGCAAAAGTGGAGGTGAGGCCAGCCAGGACGCGCTTGCGCATACGCAGAACGGTTTCCATGCCTGCCTGTTGCAAAAAGGGCGTGAGCAACCAACCTGACAATGTCCAGCCAAAGCCGTAGGCCGGCGTCAGAATGGTGGGACTAAGATCAAGTCGGCCATAGATATACATTCGCTTAGCCTGATTGGAACCGTACCGTGAATACTCACTCATCTGTTCTGTGGCGACCCGCTCCATGGCCTTGAAGCAGTTGTCCACGGCCTGCCCGCCGCCAATGGGATCGAAGCCGCAGTAGGCACCAGTCGTCCTGATGGCAGCGCGTAACTGCTCAGCAAAATCATCATCTGACGAATTGACAATATGGGTGGCACCCAGATTATGGAGCAGGTCAACATGTTCCTGCTTTCTGACAATATTCACCAGCGGCAGCTGATCTTCCTGGCAGATGCGCACCAGCATTTGCCCCAGATTGGATGCCGCGGCGGTGTGGATGATGGCGTCCTGCTTCTCCATTCTTGCGGTTTCAACAAACCCGAGCGCGGTCATTGGGTTGACAAAGGCCGACGCGCCCTCTTCTGATGAAACATCCCTCAGAGGCAGGCACATATTTGCGTCTGCAATGCAGTATTGCGAAAAGGCATTACCGGGCACGCAGGCAACCCGCTGACCAAGCAGTGATTGTGCCACTTCATTGTCACCAGCAGCGAGCACCGTGCCCGCGCCTTCATTGCCAACGGGCAGCGCCAAGCCATGGCGCCCCTTTTGCGCACTGTTAAAGGGCTCAGGCATGGTGGCGACAAATCTGCCGGCGGTGTATTCGGCGTTTTCGAGATCAGCCGCGCTGGTGAGCAACGCCAGGTCAGACGGGTTGATCGGCGCCGCTTCCATCCGAACCAGTACCTGATTACCCGTAGGTTGCGGAAACTCCGTTTCTTGTATTTCGACGGTCAGCCTGCCATCTGCCAGCGTGCTGAAAATCTGTTTGCCAATGGTCATGAGATATACTCCTGGGTGTTGCATTGTTCACCGTGTCGCCCGCGACGGTTTGCCGGTGAGGTTTACTCTATGAATTTCAGCCAGCGTAACCCCAATAGGTAAAGCCGGCAATTTTTGGCGTGGACGGCATATACATGCTGTCCATCTGCTTTATGGTAAATCCCCCTGCGCGCAGCAACTCGGGAATATCGCGGTTAAGGTGACAGCCGCCGGCTATCCTGCCCCATGCCGAATTAACACGGTTCTGCCACCGGTGTACGGCTTCATCGGGCGCCTTGCCATGCTCGCTGAACAGCAGTTTTCCTCCCGGCTTCAATACGCGCCGCATTTGCTGCAGGGCTTTTTGGGCGTCCGGGATGGTACACAAGGTATAAGTGAGTACTATGCTGTCAACGCTATCAGTGTCCAAGGGTATTTCTTCGCCTGACAGACCCAGCCAGGTCAGCTCAAACGGCGCCGCTGCAACGCGCTTACGTGCTTTCAAACGCATACCTTCCGACGGTTCAAGGCCCCAGACCTTCTTCACTTTCTGTGCATCGTAGTACGGGATATTGATGCCCGACCCCATGCCGATCTCCAGAATATGCCCTTCAGCGTGAGGTACCACTTTTTCACGTTGTTTCAATATGGGCTTGGTGCCACATGCCATATTGATCACATGTGGCAATACATAACGTTCATAGACACTCATAGTTGGTTCACCGACACATCAACGGCCTATGTTATCGGCAATGCGATCACCGATCCAGTCAGTCTCTAAACCAGGTTTTTGGATTCCAGCCTGGCTTTACGGCGCGCCATCTTAACCAACAGATTGTCAGCGATGCCCGGCCTGGTCCAGGGACATACCGCAATACAGATGCCGCAGGCGAAATTCTCGCCGAAGTATGGGATACACTTATCGAAGTCCACGTACCACTTGTGCGTACCTCGCACCAACTGCTTTTCGTCAAAAATCGCATCCGGCGGGCAGGCATTCCGACACACCTGGCAATTGGTACAGAAGTCGTCGGCACCGAACTCATCCGCCTGGTCGTATTCCAAGGGCATGTCCGTGGTGACTGCCGATAGGCGAAAGCCTGAACCAAAGCGGCGATTAATCAGCGAGCCGTGTTTGCCCAGCCCATTTACCTCGTTACCGGACACCTCCGGGAAGTGGGCCAGCAGTTCTTCGCTGGGCTGATAGTCGTGCCTGGGTTTGCCCATAGTATCCACCTAGTGGTTTTTCAGCACAAACTCCACGGTCCTTAAGGCCAGCGCGTGGATGGTAAACGTCGGATTTACCGCACCGCTGGACGGAAACAAGCCCGGTCCGGCAATGTACACATTATCCATTTCATGGCAGCGGCCATACTCATCAGTGACCGACGTCGTCGGGTCTTTGCCCATGACCGTGCCACCCAGCACGTGCATGCCAAACGGGTTGCCGTGCCAAACTTCATCAGCGCCTGCGGCCTCCACTATGCTCATACCCTGCTGCAGTGCCAGGTCAGCCATCGCCTGCGTTTCTGCCGTTATGTTGTGGCTGGCAACCGCCAACGGCGCGCCATAAGTATCCCGTTTGCTGCTGAGTGAAACCCGGTTTTCCGATAAGGCAATGTCTTCGCCCACCGCATTCATCTGGGCAAAATGTTTACTGGCCTTTTGCATGAAAGGCTCCAGCGCGGCACCAAAAATATCCGGCCTGGAATTGGCGATACTGACCAGGTCATTCGGTTTGGCGGCATTGGCAATCAGCCATTGATATGAACCGAACGCCTTTTCGCTCTGCTGCTTCTGCGCATAGTTGTCATGGCTCATCAGCTGGCCACCGGTTGGGCCCAGATGCGGCTGGGTTTCTTCCCGCATCAAGCCGAACACCGTTCGCGATGGGTGAGTCATCAAATAGCGGCCAACCAGGTCATTGCTGTTACTCAAACCTTGCGGGTGCGCTTCACTGCCGGAGTTTAACAACAAGCGCGCGTTCTGAACCGTGAATGCGGCGAGCACAACCGTGTCGGCAAGGGCGCTGTGTTTGTCGCCGGAGCCATCAACATACTCCACTCCACTTGCTTTGCGTGCACTCACACCCTGTAGCACTCTCAGCACCGTGGCGTTATGGCGCAGTTCAGCACCCGCGCGCGTCGCCCGCGGCAGGTAGGTGACCAATGGGTTGGCCAGCGCACCGGTCGGGCAGCCGGCGTCGCACCAGCCGTCATACAGGCAGGCCGCCCGGCCCTGAAATTGGCGGCTGTTGATGGCCAGTGGTATCGGTGCCGTGCGCAAGCCTTGCTCGGCAAAGCCTTTGGAGAGAACACGCCCTTGCGCAAACACCGGCAGAGCCGGCATGGGGTATTTCTCGCCATCAGGCCGCCAGATCTCGGCTTCGGCATCCCCACTTAAGCCCACTTCCGCCTGTACACGGTCGTAATAAGGACGCACAGTCGCATAGTCGAAGGGCCAATCCAGGCCTTTACCATGCTCGGATCGCACGGAAAAATCAGATTCGTGCAGGCGCGGCCACACCCCATAGTGGTGCAATGCGCTGCCGCCGGTACCATAGCCGGCATTAAAGTTGTGGCCGATGCGAAAGTTGCCCTGCTCGTCAACCGGCGCGCCACTCCATTTCAGGCGCCGTGCCCAGATCTGTGAACTGATCAGGTCAGTAAGTTTGCGCTCGGGACCAGCTTCCAACACCAGCACCCGCTTGCCGGCCTCAGCCGCATACGCTGCAATCAAACTGCCGGCCGCACCGGCACCAACGATCAGCAAGTCATATTTCTCCCGCACAGGCACGCGTGACATCATTGTGGCCACTCCACTGTTGGCTTTATATGAGTCATATCGGGAAGGCCCAGGCGAGCCTGACCCGCTTGCGTACCATAAACCACATCGCAGGCATCCGAGCGGAACACAAAGTAAAACAAGGAGGCGGGCGGCCCGGCCCATTGCGCTACCGCATCGGTAGCAATTTTGCCTACCAGCTCGTTCAACTGCTCGGCTTGTAACTTCGCCAGCTCGGTTTGATACAAAGCCTCGGCCGCCTTGACAGTGGCCGCCGCAGACGCCGTGTAAAAGCCGGCGTGCTCACTGTGAGGGATGCCGATGTACTTTAGCATCAACAAGCTTTCTTGTGCGGAGGACGCCAGTTGCGAATCAATATAATGAGCAATACCCGCCGTGGTAGCCCCCGGCACGATGGCTTCGGCCAACGTTTCGAGAGCATCAACCGTAGGCGCCTCAAGCATTCGGTAAGGCAGCTTGGCACCATAGGCCTCACCGGATAACAGCAGGCTGGTTTTACCACCCACCAGCGCACTGATCAGCAGGCCGCCGGAGCGGCCCAGAAAATCCCGACGTGATTGGCCCATCGGAATGCCTCAAAAGTTATAGCGCAGGCCGACGCTGTAAAAGCGCGGCGCACGATACGACACTTCGTTGCAACCACATAGGGTTGCCAGGTCAAACCCCTGAATACCGGCACGCTCATCGGTCAGGTTACGAATGGCCAGAGTTGCCACCAGCGAATCGCTCTCATTGCGCCAGCTTAGCTGGGTGTTCAGCATCACGTAACTGTCAAACTTGTCCGCGTCAAAATTACGCAGATTGTATGAGTATTCATCCGAATAACTGACATCCCCCTGAACCGCAAGGTACCCGCCAAGTGCTGGCCACTCGTAACGCACCAGGCCGGTTGCCTGAAACTCGGGCGCATAGGTGGGGTCTACATCGCGCGGCGGCAAGGGTGAGCCGTTGCGCAGCAAAATGTCTTTCACGGTTGCATCGAAGTAAGACAGGCTGAACAGCATATCCAGGCCATCCATTGGAGAGGTCTGAACATCAAATTCCACACCGTAGTTTTCAGCGTCGGCATTGATCACCACACCGCCTACACCGACGAACAGAAAGGCCTGATAATCGGAGTAGTCATAATAAAACACCGAACCGTTGACCCGGGTGCGGCCATCGCCCAACGTGGCTTTGAAACCACCTTCCAGGGAATGTAGGATTTCCTCATCATAAGGCAGCGCAGAGTTGCCACCGGCGCCCAGGTAAGCGCCCAGCAGAGGCGCGTTAAAACTGCCGGCCTTTACGCCCCGGTTCAAGCCGATGTACCACAACCAGTCATCATTCGGGCGGTAATCCAGCTGAATCTTGCCGGCCCATAAGGTGTCTGAAGTATCGGTCGCAAAAAAGTAAGGTGAACCCGCACCAAAGGCGTTGGGAATAAAGTCCCCGCGATTCACCGAGAAATTATCGAACGACGGAAACACGCCAATTGCCGTGTTGAAGTCTTTTTCTTCACGGATTACCCGGCCGCCCACTGTCAGCGAAAGCGTGTCACTGAGCTCGTAGTCCACCTGCCCGAAAAGGCTGTAGGAGTCGGTTTCCAGGCCTGATACCACGCCAATGTCCACCGGCGCAAACGGCGGGCTTCCAGCAATACTATTGGCAGGCGCTTTCAGGCCATTGTCAGACTCGTTGTCGATATTCAGGTAGAAAAAGCCCGCCACCCAGTTCATTCGGCCACTTTCACCACTGAAGCGAAACTCCTGAGTAAAACTGGTTGCGTCGACTCCTGCATAGTTGGCCAACTGATTCGCAGGTGCCGCATCCACATCAATGAACAACAATTTCTCATAGTCTTTGAAGTCGGTCACTGAAGTAAAGGCCAGGTTGTCACTGAGCTGCCATTCCACCCGAAGATTGATGCCGTCGGTTTCAGTACTGCCCTGGTCTTCAAAGGCAAAATCGCTGGAAAAAGTAAAGTCGTCGCCATCCGGATCCAAATAACCGAAGAAATCACCACCCGGTGCAAGGCGGCCTGGCAATCCAATCCCACCACCAGGTAATAACTGGTCACCATCGATAGCATCACCCCCGGCATCACCCCCCGCGGTATCTATGGTCAGACGGGTTTCGCCTGGCGGGGTGTCGATCACATTGATCAGCTCGCCATTTTCGACAACACCAATGGTTGACTTGGACTGATAAGGGCCGGTCGCAACGTCGGAGCTGGCCGTATTGATGGACAGGTCAAACTGCAGATCATCGTTGGGACGAAAAGAAAACGTCAGCCGTCCGGCCAGCGTGTCGTCATCACCCAGGTCGGCTCCTGCACCGGCGCCGGGTGAGCCCAGAAAAGCGCTGTCGGGGTAAAGGTTTTTCAGGTAACCATCCTGCTTGTTGTAGCGCAAAGCAAGCCGCGCGGCCAGCGTGTCGGACAGCGGACCACCGACCGCAAACTCCACCGTAGAGCGATTCGCATCGGCATCCGTGTCAAAGCGCCCAAAGCTGACGTCTACATAGCCTTCCACTTCGTCAAAGCTTGGTTTATTTGAAACATAATGCACCAGACCGCCTGTGGCGTTACGGCCGAACAACGTGCTTGCGGGCCTTTCAACACTTCCACACGGTCGATATCAAAAACGGCGAAGGTCTGAGCCTGGGCAACGGCAAAATAGCCCTCATCGAGGTACACGGCATTGGGCGCCTCGATAATATCGTTAAAATCATTCTGAGTAACACCACGAATGGAAAACTGGGTGTTTTGCCCAGCGAGATTTCCGCTGATGTGCACACCCGGAGTAAATGCAGCAATGTCAAAGCTTTGTTGCACGCCCAGGGCATTCATTTGTTCACCGGTAAACGCGGTTACCGCGATCGGTACGTCCTGGAGGTTTTGCTCACGCTTTTGAGCCGTGACCCTGACCTCTTCCAGTACATTCTGGGCGTAGCTTGTTGTACTGAGTAGAGCACTGCTTAACAAGGCAAGCATAGGGAGATTGTTGTTCATGGTTTTTCCTCGCGGTTCTAAGAGTTGATTGTATTGTGTTTGATCATATTATTTGACGGGTAGGCGCAGGCCTTTTTTCTCCAGCC
The DNA here is from genome assembly GCA_030431775.1 of Gammaproteobacteria bacterium. Lineage (GTDB taxonomy): Bacteria > Pseudomonadota > Gammaproteobacteria > Pseudomonadales > JAUIET01 > JAUIET01. The sequence goes on from JAUIHW010000005.1 coordinate 106,806, forward strand.
GCGGCAGCACTTCCTGCCTAAAGTACGGGAATTCTTTGGCATAGTCCACAAAAGCCAGAGTGGTTCCCGCCACCCCGGTGGCACTCAATTTCTCGAGTTCATCGGCAATGTGGTCGGGCGTGCCTACCAGAGGGTAGCCGCCGTGGCCTGCGGCAAAGCGATCACGAAAGCTGGCCAGCGCTTCGGGTGTAAACGATTGCGCATGCAGGCCCTGCAGCTTCATCAGGTAATCAACAGCGTCCCAGTCGGCGTTTTGATTGGCGTAGTAATCCAGGTAGTCCTCTGCTTCTTGTTGAGTGGGGCGACACACTACGGTACAAAAAGTAAACACGCCAACCTCTCGGCCAACGCCGGCAGCCTTTTCATTGATTTCCCGCACGGTTGCACTGGCCTGCTCAAAATCAAAGACCGGAGTGAACAGAAAGTCTGCATTGCGCATCGCAAACTGTCGGCCTTCCTGTGATGCGGCAGCATTGAGAATCGGTACGTGGCTCTGTACCGGGTGTGGGTTACTGTACACTCCCTTGCCTTGAAAGTATTTACCCTCCCAATCGAATGCCTGGTCTTCCGTCCAAAGCTTTTGTATGTAATCGAACCATTCCTGGGCAAACTCGTAACGCGCTGCATGCTCCTGCGGCAGCTCCACCCCGAAGGCGTCGTACTCGGGTTTGTTCCAGCCAGCGACCACATTCAAACCTACCCGGCCGCCGCCTAAATGATCGATGGTGGCCAATTGCTTGGCAACGACTATTGGGTGGTTAAAGGCCGTGTGGACCGTGGCGAAAACCTGAATGCGCTTAGTGTTTGCCAGCAGACCCGTCGCCCAGGTGACTGTTTCCAAAACACCGCCATGAAAATCCGTATCGCCACCGTAGCCAATCCACCGGGCAATGGGCAGCATGAATTCCAAGCCAGCCTCATCGGTCTGACGAACCAGGTCCAGGTTGTTTTCCCAGTTGTTTTTCCAGCGCTCCTCGACTTTTGTGACGGCCATACCGCTGGAGCAGTTTGCCGAGAAGATACCCAATTTCAGTTTGTTGTCGTTAAACATTGGACTGGTTGCCGTCATTTCAAACCTTCCTTTCGTGCAGTGAATTCGGTAGTCACATCAGATTGCGTTAGCATGGTCATTTATCTTATTGGTACCGCCTAAATTCGGCGTAGAATTGCTATTGACCAAATTAATGATTATTTTAAGCTTAAAATTAATAACCAAGTCAAGGATTATTTTTCATGAATGCCAAAGCCGCCGTCTATGACGACAATCACCCGGCCGCCGGCCTGGACAAACACTGGCACCTGTCCACTACGGATCACGAAGTCGCGCTGACCGAAATTGAGTTCTCTTTGTTTCGTATTTACGCTTCCTTCCAGCGTTGGATGGATGACCTGGCCGCCTGCTGTCACAGCGCGGAAGCCCAGTCTCTCAGCGGGATGGATTTCGCCGTACTAAATGTCATTCGCATGCACAATCGAGCCAAGAGCATTTCGGAGATTGGTCGCCTGATGAACCGCGACGATATTTCCAACCTGCAGTACAGCGTTCGAAAATTAACCAAAAGTGGCCTTATCAGCAAAGTTGGCGCGCACGCGCACAAGAAAGGCGCAACCTATACAACAACCGCCAAAGGTCTCGAGGCCACAGATACTTATGCACGCTACCGTAAAGAGCTGTTGCTACCGCTGACCCGGGCAATTGCCGACAGTGACCAGCGTATGGACCAGGTAGCCAATGTGCTGAGCCTGCTTTCCGGAATATACGATCAGGCCGCCTGTGTCGCCGCCACACACCGTGACCGATGAAGTACTTTGAAGACTTCGCCGTTGGCGAGACCATCAGCTTCCGCGAATACCTGGTCACTGAGGAAGAAATCCTGGACTTCGCCCGGCGCTTCGACCCGCAGGCTTTTCACGCCGACCCGGAAGCGGCCAAACGCTCGCATGTTGGCGGCCTGATTGCCAGCGGCTGGCACACCGGTGCGATTTTTATGCGTTTGCAATGTGACGCCTTCCTGACCCAGTCCGCGTCGCTGGTGTCACCCGGAGTGGACGAATTGCGCTGGCTGGCGCCAGTGCGGCCTGGTGATACCCTGAGCGGCAGCGCGGAAGTGATCGAATGCCGCGCGTCCCGCTCAAAGCCCGACCGCGGTATCGTGCGGGCCCGCGGCGAGCTGCACAATCAGGCCGGTATTTCTGTGTTCAGCGTCTGTACCACCGGTTTTTTTGCCCGCCGGCCAGCCGCTTAGGCGCTTTGCTGAAGGTGCACATCCTGTTGCGGATAGGGAATAGAAATGTTTTCTTCATCGAAACGCATTTTCACCCGTTCCGTCAGGTCAAAGTAAAGGCCCCAGTAGTCCGCGGCATTTACCCAGGCCCTTACGGTGAAGTTGACCGAGCTGTCGGCCAATTCTGAAACCACAACCTGTGCGGCCGGGTCTGACAACACTCTATCGTCTTCGGCCAGCAGCTGGTTCAACACGGATTTGGCTTTAGGAATATCGTCGTCATAGCCAATACCGAATACGAAGTCCACCCTCCGCCGGGCTTCCTTCGAGTAATTGGTGATAACCCCGTTGCTGATCGCACCATTGGGAACGATAACCACTTTGTTGTCAGGAGTTTTCAGCACGGTATTAAAAATCTGGATTTCATCAACGGTGCCCGACACGCCCTGAGCTTCAACATAGTCACCTACTCTGTAAGGCTTGAACAGCAATACCAGCACACCACCGGCGAAGTTCGCCAGACTGCCCTGCAGAGCCAGGCCAACCGCCAAACCCGCTGCACCCAGTATGGCCACGAACGAGGTTGTCTCAATACCAACCATCGACGCCACGCTGACCAACAGCAAGGCCTTAAGCAACACCGAGACAAGGCCACCGAGAAATTTGCTTAAGGTGACATCGGCATCGCGGCTTTCCAGTGCAGCGGCAACCAACCTGACCACTTTTCCAATGATCCAAAGGCCGACGATCAGAACAACAATGGCCAGTAATAGTTTCGGAATGTACTGCATGGCCATTTCCATACCGGTGTCCCAGTAAGCTTGCAATTGTTCTGCAGAAACCAGACTTGCTGAATTTTCCATGCGTTTTCCTCCTGTTAAATCAATACCAGCCAAAGCAATCGCCACAGCCTAACACTACTTGTTAGCCTTAATCCGCAATAGGATAAGCCTACAGCAATGGGGTGAAGAAATAAATCGACGGCGAGTACCGTTTAGGCAGGACGTCTTCAGTTTGCTGAGATTTTACAATTGAATGGGCAGACAATCAGCCCGGCACGACCGCGGTAACTTCAATTTCAACCTTCGCCCGGTCTTCGACCAGCGCCACTACCTGCACCACGCTCATGGCCGGAAAATGCTTGCCCATGACCGCCCTGTAGGCACCACCGATGCCCTTCAGATTATTGACATAGTCGGCTTTGCTGGTGATGTACCAGGTCATGCGCACCATATGCTCGGGGCCGGCCTGCCCTTCTGCCAGCACGGCTTTGATGTTTTCCAGTGCCTGCTGGACCTGACCTACAAAATCATCGGTTTCAAATTCAGCCTGGGCGTTCCAACCGATTTGACCACCCACATAGATGGTGCGACCGGCTTCAGCCAGCACGCCATTAGCGTAACCTTTGGGTTGCACCCAACCCTCGGGCAGGAGAGACTTATGCATGCTTACCTCAACCAGAATAAAACGGATGCGCTGGATTATATTTTAAACTTAAAATATAATCCAGCGTAAGCCTTGCACAATCCCTTCCCCAAGGAGGCCTTCCAATGAGCAACTCAGTACTGACCGATCTGGTGCAAAGCCTGGCAAGCGGTTCCATTAAGATAGTTGACCTATCCGGCACGCTCGAACCGGATACGCCCACGCTACAACTGCCGGAAGAATTCGGTTGGGGTAAATCCTGGCCCTTTCACATTGAGGAAATCTCGCGGTACAACGAGAAAGGCCCAGCCTGGTACTGGAACAATTTCAAGTGTGGGGAACACACCGGTACCCATTTTGACGCCCCTATACACTGGGTGACCGGCAAAGATCACGAGAACCATGCCACCGATACCCTGCCATTGGACAATTTCATCGGCCCGGCCTGTGTCATTGACGCCACGGCCGAATCCGCGGCAGACCCGGACTTCTTAATGACGGTTGAGTTTGTCCAGGCGTGGGAAGCACAGCATGGCGAAATTGAGCCGGATTCCTGGGTATTGTTCCGCAGCGACTGGTCGAAAAAAATCGGCAGCGACGACTACCTGAACATGCATGACGATGGCGGACACACGCCCGGCTGGGAGCCTGATACCATCATTTTTCTCGCCGAGGAGCGTAATGTGCGCGGCGTGGGCGTGGAAACGGTCGGCACTGACGCCGGTCAGGCCAGCGGCCAGGAACCCATGTTTCCCTGCCACAACCTAATGCATGGGGCCAACAAGTGCGGCCTGGCCAGCTTGAAAAATCTGGATCAACTGCCGCCCAAAGGCGCGGTGATCATCGCGCCTCCACTGAAAATCAGGGAAGGCTCCGGTAGCCCAACCCGGGTGCTGGCACTGGTAGCGGAGTAAACAATGGCCGAGCGCTCATTTGCCAAAGAAGTTCTGAAGCTGCGTGCCGGTGACGGCGATGTGTTCCGTGGTGAGGGCATTCTGGCCATTACCAAAGCGTTGCTGCAGTCCGGTGTCGCCTATGTAGGCGGCTATCAGGGCGCACCCATCTCGCATTTGATGGACGTGCTCAACGATGCGCAGGATATTCTCGGTGAGCTGGGCGTGCACTTTGAAGCCAATGGCAGCGAAGCAACAGCCGCTGCAATGCTGAGCGCTTCCATCAACTACCCTTTGCGTGGCGCGGTCACCTGGAAGTCCACGGTGGGAACGAACGTGGCCTCGGATGCGCTGTCTAACTTGGCATCTTCAGGGGTGACCGGTGGCGCCCTGGTGATTGTGGGTGAAGACTATGGCGAGGGCTCCAGTATCATGCAGGAGCGCAGCTACGCCTTCGCGATGAAAGCACAAATGTGGCTGCTGGACCCGCGGCCCAACCTGCCCAGCATTGTGGACATGATTGAGAAGGGGTTCGAGCTCTCCGAAGCCAGCAATACACCGGTTTTCTACATGATGCGAATCCGCGGCTGCCATGTTACCGGGGAGTTTATTGCCAGTGACAACCGTGCCCCCGAGTACAGTGCGCTCAACCCGGTAGCACCTACTCGTGAGCCGGAGAAAATCATTCTGCCACCTAACGTTTACGAACAGGAGCGCGAAAAAATAGCCCAGCGCTGGCCGGCGGCGCTGGAGTATATTCAGAAAAACAAACTCAACGAATGGTTTGATGGCAAGCACGCCACCCTCGGCATCATTACCTGCGGCGGTACCTATAACACCGTTATCCGCGCACTGGAACGCCAGGGGCTGGCCGACTGTTATGGCAACAGCGACATTCCCATTTATGTCATGAACGTGGCCTACCCCGTGGTGCCTGACGAAGTGGTTCGCTTTTGTCAGGGCAAGGAACATGTACTGCTGCTGGAAGAAGGGCAGCCCGCCTACATTGAGCCTGAGATCAATACCATTCTGCGCAAGCGCGACCTGCAAACCAAGGTGTACGGCAAAGACCTGATGCCGCACGCCGGTGAGTACACCGGGCACGTCACGCTGCTGGGAATCACCCGCTTTCTGGAAACAGCTGACAATCCCGCGATAGAATGTCGTTTCTCATCTAGCGACGTCAACGCGATGGAAACGCCATTGCAGGACGACGAACAACAGGCGCTACTGAAGAACGTACCCCCAAGGCCCAGTGGCCTGTGCACCGGTTGCCCGGAACGACCCCTGTTCAGCGCCATTAAGCAACTGCAGCCGGAACTGGGGCCATTTCACATCAGCTCTGACATTGGCTGCCATTCTTTCGCCACGTTGCCGCCTTTCAACCTTGGGAATACCATCATGGGGTATGGCTTATCGCTGGCCAGCTCGTCGGGTGTGCGCTCGGCCCTGCCACATAAGGCCATCAGCATCATGGGCGATGGCGGCTTCTGGCACAACGGGCTGACCACTGGCGTTGCCAGCGCAGTATTTAACGAGCACGACGGGCTGCTCATTATTATTAACAACGGATATTCAGCCGCCACCGGCGGACAGGACATTCCGTCAATGGTCGAGCCAAACAGCTTAATAGCCACCACAATGGATGTGGCTAAATCTGAACGTGATGATTCAGTGTCCATCGAACAGGCCTGCCGTGGTGCGGGGGTGCAGTGGATTCGAACCATCAGCACCTATGATATTGAGCGCATGAAAGCGACTCTGCGCGAAGCGCTGAACAGCAAGCTGCCCGGTCTCAAGGTAATCGTTGCCGAGGGCGAATGCATGCTGAATCGCCAACGACGCATTCGCCCGCTGATGAATAAGGCCATCGCTGATGGTAAGCGTACGGTTAAAGCGCGTTTTTACGTGGACGACAACACCTGCACTGGCGACCATGCCTGTATCCGCATTTCCGGATGTCCATCTTTAACAATCAAAGACAACCCCGACCCGCTGCGGGAAGACCCGGTCAGCTACGTGGACAACAGCTGTGTGGGCTGCGGCGTGTGCGGGTCAAACGCGCACTCAGCTGTTTTGTGCCCGTCATTTTCAAGGGTTGATGTCGTGCACAACCCGAGCGCCATGGATCGAATACTGTGGAAGCTTCGGCAACGGGTACTGGGCTGGCTGCAGGCACGCAGCACTGACCAGCATTCCAGGGCTGCCTGATGGCCGGCGCACCAAGCACTATCAATATCGTCGCAGCCGCGCTCGGCGGCCAGGGTGGCGGCGTGTTCACCAACTGGCTGATCGACGTGGCTCAGGCGAACGACTGGGCAGTACAGACCACCTCTCTGGCCGGGGTTGCCCAACGAACTGGAGCGACCATCTATTACATTGAAATGATTCCGAAAACGGATCAGCAAGCGGTCATGTCGCTGTTTCCATCACAGGGTGATATCGACATTGCAATCTGTTCGGAAATCGCCGAAGCGGGGCGAATGCTGCAGCGTGGCTTTATCACAGCGGACCGAACTACGCTGGTCACGTCCACCAACCGGGTATTCAGTATCATTGAGAAAATCGGTCTGGCCGACAGCACCATTGACCCCGATGAGATACTTGATTTGGCGCAGCGCTATGCAAAGCAGTTTGTCGGTATGGATATGCAGGCCATCGCTGATAAAAACAAGTCGGTAATCAGTGCCGTTATGCTGGGCGCACTGGCCGGCTCCGGCGCCCTGCCTTTCAGCCAACAGAGTTTTGCCGATGCGATCAAAGCCTCGGGTAAAGGTGTGGACGCCAGTCTGGCCGCTTTCAATGCAGCGTTCAAGGTGGCTGCCGAGGGGCAGGAAAGCACCACGGACACTACAGAGGAGAACGAAGCATCAACGGCAGAGCTGCCAAACGTTGACGGCTTCCCGCTCGGCGACTTTCCCGCCGCTGCACAGCCACTCATTGCACTGGGTATTGAGCGTACCCGCAACTACCAGGATGCCGACTACGCACATTTGTACCTCGACAAACTGAAAACCATTAGCGGGCTTGATAATGGCGATAAAGATTACGAATTAACTCAACTCACGGCGCGATATCTGGCACTGTGGATGTGCTTCGAGGATGTGCCGCGCGTAGCCCAGCTAAAATTGCGGGAGCAGCGTCTGGAAGAAGTACGCCGGGAAGTGGGTGCGACAAGCGACCAGATTTTTTATGTCACAGAGTATTTTGCGCCGCGAGTGGAAGAAATGTGTGCCGTTATGCCGGCCAAACTGGGCGCCGGAGTAATGAACAGCGCGCTGGGGAAAACGGTGCTGGGCTGGTTCACAGGTGGAAAGAAGCTTCGAACCAACACCGTCAGTGTGAATCTGGCGCTGCGTTTTCTGGCCTGGTTGAGAAAGTTTCGGCGCGACAGCCTCGGCTACCAGCACGAGCACCGGATGATAGATGCCTGGCTGACCGCCATTGTTGATGCCGCACCAGGCAACCCAGAGCTGGCCTGCGAACTTGCCCGGTGTGGCCGGCTGGTTAAAGGCTACGGAGATACCCGACACCGCACCAGCCAGCAACTGCTGGCAATTGTTGAGGCAGTTAATCAGCAGTCTATTACAACAGCAGAGAAAGTGAGTGAACTGCGCGAAGCTGCCCTGGCCGATGACAGCAACCAGCAGTTTCAAGCTGCCCTGAAACCCTGAGGAAAAACGATTATGAGCGCACCAACCTGGCCTAAAGTCAATTGGGAAGACCCGTTCCAACTTGAGCAGCAATTGAGCGAAGAGGAGCGTCTGATTCGCGACACAGCCACGCAATACGCCCAGGATAAACTGGCACCCAGGGTGCAGCAGGCTTTTCGTGACGAGAAAACCGATGTCGAGATATTTCGTGAGCTTGGAGAGCTGGGCTTACTGGGCTCTACGATAGACGGCTACGGCTGCTCCGGCGTGAGCTATGTCAGCTATGGCCTGATGGCCCGCGCTGTTGAAATGGTCGACTCAGGCTATCGCTCGATGATGTCGGTGCAGTCCAGCCTGGTGATGTACCCAATTTACGCGTATGGCTCCGAAGCCCAGCGCGAGAAATTCCTGCCTAAGCTGGCCACTGGCGAATGGATTGGCTGCTTTGGCCTGACCGAACCAGACCACGGCTCGGACCCCGGTGGCATGGTGACCACGGCCCGCAAGGTGGACGGCGGCTATGTGCTCAATGGCGCAAAAATGTGGATTTCCAATTCTCCATTTGCCGATGTGTTTGTGGTTTGGGCCAAACTGCGCGATGACAACGACACGATCCGTGGTTTTGTGCTGGAAAAAGGCATGGCCGGCTTGTCCGCGCCGAAAATCGAAGGCAAGCTCAGTCTGCGCGCCTCCACAACTGGCGAAATTGTGATGGACAATGTCCAGGTTCCGGAAGAAAACCTGCTGCCAAACGTCAGTGGGCTGAAAGGGCCGATGGGCTGTTTGAGTAATGCGCGCTATGGCATTGCCTGGGGCGCGTTGGGTGCCGCTGAATCCTGCTGGCGCGCGGCGCGTGATTATACGCTGGAGCGCAAGCAGTTTGGTAAACCCCTGGCCGCCAACCAGCTGGTGCAAAAAAAGCTGGCTGACATGCAGACCGAAATATTTATCGGCTTGCAGGCCTGCCTGCAAGCCGGCCGCCTGCGCGACCAGAACCTGCTGGCGCCGGAGACCATTTCCATGATCAAACGCAATTCCTGTGGCAAGGCCCTGGACATCGCTCGCGCTGCGCGCGATATGTTAGGCGGCAATGGTATCTCCGACGAATACCCGGTGATGCGCCACATGCTGAACCTGGAAACGGTGAACACCTATGAAGGCACGCACGACATCCACGCGCTGATTCTGGGCCGCGCAATAACAGGTATTGCCGCTTTTTAAACGCGGCAATCAACAGCGCCGCTAGTGAATACGCGCGCCTTGCGCGCGTAATGCCTTCTGCACAGCTTTGATATCCACATCGCTTACATCACATCCTTGACGCAGTGACACGGCCGCCGCCACCCCCGCTCCCTGGCCACTAACCGCGCAACACATCATATTGCGCACCGCAGCGTGTGAGTCTCGGTCGCCGCCGATGCTACGCCCGGCCACCAGCAGGTGCTTAACCCCTTTCGGCAGCATGGATCGATACGGCACATGAAAATAACGGCCGGTGGTGGGTAATATCAGAATGCCGTAGCCGTCAATGAATTCCGGGAATATGCCGATGCTGTCCTCAAAGCGGCCTTGCTCGCGCACGTCGTGGGCGGTCATATTGTACTGCGCATCAATCTTGCGAGTATCGCGGATGCCCAGCGTCATGCCAAAATTGCGCAGCTTGGCCTGCTCGCAGCCCGGCGTATAGTCTCGCAGGGCCTGCACGGCCAGCATGGCCTGGTGGCGGCCTTCCATTTCTCCCCTGGTCAGGTCATTCGGGTCGGTACCGTCAATTTCCGGCAGGTGCACAACATTCAAATAGGTCAGATCGCCCTGGTCGGAAATCGCTCCCCAGGTACCGGCCAGAGTTTGCAGGTCAGCGGGAACCAATCCGGCCGCGCGCGCCTGGTCGAATGGCTTGCGCAGAAACGGTGAAAACAGTTCGTCTTCCTTGCCCGTGGTTTCAATGGTCCACTCACCCCCGGCCCAGTCTGCATAAGTTTGCGGGTCGGCCTTAATATGCTCGATAAACGCCTGCTTGTTCACCCCGCTCATGGAGAACATCACTGAAGCCGCCATCAGCTCTTCTCGGGGAGCCTTGTGCACCAGCGCACCGGCCCGAGCCGCCACATCGGCATCGCCAGTGCCATCAATCACGCGCTGCGCCAGAATTGCCTCGCGACCGGCCTTGCTCTCCACAATCACCCCCCGAATGACACCATCTTCAACGATGGTGGCAACCATCAGTCGATGCAGCAAGGGGGTAATGCCCGCTTCGATCACCAGTCTGTCTGCAACGTATTTAAAGGCCTCTCCGTCCAATGCGTGGCTATTGGACTGCGGTTCCGGCTGCGCGGCCCCCATCTGCTTCGCTCGTTCTTCGAACTCCACGCCAATGCCTTCGCAATCCACGGTTTGCTCATGGCGGTACCAGGCAAAGCCCTCCACACCAACCTGCGTGATATTGCCGCCAAAACAGCCATAGCGCTCCAGTAACGTGGTTTGCGCTCCCGCCCGGGCCGCGGCCAGGGCGGCTGCCAGGCCTGCGGGACCACTGCCGACAACCAGCACCTCACATTCGTGAATAACGTCGATTTGCCGGGACGGTTCCTGAATGCTTGTTGGCACGCGCTTGTCTCTGTTCACGGGGTGCGCCATGGTAATTCAAGGCCTGGCGCGTGGTCGAGCCCTGGTACGCCAACCGGCTGTCGGTTGTAACTTTGCCGGGCCTGCTGTAAGCTTCGCGGCTTTTTCCACGCTTACCCACTTAATACCGAGGGACACACCCATGAGAAGAAGCCCAATCAGTTGCGCCGTTGCGGCCATTATTGCCGGTACCAGCGGCGCAAATGCAGCTATGCTGGAAGAGGTGGTAGTGACCGCTACCAAGCGAGCGGCAAGTGCACAGGATATTCCGGTAACCGTGCAGGCTATTGGCGAGGAGTCGCTGCAAGACCTTGGTATCGCCAACTTCAAGGATTACATCAAGTACCTGCCAGGCGTTACCTTGGGAGGCCGCGGGCCGGGTCGCAATAACGTATTTATCCGTGGTATCGCGGTGGGTAAAGGCGGCCTAAAAATTGCCGGCGCCGTGGGCACAGAGCCAACCGTTGCTATGTATCTGGATGAAGCGCCAATTACTATCGGTGGGCGTAATATTGACCCGTATATGACCGATATGAACCGGGTGGAGGTTCTGCCAGGACCGCAGGGCACGCTGTTCGGGGCCAGCTCCCAGGCAGGTACGGTCCGCTTAATCACCAACAAACCCGAATACAATGAGTTTGATGGCGGCTTCGAGGCGAGCATTTCGTCCACTTCCGGTGGTGAACCCAGCAACTCTGTGGAAGCCTACATAAATATTCCAATAATCGACGACAAGCTCGCGGCTCGTTTTGCGATGTTCAATGTAAAGGAAGGCGGTTACATTGATAATATTCGCGGCGAGAAGCAAATATCGCTCAATAATCCGACTCTTGCTGCCTTTGGAATTGTTCCAAGCGTACGAGAAACCGCCAGAAACGACAGCCTGGCGAGTGATGATTTCAATGACGCGACCTATCTTGGTTTGCGCAGTGCCGTTAAATTTGCACCGAACGATGACTGGGAGGTGCTGTTACAACACTTCCACCAGCAAATTGACCGCGAAGGCCTGTGGGACTATGACCCGACGCTGGGTGAATACAACTCTCAGTCGTTTTCTCCTGATGAAGGTGAAGACATATTCGACCTGACGTCATGGACAGTCACTGGTAACGTCGGTACTCTTGAAATGGTGTATACGGGTTCGTTTCTTGACCGAACCGTAGAGGAAGTCGCCGATTACTCAGGCTATGCGGATTCCGGCCCATTTATCCCCTACTACATCTGTGCACCCGGCTATGACACCTGCGGTGCGCCCGATTTGTTCCTGGAGCAGGTGTTCGAAGTCGAGCGAACCACGCATGAATTTCGCATCAGTACAGACCCCGAAAAACGATGGCGCGCTATTGTGGGTGTATTTGCGGATGATACCGAAACGGTGGAGCGCGGTGACTGGAATTACCCAGCGACCATTGACCTGGGTTTTGCCCCCAACGCGCCAATTGCAGGTTCCACAGCCAGCAACCCGAACACCCGCCACCCGGGAGTTGCCTTTTTCAACGACTTTACCCGTGGAAAGGAAGAGCTTTCCTTCTTCGGTGAATTGGCTTTCGACATCACGGATCAGTTAACCGCAACGGTTGGGGCTCGGCGTTATGACCTGGAATTGTCGCTGGTCGGCAGCTCCAACTTCGCAAACCGCGGTGTGGATGGCGATTTTGGCCGTAACGTGGACGAGATTCTTGCCGACGCTAGCCCCGCGGACTTTAGCGACACCATCTTAAAGTTCAACCTGCAATTCCAGTTAACCGATGACGTCATGTTTTATGGAACCTGGTCCGAGGGTTATCGTCCTGGCGGCTTCAACCGCAACGGTGGATCGAGCGTTACGCCTGGGGTGCCACCCTTCGTGCCTGATTTCTACGAGTCAGACGAATTGACCAATTTTGAGCTGGGCTGGAAAACCTCTCTGTTTGGCAACACCCTTCGATTCAATGGTGCACTCTATTACGTTGAGTGGGAAAATATGCAGGTTGGCACCCTGGATTTTGATGTGTCGAACCTGGCCTTTATCAGCAATGCGGCAGACGCGGAAACTCAGGGTGTAGAGATGGATGCGATCTGGGCCGCCACTGATAACTTTACCCTGTTCGCCAACGTTTCTTTCAACGACAGCGAGCTGACCCGGGTACCGCCTAATATCGTCAGTCTGGCGGACGAAGGGTCTCAGCTGGCACTGGCACCGGAATTACAAGCCGTGCTCCGAGGCCGGTATGAGTGGGAATTGGCAGATGGTGGTGGCGCTTTTGCGCAACTGGCCTTCTCGTATACCGATGACGTGATCAGTTCCATCAACCTCGACGCGGCATTTGAGCAAGACAGCTATTCTATTGTCGACGCCACGGTAGGCTACGAACGCGATAACTGGACAATTACCCTGTTTGCCAATAACCTGACCGATGAGCTGGCCGAGCTGTTTATCAGCAATGAAGATGATATCGTTAAGATTACGCCTAACAGGCCGCGACAAATCGGGCTGCGCTTTGCTTATTCCTACTAAGTGATCAGTCTCTGCTAAGGCGGCCGCTGTGCCGCCTTTTTTATTGGTAACTCTGAAAAGCGATGGCTGATACTGACAGTTACGAGCGTCAACTCCAGCAAGCAAAGCGCACCTTGCAGCAGGGCGACCTGCCAGGTGCACAGCAGCAACTGAGCAGTCTGCTTGAGGCCAAACCGGCCCACCGCGAGGCTTTGTATTACTCCGCAGTTTGCTACCGCAAGCAGCGCCTGGTGGCCGAAGCCGAGGCCACACTTGGCAAATTGATTGAGCACCACCCGGACTATGGCCGCGCTTATCAGGAGCGAGCCTATTGCCGGCAGGCGCTGAATGACCGGGCTGGCGCGGTACAGGCTTTCGAGCAGGCCGTCACCCTTAACCCGGCACTGCAGGCCAGTTGGTTGGCCTTGTTCGAGCATTATGGCACCGCGGGCGATCAACAGAGCGCGGCACGAGCCCAGCAACACCTGCAATGGCTGGCGCAATTACCTCCGGCACTGCGAACAGTGACCAGCCTGATTCACGAACAAAAGTACTATGTGGCCGAGCAGCTCTGCCGTGAATTTCTGGACAAGAATCGCGACCACCCGGAAGCGATGCGCCTTCTGGCCCAGATTGGCAGCAAGCTGCAAATACTGGACGATGCAGAAACCCTGCTTTACCATTGTCTGAAATTTGCGCCGGAATTTGCGCGCGCCCGCCTGGATTATGTACAGGTTCTCCATAAGCGGCAGAAATTCCAGGCCGCGTTGGAGCAGGCAGAAATTCTGCACGCGCAGGAACCAGGCAATCAGGCCTATAGAATTGCCCTCGCCAGCGAGCAGCAAGCGGTCGGGGATTTCGGGGCGGCGTTAGCAAGTTACGATACACTGTTGCAGCAGAACAAGCCACTGCCCGCCATCCATGTCGCCCGTGGCCACGCGTTGAAAACCATTGGCCGAACGCAGGAATCCATTAAAGCTTACCGCCAGGCCTACAGCGTCGACCCGAATCACGGTGACGCGTACTGGAGCCTGGCCAACCTCAAAACCTATCAATTCACGGCTGCAGAAATCGAGACCATGCGGGATGCACTGGCCTCAGAAGCTTCGGCAGACAACGAGCGCGCTTTTATCAGTTTTGCACTGGGTAAAGCCTATGAAGACCGTGGTGAGTATGCGAACGCGTTTGAGTTCTACAGCCAGGGCAACGCCCTCAAGCAAGGCCAGAGCCGCTACGACCCACAACGCCTTGAAACGGAATTCGACAGCCAGAAGGCGCTTTTTGATGCAGATTTTTTCGCGCAGCGACAGCACTGGGGCTGCCCGTCGGATGCACCGATTTTTATCGTTGGCCTGCCTCGCGCCGGCTCTACGCTGCTGGAGCAAATCCTAGCGTCACACTCCGCCGTGGACGGTACCATGGAGCTGGCCAATGTGATTGGCCTGGCACACCGTCTGCAGGGCCGGCAAAAACAGCAATACCCCGCTGTTCTGACCACACTCAAGAACGAGCACTTTACCCGTTTTGGCGAAGAGTTCATCAAGGACACCCAGTATCACCGCCAGGGCGGCCGTTTTTTTATCGACAAGATGCCGAACAACTTTCGCCATATCGCACTGATTCACTTAATGCTGCCCAATGCGAAGATAATCGATGCACGCCGCCAACCAATGGCCTGCTGCTTCAGCGGCTATAAACAACTGTTTGCCGAAGGCCAGGAATTCAGCTACAGCCTGGAATCTATCGGTAGGTATTACCGCGCCTATGTTGATTTGATGGCGCATTGGGAGCAGGCATTGCCCGGGCGCATTCTGCGGGTACAACACGAAGACGTGATCGACGACCTCGAAGGCCAGGTGTGTCGCTTACTCGACTTTTGCGGTTTGCCGTTCGAGCAGCAGTGTGTTGACTTCCATCAGACAGAGCGTGCGGTACGAACCCCCAGCTCAGAGCAGGTACGCCAGCCCATCTACCGCAGTGGCCAGGAGCAATGGCAAAATTTTGAGCCTTTCCTGGAACCGCTTAAACAGGCGTTGGGCCCGGCGCTGGAATCATTTCGTTGAGAAAGGAATCAATTCCCTTCGCTTAGCCCCGCTATTGCCGCAGCAATCGTCGCCTGCGCCTCAGCCGTAGCATCGGCATCATACACCGAGCCGGCTTCCACATTCGATTGGTTCGGCCGAGCATGATCAAAGGTATGAGTCGCGCCTTCGAATATCCGGTAGGAGAAGTAGGCGCTCATATCCTCGTTGTCGTTGGCGTAATCAATGCAGCTCTGCTCGTCGATGTAGCGGTCCTCTTCCGCCAGGAAGGCAACCGTTTTAATCGGAACGGTCCAGCGCCCGATGCAACTGCCATAGAATGGAAAGCTCAGTTGAACGCCGTCAAAGCCATCGGTGGGCCATGCGCTTAGACTCAGTGGTGGCGTTTCCGTGGACGCGAACACCTGGGCAGTCCAGGTTGTAATTGCACCGTGTGAGAAACCAGTCAGTATCAGGCGTGATGAGTCCACGAAGTCCAGGGTTCGCGCATAGGACAGCGTGGCCAGCACATCAGCAGCACGTTGCCACGGTGTCATCACCTGCATGTTACACGCGTCTTCCCAATTGATACCGCGCCCGGCGTAACTGTCCACCGCGAGCATGGCGACGTTGATGCCCTTGTAGAAAGCTGCCCAGTCTTCTTCATGGCTGAGTGTGGGCCCGGAGCAGCCATGGAAAAACATTACCATCGGGAACGGCCCGTCGCCGTCGGGTTTGTACAAGCGGTCGTGTGGCCGTAAGACGGCATTGATCTCGGCAATCGTGGTGGGTTGTACCGTTGCTTCGGCTCGCTCGCGTGCCTGGCGAATGAATGACCCAACATCGCCGCTGTCCGCTACCTGCTCAAGGGTCTGCGGTTCAGAAGATTGACCACAGCCGGCCAGCAGCAGGCTTATCAATAACACAGTTCGAATGAGCACCGGTTTCCCCCGTTTCAATCAGCCATCAGGCTTTTGCAATATATTAACGCGCATGGGCTGAACAAAACGATAGCCTTCGCCATCTGCTTCGCCCAGGCGCTTGAATGATGTTCGCAGCTCGGGTTCCTGAGCAAGGAATTTCTCCGTTCGGCTGGCATCGATGCTGAGCATATCCGCTTTGAAATCTTCAAATGACGCATAACGATAGGAAGTCTGGTAAAACAGCTCAGCACATAGTTTCAGAATATCCACTTCCTGAATTACCCGGTAGGCGGCGGCTCGGACTACGGTTTCATCATCCACCGGCGCATGCAGCGCAAAGCCACTGCCTTCGGTCAAGGGCTCGGCAACATACAGTGTGCCACCCGGCACCAGCACGCGGGCCGCCTCACGCAATGCAGCCGCCATCGATTCAATGGGTACGTGGTGTAAGGAGTTGAAAAAGGTAAGCAGATCAAAGCTGGCATCGGCGAACGGCATGGCCTGGGCCACCCCGGTGAAGTACTGCTCGTCAGCTACTGCTGCTAGTGAATGCGCTCGCTGAAGCTGAGAAGGCGTGCATTCCAGCCCGCAGGCCTGCGCTCCGTTGCGGGCAAGAAAGCGCACCATTGCACCGGCACCACAGCCGACATCCAGAATACGCTTGTTCTGGAGATCGAGCTGCTGGGACAGGAAGGTGGAGTCGGATATTAGCATCCTGGCAATATATCATTGATGGGGACACACAGCAGAGCAAACTGAGTTGATAACAGCATTGGCCTAGCTTTATAGTAAGTGAATGTTGTGTGTCCCCAAGAGTGGCTAGCTGGCCAAACTCTCAAACTCAACCTCCGGGAAGCCAGCGTCTACCGAATCGCGCATTTTATCGTAGTACACATTGGCACCGCCGAAATAAATCAATACACGGGGTTTGCGGTTCTCCAGGTTAGCGCCCATCATCCAGGAGTGCACTTTATCGCCCTGTGCCATCAGAGTTTGCTCGTGAACTTCAGCAACATGCGCCACCCATTCATCTTCGGCATCCTGCTTGGGTTCACAAACGTCGTAACCTTCCTGCTCCATCTTCTTGATGCAATCGATGATGTAATGAATATTCTGCTCTATCGAGGTCGGTAGATTGGCAAACGGTGCCTGTGGACCAGTAATCATAAACAGGTTTGGAAAGTCTGCGGTGAACACCCCTAAGATCGACGCCGACACATCTTCCCACTTATCACGCAATGTCAGACCGTTGCGGCCGCGTATAGTGAGCGCTTCCTGCGCGCCAGTGTAGGCCTGGAAGCCCGTTGCCAGAATGATAATATCGAAGTCGTACTCGTTTTCCGTAGTGCGAATACCCGTTTCAGTAATCTCTACCAGTGGCTCGCGGTCTTTGATATCAACGAGTTTGACATTATCCCGGTTGTAGGCCTCATAGTAGTTGTGATCAAGCGGCGGACGCTTGGCGAAGAACGGATAACCCTTTGGAGTCAACATTTCCGCTACTTCGGGGTCTTTAACAATCTCCTTCATTTTGGAAATTACAAATTCACCCGCAATACGGTTAGATTCCGGGTTTGCCAACAAATCATCAAATGTTTCAAACACAAAGCGGAAACTGCCACGCGGCCAGTGTTCTTCGAATATACGCTGTACCTCATCGGGCGGTGTGTCAGCCAGGTTGCGCCCTACCGGGCTATCAAACGCCATACCAAAAATATGATTGCGGCATTTATCGATAATTTCGTCGTAGTTTTCCTTGATCTCCTTTTCCCACTCGGGGGTCATCCTCTTCTGCACGGCTGGCATGATAAAGTTCGCGGTGCGCTGGAAAACAGTTACACTAGCGGCTGTTTCCGCCATGACAGGCAACATCTGGACAGTAGTTGCACCAGCGCCTATGATGCCTACTCGCTTACCTGCATAGTCCAGGCCTTCTTCAGGCCAGCGCGCCGAATGAAACAGCGGGCCCTTAAAGGTATCCATGCCTTTAAAGTTGGGGATTACTGGCTCGGATATCATGCCCATGGCGCTAACAAAGTATTTACAGGTGAACTCCTCTCCTCCAGCTGTACTTAATTTCCAGTGGCCGCTGTCTTCTTGATAGTCCGCGCTGACAATCTCTGTGTTCAGTTGAATGTTTGGCCACATATTGCACTCATCCGCAACAAAGCGCATATACCGGTGGTTTTCTTCCCAGCCGGGATAGCGAACTGACCAGCTCCACTTTTGCAGCAACTCCTTGGAAAAAGTCAGACAATAGTAATAACACTCACTATCACTGGCCGCGCCGGGGTAGCGGTTCCAGGTCCAGGTTCCGCCAATATCGGAAGCCTTGTCAAACACTCTTATCGACAGGCCGGCTTCTCGAGCGTGGTGAATCATGCCAAGACCGGCAAAGCCGGCGCCAATAGCAATAATGTCGTAATCAGTTTTCTGCTGTGCAGTCATAACATTTCTCCCTAGTAATTCTCTGGGTCATAGAGTGGATAGTAATAATGCGGGGCAATCGCTAACGGCCGCAATCAGTGCTTTCAGATTGCTGATTACGATACCAAGATAATCGTCTTGTACGTTCATTATGGCAACCTAAATACGTACAGCGCCTGCCCATTGGCGGGTTGGTAAATGTCCGGACTGATCACCGCAGTCATCGCACGAAACACGCCCATTCCTGTGGGAATTGCCAGGTATTGTTCACCATTTGCCGCATAGGTAATAGGGTAACCATGCGCAGGAGCTCCCAAACGGGTACGCCACAACAGCTTACCACTGCGTGCATCAAAGGCGTTCAAGTATCGGTCCAGGTCGCCCACAAAAACCAGATCGCCCGCGGTAACCAGCGCGCCGCTCATGAACATGGCGCGTTGTTCATGGCGCCACTCTTCTTCCATAGAGACGGTGTTAATCGCTACCAGCCTGCCCAGTTTACCATCGCTGTGCGGTGCAGCGAATGACCTTGAATCACCGCCATACCCGCCCTCTCCCAATACTTGAGGTACCTCCCTGCCGGTGAGCTCGGAACACAGATTGTGCAAAGGAATAATGAGTGTGCGCTGACGGCTCGAATACGCCATTGATTGCCAGTTATGGCCGCCATATATGCCCGGGCAGGTTTTTATAGGGTCACCGATACCGGCCGCCACAATGTCGGCCCGATACTGCACGGCACCGGTTACTTTGTTCACAGATTCGAATACGTCCTGCGGTAAAGTTTCAACCACTCCATCGAATGCGCCGGTGCGACGATCCAAGCGCCACAGCAAGCCGTCTTTACCCACCGTGAACACCCAACGCTTATCGCCTTTGTCCACCAGAACACGTTCAAAACCCACTTCCATGTCGATGGTTTCACCCGGAATGTGCTGGTAATACCAGACCATTTCGCCAGTTTTGGCGTTCAATGCCAATGTGGAATTAGTGTACAGGGCACTGTCAGCTGTTGACATGCCGCGGCTTGCCGCCACCCAGGGCTTGGCCTGAGAAGTGCCGATATAGAAAAGTCCTAGCTGAGGGTCGTAGCTGCCAGCTATCCAGGTGTCACTTCCTGCGCGGAATTCCGGTGCAATATCACCCCATGTGGAATCCTCTTCAGTGCCTGGCGCGGCAATGGTCGAGGTGCGCCAAAGCTCTTTACCGGTTGCTGCATCGTGCCCGGTGATAAAGCATCCACTTTTCTTAAAGCGCTCGCATCCATTAATACCTGACAGCACCACACCATCGCCAATAATAGGCCCGGCCGTATGGGTATAGCCCAAGCGGTAGTCGGCTTTAACACTGCGCCACACCAGCTCACCGCTTTTCGCATCCAGCGCAATCAGCGCCGCGTCATACGTCGCCAAATAAACTTTGTCATCATACAAGGCAATATTGCGCTGCGGCCCACCGAGAGTTTTCGATTCCAGCGGGTGCGGGTATGCATACTCCCAGATCAACTCCCCGGTGCTGGCATCCAATGCTTGAATGATGTTCCCTGAATTCGCCAGAAACATGACACCGTCATGCACCAATGGGGTTGTTTGATTACTACCTTCGCGCATGGCCAGAACCCAGGCAAGCTGCAACTTGTCAACGTTCTTACGATTGATCTGCTTCAAAGGACTATCCGCGTGGCCATCCAGCGTACGGCGCCAGCTCAACCAGTCTTCCGGGTCAGGCCTGTTGAGCATACTTTGGGTAACCGGGCGCCACTCATCAAGTACGCGGTTTTTGAACGCGGAGCGATTACGGGCGATGTTGGCAATGCTTGCAGCATTGGACCACGAATCTTTCGCTTGGTTGTCGTCAACTGCGATGTCTTCCTCGCTTTGTATAGTGCTAGCATTATTGCGCGCAAGCAAATAGTCAACCAGCTGTCGATGGTCCGCCTCACGCAAGCTTGTGTCACCGCCGGGCGGCATATTACTCATGTTATAAGCCAGCAAAGCAGCAACACTGGCTGAGCCCTTGCTCAGGCTCCACTTGCTCACAAAGGCCTGACCAGTCAACGCATTACCATGAGCAGAGCCGCGCAGATTCAGGCCATGGCAGGTAGCGCAGTGATCGGCATACAGCGCGGCACCCGCAGAACTCTCTGTGCCCTGCGCTGCTGCAGCTGAAATAAACAAACAGGTAATTAGAATAAAAGGAGGCTTTATCTTGCCCAACCTAAAGCGCCTGCTCTTGCCCAATGGTCTACTGGCCAAATATCTCGGTAACATGTTCCGTGTCCATGTACTCATGCACCGCACACAACTTGCCATCCTTGATCTTATGCAGGAAATGATACTCGTTCTTATAGGTCCTGCCATCGTTCATCTCGCCGAAAGAGTCTGCCTCCATCGCCACCCGATCGTCTTCAGCCGTCATTACTGTTGGCGTCACCTGAATGCCATTCTTGGTATTCTCGGCAACACCATTAACCAAACCGCGAAACTCAGCCTTACTGTACTTGCCGGAAATATCGGTGGTGCCGGTAACCCACCAGACGAGATCGTCCGCCAGAAGTTCAAACGCGTCATCAAAGCGGCTTTCGGAAAACGCTTTCCAGAAGGTTCTGACCAGTTCTTTGTTTGCTTCACTCACTGCATTGTCCTCCAATTGCTACCAGGTGCATTTTTGACCACGTCGATTCTCCGTCGCTATGATCATGCCATGTCCGAACGGTGATAACTCAGGTTACCGGGAAGATCCGGCGAAATGTCTCTGGCACGAAAGCACCAATCGCCATCCACACGCTCAAAGCGATCGTTATACTCACCAATAAATATTGGCTGCAATGGAAAGTCCGGTGGTACCGCCTGAAAGACAGTGATGTAACTTTGCGCGCACGCAGATTGGCGGTCCTCGGCAATTTGAATCTGCACATTACTCATCACGTGCTTGGTGTTCGGTTTGCCATCATAAAGAATCACGTTCTGCAGCGTTTCCAGCACCGCTTTCGAGCCATGGTCGCCACCGCTTGGGTCTCCCAGCACAGTCCACGAACCGTGCTCAAAGAGTGCAGCAAAACCTGCAAAGTCGCCTGAGTCGATGCGGAAACAGTATTCCGCCATTAGACGCTCAATCGCGGCGAGGTCTGCATCCATTTGAATTGCCCTCTTGAATGATAACGAGTCGGGTGCGCCTATAAGCCGGACTTGCCTGCCTCACGCTGCATTGGTGCATATTCCGAAAAACGCGGTCCCCCGGGCATTGCACCCGTGGTTACGCCGGCGTCTACCGTCAATGTAAGGCCATTAGTGTAGCCAGACTCATCGCTAGCCAACCACAATGCCGCGTTGGCCACGTCCTCGGCGGTGCCCGGCCGGTTCACCAGGGGCGATTCATCGGCCAGCATTTTCTTAGCCTCATTCACTGCCGTGTGATCATGAAGGTAAGCATCTGCCACCATGCCGGTGGCCACGCTGTAGGGCGCAATGGTGTTAACACGCACGCCGTATCCGCACACTTCCGCGCCAACATTTCGGGTGATACCAACCACCGCATGTTTGGCAGCCGCGTAGGCGTGAGGCCCGAGACCACCGGTCACTCCAGCAACACTGGACATACTGATTATGGAACCGGAACCCTGCGGCTTCATCACCCGCGCCGCGTGCTTCATGCCGTAAAAAACACCATTCAGCAATACATCGAGAGTAGCCAGCCACTCTTCAGCCGGTGTGGTATCAATGGGGCCGATCGCGCCAACAATACCCGCGTTGTTGAACATAACATCCAGCTTGCCAAACTCGCTGACGGCAAGATCAACCAACGCCGAAACGTCGTCTTCTTTGGTCACATCACAGCGCGTGAACACTGCGGCATCTCCAAGTTCGTCCGCCAGTGCGGCACCTTTGTCCGCCTGAATATCGCCCAGCGCCACTCGGCAACCCTGCGCCACAAACAAGCGCGCAGTTGCCTCGCCAATACCACTTGCCGCGCCAGTGATTGCGGCCACTTTTCCTGCCAATCGATCAGTCATTATTGCCTCCGGAATTATTTATATTAATGCTTAATGAGAATCCTTGTTGAGTGACCCGCGCTAATCCACCCCAAAAACTTCGCGACTGCGAAACACCAGGTCTTCTGAGCCACGCTTTCCACGCATTTCGTCAGGCACACCATCGAAGCCCTGTTGGGTTGGCGGCTGAGTCCGCATCCAGTCAGTCAGGCCGGTGCGATGGCTGATCTTCCAGACACCGTCTCGTCTCTGAAAACGATCGATATAACGCCCCCCAACCAGCCAGTCCATTTCATTGTCATAAGCGTTTTCCGCTGCCAACGGATCGCCTTTGGCCCGCATGCGGTGGTATGCCGAGAAATAGGTTTCCGCGTATGCATTATCGCCGTCCACTTCTATCAGGATATTTCCCAATAAATGATGGGTGCGGCTGTGCGTATTCAGCACATCAAAAGCGAAGGCGACAAAGTCTTTCGGCTCGCCAGGTTTGGATGGCAGTGACGGATCAGACGATGGACCCACAAAGCCATGGGCATGCTGTGAGTCCGGATGAAATACCGACCGTAGCAGCTGCTCATCCAGTCGGTCCAGCGCGCGTGCGTAGGTATGGATTACCTCAGTGATTTCCTGCTTGTCCAGCAGTTCACGGAGCCGTTGTTCATCATTCATCTGCCTACTCCTCCAGAACAAGCTGCGCTCGCTTTATAATAAAAGCGAGCGCAGCGTGAGCCACTAGCCTGGGAGCCAACCATCAACCACCAAATTCGTACACCACTTCAATACCCCAGGTGCGCGGAGCCACCGGTGAAGCGTAGGACCAAAGCTCTGACACATTCAGGCCATGCGCCAAGGCGTCTTCGTCGGTGAGGTTACGTCCGAACAGGCTGAAGGTCGCACCATTGATGGAGAAATTGACTGAAGCGTCCAGGTAATTCTGAACATCATTAGCCAGCTCGGCACGGTTGGTCTGCTCGACGAAAAGCTCATCGATCACACGGTAGGCACCACGAATCCAGGCCTGACCCGAGCCAACTTCCCATTCGTAGGTGGCATTCAATGCACCGGTAAACTCCGGCGCCCGGCGGAACTCCAAGCCACTGTTGTCGACAATTCCAAAGCCGGAGTCAAAGGTAAACTCATCATACTCCGAGTCAAGATACCCAAAGTTAGCACCAATGGTCAGGTTATCAGTCAGCAGCGCCTGCACTTCAATCTCCAGGCCCTGCATGGTGGCGGTCGCCGCGTTAAATACAGAAATACGCTGGCCAGTGGCGCCATCCGAGGCCAGACCAATTTCTTCCTGCTTGTCCTCATAGTCCATGTAGAACACCGCGCCATTCAGACGCACGCGGCCTCCCGCCAGTTCGCTTTTAACACCCAGCTCGTAGTTGTCGAGGAATTCCGGGTTATATGGAATGGTCGCCGATTCGAAGCTGTCAACTCGGCCGTTGAACCCACCACTGCGATACCCCTGAGAATAGGTTGCATACAGCATCGCGGCTTCGTTAAGTCGATAGCGCACACCAACCTTGGGCGTAAACTCGCTCCAGTCCGCTTCCGCATCCGCCGGTAGGTTTCCACGTTGCTGAGTGAGTTTTTCGTCCTTGGTGTAGCGGCCACCCAGGGTCAGCGTCCAGCTGTCATTGAAAGCGTAATCGGCCTCAAAGAATAACGCCTGGGAGTCGGTTTCCTGGTGGGTGTACTGCGGAATATCCAACACCGTGCCAGGAACGGCGAACGTAATCCAGCTGCGCAGACGGATGTCGTACTCGGAATACCAGTCGTAGATACCTGCGACCAGTTTCAAGGGCCCGCCGGCGTCATAGGTAAAACGCAGTTCATGGCTTCGTTGCTCATATTCTGCCGGTCGGTCGGTGCCAAACAGCATGGGCTCTTCGGCGGTCCAGTTGGATACAATGGTTTCTTCCGTGTCGAACATGCCGAAGATATAGTTCATCCGAAGGCTGTCGGTAATATCCCAACGCACTTCCAGAATGTGCGTCTCGGCGTCGAAGGTGGCGTCATCAGTGTTGACAATCAGGTCATCGACCGATGACGTAACAATACCTGCAGGAAGCGGATTGGTACGCCAGGTTGTCGGTTCAAAAATGCGCCGGGCCGTCGTGTAGCGATCTCCTGTGGTTGGCAGGTTGACTGACTGCGCACAAAGATCGAAACCAAAACAAAACAGCTGGTCAGGCTGGCCCACATTGAGCAATGGCGGCGTGTCCTGTTCTGTTTGCTCGTTGGTATAGGTGTACTCAACTTCAACAGCATCACTCGCATTCCACAGCGCATTAAAACCATAAGACTCATAGTCGATCGCGCCTTCGTCTTCCTGCAGCGCCTGGTTAAAAAAGTAGCCGTCCTGCAGGTTGTTCCGCGCTGCGCTCAGCTTGATCGCAAGATCTTCGGTCACTCCAAAGTTGAGCACACCGTCATACCAGTAGTTGCTGTAGTCCCCGTAGCCCACACGGATTTTTCCGCCAAGCTCCCCGGTCGGACGGGTTCTCTCGACACGAATGGTGCCGCCTACGGTATTGCGGCCAAAAAGTGTGCCCTGCGGTCCTCGCAGTACCTCCACCGAGGCCAGGTCAATACTCCGCAGGATCGCACCGCTATTCGCACCGATAAATAGACCGTCGATTTCTACACCAACGGCGGGGTCAAAATTCTTCTCAACGTCGGCTACACCCACACCGCGAATATACAGCGCGGCATTACCGCCGGGCCCTTGCGAGGTGTCATCGAAAATCAGGTTTGGCGACATAAAGGCCAGGTCGCGCACGTCGCGCGCAAAGGTGCGGTCGATTTCTGTCTGGGTCATTGCACTGACCGACAGCCCCAAGTCCTGGAGGTTTTCCGCGCGCTTTCGGGCGCTGACCACCACTTCTTCTAGCGCCGTTGCCGAGTGGGCAAACGGCGCTATCGAGCCGGCGCCAGCGGTGACCGATACTGCCACGGCCAACATTGTTGCTTTTTTCTTAAACATCGTCCTTTACCTCGTTTTATGATTAGCTGAGACCTTTACAGTCGCGTCGCGCTGTGAATCTGTAATGTTTATGTTTACTGTTTGCTCACCGATGATGACACCGCATAATGGTGTATCGCATTGCGGCTTCTTGGCACTGCATAGTCACTGCCTTGCCCTGCAATAATGGTGAGAAGATAACGCATACTTGATTTTTGAATTATGTTCAAATACCGTGAGCGTATAAGAACACACCGACCGACAGCTGTCAATATTTTCGGGGGCGCCGACGATGCGATTCATCCACCGGTTAATGTCATACAAAAGTCATTTATTGAGCGCACTCACGCTCAGCCGCCCGAACCTCGGATCTTTTATTTCAACTGCTGGAGCGGTATTGCTTACAGCATGCGGAGCAACCATTGAAGAGCACCCTGCAAACGGCGCTGTCTCGGCAAATGGCGAGCAAAAAACAGGCATACTTTCGCCAGCCGGGAAGGCTGCAAACACGCAACTCTACTGGGGTGACCTGCATGTGCATTCCATGACGTCATTTGATTCTTATTCGTTTGGTAATAAAACGTTGACGGCCGCGGATGCCTTTCGCTTTGCTCGTGGTGAAGCGGTCACCGCGCACACCGGTGAAGTCGCTCGGCTGTCGCGGCCACTGGATTTTCTGCTGGTGTCAGACCATGCAGAATTTATGGGAATGCTCGAAGGATTGCAGAACGAACACCCAATGCTGCAAACCAATCCCATCGGTAGGCGCTGGTCAAGCTTGGTTAAAGCGGGCGATATGCAAACCATCACCAATGAGTTTGTCGAGTACGTGGCCGGCACGCGTCCACTCGGTGATTACCTGCCCAAGCAGTTCCAGCAAGATGTTTGGAATTCCGCTATAGAAACCGCTGAGCGCTTCAATGAGCCGGGAGAGTTCACTGCATTTATTGGCTATGAATGGACTGCCATGATTAAAGGCCGCAACCTGCACCGCAATGTACTGTTTCGAGACGGCGCCGAGAAAGCCGCGCAGCAGACGCCTTTTTCCGCCCTGAGCAGTAACAATCCGGAACAATTGTGGAATCACCTCAGCGACTATGAAGAGCAAACCGGAGGCCGGGTAATGGCCATTCCGCACAACAGCAATTTGTCGGCCGGAATGATGTTTGACGAAAAAACCTTGCGCGGCTCGCCCCTGGATGCTGCTTATGCGCAGCGTCGGGCGTACTTTGAGCCAGTGGTTGAGGTCACCCAGGTCAAGGGTGATTCGGAAACCCACCCACTGATATCACCCAATGATGAATTTTCGGATTTTGAGAACTGGGATAAAACGGATATCGGTATGAACCAAATTACCGATGCCGAAAAAGACTTTGCTTACCGCCACTCCTACGCCCGCCCTGCGCTCGGCCTGGGCTTACGTTTTGCCGCCACGCTTGGGCAAAATCCTTATCAATTCGGCATGCTGGGCAGCACCGATTCCCATACAGCATTGGCAACCGCTGATGATGATAATTTTTTTGGTAAGTTTGTTGGCTCCGAACCCACGCCTGAGCGCTTGACCAATAAGATGGGGGGCGCTATGTGGCACAATCGCACGCTGAGCGCCTCGGGGTATGCGGCCGTCTGGGCGACTGAAAACAGTCGCGCGGCCTTGTTTGACGCCCTGGAGCGCAGAGAGGTGTACGCTACGACAGGGCCAAGAATTACTGTTCGCTTTTTTGCCGGCTGGGATTTCACCCAAGACGATGCACACGCTACCGGCCTGGCCGAACGCGGCTACAGCAAAGGTGTGCCCATGGGTTCCGTGCTTTCAACAGCCGACCGCAATAGGAAACACTCTTCACCCAGTTTCATCGTTAGTGCGCTCAAAGATCCGGAGGGCGCCAATCTCGACCGTGTGCAAATCGTTAAGAGCTGGGAAGATGACGGCGAAATACATGAGCGAGTCTACGAGGTTGCCTGGGCAGGCGAAAGAACACTAAACGCCAGCGGAACGTTGCCCCCTTTGCCCTCAACAGTCGATGTTCAAACGGCGAGTTATGCTAACACCAACGGCGCAAGCGCACTGACCGCACATTGGCGTGACCCCGATTTTGACTCCAAGCAACATGCCCTGTATTACGCGAGAGTGTTGGAGATACTAACGCCACGCTGGACTACCTATGACGCCGTACGGTTTGAACAAGCGCTTCCGCAAGACGTACCTGCGGAAATTCAGGCACGGGCCTATACCTCACCCATCTGGTTTCAGCCCTCTGCGAGCTAGCAATGTCGTTATTTACCTGGTCCTGGATATTTCTGCTGGCATACATTGCGTTAATGCTGGGTATCGGTTGGTTTGCGCAACGCCGTATCAAACACGCTGATGACTTCGCGACTGCGCGGAGTTCATATGGGCCGGGTTTTCTGGCCTTTGCCTTTGCCGCCTCAACTGCGAGCGGAGCGACGTTCTTGGGCGCGCCAGGTCTATCCTACCAGTGGGGCTTTGCCGCCAACTGGTCTAATTTTCTGTACCCTTTGGGTCTGTATTTTGGCGTGCTGATCTGTATGCGCCTGGTCGCACGTGCCGGACACGCGTTTGGCAATCGTTCCATTCCCGAATACCTGGGCGACCGCTATCAGTCTGATGGTATTCGTATTCTGGTGTCATTGCTGTCGCTGGTGCTGTTCTTTTATTTGGCCGGACAGCTGGTCAGTGGCTTGGTCATGTTTGAGATTTTGCTCGGCCTGCCCGCACATTGGGCCTTATTGATCACCGGGGCCGTACTGCTTTTATATGTGGTATTAGGCGGGGCACATGCCGACATCCTAACCGACGGCGTGCAGGGCGTAATGATGTTGCTGCTGGCAATATTGATCATCGTGATGTTTGCTTTTGGTATTGGCGTTGAAGGCGGATTTAGCGGGCTAGTAGCTAGCCTGCGCCACCAGGATCCAAACCTGGTTACGCCGTTGAACCCGAATACGCCCCTGTATCACTCCTGGTGGTCGCTGGTTGCCATCGTATTGGCCCACATGCCACTTGGGCTGTTGCCACATCTGGGCAATAAGCTCTGGGCCCTGAGCAGCAGCGATGCGCAATTGAGTTTCGTGCGCATGGCTTTTCTGTTCGGACTGACCATGGGTATGATGGCCTTTGCCGGATTGCTGACTCGCGCCATCGTCGGCGGAGCCTTGTTTAACGAGGGCGCGACGCCCAATGCTGCATTACCATTGCTGCTGATTGAAACTTTTCCCACCTGGGTAGCAGCACTCATTTGTGTAGCCGTGCTATCGGCCATCATGAGTACCGCCGATGGCCTGGTGGTTTCTTCCTCGCAAATTGTCGCCAATGACCTCTACCGCCGCACCTGGATCCCATGGCGGCAGAAACGTGGATTGTCTAACTTCAGCGCTGATGCGCTTGACCAGCGAGTACTGAAAATCAGCCGGCTGGCAACCGTGATCGTATTACTGCTGTGCATGCTGATGGCCTGGGCCATGCTGGATATCAACGTGGCAATCATTATTTGGATCGGCAATGGCGGCATGATGGCCGCTTTTGCAGGGCCATTGGTTCTAGGAGCCTTGTGGTCAGGCGTTACCCGGTTCGGAGCTTATGCTGGGTTGTTGGCAGGCTTCACAACGTTTGTAGTGCTTTACCTACAGCTTATCAACCCGCAGTGGTTCCCAGCAGGTGTTCTGCAGGCGGTGGCCCAATGGCTTTACCGAGAGGGACCTAACCCATACTCCTGTGCGGCCATTGGCGAGATCATGTCCGTGCTGCTTACTTACCTCGTGTCCAAGCTGACCGCACCATTACCGGAACAGCATATTAAGCGATTGTTCCCCTCCGCCGAGACACGCTAAGCCTCGTCAAGATAATGGCCGTACTTGGCCATGGCCTGCGCGCGCTGTGTCGGTGTATGGTAGCTTGGGAACAAATCCGGTGCCGCTTCATAGTCACGTAATATGGTGCGTGCGACTGTAACCTTGTGCACTTCCGAAGGTCCGTCCACCATCCCCAACTCCGGGATGCTTGCCCACATAGTCATCAACGGTGTTTCGTCAGACACTCCAATACTGCCGTGCAAATGCATGGCGCGATAAATTACTTCCTGTAACACCTTGGGGGTCGCTGCCTTGATTGCAGCAATTTCCTTACGCACCTCGCGGTTGTACTCCTTGTATTTGTCGATCAACCAGGCCGTGTACAGAACGTGCAAGCGGTATTGCAGGATTTGCGTGTAGGTGTCGGCGATTTTGTCCTGTGTGAACTGTTTATTTGCCAATAGCTCACCTTTTGTGGTGCGACTCAGCACCCGCTCACACATCATATCCATGGCTTTTTTCAACACACCAACGCTGCGCATGGCATGGTGCACACGCCCACCACCGAGGCGGGTTTGCGCTACCAGAAATCCCTGACCTTCCTCACCGAGCATGTTTTCACTGGGCACACGGCAATTGTCGAAATTAATATAGGCGTGCACACCGTCGCCCTGTTCCACATAAGGGCCAACCGCTGCGTTACGGATAATTTCCATGCCCGGCGTACCCTGCTCCACCAGAATGATGGACGCGCCTTCGTGAATGGGTTTATTCGGGTCGGTCACCACCATGACCAATAGAAACTCTGAAAATCGCGCGTGCGAGGCGAACCACTTTTGCCCGTTGATCACCCACTCATCACCATCTTTGCTCGCCGTGCAGGTGAACTCGGCCGGATCGGAACCAGCCTGCGGCTCGGTCATCGAGTAGCAGGAAGCAATCTTTCCATCCAGCAATGGTTGCAAATACTTCTCTTTTTGCTCCGTCGTGCCGAAGTGCGCGAGTATCTCAGCATTACCGGAATCCGGCGCCTGGCAGCCAAACACACTCGGCCCGAAGCGGCTGCGACCCAGAATTTCGTTCATCAAACCCAGCTTGACCTGCCCATAGCCTTCACCACCCAGCTCCGGGCCAAGGTGACACGCCCAAAGGCGTTTCTCTTTAACGATATCCCTAAGCGGCTGCATGGCTTTCGCAGCCGGCGATTTTGGATCCCAGGGGTCACCGGGCCCTCTGAATACCAGGTCCAGCGGTTCAATTTCTTCTTTGGTAAAGGTTTCAATCCAGTCCAGTTGGGCCTGGAATTCACTGTCGGTTTCAAAGCTCCAGCTCACTTGCGTTCTCCTAATCTGTAGTGTTCTTGCGGATTCTGGTGAAGAGGCGAATGGTCATTTGCGAGACCGTGTGAGACAGGGATGTCGAACACGAGCCTACAGGGACGTATTTACGGCGGGTCTTGCAACTGACCATTCGCCTCTTCGCCTTTGTGGCACATAGTCATTCAGTCCCAGTTTTATCGTCAGCCAGCTTGAACGATAACAATGCATTCCCTTGCATGTGAAAATAAATGCCATAACCGGAGTTCACGAACAGGCGTTTACCCTTAAACACCGGGCCTGATGAACCTCCAAAAGAACCTCCCTGTGCCGTGCTGCCGGCAACGGTTTGATACTCGCGCACGGAGTCAAAGTCCCACAACACCTCGCCGGTGTCCCGATGATAGGCCCTCAGGTGCCCATCCATGGCTCCCGCCACGACCGCTCCGGGAATAGCGCTGGCCGCAGCCGACAAACCGGGGTCACAAAAATCACGGCCTTCGCACACGTCTTCAGCGGGTTTATACCATTGTACTTCTCCATTGCTGAAGTCTACGGCGTACATTCCCGGTTTGGGTTCGCCGGGCCAGCGCGGCCCGCCATCAAAGTCGGACATGGGTACGTAAAGGGTATCACCATCAACCGCCATACCGAAATGCACACCCCCCTGGATACCTCCGCGACCCAATTTTTTCTGCCAGACAACGCGCCCGCCTTCGTCCGGGTCCAGAGCGTACACATCACCGGACTTTTGCCCAGCCAGCAGCAGCTCCTTACCCGAAGAATGAGTGGCCAGGATGGTTGCCGCACCAAAGTCATAGTCCGGACCGTTTTCCGGTGGGCAATTGCTTTTGTCTTCCGCTTCACAGCCCATGTTCCACGCATCGCCTTCGGTCATCTGTTGCTTCCAGACAATCGAACCGTCTTCGAGACTGAGTGCGATTATCGCATCGCTGCTTCCATCCGCAGGCGAGCTGTAGTTCTCCCCCGTGCCAACGTAAACGACTCCGCGCTGTCGATCCACCGTAGGCGCTCCCCAGACCGGCGCGCCAGAAGGTGCAATCATCGGTGTGCCCACCGCGTTTTTGCCAACTTGTTTCGGCTCTTCGGCAATGGTATAGCCAGTCCATTGCAGTTCTCCATCATGGGCGTCATACACCGCGATACCACCACGAAAGGTGCAGCAGGCATAAGTGGGGTCGGCCGCTTCGGTGACTTCCAAAGCCGATAAGGCGACCAAAAGCTGTCCGTCATACAGCACCGGTGTTGCCGTGAGCGTCAAACTTGGGTGATCATCAGGCCGGTCGCGCCACACCAGCTCTCCGCTAAAGGTATCCACTGCATAGACATTTCCAACCAAGTCGCCAAAGTAGGTCAGACTTTCGCGATCTTTACCCCATGGCTCTATCACGATTCCTGTGCGAACCTCAGCTACTGTGCTAAAAGTCCAACGAACACATCCGGTTTTCTGATCCAGCGCGTATACTGTGCCGTCCTGGCTGCCCAAGAATACTGCGCCTGCTGCGGTTGAAGGTTGCGACCTGGCTCGTGTGGCACCCGGGAAAGCAAAGGCCCAGCTCAACTCCAACTCGGCGATATTGTCCGCATTAATTTCGGTTATGGACTGATCATAAAAACGCTGATTGCCATAATCCATTCCCCAGGTGCTGGCAGCCGGCTGCTCTGAGTAATCAAATGCCAGAGCATCACCTGCACAAAGCGGCGGTTCAGCAACAGGCTCATCGCCTCGACCGCCACTAATGTATTCAACAACTGCCTGCCTTTCTTCCGCGCTTAAATGCTCGGCCTGAGCTTGCATGACACCAGTATCCATTGAACGCAGGATGGAACTGGCGGACATGATTTGCAACATCGTAATAGGCGGTGCTTTAGAGACCCGGCCGTTATGGCAGTCTGCGCAGTTTTCAGCGAACAGACCTTCCCCGTTGTGGACAGCCACTGCTGCAGCACTCTCGGGAGTTGCCACTTCTTCGTTGCTAGAGTTATTCCGTGTGCATGCCGCCAACAACAGTAGGCCGATTGCGATGATGCTTGCTGTGCTGCTATTTAAAGTTCTCACAGTTATTTGCTTACCTCCAGACTATAACCGGTAGTTGGAAAATGCACGGCAAGTTCGCCTACGCGTTCCACTTGTCGGCGGATGGAAATGGTTTTATTGTTGATCGCAATTAACTCGCCAACGACGGAGTCTTTACCATAGTCACCGGGAGTAACACTGACCTGCAAGCCCGGCTCGAACTCCTGCGCGAAACTGTCGTCATGCCAGGTGTCGGCGGCAGGCTCTGAAGCAGCTGCAATGGCAATGGCCTCGTCGGCGGACAGTTCCTGCCTATGTCCGTGCCCCACCGCTTGCATGCGCTGTTCCCACTCGGTGAGTTTATACAAGGGTTTCAGCATGTCAGCCGCTCCGGCTATATTGGAGCGACTCATCCAAACCGGGAAATAGGCCAGAATATCCGCCCAGCTAATCGCATCTCCCAGCAAGTACGAACGCCCGTCAGACAGTTGATCTTCAATGAGGTAGAGGTGGGTCTTAAATTGCAGGTAAAGATTCGGGATTTGTTCGGCGAGTTCACCGAAGTCCATAAAAGCAAAAAACTGCCGGCGGTCTTCCAGTAGGTCCTCGGGTAAACCTTCGTTGGTGCCCATGGACAAACCTGCACCTGGCTGAAAGAAATCCGTGTCGGCCCAATGGCCGAGGGCCATTGTGAGTGCACGGCTACCATTGGGAAACAGACTGGGCTCAGCACAGCGGCGTTCCAACTCCTGAGCGATACAGCGTGTGTCGCAAAAAATATCGGCGCCAATCTGCATCACGGGCGTCTTTCGATAGCCGCCGGTAAGCAAGGTGAGATCAGGCTTGGGCATAATCAGTGGAATCTGTACCGACTTCCAGGCCAGACTTTTAAGCCCAAACACCAACCGAATTTTCTCAGCGAAGGGCGAAATATCAAAATGGTGCAGAATAATGTCGCTCATCGATCCACCCCAAGTCACCAATACACGCCCGCGACACGCGCAATGGCCGGATAAAAAATAGGCCGAATCGCTTCGGCCTGTTCATATTCCGAGGAAAAAATATGAACTAAAACTCGAAGTTGGTTCCAAACTCCACGCCGTAATAACGCGGTTCCGCGTAGGCCGACATAATCCAGAAGTTACCCACTGACAAAGAACCCGTACGATAACGCTCATCGGTCAGGTTACGGCCAATCGCTCGAACCCAGAAGTTTTCGCTGGCGGAGTTCCAGGTGACGCCGAAATCCACCGTTGTTCTTGAGTTCAGCGTGGTATGCAGATCCGCGGAAATATCCGAGTAACTGGCGATTGACTCATCCTCATAGGCGACGCGGGCATTGAAATCCAGCGAACCCGCGTCACCTAAATCAACCGTATATACACCATCAATCGTCGCCATCACTTCAGGCGCACGGGTGGGGGGCTCTCCGCTCAAATCAACATCAATCGCTCCATCAAAATCAGTATCGGCAGCAAACTCGTTGAACTCAGCGTCCTGGAACATAGCGTTACCACGGATAATAAAAGAATCCGTGACCGCCCACATGCCTTCCAGTTCCAGACCCATTACTTCCAATTCGGCTGCATTGAAGAACAGGGTTTCCTGGCCGGTTTCAAAACTGGCATTAAAGGTTCGCTGCGCATCCGTATAGGTCACAAAGAATGCGGTTGCCGAAAAATTCGCTCCGCCCCCAAGCAGTGAGGATTTGAAACCAAGCTCGAACGAATCGGCAATTTCCGGCTCAGTCGGACGGGCCGCAGCCGCCGGGATTGGGTCCAGTACGGTGCCGATCTGGTCGTTGTACCCGCCGCTTTTGAAGCCACGTGAATAGCTGAAGTAGCCGAACATATCTTCGCTGAAGTCATAACCCAACACGATTCGATAAGTAGGCTCATTCCAGTCCTCCTCATCCCGTACCACACCATCCGGGAAACGATTAAAGTCTGCCGCGGCAAGCGGGTCGCCCAACTGCTCCCAGGTGAATGTAGGGTCAAAGCCACCATCCGGTAACGCCTGAATGGGCCGACGCGGGCGCCCGGCCCAGCTCTTTTCTTCGTTCGTGTAGCGCAGACCAGCGGTTAAATGCAGGCGGTCGTTAATATCATAGGTACCATCAATGAACACCGCAGTTGCTTCGGCTTCCTGCGCATTACACAGAATCAGTGGGTTGCTGCTCAGGAAAGTGGGCTCTCCATCGAGCAGCAAGTCCACAAAACCTACCACCTGTAGCACACAGAAATCGACGTCTTCCTGTTGGTGATACAAGCCGGTGACAAAGTTGAAGGGACCATCAAAATTCGATACCAGGCGCAGTTCCTGTTGGAATGTTTCACGGGTGTCATCACGTGTCGCATCAAAAAGAGTGCGGAACACTTCGCCCGCATAGGCATTGGGCAGGTGCGATTCCTGGTCACGGTAGCCGGTCACGGAATGCAGTGTGTAATTGTCGGAAATCTGCCAGTCCATGTTCAGGTAGAAACCGTCTATATCCACCTGGTGGCCATTGCTCATGTCAAACAAAAAGCGGTCATCGTTTGTCACCGCCGCGACATCCAGTGGATCGCCTTGATCCGCGGTAAAGCCCCATAGAGAAAATATATACTCCGACGTAGATTCATTGACAATTGGCGGAGTGTCGCCGTCATCCCGAATTCGCTCGTACTGAAACAGGGCATTGAAATTTTCGGTGGGCTGCCACAATAACTTGGCGCGCATTGAAAGCACGTCATCCCCGCCTATATCAGACCCGTCACCGACACCGCTTTGGCCATCAATGCTGCCGCCTGGATTAACCACACCAGGACTAACCGTCAACGGGCCATAAGCAGCGCCATTTTTGTAGTAGCCATCCGATTCCAGGTGCACGCCGGCAAAACGAAACGCCAATACGTCTTCGATGAGGGGCACGCTGACAGCCGCTGTGATTTTCTGCGTTCCCCAATCACCCAATTCCACACGCAAATCGGCTTCACCACCATCCAGTTTGGGTCGCTTGGTTTTTACATTGATTGCACCACCGGTGGTGTTCTTCCCAAACAATGTGCCCTGCGGGCCGCGCAACACTTCGATCTGCTCTATGTCGAACATTTCCAGGTTCTGCGTTTGCACGTGGTTTACGACGAAGTCGTCAATGGTCACCCCAACCGGCGATTCCTTGTAAACAATGATCGTGGTTTCGGCGACACCGCGCATGGCAAAGGATGCCGAGTTAAACGCCGCCACCGAGCCGGCCGACAGACTGGGTGCGAGCACTGCGATATCATTCAAGTCACGGGGAGAAAAACGCTCAATGTCTGAACCGGTGATTGCCGTTACCGCAACCGGTGTGGTCAGAATATCCGTATCTCCACGCCGAGTGGCGGTCACCATCACTTCCTCAAGCACTGCACCCTGGTTAGACTGGGCAAGCGCTGGTGCTGGAGCAAGCATCGGTAGGGCTGCCAGTAATAGTGCTTTTTTCAGCGAAGAATTGCGCGGTGAAAACAAGAAGCGATCGGAAATTTCAGAACGTCTCATGGATTAGTCTCCTCGACATGGATCTTTTATTTTGAATCTTATTCAAGATTTGCGGTAGTTTACCATAACCTTGTTACTTGCAAGCAATACTTTTCCGCCTTAAAACTTGCCAAACCAGCTGTCTACTAAGTGCCCGAGTCAGCGCCCAACCAGCGCTCCAGCTCTGCATGAAAATGCCGCAGGCGTTGCTCCTGCTCACCCCAAAGTTGCCCGGCGAAACCCTTGGAACGCATGCCTTTTTGCACCACTGGCAGCAGGTCTGCATCCTGGCTTAACACCAGCCCGAGCTTGGCGTCTTCTTCCAGGCTGTAATACTCGCAGGCCGGGCGATTGGCACCGGTAACGTCGGTCCCCTCTGGCAAACCCATCCAGCCTGGTGGGGTGTAATTTGGATCATCGGCGGGCACCAACAGAGTCATGGTGTCGTAATAGAAGCGCTCTGGGTCGGTTTCATGCGGAAGAAAACGCATGACAAACGCGGCCTCCGGGTGACAGCCGATCTGTACATTCGGGAAAATACCGGTCGCCCAGCTGTCGGACAATTGCCCATCGACCAGTTTGGAATAATCCAGCCCCAGGCGCTCAGCTCGCTCCCGCTTGGACACTTGAATAGCCCGGCGAACATCCGCGGCAGACCCGGTGAAGCTCTTCGGGTCGACGCCAGCGTCTAACAACATCTGTTGCAAGCCTTCATTGACCGTATCCTGGTCCTGCAGCCGTGGGCTCGGTTGCCCCAAGGGCACTATCATTCGGCTCGCTCCGCGCGGGTAGAGATCATACTGCACGTTCAAATCACCCATTACGCCGCGGGTCTCGGGGTGTACAGTATGCAAATGATAGCTTTCGTAAAACGCTTCTACGCCAACCTTCCAGTTTGCGCCCCACTCTGAACGAACATGCCGCACCACCCGCATGTTATCGATGTTATAGGCTTCCAGATAACCTTCCGGCAAGCCGAGTGCGTCAATCAGCGGCTCTGGGTCATCGGCCATGTTAATGAAGATCAGGCCGGCGTGCGCCTGACAGGCAATTTCCGTTAGCCCGGGACGGTGCTCTATGACTTCCGGCCGGAAGGTCTCCTCATCAAAAATACGCCGCAACTTGCCGGTGTTCTCAAAACTCCAGCTGTGAAACGGGCACACAAACACGTTTCGATTGCCGCGTTCCTCGTGCACCAATTGGCAACCCCGGTGGCTGCATACATTAAAAAACGCCTGGTAGCCCTGCGCCGTATGAGTGACCAGAATGGATTCATCACCAACCTCAAACACAAAGTAATCACCCTGGTTGGGTAGATCAGAGGTCGCGCCGGCGATCAGCCAGGTTTGTGTCCAGAGCTTTTGCCATTCTTGCTGCATGTGCTCGCGGCAGTAATAGGCTTTTTTTCCATAGCGTTTAACGCCGTTATCAATGTACGGCTGTTTGGCTTCCAGTGACTCCGGAGGAGCGTCCGGATTGATCACCACTTGCTTGATCTCAGAATTCATTGCTTCCCTCGTTAGGCTCTAGTTTTGCGGTGCAACTACTGTGAATATGGGCTGCTGCTCAGCGCTGCCCCATTGTCTGAACGCCAAACGCACTGCTTGGCCCACGCAGACTTGATCCGGTGATGAATCAACTATAACACTCATCATTCGTGGACCTTCCTGCAGATCAACCAACGCCGCTACGTACGGCACCAGATCTGCAAACTGCTGACTGATGGGTAGTCGCACAACCGTATAGCTTGCGATCTTGCCCTGCCCACTGGCGACAAACCATTTCAACTGATCACTGCCGCAGGCCGAGCAGGCCACCCGCGGGTAAAACTGGACGTACTCGCAAGCTGTGCAGCGCTGCAGCCGCAACTGCCCTTGCTCGCAACCATCACGAAAATGAGCATCAATTGCACTATTGCTCATTGACAACCCCTTAGCATGGCTCTCGCCCAAGAATCATGGTGGTGTGACTGGACATAATGCCACCCTGAGCATGCACCAGCGCCGTCTGTGCAGTGTCGAGTTGGCGAGGCCCGGTTGCGTGGCGTAACTGCTGAATGGTTTCGGTCAACGCAAACATGGAACCTGGGTTGCCGGAGTGACAATGCGATAACATGCCACCGTGCGTATTGACCGGAAGCGCCCCACCCGAACGCAGCGCACCACTGGCGACATAGGCTCCGCCTTCGCCCTTGGCACAGAAGCCGAGATCTTCCAGCTCGATCAGCACAGTTGGCGTGAAACAGTCGTACAATTGAGCGAAATCAATATCGTTCACCGTCAACCCGGCCATTGCGAACGCCCGCTGGCCTGACTCTTTGGCTGCCGATGTCGTCAATGTTCGGGCCTGGCTAATATGTTCATGGCTATGTCCTTCGCCCACCCCTAACAGATAGACAGGATCGTTAGGTAAATCTTTGGCCCGCTCGGCCGATGTCAACACCACAGCAGCGCCACCGTCAGAAACCAGCGAACAATCCAGCAGATGCAGTGGGTCGGCAATAAGCCGCGAGCTGAGAACATCATCAATACTGATCCGATCACGCTTTTGTGCGGCGGGATTATTGACAGCATGTTCACGGGTGGCTACAGCTATTTCAGCATAATGCTCTTCGCGCGTACCAAACTCCGCCATATGGGCCTGTGCAATCAATGCGTAGTAGGCTGGCACCGGCAAGCCATAAATTTGCTCATACAATGGATGGCCGGTAGACGATTGGGTTTTTGCTGCTTGCTCACGAGTCATACCAGAACGCAAGCTATCAGCCATGCTGATGACTATCGTGTCTGCCATGCCGGTAACAATGGCTGCGGCGGCGTGATGAATGATCGAAAATGTTGTGCCGCCGCCCGTGTTCACGCTCATGCAGTAGCGCGGGAAGATCTGCAGATACTCCGCCATTGCTTCGGCGTGATACATGATGGGTTGGGCCATGGCGTTACAAGTGATCAGGCCGTCAACCTGACTCTTGTCGAGGCCTGCATCATGGATGGCTGACAAAGCCGCCTGCACGCACAGCTCAGTAGCGCTGAGACCGGGAACTACGCCCACCTCCGTGTCTGCTGACCCGACAAACGCGACCGAGTTGCGCAAACCACTCATAACCACTAACTGCACCCTGCCAGGCGTACAGTGGCCTTGCCCGGAGCAACCACATCACCCTTGGCATTCTTGATGCACAATTCGATTTCAGCCGTGCGCTCTGCCGCATTGACGGACGTCACTTCGCCGCTTCCGGTCAACACCTCGTCTACATAAGCCGCGTGGCGATTGGAATATTCCATGGCAAGCAGCTGCCCATCGTTACCCAGCCAGGCGTCCACACACTGGTGCAGCCAGTCGCCAATCAGGGGCCCGGCCAATACCAGATTCGGATAACCTTCTACCTCAGTTGCATATGGGTAGTCAAAATGAATACGGTGCGCATTAAACAAAACCGCATTGTAGAGAAACAGCTGTACGTTATCGCAAGTGAATTCTCGCGCTGGCAACACCGTCCCTTCTTTAATTTCAGAAATCTGCATGTTGTTTCTCAGCTCACCATGATACTCAGCGCAATAACCGGGTGGTTTTCTCCCACACTACATCCTTGCCTTGATCGTCTTTTACTTCCATGATGACTTCATAGAAGATAATCGGCCCTTTTGAGCCGTGCTTCATGTAGATATCAACCAGAGTACGCGTCGCGGTTAACACATCGCCAGGATGAATGGGCTGGAAGTATTTCAGCTCCAACCCGCCTGCCATCGCCTGAGTCAAGGGGAATTTCGGTAGCAGCGTGTCCACGGAGACGCCGTCCGGCAGAAGCTTATCCAGCTCAACCACGTCCCAAAACAGTGCCAAATGAAACATGCTGGGCGCCACATCACCGTTAAGATACTTGCGTTCAGTTTGATTGGTTGCGATGGCATATTTTCGAATATCACGCCGTGTCACCACTTCAGTACGCGGCACGCTTTGGCAACCAATAGCTGACAGAATTTCCGGACTGAGTTCGGCGGTCACAGCTTTTTTTCCCCATCTGTCCAATACGGATCACGCAGTTCTCGTTTGAGAATTTTGCCGGTCGGGGCTTTCGGCAGGCTGTCCACGAAATCCACCGATCGTGGTTTTTGATACGATGCCAGATGCGCGCTGGCAGCCGCGATGATCTCGGCCTCGGTCGCCTCATGCCCCGGCTTTAAGACCACAACAGCTTTCACCGACTCTCCCCACTCCTCATCGGGTATACCAAATACCGCCGACTCCAGAACCGCCGGGTGCTGATGGATGGCTGCTTCCACCTGCGTGCTGTAAATATTCTCACCACCGGAAATAATCATGTCTTTGGCGCGATCGACAATAAACAGGTAGCCTTCTTCGTCCCAATGCGCGATATCACCGGTCCACATCCAACCATCACGAATCGTTTGCGCTGTCAGGTCGGGGCGGCGCCAATAACCTACCATGTTGGCATCGGACTGTACGACAATTTCTCCAGGCGTATTGCCGTCTTTGGGAACCTCGCTTCCATCCGGGTTGACCACTTTGATACTGGTAACGTGCCCTTCTCGGCCGCAGGATGCCAGACGTTCCGGGTGTATGTCATTGATCGCTTTCTGGTGGTCTTCCTGCGACAGAAAGCTCATAGTCATGCCTTCGGTTTGACCATAACCCTGAATGATGGTGCAGGGAAATGCCTCCAGTGCCGCTTTCACCACGCTGCGTGGCATGGGCCCACCACCATACTGAATATTGCGCAGACTGCTGAGGTCATACTGTTCGAACCCGTCCACTGCCATCATCCAGTTGAGCATAGTGGTGATGCCCAGAAAAGCTGACACGCGCTCCCTTTGGATAGTTTCCAGCGCCAGCTTTGCATCAAAGTTGATCAGCACCAGTGGGCAGCCATGCGCCATATAATTCATGGCAAGACCGACCGGAATGTGAAACATCTGCCCGGTCAGCATGTACACATCGCTGGGCACAATGCGTTCCGCTACTGTTTGATTCAGCATGCCCATATACAGTGACTTATGGGTATGCAAAGCGCCTTTGGATTCGCCAGTGGTTCCGCCCGTGTAAAGAATCAGTACCGGATCATCATTCCCTACCAATTGCGATTGGGGAGGTTCGCTACTGTGCGAAGTCATTAGCAACTGTTCGTAAGAGGAATCATTGCCGGCGCCAAAAATCAGCCAGTTTGCACAATCGAATGCTTCCTGCAAATCATCGCACAGCGCAGAATATTCACAATGCGCAAGTACCACGCTGGGTTCTCCATCCTTGAGAATACGCACCAATTCAGGCTTGCCCAATCGCCAATTCAGGGGCTGTGCGATAAAGCCTGCGCGAGCGCAGGCGTAGTAGGCTTCCATGTATTCAATACAGTTCTTGGACAGTATCGCTACGCGGTCACCTTTCTTAAGCCCAAGCTGTTCGGACAGTGCGTTGGCGAATCGCCGAACTCTGTCATCGAGTTGACCATAGCGTATCCGTTGCCCGGTATGCACGTCGATAATCGCTTCTCGCTCGGGCGCGAGCCGTGCAGTTTTTGCCGGGATGGATCCAATGTTCACAGAGCAAGAGCCTCGATTCAGTACGGCAGGTCCAGGTCCAGATGCCGACGGTGCAGCTGCCAGACACCATCGCGTTTCACTACTTCATCGCGGTATACACCGGCGGAAATAAGCCGGATAGTGCCGTCTTCAGTAGCAAACAGGGTAAGGTTACTGATTACTGTCGCCGAGTCCGTACCTTCAGTCTCAAAAAACACGTTGGACACCACGTGCCGGCGCTGATCGGTCTGTTCTTCAAAAGCACCTGTCATCAACTGCATAATGCCATCACGGTTTACGAACGGCCCCACCAGCTCAGCATCTGCAATTTTTAGAGTAAATTGTGCGTCTTCTGCAAAACACTCGGCCAACGCATTTTCCACGCGCATATCCAACGCATAGGCCGAGCGACTCAGCAGCTCGTTGATCGCTAGTTTATCGGCAACGCTACAACTCATTGTGCACCTCCCATTCCAAGAATATCCAAAGTACCTCGCCAGGCCAAAGAACCACCATCGATTAACCAGACCACGCCATTGATGAATTGAGATTGTTCGCTGGCAAGAAAACACACCAGCTCCGCGACATCCTTTGGCGCTCCCATGCGTGGGATCAAATGCGTCAGGGTCATTGTGTTAAGCATGGCTTGCGGGTCTGGCGCTGCCTCCAGAAATTTATCCACCATCTGCGTGTGAATGGACCCTGGGCAGTAACAATTCGCCCGTATGCCATAAGGCGCCAGGTCCACGGCCAGGTTTTTGGTCAGTTGCATCACCGCACCCTTGCTTGAGCCGTAGGCCATGCAGTTGGGATAGCCCGCTATCGAACTGGTCGAGCCCGCATTGATAATGGAAGCCTGCTCGCTTTCCTTGA
Source organism: Gammaproteobacteria bacterium (assembly GCA_030431775.1). Taxonomy (GTDB): domain Bacteria; phylum Pseudomonadota; class Gammaproteobacteria; order Pseudomonadales; family JAUIET01; genus JAUIET01. The sequence continues at coordinate 149,511 of JAUIHW010000005.1, forward strand.
GATAGGGCAAGGCGTATTTGGCGCACAGGAAAACACCGATTAAATTCACGCTGACCACTTTTTCAAAAATGTCGCGGCTCATTGTTTCCAGCGAGAGATCACTGGTCAGCATGCTTTCATGGATGCCGGCATTGTTGTGTAGCACATCGATACCGCCGAAAGCTGATCCCGCCGCCTCCATCAATGACTGCACCTGTGCCTCATCGGTCACGTCACAATGCTGGTAAAGAGCCTCACCACCGGCGTCGCGAATCTCGGCCGCAAGGGCTTCGCCGAGCTCATCGTTGACATCCGACACCATAACCCGAGCGCCGCGCTCGGCGGCCAGACGGGCTGTACCCGCACCGATCCCTGCACTACTGCCGGTGATCACAAAACGAAGGCCTTCCACGCTCATGAAGGAGCTCCAATTAGCATTATTATGGTTCGATTATACGAGCATTTGAATAATATTCAAGATTTATGAGACTGCCAAATTCTGACCACAGATGGTATCTTGCGCTCATGAGTAAATCCGCACCCAAAACCAGTCGGGCGACCAGCCAGCCGCGGCCAAATTCCCGCGGCGACAAGCGCCGCCGTACCATTTTCCGTTCCCTACACGACTGCATCATCCAACAAGGCTATGTGAAAACCACCTTGGCTGACATTGCCAAAGGGGCCGACATGTCCGCCAGCCATCTGCTGTACTATTTCAACGGCAAAGAAGCCATTCTGGAGCAATATTTCGACAATGTTGCCGTGCGTTTCACTGCGACATTGGATGATTTCCGCAGCGAGGACTTTGAGAAACGCATCGATTTGTTAGCCGATTTCTGGTTCCATGGTGAAGATACCAGCATGTCTGAGATCGGATTTATGTTCGAGTGCTTTGGTGCCGCAGTAAATGACGATGTTCTTAGAGTCACCAAAGCTGGCTTCGATGCAGATTGCAAAGCCTTTCTTTGTGAACTGTTCGATGAGTCCCCTTCTATCTTCATGAACAGCAGTAAAGACGCTGCGGAAATTGCTTATTCATTAATGATGGGTCTCCGCTCGGCCGTGTATTTTGATGAGGATATCGATCTGGCTGACGCACACCGACTGTTTCGAACGAGTGTGCGGACGATGGCGGGCATTGACTAGTCGCGCTACCAGCATCGGCTTTTTCAAAATAACGACTTTTGCTGTGTGACTTGGATGGTAAATCCCAAGAAGTGCCATTGGCATCGGCTTCCGCTCGCGGGGGACTTTTACTACGTGACTTTGATGGTAAATCCAGAGTGGTGCCAGTAGCGGCGGCTTGCAACCAATAATAACTTTCACTGCGTGACTTGGCCGCTCCGCGGTGCCCTCACTCACCGAAATGCTGTCGCCTGCGGCTAGTCATTTCGGCTCTCTCGGCCTGCGCCTTTTACCTCCGTGAAAGCCATTATTGGTCGCAAGCCTCGGTTCGAGGAAACATGCCCGGCCCGCGTCGATCTAAATGCGCGCTCGCAGGCTCTAAATCATGGCCTGCTCCGGGCTAAGGCTTTCGCTTGCGGGGGGCTTTTGCGAAGTTAAAAGACGCAGACCGAAGGAGGAAAAATGACTTTCAACGAAAGGCATTTTTTTGATGGAGGGAACCCCGGAGGGGGCCAGCCACGCAGTAAAAGCCCCCCGTAAATGCAGGCCGCCGCTAGTGACGGGATTTGATTCATCGCCAATACCACCAAACTAACTAAGCCGTGGCAGCACCTTATCCGCGATGTATTGCAAGCGCTGACTACCGGACTCGACTGACTCACCAGGAAACTGTGCCCAGAAATGAATGTCGCTGATTTGCGGGTAGTTTTTGATTAGCCCACTCAGCTCAGCAACGGCTCGGTCGGCGTCCCACAATTCGTAGAGTCCGTTTTCAATGGCTGTCGGCGCATCCTCAAACAGCGGGGTGCTGTCAGGCGGGCCAAACGCACCCCACTTGATGTACTCGTTAACCTGGTACAGAACATGGTCACCTATCTTCGCGGCTTCTTTCTCCGGGTCTTCGGCAATAATAGCCCAGCAACCCAGAACAATATTGCCATCGCTTCGCTGCTTGCCATGTTTCTCAAGCGCATCGCAATAGATATCCATGCCGATACCACCGGTGGACAGGAAGCCATCCGCAATACGAGCCGCCCGATCAATAGCCGGTTCCACCATGCCACCGAGCAAGATCTTTGGCTTATCAATCGGCGCAGGTGTCACCGCAAGATCACCGACCGTGAAGCGCTTACCAGCAAAGTTCACGGGCTGCCCAGTCCAGCTGCGACGAATTATTTCTATGCCTTCTTCGACCAGGCTGGGGCGGTGTTTGAGCTGGCGTTGAAACTGATCAAACTCCAGCTGGCGGTAACCAATTCCTAAACCAAGATCGAAACGCCCGCTGGTCAATAAAGAAAGGGTCGCCGCATCTTCGGCCATGCGTACCGGGTCATGCAGTGGCAGCAACATCAGGTTGGTACCCATGCGCATAGTCGACGTTCTTGCCCCGATGGCCGCGGCAATCACCAGCGGAGACGGTGTGTAACCGTCTTCACAAAAATGATGCTCGGTCAACCAGGTGGACGCAAAGCCCAGTGATTCTGCCCAGCTGATTTGTTCGAGACAATCGGCGTAAAAATGATCGAATTGTCGCGGCCATTGTTGTGGGTTTCGAAAGTCGTACCACAACCCAAAGTTTACTGATGACATAGCCTGTTCCTTTCAATTGACGGCGTTATTGGCAGGACGTGACAAAATCCAGCAGTTCCTGATTATACTTTTCCGCTTCCTCAACGAACGGTGCGTGACCGGATTGCTCAAACTCTACTACCCTGGCGCCACTGTTGTAATCGGGCACTGAACGACAGACATTTGGGTCTACGATTGCATCATGCGCACCAACAAAGGAAACAATCGGCATACTCAAACTGGACAACACTTCCCGTTGATCCAATGGGCCCAGTTCCGCAATTGTGGTGAAGGCCATTGGTGAGGTCTGCAGAAAGGCCGCTGCAATCCACTGTTCCACGTCGGCACCAACATCCGCTGCACAGACCCCTTTTGCCAGGGTATTCAGAAAGTTAACCCGGTCTCCGGTCAACGCCGCCACGGTGGCTTCCATCGCTTCTTCGGTGCCACCATGCGGGTAATCCGGTTTTTGCAGATAAGCCGGGGTCGCGCCGCAACTCAGCACCAGGCCAATACAGCCCTCTCCCAGCTTCTCTGCAGCACTGACCACTACGGCACCACCCAGTGACCAACCATTCAATACGACCTTGCTGATACCAAGTGTTTCCACCAGAGCCACGACATCGGCCGCAATGGCTTCAATTCCCAGATCGCTAAAGTCCTTATCCGTTTGCCCGCAGCCTCGATGGTCTAACAACACCACTCGATGGCCTGATGCTCGCAATGCGGGGACCGTGTAATCCCAACAGCGCATTGTCGCGCCCCAGCCATGCACAAGCACTACAGCCGCGTCGCCACTGCCATAGTCTTCGTAATACACCTGCCCACCATCTCTTGCTAAAAAGGCCATAGCCTGACTCTCCTGCTTATACGATTATTCAATTCACCAATCACCCTGTGACGCAGCGGCGGCTTCCGCCAGCAAAGCCGGTACATCATATTCCAGGTTGCGGGCGTACTCTGTATCCACCTTTCCCTGAGTATACAGCGCATAAGCGCCCTCAACGATCGCCGCCAGACGCCAGAATGCGAAACACATGTAGAAGTCCAGATGTTCGATAGAAAATCCGGTGCGCTGTGCCCAACGCTCCGCCAGCGTACGCCTGGATACCACCCCTGACAAGCGGCTGACCGCCTGAATATGAGCAAACCCGGGAGAACCCTTGCCGCGCTCGCCCCAAAACATCAGCAACAAACCCAGATCAGTCAGCGGGTCCCCAATGCTGGCTAACTCCCAATCAATAACAGCCGAAAGCGTAGGGCTGCTCTCCAAGAACAAAGTGTTGTCCAAATGGTAGTCACCGTGGATCAGGCTCACAGGGGCATTGTCTGGAATTCGTTCACCCAGCCAGCTGGCGAGTTCAAATAATAATGGCAATGAGCGTACTGATGATTCCTGTCGAATGCCGGTCCAACGGTCCAATTGGCGGCGTAAAAAGCCATCCGGGTTGCCAAGCTGCTGCAAGCCCGCTGCCCGCCAATCCAGACTGTGAATCGCAGCGAGCTCGTCCACCAATTGCTCTCCTATGGCGTTGAGCGTGCCAATACCCGGCGGGTAGGCAGCTGGCAATTTACTGGTGATGGAAACACCTTCAACAAGACTGACAAGCAGGAAGGGCCGACCGATGATCGCACTGTCTTCGCACCAGGCACGCACAGTCGGTACTTTCACCTGACCATCAATGGCCGCCATGACAACAGATTCCCGTTCTACACCCTTATGCGCCTTGGGAGAGATAGCGGCTTCTGGTGCAGTACGAAGAACGAGCCTTTCAGTATCAGATTTTATTAATAACGTTAGATTTGAATTGCCGCCACTTAAGGCACGATCCACTTTTACGCCGCTAAGACTGAGTGTTTGCTCCACCCAAAGACAAAGTTTTTCCTGACTGTTTTCTGGCAACATGTTGCAAGGCTCTCAGGACGGCAGACCGAAGGTGCTCATCAAGCCGCCGTCCACCGGCACGAACGCACCTGTCATATATCGACTCTGACTAACCCATTCAATTACTTCAGCAATTTCATCGGCTTCACCATAACGCTGTAGCGGAATCATGCCGCACATGGACTGCAAGGCCTTATCAGACAGGCCCGCGGTCATTTCAGTCAACACCAAACCGGGGATGACCAGGTTGACCGTGATGCCTTTGCGGGCGTACTCGATGGACAACGCACGAGTCAGACCGGCAAGTCCGGACTTGGAGGCTGCATAAGCACTGTCACCAGGAAATCCTCTAAAGCCAACCACAGCTCCTACATTAATAATCGAGGCCGCTTCACCCATATGTGGGTCGCAGGCCTTTATGGTATTCATGGCGCCGGTCAGGTTGGTTGCGAGAACGGCCTGCCAATCGTCTTCTTCCAACTTACCAATGCGCCCCCCTCGATGCTGGCCGGCGTTATTAACGATCACATCGACAGCACCCCACTGCTCGGCCACTTGCGACACCAGTTGCTGCATCTGAGCTGCGTCACTGACATCCGCCTGCAGGGCCAGACAAGTTTCAGGATACTCGCTGATGACCACGTCGGCGCAAATACCGCGTGACACAATGACCACCTTATCGCCCGCGGCCAACGCCCGACGCGCGGCGGCCAAACCTATGCCACGCGACGCACCGGTAATCAGCCAAACTCTTTGTTTTTTCTGGTTCACTGGAGCTCCTGAAAGCCGTTATTGTTTTTAAAACGGCCCAGCAACTTAAAAGATGGCTGGAACTAAGTCAAGCGAGATCAGGGCACGGGCTGTCTTTCAAAGCCAATCTTAAGCGAAGACAGTTCCGAGCTCTTGCGAATTTGTGGAGCATCTTCCCGCCAAATTAGGTATGCCCCTGCTCCTACTGAAATACCCTCAAAGATTAACCTCTAAGCTCACTAGGACTTATTTTATAGTGTTTTTTGAACGCCCTAGAAAAGTGCGAAGGGCTGATGAAGCCTAGACTGTAGGCGATACGCTCCACGCTATGCCCATTGTATTGCGGATTGCAAAGTAGTTGATGTGCCTGGCTGAGGCGTTTATGCATTATAAGGTTGTGAATGGATTCCTCATCATCCTGAAACAACTTGGACAAGTAGCGAACCGAAATACCCTGTGCGTGAGCAATGCTCTTATTCGTGAGTTTCGGATCGTGCAAATTATTGTCAATATAGTGTTTGACCCTCTGTTTTAATGCTGCGTTTGCAGCACACTGGCTCGCGGAGTGATCCAGCATTAACGAAGAACTGAAAGCCATAGCAATCATGTTGACTAAATTTTCAGAAAGATGCTCGGGTGCCTGGTCTAGATGCTGGATTTCGTGAACCAACGAGAACACGAAATTTGTTAACACCGACCCCAGGCCGCTATCGCCTGAAATAGGAATAGCTGTAAATTTCTCTGGATGTAGCAAATGCCGGCTGAGCACTTCCTTGGGCATCTGAACCACAAGCTGGTGAAACGGCTCCTTAAATTCAAGTGTGTACGGCTCGGTACTGTCATACAATGCAAACGAGCCTGGCTTTAGAATTGCTTCACGGCCAGCCTGACGTACGACCCCCTGCTCCTTTAGCTGAAAACTGATTAGAAAGTCGGCCTCGGCAGACTTAGCGATCTGTCTTTTCGAGCGGGTGACCAGCTGAGGATCAGAAATCACCTCAGAGAACTGTACATTCGAAACACCAACGCCACCACGAATTGAACCATCAAAAACAGAGCTGCGTAGCGGCTCGCACTCCAGCTGTACGAACTCGTCGCAAACTAGGTCACGCCAGTAGTCAAAACGCTGGTGTTCAGCGCATTCGGCGGTACGTTTCTCATATCCGCCCCGGATCAGTGGTTTCATCTAACGGCTCTCATTCCAGTGCAGTTTACTCCGGCCTTACGACGAGCTCAACAAACCTGTACCATCAGAACAATTTATGTATTCAAAATGTCCAGCTGAAGCGGGTAGAACTGTTACCTCGTGCCACAAGCGCAACTGCATGGCTTCTCCGAAATGCGCGACCATTTTCATAAACTCGTCAAATATTGCCAGATGAGTAGAATGGCTGGCGGCCCACTCTTCAAAGGTATAAATGTCGGCACCATAGCCAAGTCCAAAACTCTGGTCTGTCGGCTGCCATTGTGCGTCAAGCAGTCTCACTAAGCGCATACAGTAACAGCGTGCGTCTTCCCCTGCATCACGCAGATAGCGCATACCCTGCTCCAGTACTGGGCGCACATTCTGAAGGTAGTACTTTCGTTCCTCATCTCCACAAAGCCCCCAATTTTGTCCGGAACGAATCACACACATATTACGGGGCGGCTGCAAGGAAATACGTTGTCCCGATTGTTTAAATGAGATATCCGTGCACGATTCGTTTGCTCGCAAATCGGTTGTTGCCGAAATCGGGATACGATCCCGCATGCTACCTTCGTAGCCATGCTCCAGAATTGGTCCATACACATCTTCAGCATACACCCCAACTCCATGAGGATCTTGCGTGGAATGCAATGTTTCCAGATGATCAAAAGGCATTTGAAAAGCTTCACGCCAAATTGCATAGCCTGCCTGCTCTCGTGCCGGGCTTTGCCACCAGTCTGTCACAACCGATGACTGTACCCAATTGCTATACGCGGCTTGCCGCCAATACGCCAAGAACAGGTACTCAATTTGATCAGAGCGATTATAAAACTGACCTCGCTCATATCCCATCGGGCCATGCTCGTTTCGAAAGGCGACTTCTGCCCATTCTTCAAGGTCCGCCCTGCCAGCCTCGCTAGTGCCGAAAAGTGCACAAACAAAAGGCTCTCTCCGGTCACTCCAGACAGACTCCCAAGCTGGCGCAGGCGGTTCCCAATCGGTGGGCATATTAGTTCGTGGCATACTAAAATCCTCCTTTTAGAAAAATTAGTCGCTGCCGACGCCAGCATTATCACTCGGCTCGTTATTTTCTACATCACCCTCATCAGCAATTATTGGTGCAAAGTCATTCACGGTCATTTGTGGCTTGCGGTTTAACCACAGACGAGTGACGTCTGGCCTAGAATAATGCCCAACGGGATCCGCAAAAGACTTCGCTACAGCAATAGCGCCAAGATCAATGTCTGCGTACAAAATGCCTTCTTCCTCTGGCCCAAGTGGAGAACACATTGGGCTGCCATCCGGAGCATAAATCTGAGCATAGCCTCCGCCTTTCAATAGTAACTCTGCTTGCTGTTCGTTATCGACCAGGAAATCATGCATATCCTCAGAAACCACGCCACACGGTGCGAGGACATAACAGCTTCCTTCCACAGCGTATACTTGTGATGCGGCGCCATTCAACTTAGGTCCCAATGAGTACGCCTGAGGGTAACAGGAAAAGGATGGCCAGGCGGCTACATGAATCTGCTCATGCATACTGTACATCGCGTATTTACTCAATGGCTGCAGATGTTCCCAGCAACACAATTGACCGACTTGACCCAATTCGGTATCACAAACCTGTAGATCACTTCCATCGCCCTCGCCAAACACTGTACGCTCCATATGAGTTGGTTTTAACTTGCGACGTGCAGCTAACAGATGACCGTCACGGCCAAATAGAAACTGGGCAATATACAGCGAACCATGGTCACGCTCACTCGCTCCCATCGACAAGAAAATATTGTGCTTCTGAGCAGCGACACTTAATCGTTCAAAGGCGTTACTGCCTTTAACAAGGCAGTTCTCATGATAGCTTTGAAAATAACGAATATTTGCTGCCGCCGGGGAGAGCCAGATCCACCAAGGATAGCCAGGAAGCCAGCACTCAGAGAATGCAACCAGCGAAGCACCGTTGGCTGCAGCTTCTTCAATCAAGCTCACTGCTTTATCAATGCTGGCATTCAGCCGCATGAATTCGGGCGCCGCCTGTACGACAGCTGCCTTGAAAACTGTACTCATAATCAATCTCCTAAATCATTCCGCCAGTGACTACGGGCTGGCACCAATGAGAAGCTCTAGAAACGGTAGCGAGCTGTCACTCCGTATTCCCTGGGACGGTTGTAGTTGGCTTCGTGAAAACCGAGGCCATAATTGGAATCGCCGCTTTCAATGTATCTTTCATCAGTTAGATTACGAACAAAAGCCGCTACATCGAAAGCCTCACTGTGCGAATAACTTAAAGAAGCGTTCGCTGTTGTATATGAACTCTGAAACAGAAAAGGCGAGTTCTGCGAGTCATTGAAGACATCGTCGGTATACGCATAATCCAGCCGGAAGACCAACTCGTTGGCGCCAAGAGGCATGGTGTACTCAAGCCCCAAACTGGCACTGTTTTCCGGTGTGTTGACCAGGCTAGCGGAGTTGTCAATTGCCAGAGACAGCCCTGAAATTGGGTTCACCTCGTCGTATTCGGCATTAGTGTGGCCCAAGGCTAGCTCAAATTTCAGCGCGTCGGAAAGCAAAGCGACCAGTTCGAGCTCCATGCCAAAAATACTGACTGTGCCCGCATTGGCCGTAATCGGGCCTCCCAGTTGGTCGAAAAATGTGACCTGTACTTCGTCATAGTCAGACGAGAAAATGGCTGCATTGACACGCACCCGGTTCGAGTCGCTTTCCCATTTGAGTCCAATCTCGTGAGTATTAATGGTTTCGGGCTGAAAAGTCCGCACATCTGGAACTGACTCAACATACCGCAGTACAAAACCACCGCTTTTAAAGCCTTGTGAGAAACTGTAATAAACGAGCGTTTGCTCACCGAGCTGCGCGTTTAAGCCCAGTTTAAACGTGGTTTCCTCAAACTCTCGCGCTGTAGCACCACTGCCATTGCCTACTAAAGGCAAAAGCCCCCCAGTAAATTCGCCACTTTCGTTCACGGCACCCGGGAAGAAAGGTAAAGGATTACCGTTTATGTCCGCGGCAATGTACTGGGTATACGCGAAGCGTTTGTCATCAGTAGTGTGACGAACCCCAGCTGTAGATGACCAGACATCATTGAATGCCCAGTCCAATTGCAGATACACCGCCTCACTATTGTTGTCCACGACTGCGAAGTTATTAACAGCGGCCGGGAAGCCAGCAGCAAGGTCCGGCGTTGGAAGAAAAACCGGTACAAAGACATCATCTGTACCATCTTCCTCAAAATAGTAAAGCCCGCCGACAAATTGCAGTCTTCCGTCCACGGCGGATCCGGTCAGCTGCAGCTCATGAGTACTTTGTTCATGGCTGTAGTTAGTATTCAATGTATGAGTAATGGCAACGGGTGAATTATCTGGGTCACGATAAAACTCCCCCTCCGTTTCACGATAAGAACCGATGTATTTGATCTGGAAATTGTCAACGCCATACGCCAGAGTGACAGCGGCTCCTTTGATTTCTAAATCTGTCCCGGTTGGGCCAGTGGCAAAACTACGGTCCTCCTGGCCATCGGTGATGTACTGAGAAAGGTCTGCAATTCCGGCGCCGATATTACCGAATGCAGCGAGGCCGTAGCCGATCACGCTCGCGCCTCCTGGTAGTCCATTGGGAAACGCTGTGGTAAATCCGGCCAGTGTTGAGCCAGCGCTTTGTTCATCAATCTTGCTGTAATCGATGTTCAGCTGCGCGCTCCAGGCAGACTCCGGCTCAATCATGACCGTAGCACGGGCCGCCAACTCATCATCATCACCCAGGCTATCTCCAATCAGCACGCGGTCGACATAGCCTTCGCGCTTTTTACTGGACAATGCAAGCGATGACCGCACCGATTCGCTGACTGGAATATCGACGCGCGCACGCGCATCGATGCGCTCAAAATTACCTAGGGTGAGCTCCAACTCTCCGTTAAACTCTTCAGTTGGCTTTCGAGAGGTTATGTTGATGGCTCCACCGATGGTGTTGCGCCCGAACAATGTACCTTGCGGACCACGAAGTACTTCTATTCGTTCAACATCCAATACATCCAGTACGCCCCCGACAGAGCGCGACATATACACGCCATCCACATACGTACCAACGCCCGGATCGGTGGTAAGACTGAAGTCGGTATTGCCTATGCCACGAATGAACACGACCGCGCCTGACGAGAGTCCGCTAACGGGAGAGGTAGTATCGAAGATCAGGTTGGGTGTAAAATCGGCAATCTGAGAGATGTTGTCAATTCCTTTGGCCTTTAGTGCTGCTGCAGTAAAAGCACTTACAGCGATGGGAGTATTCTGCAAACTTTCCTCCCTTTTTTGCGCAGTCACCACAACTTCCTCAAGAATGGGTTGAGCCAGCGCGCTTTGAGAGAGAAGCAATGCGCTCAGTAGTTTTATGGATAGATAGTGTTTACTTGTGAAATTGATCAGTATCACGTCCGGCCTCACGCAAAGTTAACTTATTGAGACTCACTGTAAATGCGTTAAAACACAGGCACCATGCCCAAATGGGTACTATCGCTTGCATTTTTGGGAACTTCAAAATGGGATATGATGATCGCTTGGAATGACAAGATTGGAATCACACATGAAAAACCTATTCTCTATTCAAGGCAAAGTGGCCTTTGTCAGCGGCGGCTCGCGCGGAATTGGCGAAATGATTGCTGCCGGGTTCCTGGCCAACGGCGCCACGGTTTACATCAGTTCGCGCAAAGCGGATTCATGCAACGCAACAGCGGAGCGGCTGCAGGGCGAATACGGCGGCCGGTGTATGTCGATTCCCGGCGATCTGTCCTCGCTGGATGGCATCCAGTCCATGGTTGAGCGGTATTCTGAACAGCAAGACCATTTGGATATTCTGGTCAATAATGCGGGCGTGTCCTGGGGAGCCCCATTAGAGGAGTTTCCCGAGGTGGGCTGGGACAAGGTCATGGATACCAATGTTAAAGGTGTGTTCTTCCTGACCCAAAAGATGCTGCCTTTACTGGAGAAGAATGCGACGGCCGAAGACCCATCCCGGGTGATCAATATCGGCTCGGTGGACGGCCTGCAGGCGCCGGCCTTCGAGACATTCTCCTACGGCCCGTCCAAAGCCGCTTTGCACCACCTGACCCGCAACCTGGCGGCTCACCTTACGCAACGGCATATTATCTGCAATGCCATTGCCCCCGGCCCGTTTCCAACCTGGATGCTGAGCGCCGGTGTGGGCGGCGGTGGTGACACCGACATCGACTGGAGTGGGCTCGGCAAACATAACCCGCGTGGTCGTGTGGGCACGCCCGAGGACATCGCCGGGCTGGCCATCTTCCTGAGTTCACGCGCGGGCGCCTACACAGTTGGCGAAACCATCACCTGTGACGGCGGTTTGGTCGCCTGCACGCGATCTTTCGAAACCAGCTGAGCAGGCAATGATCCGGCGACGTTCAGCGCACTGAAATGGGGCTGCACTCGGCATGACTCTTGAAACCATGATACTGCTGGGCCTGCTCGCTTATCTGGCCAGCATGATGCTGATCGGCTTATACGCCGGTAAAGGAACGCACTCGGCAACGGATTTTATTCTAGCGGGGCGTTCCCTGCCCCTGTGGCTGTGCTCCACGTCTATCTTCGCCACCTGGTTTGGCAGCGGCATCATGATGGGTGCGGCCACCTCTGGTTACGACCGGGATTTCCTGGCAATGATTGCCGAGCCCTTTGGTTCCGCGCTTGCGCTGCTTCTGTGTGGGCTATTCTTCGCCCGCATCATTCGCCGTACACGGCGCATGACCTGGATTGAGTTCTTTGAAATGCGCTATGGAAAAATCGCCGGTTTCTTCGGTGCTATGGCCGATATCGGCTCTGGGGTAATCTGGGTTGGCGGCGTATTGTTCACCTTCGGCGTACTGGCAGAAACCTTTACCGGACTGCCCATGGCGGTGGGAATACTGGGCGGCCTGCTGGTGATCGTGTCCTATACCATGATCGGCGGCATGCTGGCAGTGGCCCTGACCGATTTCGTGCAAACCATTATGTTAGTGCTTGGCATGCTCATTCTGCTGGTAGTGGTATTGAACGACGTAGGCGGCTGGGCTGCAATCGAACAACAATTACCCGCTGATACCATACGCTTCTTCCCGGTTGAGCACACTTACCAGAACTGGATCGAGTACATTCATGTGTGGATGACCCTGGGCGTGGCGGCTATTGCCGCCAATTCAATTATTCTGCGTGCCTTGGCTGCGCGTACCGAGCAAGTTGCCCAGAACTCTTTTCTTGTAGCCAGCATCGCGTACACGGTGATTGGCTGTGTGCCCATAGCCCTGGGTCTGATTGCCAGCGTAACCATGCCGGACATCGCGGACCCCAATGCCGTACTCACTGATTTGGCGCGCGAGCACCTGCACCCCGTCATGGTGGTACTGTTTGTCGGCGCCATTTTGTCGGCAATTATGAGCACCTGCGACAGCGTACTTCTCAGCGCTGGCTCGGTGATCAGTACTAATCTGTTACCACTGATCTCCAAGAACCCGGATGATGCCCTGCGGCTTAAGGTTGCCAGGTTTAGCATCCCTTTCACAGCGGCCGCTGCAACTTATATTGCTTTTGGCGCAGAAAGGGTGGTGGAAGTACTGGTGCAGTCCGCCGCCCCGCTCCTGGCCATGACCATCGTGCCGTTTATCCTTTGCTTCTGGTGGAAAAAAGCGAACCGCAGCGGCGCGCTGGCAGGTATTGTGGGCGGCTTGATTGGCTGGGGCTCCGCAGCCATGCTTGGCACTGTCACCCCGCCCGACCTGGTGGGTTTCGCGGTTTCTCTGGTGGCCATGATTGTGGTTTGCCTGCTCACACAACACATGGATCCACCACAACCCCTAACCGACATAGATGGGCAAGTCGTTGCGCTTGAAAGACGGTTTGCCGCTCGGGACACTCTCCCTTAGCGGCCCACAATCTCTGTCTATTGTATTATTCGGCACACTTGGTTACGGTATGGCCACGATAAAAAACGTGTGCTCCCATGAACTCTCCCGACAGCAGTATTTTTCGGGCAGCCCATATTGACCGATTGCGGTCTATTCGCTCAGCGGCCAAAGTCGAAGCGGTTGGCAATATGCTGAGCGTGATTCTTGCGACCGCCATGTTGTACCGGTTGGTGGACGCCCAATGGCTTGCGCTCTGGACCGTCGCTATTCTCGGGTCACTTGCCCACCGGGCTTACCTGTTGTTGACGCAAGACGTCCTCAGTACAAACGCGCTCTACCGATGGTATACAGCCTATGGCTGGAACATTTTTGCCAATGCTTGCCTTTGGGGTGTGCTTCTTTTCACCGTTTCCCTCAAGCTCGACCGCTACCTGGTACCGTATTTCTTTATGATCATGGGGCCGATCATTGCATCGCCCAGCCTGACCTACTTCACCGACTATCGTCTTTACCTTCGTTTTGCCTTGCCGGCTATGGTTCCAGCCGTATTGTGCCTGATATTTCAGTTTGACCCACTCAGCTTTATTTTGGGTTTGCTGTTGCTCGGCTGGATTATTGTGACCCATGAAAACAGCAAGCGCGTCAGCGAAGAAACAGACCGTCTGACCGTATTGCGTGCGCGCAAACAAGTACTTGCAGAACAACCGCTCAGATCTCTAAGTACCGCGGAAGAACAACTGGCCGAACAGCAACTGCAGGAGCAACGCGGCCGTCTGATGATTGAGGCCGGCATTTCTGAAATTGGTGGTAACGTTTACAGCGTTCTCATGATCTGCATTGTGTATTGGCAACAACTCGGGCCAACGACACTGACCGCGTGGGCAGGCATATGTATTGTCCTGCTCTCGCACAGAATCTGGCTGATTCACCGTTTCAAAACCCGGAGAGAAAAACTGAGCGTTCAGCGCTGGAAACAATGGTATCGGGCCAGCACGACTGTTCTCGGCGTGTGCTGGGGCGGACTGTTTCTGTATGCATCTGCCACTTTACCAATCACCCAGCTCTCTATACTTTTTATGATGGTCGGCGGGCTTATCGCCGCACCCGGATTCAGCTACTACACTGACCGGCTATTAATGGACTGCTTCAACTTTCCGGCCGTTATTCCAACCGTCGTATACTTACTGTCAACTGGGCTCACAGTAAAAGCGCTGCTGGGTGTTCTATCGGCCGCCTGGCTGATCCTGATCATCAATAACGCGGCAAAGCTGAACGCCCAGCGCGATGAGTTGGCGGGGCTGAATAAGCAGTTGTTGCGCTCGTAAACCAAACAACACTCACGGAACCGATCTGTAAAAAGCTTACCTTGCGTCACTATTAACCAGTCGCTATTCTCACGTCATTCTCGCAGCGCTATAGATAATTACGATGCTCGAGCCGGCTCTCATTTCCAAGCAAGCGGTGTTACAGGCCCGGGTTCGCGAGGTGGTGTCTGCCGCCGGGGTCGAAGTTGCCGGCCATGGTTTATCAGCCGCGATTGCGGTGGCCATGCTGTCCCGGCAACTGGATAGCGTGGTATTGGCACTGTGGCTGATCGGAATGGCCGGTATTCTGCTCTATCGTGTGCATCTGACCTGGGCGCAGCCCGCTACTCATCCAGCGGATGCCCGGCGGTGGTGGCAAGCCTACAGCATGAACATTGCATTGTCCGGCGGTGGCTGGGGCATACTGCTGATGCTTGCCGCTCACCTGCTGCCTGCCGCAGTGGTGCCCTTCGCCATCATGTTGGCGGCCTTTATAGTCGCGTCACCAAGCTTGACTTATTACAACAATCATCCCCTGTTTTTGCGCTTCGCCCTGCCAGCACTTCTGCCTTGCTGCCTGGTCTTGTTACTGAGCCTGGAACTCGCCTCAGTGATCACAGCGGTGCTTACGCTGGCCTGGGTAGCTGTGAACCATATCAACATCCGCAAGTTCAGCGAGCAAGCGGACCGGTTGGCGGTATTGGTTTTACAAAAGGAGGCGCTCGACCCCGATGCTGCTTCTCGACCGCTCGCCCATACATTCCCAAGGCCCGAGGCGGCATACTCCAGCGACCTTGAGGCCGACCCGATCAGCCGGGAAATTCAGGCACAGCGTACTCGCATGATGTTGTCGGTTGGCGTCGTGGATGTGGTTGGCAATCTGCTGTGCATCGCTATGGTCGTGGTGCTGTATTGGGGCTCTCTTGGGCCAGCTCTGTTACTGCTATGGAGCGGCGTCACAGCATCAGGACTTCTATTGCGAGCTTGTTACTTACGCAATTGCGCACGTATTTCCATAAGGCGCTGTTACTCCCTGTTTGAGTGGAGTTCGCTGTTCAACGGGGTTTGCTGGGGCACCATTCTGGTACTGGCCGCACAGCAGTTACCGGTCGACCAGTTATCCTACCTGCTGTTCACTATTAGTGGCTTGCTGGTCACACCGAGTTTCAGCTACTACTCCTTCAATAGAATCTTCACGTGTTTCGCTTTACCCACGATTGTGCCCTTCGCCGCATTTCTGGTTGTACAATTTCAATTATTGGAAATCGCTATTGCCGCTCTGGTGTTAAGCTGGCTGGCCGTCATGAGCAATAATCTCGCCAAGCTTAGCGCAAACGGCTGGTGGCTGGCGCAGCTGGACAAAGAACTGCTCAGTCTCAGCCACCGGGCCTGAATGCCGTTATAATGGCGTGCTGATTCGCCTCAGGTCTACAGATTGAAAACGACATTTCTCGGCAAAACCGTGTCCGGACCCTTTACCATTCCTTCCGGAATTGTGACGTGCTCAGCATCCATTATTGCCGCGTTTATACGCTGCGTACCCCAAGTGGGTGTGTTGACCACCAAGAGTATTGGTCTGAACCCTCGGGAAGGCTATCGCGAGCCCGTTCTCAGCCAGTATGCACCCGGCTGTTTCGTTAACGCAGTCGGCCTGACCAATGCGGGCGCGGAAGCCTCAGCCGCGGCACTGGCCGCACTGGACATACCAAGCGACCGCTTCTTACTGACCTCAATTTTTGGCGGTGATGCTGAAGAGTTTGTTGCAGTGGCTCGGCTGCTGGCACCGGTCAGCGACGGGCTGGAACTGAATCTCTCCTGCCCGCACGCGAAGGGCTATGGCATGGCGATCGGCCAGGACCCGGCGCTGGTGGCCGAGATTGTCAGCGCTGTAGTGGCCGCGGTGGATGTGCCCGTAGTAGCCAAACTAACCCCAAACACAGACGATATTGGTGCCATCGCCAAGGCTGCCGTTGACGCCGGTGCGGCCGCGCTGTGCGCCATCAATACCGTCGGGCCGGGGTATTTTTCGGCGCATGGCGCTCCGGTGCTGAGCAATGAAGTGGGTGGCATTTCCGGGAAGGGCGTGCTGCCCATTGGGCTTAAGTGCGTGCGCGAGATCCGCGCGGTCACCGATTGCCCGATTATTGCCTGTGGCGGCATCAGCAGTGCCGACGATGTGCAGGCCTACCGTGACGCTGGTGGCAGTGTGTTCGGTATCGGCTCCAGCCTGGTGGGCATGACAACCGCTGAAATTGCCGACTATTTTACAGCGCTGTCGGCCGAGCTTGAGCCGGGCACCCCTGATTCGAGCCCGACGACGCGTACCGAAAGCCTGGTTCACTACGACGTGGACATGAGTTTTCAACCAGTGACCCTGCGTAGCAATGAGCGGGTGAGCGAAGACATTGCCATTCTTCGCTTTGATCGCGCCCTGAACATCCAGGCCGGGGAGTTCATCTTCCTTTGGATTCCCGGCCTCGGTGAAAAACCGTTTTCGGCCTTAACCGATGATCCGTTCTCGCTGGTCGTCATTAACCTCGGGCAGTTTACCGCCGCACTGATGGACCTCCCTCCTAACACTCAGGCCTATGTGCGCGGGCCGCACGGTGTTGCCGTGCAGCCACCTCCGGGCTCACGGGTGATGGCGGTCAGCGGCGGCACCGGTCTGGCCGCAGTCTATCAGGTTGCGCGAGATCATGTTCGGCAAAGCAAGCTGCAAGGCACTAACGGCTGCGCCGAGTTTTTTATTGGCGCGCGCACCGCCGACCGCCTGTATTTTGAAGCCGAATGTGACGAGTTTGCTGCGGTGCACATTGCCACCGACGATGGCAGCAAAGGCTACCATGGCCTGGTCACCGAGCTGTTGGACGAGCACCTCAGCCGTTTATCCGAGGCCGAACGGCAAAGCCTGGTATTCTATAATTGCGGGCCGGAACCGATGGTTCACGCGGCTGCAGAAGTGCAACGCCGTTACTGTAACGAAGAACAAATATTTAACGCAATCGACTACTGCACAAAATGCGGGGTTGGCATCTGCGGGGCCTGTGGCACACCGGACGGCCGGCGCCTATGTGTTGATGGGCCGTTTTTGGGTTCACTCCGGTAAGCTGCAAATAAAGGCACTGACGGCGGTAATCTCCAATCCGCTCAGCTCCCGTACGGCCGCAGCCATCCCCTGAGCGGTTGGTGTACCTCCACGCAGCCCCTCCTGATAATTCACCAATTGTTCGGCAATGTATTGCGGGTGCAAAATATCTAACCTGGGAGAATCCAGCGCCGTATTCCCTTCGGCCTGGCTACCATGGCAGGCAATGCAGCTTTGGTAAACCGCCTTGCCAACCGCCTGCTGTTCACTGTCTGGCGCGCAATAGTCCTTTGACACCTTGCTCGGCGCAAGCCCGCTGAACCGGGCCGCCAACTGAACAATTTCTTCATCGCTCAGTGCCGCGGCCATCAAAGCCATCTGCTGGCCATAAGCATCCTCAACGCTGGCGCCACGCTTGCCGTCCCGATAATCGCGCAACTGACGAATAAGGTATGCAGCATTCTGCCCGGCAAGCGCCGGAATATGCAGGGGATAGCGGCCTTCGGCCTGCTCGCCATGACATGTCGAACAGGTAAAAACAATCTGATCGATTCCGCCTTCAGCGGCAGCAAACGCTTGGCAGGCAAGCAGCGACAGCAGCATACCAATGCTAAAAATGGCAGCGCGCTGCGTCCTCAGCAAGCCGCTAGTCATCATCAATGGTCGTCACAGCCGGCTTGGCCCGCTTATCCCACTGCAACTGGAACACATCCGGGCGTGAGTAATGTCCGGTACCGTCGAAAAACCACTTGATCACACCTATCATCCCCAGGTCGATCTCCGCACTCAGAATGGTCTCCTGGTCAAACACCGGCTCAACGAGAAAGTCCCCGCCGGGAGCAATAATCGCACTGCCGCCATGAGTATTAAAATGGGCGCGGGAGGCATCGTCGATGGGCCAATCGGCTGGCAGCTCCTGCGCGCTCATGACTTCACGCGCAACTATCACAAAGCAACCGTTTTCATGCGCGAGGTGGCGGGTGGAGGCATCGATAATTCCGTCAATGAACGCATGGCCTGGCCAGGCGCTGGCATGCACCTGGCAGCCCAGGCTGCATAGAGCATACCGCGGTAGAGCCATCTGGTGCTCAAAGCAATTTAAGCCGCCTACGCGGCCGACAGCCGTGTCATACACTTGGATATCGGAACCGTCACCCATCCCCCATACCACTCGCTCAGCCTGGGTGGGCATGAGCTTGCGCTGGACTCCTAGCACCTCACCCTTATCACTCACATACAGCAGGCTACAGTACACGCTGCCACCAGAACGCTCGTTGAAGCCAAGCACGACCGAGCAGTTGTGGGTAGCCGCCGCTTTCAGTACCGGCGCAAGCGCAGGGTCATCTACCGAAATTGCCGACCGCAGAAACTTTGCCAGCAAAAATTGATAGTCGGCACTGCTGGGTGCCAGACCGGAAAAATACGGGTAGCCTTGCAACCAGGCTTCTGGAAAAACCACCAGCTCGGCACCTTGCTTAGCGGCTTCGCCAATGGCCCTGGCCGCCTTTTCGGCACCTGCGCGGGCGTCAAAAACTTCCGGTTGCCATTGAACCGCAGCTACGATGGATGCCATTACACTACCCCTCCTGTATTTATTCCGCGCGCTTCGAGTTCCTTACGAATTTCTGCATGCCTTTGTTCGTCAATCGGATAATTGTAAAGAAGAAAAACAGCCGGTAACGCCACCAGACCCGGAAGAATCACCGACACAAATTTTATCCCTGCAAAACTGGAATTCGCGTCAATAGCCTGGGGGTCAAATCCGAGAACCGCGGCCAGTGGCAGGGCAAAACCCACGGCAACGGCGGCCGACACTTTCTGAATAAAGAAATACAGAGACATATATAGAGCTGTGTCATCACCTGCACCCTCTAGAATTCCGTGCTCGATACTGTCAGCCACCAGAGCCGGCGGAATCACCCAAATAGCACTGGTAACCGCCCCTTTCAAGGCGTACACAATAACCACCTGGGTGATATTACCCGGCTCAACCAATAGCAGCATCGGTAATACCAGGAAAAACGCCATACCCACGAACACAAGCGCTCGGTGCTTACCGATGCGAGCGCTGATTCGTACCACAAACGGTAGCATGGCCAGACCTACCGCATATTGCACTACCATCAACCACAGAAAGTTCGCGGGTGAAAACTGAAGTACGTCTTTCATCAGAAAGAGCGACGTAGAATTGTAAATGTGCCCGCCAACCCAAATGAACAGGCTGGCCAACATCAGGCACTGAAAGGGTTTGTTAACTCTCAGTGTGCCCAGCGCTTTCCATAACGAGAAGCGCTGAGTCTCAAGTACCATACCCTGAGGTGCTAACCAAAGCGAGGGCAGAATGGTCAACGGCAACAAAACCAGCACGGTATAGGTAAACACCCGGACGATGTCCTGAACTCCGGGCTCAGTACCGCGTAAAAACACCAACGGAATAGCGGCAACCATGATCACGCCAATCATCGTACCGGCTTCACGGTAGCTGTTGATCCGCGTGCGTTGTTGGTAGTCGCGAGACAGCTCAGCTCCCCAGGACAAATAGGGAATTTGCACGACGGTAATCGCCATGTAAAACAATACGGCGATGACCGCCAGATAACTGGTGGTGATGCCCTCTGGCGGTTGAAAGAAAAAGTAGACGGCGACCATCAATAACGGCAGACCGACGGCGATCCATGGCTTGCGACGGCCAAAGCGGCTGCGGGTCTGGTCAGACAAATTACCAACCACCGGGTCGATGACTGCATCCCATAATCTGGCGATGGAAAAAATGAAACCTACCGTAGCCAGCTCTATGCCGATTTCCGATGCATAGAACGGTGCCAGATACACAATCAACATCATCATCAGCATTGATGTTGGTGCTGAAGGTAAGGAATAGGCGATTAAGTCGAAGCGGCTAGGGTTCATATACCAGGGCCTGTTCACACAAACGGCCAGCAATGCTGGCCGTTGTACTGGGGAAGTTTACGGCACCCGGCGCACTTAGAAATTAAAGCGGCCGGTGATACCCACTTCAATCGGTCGATTTACGTAGGTTTCCACTGCAGCTCCCATCCCAGGGAAGAAATCCACCGGGCTGGTGAATATCACTTCAGACACCCGTTCATCTGTACAGTTACGACACCACAGCGCCACATTCCACTTGTTATCGGCGGCGCGGATGCCCAGCCGGGTATTCAAAATTTCATGCGAACCTTGTCTGGTGTTATCCAGAGAGCCGGAATTAGCAAAATAGCTGGACTTGGACAAGGCACTGCCACTCCAGAAAAAGGCCAACCCACCAGTGATAGGACGGTCATAGTTCCAGCCAAGGGAAACTGCCGTGGACGGCGCCCAGGGCAGATCACGGCCACCAATGTCTCCGTTACCCAGGTCTGTGCCATCATCAAACTCGGTTTCCAGCATTGTTGCGGCCAGGCTTAAACTCAGGTGGTCGCTTACCGCCAGATCACCTTCGAATTCAATGCCTCGCACGTCTGCGCCTTCACCATTACGCACAACGAACAACGGAGGCAGAAAAATCTGGTTCTGCACATCGTCGTACTGATTAATAAAGGCCGCGACATTCATGCGCAAGCGATCATTCATCGACACGACTTTCAGGCCCAGTTCAAAACTGTCAACGATTTCTGCATCAAACAGCGCATCAGGAGGGCTTCCTGGCAGCCCGGAGGCCTCACGCGCAAGGTTGATACCACCCGCCTTGTAACCGCGGCTATAGGTTAGATACCCGGTGGTTTCATCGGACACATCGTATTGAAAACTCAGCGTGTAAGTTGGTTCATCTTCATCGATACTAACGTCGAACGTCGGGTTGACTGGAGCCAATACAATGGGGTTAGGCTGGTCGAATATACCCTGGCCATCCTTTTCCTCTTCGTTCAACCGCACGCCTGCGGTTAGGGAGAAGCGCTCGCTGACGTTAAAAATCGCGTGCGCGAACAGGCTGTAGCTGGTGCCCTGCTGTGCCAGTGTGTCGACTACGCCAAGACCAGGCATCGGGTTAAACGGCGGCGGGAAGAACAGCCCAACCTGCGATTGCCAGATGAAACGGCGCACCCGATCAATGTCTTCGTCGGAGTAGTATGCTCCCAGCGTCCATTCCAAGGCGTCGCTCGTGCCGGAGAGGCGTAATTCCTGCGTGATCGCCTCAATTTCCACATCACTGTCGATAACCAGCATGTCAGCGCCGGTGAAGTCGCCATCTACCAGAGTGGATAACTCGAAGTTCTGGTAGGAGGTGATTGAGGTCAAGGTGATATTGTCGCTTATCTGCCAATTGAACTCAGCGGCAAATAGCGAATCCTCTGCATCACTATTCATGTCTTCATTGATCGATGTCCGCAAACCGTCCAGGTCTGGCGGGGATATAACGGTTGCATTTTCAAATGACGCAAAGAACTGCAGCGGGCCGGTGAACGGGCCATCCGCCAGGCGCATGGAGGTGCAGCAGGCTTCGTCTATCTGGCCGTACTCCGCGGTAAGGCGCAGATCAAAGCGGTCACTTGGGGTAAACAGAAACTGGGCGCGAAAATGAGAGCGATCCAGATTATGCTGATCCTGAATCGGACCGACGTTTTCCAGCCAGCCATCACCATCGCCCCACATGCCGGTAACGCGCAATGCGGCAGTGTCCCTGGCCAACGGAATATTAACCATCCCTTTGATACGGGTGCGATCGTACTTTTCGTAGCTGGCTTCGACAAAGCCTTCAAATTCTTCGGTGTTTGGCTTGTTGCTGACAATGTGCACAACGCCGGCAGTCGTGTTTTTGCCAAATAGAGTTCCCTGCGGGCCCTTCAGGATTTCGACACGATTTATGTCAACCAGATCGTTGACGGCGACGCCTGAGCGACTGCGGTAAACGCCATCCATAAAAGTGGCGACAGCAGGCTCAATACCCAACTGAAAGGGAGGCGAACCAAAACCCCGCAGGCGGAAAGATGCTCCCTGACCAGGCGAGCCGGTCGATGGGGTAAACAGCGATGGCGTCGTGCTCTGCAAGTCAATAATGTCGAACACGCCGCTGTTACGCAGTGATTCACCACTGAGCGCAGTCACCGAAAACGGAATGTCCTGTATGGATTGTTCCCGCTTCTGGGCGGTCACTATGATCTCTTCTAAGCTGGCCTGCGCTAGTACCTGGCCGGCTGTCGCCAACAGCGTGCTGGCCGCTATTGCATTGGTCAGCTTTTGTCGTTTCTTTTGCATGATTGCCAATTCCCCGTATTTACGCCCAGGCAGGGCTTTTTCAGACGCTTAATCTATGCTCTTGTCGGCTCAAATACCTATTCAATCGCGATAGAGTTTTATGAGATTGCTGGCGGTTAAAAAAAGTCACTAGCTGTTACTATTGCCCATATCCAGGATGATTTTCCACTCACCGTCCGCTTGTCGCTCCCAGACAAGCAAAAATTTGCCCTGCCCCACGCCAAAGGGCGAACTGCCGTCGGCTTTGCTCACAAAATGTGAGGTGTAGAGACCGGAGGTGTAGGCCCAGTCACCGTGATGGCGCACGTGGCTGACGGTCACGTCAAACTGGCGAATATCGAAATTGGTGTGCACAGCCCGCCCAAATTCGGCAATTGCCGCCTTTCCTTCGTCCATTGGACGACGATTATGCAGAGCAAGGGCATGCTCGGCGAAGGCTTCCAGCCAGGCGTCCAGATCTCCTTTTTTGAACGGTTCAACGTAACGCTCGGCCACCATGGCCGTAAAGAACGCTTGATCAAAAACCACCTGTTTACTTTGTGTAGCACAGGCGTTAAGAAAAAAACCAAGACTGACAAACAGTAGCGTCCGCTGAAAAACTGTCATGGCTGCATGGCTCATTTATCTAGCAATGGCTGGGCAGCTTACTCCGTAGACAGTACGCTCGGTTATGCAATAAGAAGAGATCGCTATGCGATTTGCACCTGCACAGCAAAAAGCATTGCCAGCGCTAGAGCGACTCCAGTAATGTTGGATTTATTCCCGGTAAACTGCGTATGGAATGGACAATGCTTGACCCGAAGCGCACGCTGCAAAGCACAAAAGAGAGCATCAATCAGCAAAGACGACGCTTTACCGGTGCCGCTGGCAGCCTGCTGTTGGCCGGGTGTCAGACTGCATCAGGGCCTGGTGCTCTACAGTCCAGTCTACATACTCCACCGCCCGCCAGAGTAGTACGCCAGAGCGATACGGATTACGAATTGTGGCGCACAGCCATGCCCTGGCAAACTTGGGTGGCAGCGCGCTACCCCAAACAGATCATACGGGTTGCCAACCGGGCCGACGTGGCGAACGCCATACAATACGCACGAGCCGCCAAACTCCAGGTTGCCATAAAAAGCGGCGGCCACCATGTTGCGGAAGCTTTCTTGCGTGATGGCGGGCTGCTTCTGGACCTTGGCGAATTGCAAAGCATAGAAATTGACCCGGATACGAAAACGGCCTGGGTGGAGCCATCCCTGTGGAGTTTTGGCATGATGAACGCCTTGCAGGAACAGCAACTCGCATTCCCGGTGGCGCATTGTGCGACAGTGCCGATGGGCGGTTATCTACTGGGCGGCGGTGTGGGCTGGAACAGTGATGAGTGGGGCGGCATGGCCTGCCACAACATTCTCGCGGTAGAAGTGGTTACGGCAAAAGGAGAACGCCTGATCTGCTCCCCAGAACAACACAGCGACCTCTTTTGGGCGGCTCGTGGTGGAGGTATGGGTTTTAGCGCCGTCATTACCCGCTATTTGCTGCAGCTGTATGATTTACCGCGTGCCATCCACGAGTCAGTCTATGTGTTCCCATTACGCGCATTGGATGACGCGGTGAATATGTTTAGCGCAGCAGCGGACCGACACGCGCCAAAAACCGAGCTGATGATGCTTCTTGCGCACAACCCGATGGCGTCCCCAGACGCTCCACTAATCGATCAAAAGGTGGTTATGGCCCGTGCCATCGCCTTTGCCGATGATGAGCGGGAAGCTCGCGATTTATTGCACTACGTGCACCAACATCCAGCGCGCAACAAGGCCGTTCACAAGGCGGAATTTCAGGCCACCGGTTTCCGGCGCTTCGCCCTGGCCAGCGTGGATGTCAAAATGGGCCTGGGTTTTGGCCGCTATGGTGTTGATACCGTCTGGACGGATACGCCGCTCAAAACCTTGCAGGCGGCGGTGGACAGTTTTGTTCAGGCGCCGTCGCCCACGTCGCACCTGGTTGTCTCGTTCAAAGCCAACCGCACACTGCACGCCGACGCCGCCTTCTCGAAAGTCGGCGATGTATTCGTTGGTGCCTATGCACGTTGGGATCACGCCGAAGACGATGTGGCTAATTTCGACTGGCTGACACAATGTGGCAACGTGCTCCGCGAACACAGCCACGGCCAGTACATTAATGAGGTTGATGTGTTTCAGGACGCTGCTGCTGCACAACGCTGTTTTTCGCCACAAGCCTGGCAGCGCTTGCAGGCGATTCGCCAACAACGTGACCCCGACGGCTTGTTTTATTCGTTTCCTGGAGCGTGATCACCGCGAATCTGCGCCAGCAAACCGTGCAGGTCGTAATTAGCCCAGGTTTCGGCAATTTTCCCTTCCTGCAAGCGGTCAAAGAAAATACCACTGACCTCCACCGGGCGATTGCTGGCAGCAATGCCCATAAACTCGCTGCGGTGGGTCCCGGTCATGGTCCAGCGTGTGGCAACCAGGTCGCCTTCAGCGATTTGAGCGTCAATGTGCATAACATTGTCTGGGAATGCACTGCGGAACATTTTAACGGCGTTGATAAAGGCTTGCTGTGGTGTTTCAGCCACTGCCTGCTGGGGATCGTGCTCCCGCAAATCCTCTGCAAACAACTCGCTGACCAAGTCAAGTTGCCCCTGATTTAACACCGCATTGATAGCGCGCCGAATAACAGCTTTGTTTGCTTCTAATGCCATTTACAGCACGTACTCCACTGATTGTTTGCGCAGGTAGCTGCGCAACCCATCGGTGCCGCCCTCCACACCGTAGCCGCTCTGCCCACAGGGCTCGGCCGAGTGGCCCATGCCGGCGCCTTCGGCGGCGTTTAAGGAGCCAATAATACGAACCTTGCCAACCTGCAGGCCATCGGCCATGCGTTTGGCACGGCCAATGTCACGCGTCCAAACCGACGCGGCGAGGCCATAATCACTGTCGTTGGCCAGTTGCAGGGCGTGTCCTTCATCGGTAAACGGCATCACGCTGAGCACCGGACCAAAAATTTCCTGTCGCCCTATGCGCATACTGTTTGTAACATCGGCGAACAGGGTGGCTCCCAGATAACAGCCGGCCCCGACACCTTGCGGATTTCGGCCATCCAGCAGTAGCCGCGCACCTTCTGCAACACCGGACTCGATGTATCCGGACACCATCGCTAATTGTTGCGCGCTGGCCAGAGGGCCAAACAACGTAGCGGTATCCAGAGGGTCACCGAGCGGTAGCTCTGTAGCCGCGCCAACCAGGGCATCCAGAAGACTGTCGTACATTTCCTGCTGTACCAGTAACCGGGTTCTGGCCACACACACCTGCCCCAGATTCCAGAATGCACCGCGTACGATCGCGCTGGCAATTTCTTCCAGGCCCAACTCGGCCATGTCGGCAAACAGTATCTCTGGCGATTTGCCACCGCATTCCAGGAGTACCGGCTTGATACTGGATGTTCCGATAGCGCGTACTACCTGCTTGCCGGTCTGTGTTGATCCGGTAAACGTCAGCAAATCCACTCCAGCGTGCTCTACCAAGGCCTCACCCGTTGCAGCACCCCCTGGAATGACGTTAATCACGCCATCCGGCAACCCTGCTTCAGTCGCTATTCGAGCCAATTCCAGGGTAGAGCGAGGCGACAGCTCTGAGGGTTTAAGCACCAATGTGTTCCCGGCGGCCAGCGCCGGGCCGGCCTTCAAACCGGCGTTAATGACCGGGAAATTCCACGGCGTTATCGCTCCTACCACTCCCCGAGGCCTGAGCATTTGCCACTCCATGGCGGTTTGACCTGTGGGAACGGCGTGCCCCGAATACACTTTATCCAGCGCCTCTGCATAGTAGCGAATGAACGCGGCCGCCACATGCGCTTCACCCTGGGCATTGGCGATCGGTTTGCCCACATCAAGGCAATCACACAGCGCCAAAGTATCCGCATTGGCATCTATCGCATTGGCGAAAGTCAGTAAATGTCGCTTTCGCTCAGCAGGCCCCATAGCCTGCCACGCCGAGTCAAAGGCATTGCGGGCAGCCGCGACGGCCGTGCTGACATCAGTATCACTGCTGTCAAACACCTGATACGGTTCCCGGTCACCCGTCGGGCTACTCAGGCTACGCGCCGACCCGCCCTGACTGCTGCGGCTGGCACCATCAATAAAGGGCTGGCCGGCTACCTGTAACCCAGCGGCTCGGGAGTGCCAATCAGGTACTGAATCTTTAGTCATGAGCGGAATCCTCTTGTATCAGGTCCGATGCTTTTTCGCCGACCATAATGCAGGAGGCATTAATATTGCCGGCAGGGATACTTGGAAATACTGACGCATCGGCAACCCACAATCCCTCTACACCACGAACCTTAAGCCTCGGCGTAACAACCGCCGCATCGTCCACGCCCATCTTGCAAGTGCCGCAGGGGTGGTACATCAAAGCGGCGGTATTACGTACATACTCTTCAAGATCAGCTGCGGTGCTGATCTCGGCACCTGGAATACGTTCACCGGCATAAAAACGGGAGAAGGCCGGTGCGCTAAAAATCTTCCGGGCCAACTGGCAGGCCTCTACCAATTGTGCCAAGTCATCCGGCTCACCAAGCAAAGAGTATTCGATCCTGGGTGGTGCGGCGTAGTCATTGGAACGCAAGCTGATCGAGCCCTCTGACTGAATGCGGCACAGTCCAATACCCACGCCCACCGCTGGTCGAGTGTAGGGTTTAGGCCCCTGCCCGGTCAGGTCATAGGATAGCGGGGCAAAGATGATCTGCGCGTTCGGTGTTGCCAAGTCCTCTCGAGTGCGCGCCAGGGCATGCGCATGACCAATGCAGGTTGCCAGTGCGCCGCGCCCGCGCAACAGATAATCCAAGCCATGCTGCAGCGAGTAAAATGGGTTGCGCAAGTCACTGGTTAGCGTGCGGGCATTTTTAACATGGAAGCTCATGCGCACCACCGGGTGTTCCAACAGATGCTTGCCCACACCGGGCAAATCAACCACCGTATCAATGCCATGTTCACTCAACTCGTCAGCGGCGCCAATACCCGACAACATCAACAATTTAGGCGACGCCAGAGCCCCGGCAGCAAGCACCACGCCCTTGGCAGCAGTTACAGTATGCTCGACGCCATCCTGCCAATAGCGCACGCCTTTGGCGCGACCGGCATCGATAAGAATACTGCTAACCATCGCGCCGTGCTGCACAACAAGGTTTTTGCGCTGCTTAACCGGGTGCAAGTAGGCTCGTGCGGTACTGTAGCGCCAACCATTTTTCTGGGTGGCCTGACAGCGCCCTACACCTTCCTGGTTCTCACCATTGAGATCGGTATTGGCTGGAATACCAGCTTCCTGCGCCGCCGCAATAAAGGCTTCAGTCAAAGGGCTGTCAATGCGGACCGAGCTGACCGCCTGTGGACCCTGTTTGCCTCTAACACTTGCATCGCCGGTCTCGGAGTTTTCCAGGCGTTGGAAGTAAGGCAACACGTCTTTATATGCCCAGCCGGGGTTCCCAAGTTCAGCCCAATGATCATAGTCGGAAGAGTGACCGCGCACATACATCATGCCGTTGATGGCACTGCCCCCGCCAATGATCTTGCCTGCTGGCCAGATATCGACTCGATTATTTCGGCTCGGGTCTGGCTCACCCATGTACAACCAATTCATATCCTCGCGGGGAAAGGCCTGCATTTGCCCTGCTGGAACTCTCGTGTAAAGGTGCCGGTCGTTACGCCCGGCATCCAGTAACAGCACTCGCTGATCGCTGCGCGCAGACAGCCTGTTGGCCAAAACACAACCAGCAGACCCGCCACCAACAATGATAAAATCCCAGCTTGTTTCGGAAGTCGCCACTGTGCCGTCCAGTCTACTTTTACGCCGTCATCATGACGAGTTTGCCGAAGTGCTCGCTTATGAGAACACTCCGTAAGTGTTTTGCGATTCCGATTTCCCTCAAGCTCTGCATTACCACTCACACGTCAACAAAGTGTGCTTTTAAGCCGACTGTCCTATGTCATCCAAAGATTGTTGCAGCGCAAGCTGATTCAGTTCGCGGCCAATGAGCACCAGGCAATGTGTACCCTGCTCAATAGCCGCATCAGGCAATAGCACAGGCGGGTGCAATAAATGATGCACACCATGCACCGCGAGGCAGCCGGGCTGGTCCCAAGGCTTGACAATTCCTTTAATACGCAGCAGCTGGTCCCCGGCTACCAGTTGCACGGATTGCAGCCAGCTATGCAAGTCGCTCCAGTAGTAATGGTCCGGCAGTTGCAGGCTCACTGTCATCGCTGAGTGCTGATGAGCCGAGGCCTGTTCAATGGTTAAAGCCGGAAGCCATTTCGCCACCTGCCAATGACCGCTCTCACTATGCCGCACTCCGCGATTGAACAGCTGCGTGAGATCACATTCTCCGTGCTCAACCACTTGTTGACTCGCCGAAGGGTTCAGCCTGGACATAAGCTCCGCCAACTCAGTCTTACTCAGCTGCGCAATATCCATCTTGCTGAACAGGAGATGGTCGGCACTCAACACCTGGTCTTCAGCTTCCGGATAGTCTTGCAGCTGCCTGGCAATGTGCAGCGCATCCACCACAGTAAGCACTCCGTCCAACTGAAAGCGCCTTGCCAGTGCGGGCTCGCTCATTACACTGGCAATAGTTGCGCTCGGCCTGGATAAGCCGCTGGTTTCCACAATCAGGCGATTGAATTGCGGAATCCTACCCAGGGTCTGCTGCCGGTCCAGGCGAGTAACCGCTTCCGTTAAATCAGTATTAAGCGTGCAGCAAATACAACCGGATTCCAGCAGAACAACCTGATCACTGGAAGCCTCGACCAGCCGGTGGTCTACGCCAACGTCACCGAATTCATTAATAACCAGCGCGGATTTGCTGTACGTAGGCGAGCGCACAATGGCATTGAGCAGCGTTGTTTTTCCGCTACCTAAAAATCCGGTGACTATGCTCAGTGGTACTCGCATCAAAAAGGGCTGTCGCCTTCAATATAAGGCACACCCGGCTCGCGCGTCTGACCCAGGCGGTCATAAACCGAGATGCCATTTTTGTACACGGCAACATGTTCGCCTCGCTCCGCAACACAGTGAATCGACTGGCTGGCATCCCCCCGCACCAGCAACAAATCAGCGACTGATCCGGATTTAATGCACCCCAGGGTCGGCCGGTCAATCAGTGTGGCCGCATTTTCCGTGGCGGCATTCAAAGCGGCCGTTATGGACATTCCCAAGTCCACCATCAACTGCAACTCATGCCCATTAGCACCGTGATAGTTGCGCGGTGTGCCGGCATCAGTGCCCATGGCTACACGGCCTCCTGCGGCAACAAAATCCTGGAACGACCGGGCCTGCATGTCGCGAAAGTAGCGGGCCTTGTCCAGCATAAACTCAGGGATCCCCAGGTGGGCATTTTCCAACGTCGCGTTGATGGCACTCAGCGTAGGTACCAAATAAGTGCCCTGCTCAAGCATTTGTGCGATCAAAGTTTCGGTTAACTGAAATCCATGCTCGATCGATTCCACCCCGGCGTCCAGCGCGATCTGGATGCCGGGTGCTCCCTGCGCGTGTGCTGCTACCTTGAGGCCCGCGTCATGGGCCGTACGGGTAATGGCCTGCACCTCCTCAACCGACATCATCGCTTTCAACGGGTCCACATTGGGCGTTGCCACTCCACCGGTGGCGATGAGCTTAATGACGTCGGCACCGGCATTGATGTTAGCCCGGGTCGCCTCTATCGCAGCAGTTGCATCATCAACCTCAAGACTCAGTTGATACATATGTCCACCAGTGACCGTGATGCTTTTCCCGCTGCATACAAGCTCTGGCCCGAACTCCAGTCCTGCACTAATTCGGTCACGCAATTTTAAATCCACGTACTCGACACTGCCCAGGTCTCGCAATGCAGTTATTCCACCGCGAAGTGAATCCTGGGCCATCAACAAAGCGTGCCCGGCAAGCTCATCCAGAGGTGTGGACAATATCGCCTTGGCAAACTCAGGGTTTGCTGTGCTGCCAATATGAACGTGGCAATCGATCAGGCCCGGTAATAAAGTCTGGCCAGTGGTATCAATGACTGGGCCGTCAAAACTGGCGAATTCATCCAGCGGCGCAACAGCTATTATTGTTGCATCGTCAATCATTACGCCGGTACCCGGCCTCAGAAATTCTGAGCCATTGAAAACCTGCCCACCCTGGAAGAGCTTCTTCATATTCCTCCCTCGTCTGCCAGAAAAGCAGCATACCGCAGTTTGGGCGCGCCTAGCCTATGCGATCCCAATACAGATTTAGCCACTACAACAGGCCATATCCGGATCGCTTGACCGTGGTAGACTCCCCATTATGAGTAGCGAAAGCGGTTCGACTTCAAGCGGCAGAGATACCCTGCAGGACTGGCATATTGATGCCGACGCGTTGCAGCGCCACTATGCCTTGAGCGGAATTCAACCATTGCCTGCGGGCGATGGTCTGCGCTTTTCACCGACGTTTGGCAATGCCGAGGGCTTCCGCGAAATCATCAACCTGGCCGATGGCTTTCAGGTGGTGATGGGTGATATCACCGTGCACGAGGATGTGGCTATTTCCATGAAGTCAGATTCCATCCTGAAAGTGCATTTTCGCCTGCAAGGCGCTGGGGCACTGGGCCTGAAAACTAGCCCGGAAAGTGAAATCGTGCAACACACGGTCGGAATTTTGCTGCACCCTGAAGGTGTCGACAAGAAAGAGCTGTACATTGCTGGAGAGCATGAACGCTCGGTGACTTTGCTGGTGGCTGACAGTTTTTTGAACGAGCGATTTGGCTCTCTCAGCAGCAAGCTGCCCAAAGACCTGCAACGTTATCTTTTAGGCAAGAAGGCCATTTTGTACCGCCACCATCTGCCACTCAGTGCCGAAATGTCTCTGGCAGCCAATGCCCTGCTGGCCTGTGAAATGGAAGGCGCACTGCTCAAAAGTTACGCTGAGGGCAAGTGCCTGGAGTTGTTAACCCTGACTGTACTCGCAGTAATCGAGTCTGAGCAAGGCCTGCAACGACCGGAACGTGGCCTGAGCCGCCGCGACATCGACTGCATCAATGAGGCAAGGCGAATTCTGGACAGTAATTTCGTCACTCCCCCTACCATTGGTGAGCTCGCCCGCCAGGTGGGTGTTAACGAAGCCAAGCTGATGCACGCCTTCAAACAGTTGTTCGGGCAGACTGTTTTTGATTACACCCAGGGCCTGCGCATGGACGAGGCCAAACGCCTGCTCGAAACCACCGAGAAAAGCATCACTGAGATTGCCTTTGATGTGGGCTATGAATATTCAAGTAATTTTACGACGGCCTTCAAACGGCGCTTCTTCATCACCCCCAGTGTTGCCCGCGACGCCTTCCGCCGCTGAACACAGATCGCAAAGCGAATACTAGCAAACTAATAAGCACCTACGTAGAGCTTTACCATAGGCTTTTACACTGCTGATCAAGCGCGATCAATCAAGGAGTAGGCAATAATGAGCAGCAGTGATATCCCTAAGCTTTTCAATGCCATCGTGGCTGAAGAACACGATGGCAAAGTCCGCGGCCACCTAAAACAGATCGGTATCGCTGCACTACCAGATGAAGATATCCTCGTACGAGTTGCTTACTCCACACTCAATTATAAAGACGGGCTTGCAGTAAGCGGCAAAGGAAAAATCTGTCGCAAGACACCGCTGATCTGCGGTATTGATCTGGCCGGTACCATAGTCGAATCCCGCAGCCCTGATTTTCAGCCTGGCGAGCAGGTTCTGGTCAATGGCTTTGGTTTGTCGGAAACTCATGATGGGGGTTACAGCCAGTACCAGCGCTTGAAGCCGGAGTGGCTGGTGCGCGTGCCAGAACCATTGGCTCTACTCGACAGTATGGCAATCGGTACCGCAGGCTATACTGCGATGCTGTGCGTACAGGCCATCACTGATCACGGCATCAGCACCAAGGATGGCCCGGTACTGGTGACTGGCGCAGCCGGAGGGGTGGGCTCAGTAGCCATCTTGTTGCTGAGCAAATTGGGCTATTCGGTCACCGCAAGCAGCGGGCGTATCGCCAGCTGTGGAGACTATCTGCAATCTCTGGGAGCGCAGGATTTGCTGGCGCGGGACGAACTGGCGCGGGATTGCAAGCCTCTGGAGAGAGAAACCTGGGCAGCAGTAATTGATTCCGTGGGGGACAAGGTGTTGGCCACGGCTCTGGCACAAACCAAATACGAGGGTTTGGTCGCTGCCTGTGGCCTGGCCGGAGGCATGGCATTGCCGACATCAGTCGCACCCTTTATTTTGCGTGGCGTTACATTACGCGGTATCGACTCCGTGATGGCTAGTCAGTCAAGACGACAACGCGCCTGGCAGCAGCTGGCTGAGTTGCTCACCGAAAACGATCTGCGGAGTATGCACGACGTTCAACCGATGTCGAAACTCGAGGAATTGGCCGAGCAAATCGTTGCCGGCGAAATTCGCGGGCGCGTTGTGGTCAATGTCAACGAATAAGCCCGGCGCGGCTACTGCGCCTTCTGCTCAGCCTGCCAGCTTGCGCGGTATTGTCAGTGGCGAGCGATTTCTAGGCCATGATGCGCTATCACGCAATGCTGCCAAGGCCGCATCAGCCCTGCATGATGTCGGTGTGTGGCAGGGAGATACCGTTGCCTTGTTGCTACGAAACGACTTTGCCTTTTTCGAAGCCAGCCTGGCGGCATCGCAACTCGGCGCTCTAACGGTTCCTCTAAACTGGCACATGACCGCTGATGAAATTGCCTACGTGCTGGATGATTGTGAAGCCAAAGTGATCATCGCCCATTCCGACTGTTTGACGGAGGCGGTACTGGCCGTGTGCGAAGGACGTGAAGTTATCGCTGTGGCTACCCCTCCGGAAATTCAGGCAGCCTACAAGCTGACGAAGGAAAAAGTAAGAATCAACGGCCCCATTCCGGAATGGTACAACTGGATTGCCCAGTTTCCGGAATGGCAGGAACAAAGCCGGGTGGTGCCATCGCCGATGTTTTACACCTCGGGTACTACCGGCATGCCCAAGGGCGTCAAACGCAAGACAGTCAGCCCTGAGGTGGCAGCACGGGTCGCAGTCAGAACGGGTGCGGCATTCTTTGGTGCTTCGAGCGACGGTATCAGCTCGATAATGACGGGTCCTTTGTATCATTCTGCTCCGAATGCTTATGGCATGAGAGTTATCCGTGAAGGTGGTCTGCTGGTATTGCAGCCGCGTTTTAATGCAGCGGAGCTGCTAACACTGATCGACCGTTATCAGATTAGCCACCTGCATATGGTACCAACCATGTTTACCCGCCTGCTCAACCTCCCAGAACAGCAGCGCTTGGCATTCGATGGCAGCAGCCTGCTGCATGTTGCGCATGGCGCAGCACCGTGCCCTCCAGATGTGAAAGCTGCAATGATCAACTGGTGGGGCAAGGTGATCGTGGAGTATTACGCAATGACCGAGACCGGCATCATTGCCACCTGTAACAGTGAGGAGTGGCTCGCTCACAAAGGAACCGTCGGAAGAGCGGCACAGGGCATCAGTATCAGCATTCTTGATCAGGACGGCCAGGAATGCGAACCCGGGACGTCCGGAGAGATCTGCATCCAGTCTGAGACAACAGCCTTTGTCAGCTATCATCGCGCCGAAGCGAAAACTGAGCAATTGAGGCGTGGCAATTATCTCGCGACCGGCGACATCGGCTATTTAGACGAAGATGGTTTTCTGTTCATCAGTGACCGTTTATCCGACATGGTGATTTCTGGCGGCGTCAACATCTACCCCGCGGAAATTGAAAAAGTGTTGGTCAACCATCCTGCCGTCAGGGATTGTGCCGTGTTTGGTGTGGAAGACCAGGAGTTTGGTGAGCGCCTGGTAGCAGCCATTGATGTAGGGTTGGATACCGTAAGCGCCCCATTACCCGATCATGCAGAATTCAATGAGTACCTGCGCAAGCATCTTGCCGCCTACAAAGTACCGCGAGAATATGTGTTGCAGCGGACATTGCCGCGCGAAGACAGCGGCAAAATCAAGAAGCGTTTGCTGCGCAATGCCTACCTGGCAGGCGAATTAACGTGTCTGTCAGCGAGCCAATCCAGCCAATGAGTAGAAATTCAAGGGTTGCCATTCTGGCCGCCGGTGCGGTTCCGGTTGGTCGCCTGACTGCCAAAGCTCCTGAATTGAGCGCCGGTCTGGAGCAGGAGGTGCTGGCCGCTGTGGTCAGGCAGGCTCTGCAGGAAGCAAAACTCAGCGCCATGGATGTTGATACGGCTGTGTTTACCGCAAACCCACCAACAACCCGACAACTGGGCTTTGCCACCTTCATGGCGGCGCAGATAGGCCTGCAGTGCAAAGGCCAGCTCTGCGAAGTCAGTCAGATGGGTACCACCGGTGGCAATGCATTTGACATTGCCGCCAGCGACGTACTGCTGGGCCGTGCCCGTGTTGCGCTCGCATTGGGAGTCGTTCGGCAAAGCGATGGAGACCCGGCCGCTGCCATGGAAAATGGCTTGCGCACCGTCGGCGATGTGGACTTTCAGTCGCCAGTCGGCATTCCGCCTATTGGCTGGTACGGCTTGGACGCGGCGCGTTACCTGTATGATACCGGAGCAAGCCGCGAGCAATTGGCGCAGGTCGCTGTTAAAAGCCGCCAGTTTTCAGCCCACAATGAACTCGCGCAATTTCGCAAACCGTTAACGACGGAAGAAGTGTTGGCAGCCCGACCAATTGTCGAGCCGTTGGGATTATTGGATGTTCCTGCCCGTGCCGACGGCGCAGTTTGCCTGGTACTCTGCGAGGAAAAACTGGCAAAAACATCTGGCAGGCCTTACGTCATTGTCAGTGGTCGCGGCTTCGCTCACGAAGGTTTCCATCAGATTGGCGATCGCCCTCATGATATTACCGCCTTCCCGGCCGCAACTCTGGCCAGTCAGCACGCTCTTAAGGATGCTGGGCGGCAGCTGGCCGATATCGATTTTGCCGAGCTTTACGCACCCTGCACAATTACCGAGATTCTGGTCAGCGAGGCAATAGGCTTTGCAGAACGCGGCAAGGGCATCGAACTACTGCTGGAGGGAGCTACCGGACCGGGTGGCCGAATTCCGCTGAATACCTCAGGTGGCTGTCTTGCCCGTGGCCATCCACCGCAAATAACCGCCTTGTATGGGCTGCTGGAAGCTCGGGAGCAACTGCTGCAACAAGCGGGTAAGCGCCAGGTTGCCAATGCCCAGTGCGCCATGCATTGCTGTGAGCTGGGCAACTACAACGCTGCCCTGGTGCACATCCTGGAGACAGCATGAATCTGGCAGCAATAAACGTCAACGGCCCGCGAGCGCTGGAACCGCGAGTCACTCAGTTCAACCTGCCCTTCTGGAGCGGCCTGGCCGAAGGCGAATTCCGCTGCACGGCCTGTGAGGATTGTGGCCATTTGAGCTTTCCACCGAAGTCGATTTGCCCGCTTTGTCAGAGTAACTC
>JAUIHW010000042.1 GCA_030431775.1 Gammaproteobacteria bacterium
GTCGGCCTGGTTTTGCCAGCCCAGCAGAAGGGCTCGACTGAGCTGTGCCCACTTCCTCAATCGGCGCGAAATCAAGCTCCAGCGGTGCGATTTCGGCATGCTGAGCTTTGTCAGCTGCTGCCTGGGGCCCCGCCCCTGAATTGCCTGACCTGGAACTGCTCAAGAGCTAGCCTTGTGTGCTTGGCTGCCCTGACCCACCGGCCTCAACGCCGTTCAAGGGCGCAGCTTGCAGCGGGTTTTCATCAAAGTAGATTTTACGCAGCAATTCCCGCCACTGCTCATACTGGTCGCGCACCGTGCCGGTCAGGGTAATAGTTTGGTCCTCGAGTTCCAACACCTGGGGAGTAATCGTCGACATGACCGACTCGCTGATCTCATTGAAATCAGTAACATGCTGGCTGAGCTCATTGCTTTTCTGCAGTGCGCTGGTAATCAGCGAGGTACCGCCATAAATTCCCACGCCCCCTGCAGCACGCCCGGCAGTACCACCCTCGCCAATGGCAACGATACTGGCGATCACTGCCGCCGCACCGGCAATCCCGCGCATGGTTCGGCTTCTCTTGAGCTCGCGAATCGCAACGGCATGCTCATAGCTGCGTTCCCGCCACTCCATATAGGGCACGTCCATCTGTCGATAGAAAACGCCGTAGTAATCTTGCAGTGTGTCAATGAAAAGATAATCCCGTTCACGAATCTTACGGATGCGCCCCAGCATGGGATCGGAATCTGCCGGAAGCCGCACCACCTGGTAAATACCGTCATCATCCTGACCGACGTGACCACCAAAGGCGTCTGGCGAGAAATCTTCAGCGAACCGAAGCTCGGCGATCTGGCGCAGGTTCATGCGCTGTTCATCGCTTAGCTGCTGCTGATGGCTTGCAATGTCATTGGCAATGCGGTTGTAAATAGACTGGAAAGGCTCCTCGTCCACGCGCCGCTTCTTGTAAACATAGTCGCTGATAATCTCCGTGTATTCGCGCTCAAACCAAGGTCGATTGGTACTATCAGCAACCTTGATCGCCAACCGCAGCCGCTCACCATCCGATTGCAAAATCTTACCTTCAACATGCACATCCACCGCCGCCATGTCCGAGGGCACTACCCGCACCGCGCCCCAATGCCCGGAGCGTTGCATGGTCCGCATCAGGTTGACCGGCAAATAACGCGCCTCACCTTCACGGACTTCCGGAAACAGGCTTTCGTCATCACCGGCAGAATCCAGGCCAGGATCGAAGATATTGATACCGACATCCAGCAGTAAGTGCTCAGGCTGCATTTGCTGGGCGACTTCCAGCGGCTGAATTTCAGAGGTTTTGACCTTGGTTGTGGAGCAAGCCGACAGGCTAGCAAGCACTATAACTAGCCAAACAAAACTCTTAAAAAACCACATAATACAAACTCTTAGCGCTGGTTATTCTTGTATTTTCTATATTCATCCCAGAGCTTGTCCCGCAGTTCAGGATCGGTTTCGCGCTCCGCAGCCTCCCGAATTTGCCGCGCAATCAGGTCGTCATCATCACCGTCTGGAATGTCTTCAGGAACATTGGCCGCCTGCCCCTGACCAGAGGACGAACCACTGCGACCGGCACCGCCGGCACTTTCCCCACCACCACCAGCGCCACCGGACTGTGACTGCCCGGGAGGTGCGGGAATGCGAGATTCCTGGCCGGCCTGGCCCTCAGCACCACCGGCGGCCCCAGGCGAAGAACCCGTCGGCGACCCCGCTGCCCCGGGTGTCCCAGGTGTCCCTCCGGGGCTGCCCTGCTGGCCAGCTGATGGCGAACCGGGAAGGCCAGCGCCCATCGTTCGTGCGCCAGCCTGGCCGGCCAGCACAATACCGTCAAACACATCCAGCGAGACTTCAAACATGTCTTCCCAGCTGCTGCCCGCTTGGCGTGCCCCTTCACCATTATTGGGCCCAAGAACCGAATCGTCGGAGCCAGGCAGTCCCATGGAAGGGTTACCATCAGCGGTTTCGGCGAACACATCTTCTTCCTTTTCGCCCCCAACATCATAATCGTCCTCACTGAGAACAATTTTGCGGGTCTGCTGCCCGTCGTTCCTGTCAGCGCCATCGGGGCCGGCTTGCGCGAAAGCATGCGTGCTCAACAGTAAGGAAGCCAGCAGCAAGCTCAACACTTTGTTTGGTCTAGTCGGCATCCTGTTCCTCCTGGCTGAAATCATCAGCTGTCTCAGTTGGTTCTGCAGCGGGGGCAACCGCTACCTGACTGGCGTTGGCTGCATCTTCATTCGGTGCTGCGGATTCTGCCGGCTGCCGATCAACCATCGCCGCAGGCTGTGGCGCATTGACAGCCGGATACCAGTACACATAGCGATAGCGAACCGCCTGGCTTTCTACCGGCTCACCGTCAACAAAGCGCGGTCGAAAACGTCGCCCACGCAACTCCCGCAATGCTCGCCTGCGCATGGAGGGCTCTTCGGGGTATTCCTCAATGAACGTGGCCCGTTGTACCGAGCCCAAGCGGCTCAGATCCAGCTCGATCAACACATAACCCTGAGCCAGGCCATCATCAGATTGGGACAGATAATCCGTGTAATCGACTCCGAAATCGAGCGCGCGGGGCTTGTCGAACAGCGCATTTCGCTGATCGATCAGTTCTTCACTGGCACTGAGCATCTGATAGGCTTCAAGGTAAGTGGCCATGGCGGATTGACGTTTATTGAACCGCAGATACCAGTCCCCAAGCTCGGTAATTGCTTCAGCAAGCTGCCCCGGACCCACATCGGGATTATTACGGTAAATCTCCACCACTTGCCGGGAACTCCGTAAGCCAGAGAGATAACCCTGTGATACCGCCCGGCTACCGCTGTCAAAACGATAATCGCTGTCGCTCAGGCCCATGCGCGCCAATCGCTCATAACGCTGTTGGGCCTGCTCTTCTTCCTGCATTACATGGGCCAGGTAATAGTCTGCGACCCTTCGGCCGCGTAACTGTTTGGCCAATCTGAGGTCATGCTGACCGAAATTCAGTTCAATAACCCTTGAGGCCGCCGCAAACAGGCTTCTCGCCATCTGCAGGTTGTGAACCGGCTCCGGGGTAATGTCTTCAAAGAACGCGTACATGTGCCAACTGGTGAGCTGATCCAGAACCGGCAACATGCGTTCGTCGTTCCAACCATAGTTATTGCCATTCACCTCCATGATGAAATGGTGCTGATCGTCCACCGCTTCCCAATTACCAAGGTGAGCGTAACTCTCAATCAGCCGTTCCAGCGTTGGCAACACGCCAACTGCATAAAGGCCTTCGTTAATCCGTTTGATGTGAGCACTCTGGGTGAATGTTTCAATCGCTTCGCGATGGTCCCCAAGCTGCTGCTGTGCAACGCCCAAGTCGTGCATGGCTTCCGCAAGCTGCGGATCAAATGCGCCCGATTGCGACTGCAGTTCAAGAACGCGGGCCTGGTACTGGCGGCTGAGCACCCTGGGGTCAGTGGGTACAGCGGGTACGGTTTGTGGCACAGCGGCGGTCTCTTGGACGGGCGCCGGCACAGCAGTGCCTGCTTGCTTGGCGTGATTGACAGGAGTGAGCAGTACCAGCCCTATCAGCGTAAGCAGACTACTGATCCTGACCCAGCTGTTTGCTTTAAATGCTCCGATCATACCCGGCTTCATTGTTACCCAAGCGCATCTTTATTACGACAGGCAAGGCGAGTTTTCGTTCCAAAAACGCTTTGCAGCGACCTCCACATCGTCTCCACTGCAAGCATGCCACAGTGTGAGCTGATATTCATGAATAAAAGCTGAACTGCCTACAGTCAGGTCCGCTTTCCGCCGCTTTTATGTGCGGCGCTCAACTGTCTCTACGGTAACTCTCCGGTATAAGGATCAACAGCGCCAAGCACCACCTTACGCTTGCCGATCACGGGCCTTCAGCTCCAGCCTCCACTGGTGCAGCAAGGGTTCGGTATAGCCGCTGGGCTGTTCGCAACCTTTGAACACCAGATCGTGTGCCGCCTGATAGGCGATACTGGCGGCAAAATCCGGCGCCATAGGTCGATAATCCGGATCACCGGCATTCTGCTCGTCTACCACTTTCGCCATACGCTGCAATGCCGCTTCAACCTGACTGGCTGAGCATACTTTGTGCTTAAGCCAGTTGGCGATGTGCTGACTGGAAATTCGCAAGGTGGCCCGGTCCTCCATCAACCCAACATTATTAATGTCGGGCACTTTCGAGCAGCCAACCCCCTGGTTCACCCAACGCACCACATAGCCGAGAATGCCCTGCGCGTTATTACTCAGCTCGGCCTCAATATCCTCTTCCGTCAAGCTGCTGATGTCCGTTGCCAGTGGCAGGGTCAGAATGGACTCGAGACTGGCCGGTGGTCGCGTTGCCAGCTCTTTTTGGACAGCAGCAACATCAACGGCATGGTAATGCATGACGTGCAGCGTTGCCGCGGTGGGGGAAGGCACCCAGGCACAATTAGCGCCCGCCTTTGGGTGGGCAATTTTCGCTGCCATCATTTCCGCCATTTCATCGGGCTTCGGCCACATTCCTTTACCAATCTGTGCTCGTCCACCCAGGCCACAGCGCAGACCAACGTCAACGTTCCAGTCTTCATAGGCCTGGATCCAGGCGGTGTCTTTCATCGGCCCTTTACGCACCATGGGTCCGGCGAGCATCGAGGTATGTATTTCATCCCCGGTTCTGTCCAGAAAGCCGGTATTAATGAAAATAACCCGCTCTCGTGCGGCATGAATACAGGCTTTGAGATTGACGGTAGTGCGTCTCTCTTCATCCATGATGCCAACTTTCAAGGTGTTGCGCGCCAGACCAAGCAGGTCCTCGATCGCCGCGAACAAGCGACAGGTAAACGCCACTTCTTCGGGGCCGTGCATTTTGGGTTTGACAATGTAGACACTACCACTGCGAGAGTTCTTTACACGACTATTGCCGAGCAAGTCATGTTTGGCGATCAGGCTGGTGATCACCCCATCCATAATCCCTTCCGGTATCTCCTGACCATCAGCGCACAAAACAGCCGGATTGGTCATCAGATGCCCGACATTGCGGATGAGCAGCAAGCTGCGCCCGGGTAAGGTCAACTCACCCCCGTCGATGGCTTGGTAAACACGGTCTTCGTTGAGACGCCGGGTCATCATTGAGCCGCCTTTTTCGAAGCTGTCTTCAAGATCGCCGCGCATCAGACCAAGCCAGTTGCGATACACACCCACCTTATCGTCCGCATCGACGGCAGCGACCGAGTCTTCACAATCCTGGATAGTCGAGACCGCGGACTCCAGCAAAACATCTTTCACGCCCGCCTGATCGGTCTTGCCAATTGGCGATGTCGGGTCGATCTGGATTTCGGCATGCAAGCCGTTGTGCCGCAAAAGAACCGCGTGAACGACCCCATCTTTGGCCTGGTAGCCCTGCAATTGTTGCGGGTCTTTCAGGCCACTTTGAAATTTACCCTGCTCAACCAGCAGTCGGCCATCATCAATACGGTAGCGGCTGGCGTCCGCATGGCTCCCGGTTTGCAGCGGAAAGTGCTGATCCAGGAATGTGCGCGCATAGGCGATAACCCGCTCCCCACGAACCGGATTGTAGCCGGCGGTTTTATCCGCACCGGAGTCACTTGGTATGACATCCGTGCCATACAGGGCATCATACAGGCTGCCCCAGCGTGCATTGGCCGCATTCAATGCGAACCGGGCATTGGAAATAGGAACAACCAACTGCGGCCCGGCCACATTGGCAATTTCCGGATCAACCCCTTGGGTCTCGATACTAAAGTCAGCGGGCTCGGGAAGCAGATAAGCAATATCGCGCAGCATGCCCTGGTACTCGCTGGGGTCAAATTCCAGACCCGAGTTCGCCTGGTGCCAGGCATCGATCTGCATTTGCAGCTCTTCCCGACGGGCCAGCAGACGGCGGTTTTCGGGAGCAAACTCTGCAACAATTGCAGCAAACCCTTCCCAAAACGCCGCGGCACTGACACCGCTATCCGGCAGCGCCTCCTGCTCCAGAAAATCAACCAGGACATCAGCTACCTGCAAACCTGATTTATCACGCATCGATCGCCTCACAACTAGGGTTTACCGGTACTTTACTCCAAATGGAGCGTGATTGAACAGACTGATGGTCGGCTGAGCCGGGAACGAATCAGCCGTTTCTTACGAGATCACCCCCTAACCTGGCGGGCTTGCCTGGCTGTGTCAGTTGAACAGCGCGCAGTTCCGCCGCCTCCATGGACTGAGCACGACGCTTTTCTGACACCGTTTCGTACAGGGTGTTGCGTTGCCTCGGCTCACGACCAGCACTTTCTATCAGAGCTTCCATTTGTGCAGGACCGGTTTCCTCGCCATGATCCGCACCGGCCGACCGGGTGATTGTCTCGTTCATCAAGGTACCGCCCAGATCGTTGGCACCGGCATTCAGACAGTGCAATGCGCCCTGGTGCCCCATTTTCACCCAGGAAGTTTGAATATTGTCGATCT
Organism: Gammaproteobacteria bacterium; assembly: GCA_030431775.1. Classification (GTDB taxonomy): domain Bacteria; phylum Pseudomonadota; class Gammaproteobacteria; order Pseudomonadales; family JAUIET01; genus JAUIET01. The sequence goes on from JAUIHW010000042.1 coordinate 6,464, forward strand.
GACCATGCAGAGCCAGTCGGCTAACTGCATGCATCAGCACGGCTTCACGAAAACTTGGGCCTCGGCGCGCTTTACCCTTGAGGTACATTGGCGCTTCACTGGCTACGAAAGGCAGTGGCACAAACTCAGTGAAACCTTTGGTTTTTTGCTGCAATGCACGCAGCTCAAGCAGGTGGCGGGCCCAATGCTGGTAGCCATCCACATGACCAAACATGATGGTTGCGGTCGTTCGAATACCGGCTCGGTGAGCGGCCTCGATGGTTGCCAGCCACTGCTGAGTATTGATCTTGTCCGGACAGATCAGGGCGCGAACATCGTCATGCAGAATTTCAGCTGCGGTGCCGGGCAAGGTACCGAGGCCTGCTTCTTTTAACATTAACAGAAACTGATCCACCGGCAGGCCAAGCGTGGCCGCGCCCTGCCATATTTCCAGCGCGGAAAAGGCATGAATATGCATGTCCGGTACGGCTTCTTTTACCAACCGGCATAAGTGCAGGTACTTGTCACCGGTGTAATCCGGGTGAATACCTCCCTGCATGCACACTTCCCCTGCGCCACGCTCCCAGGCCTCGACCACCCGGCGACGAATTTCATCATCATCCAGGTCATACGGCCTGCCACGCAGGTTTTCACTCAGCTTGCCTTTAGAGAAGGCACAGAATTGGCATTTGAAATAGCAGATATTGGTGTAATTGATATTGCGGGTGACAACATAACTCACCTCATCGCCATTGATTGATGCGCGCAGCCGATCAGCAGCGTCACAAACATAAGCGAAATCGCTTCCCCTCGCCGCAAATAAACAGCTAATGTCTTGCTCAGACAATGCTTCGGCCTTTGTGGCGCGCTCAACAATACGCTTGATCCGTGCGGTTGCTGAGTTAGCTGCCGACTTGTTGTTCAGCAGGGCAACTTCGAGAGCCGGCAGCCTGGCCGCAGCAGCTCCGGTAACCCACTCATCGACTCTGGGCAATCCCTGTCCATCCACCAGCGCTAACACTCTGCGCTGCATTAACGGTGACAGCCAGGTCGTGTAGTTCCGCACAAACTCAGGGTATATCGTCAACCGCTCATGCAATTGCTTGCCCGCCAGGCCAGTTTCCTGCTCCAGTTTGCGCAGCTGCGGCCACGGCGCTTCCGGGTTAACAAAGTCGGGGCTGACCGGAGAAACTCCTCCCCAATCATTAATGCCGGCAGCCACGATCTGCGGCAGAACCCCTGGGCTCAGATTAGGTGGCGCCTGAATATTCATGGCCGGGCCGAAAATCAGCCTCGCGATCGCTATCGTCCACAGCAATTCATCGAGGTCAGGCTCCGGCGCTTCACTCATCAGCGTCCCGGGCTTGGCCCGAAAATTCTGAATAATGATTTCCTGAATATGGCCATAGCGCTGCTGAAGGCTGCGCAAAGCCAGCAGTGACTCAACCCGCTCCAATCGGGTTTCGCCAATACCGATCAATATCCCGCTGGTAAATGGCACCTGGGCAACACCGGCTCGGGCAATGGCAGAAAGCCGCGTCGCGGGCCATTTGTCCGGTGACCCGTAGTGCGGCATTCCCTTCTGACACAAGCGCTCAGAGGCACTTTCCAGCATGATGCCCATCGATGCGGAAACACCTCGTAACTGTTGCAGCTCCTCATCATCCAGACAACCGGCGTTAATATGGGGTAGCAGTGCGGTTTGGTCACTTACCATTCGGGCAACCGAAGCCAGGTAGTCCACAGTGCTCTCGTAGCCCATGGACTGCAGCGCCTTACGCGCTGCGTTATAGCGCAGCTCCGGCTTCTCTCCCAGGGTAAACAGTACCTCTTTACAGCCTTGGGAAGCGGCCACTTCCACCTGCTCAAGCACGGCCTCCGCCGACATATAGGGCGAGTCGAGATGCCTGGGTGTCTGGGCAAAAGTACAGTAATGACAGACATCTCGGCAGAGATGCGTCAGGGGAATAAACACTTTGCGGGAATAGGTAAGCAGGTCACCATGCCCTTTGTCTCGCAGCCCCGCGGCCTCTTTGAGCAGAGCCTCATCCAGTGAGCGAACTGCCAGGGACTGCGCTTCAGTCTGCAGGCCAGCGTCGTACCAGCTGTCAGGCTGCCAAAGTGTACTGTTATCTACCTGTGCATCCACAGAGACCTCCAATGACAGCAGTATTTAGGCTAACAAATAATGGACACGCGCAGCGCGCGCCAAACCCGGATGTGCTTTCAAGCAGTCAAGATCCGCAGGTTCATCAATGTCCAAACCTGCACCGGCCAATTCGACCGTCTGCGATTGTAGCCCCTGAACACGGGCGAACGCCAGGTGCTTTGCAAGACTGTCCGGGCCGTAATAAAACCGCATGCTGTTCACCGGGCTGCACAACAAACCATTGCTACCGGATTGATGGCGGTCCGGCACCAAAGAAACCGCAGGCCGGCCAACGGCCAGGCGACGATGCGCCAGAATCAGCTGTTCCAGCTCTTCTGCCTGCACTAGCGGTACGTCGCCGTGCACCACCAACAGCTCATCGTAATCGCTCGCCAGGTCATTGGCAAGCTGCTGGACAACCGCATTGAGGCCGCGCGCACCCGCCGGTTCACCAACGGCGGCTACGCCCAGACCTCGAGCCAGTGCCGCCGCTTCAGTATCATCGGTTAGTAACAGAACCTGATCGAGCAGCGCGCATTTACGCAAGGACTCCAGCGTATCACCAAGCATTGCCGCCACCAGCTTGCGTCGATCACGATCAGCCAGTTCCGGGGCTAATCGACTTTTGCCCTGATACAAGCTTCGAAACGGCACCACTGCAACCAACTGCCTTGTCATTTCAGCTAGTTCTCAGTACTGCTTCAGCGAGTTTTTGCTGGTCCGCAAAGCTTCGCATAACGGTCGGTAAACAGAGTACTTCAAGCCCGAGTGCCTCTATCGCAGGGCACAAATGCCGGTCTTGCTCATCAACCACAAAGTGACTGATCCACTCTCGATAATACTCGGCAACGCCAAGCGCATCGCAGGACATACCCAGCTCGGCCATCATCTTGGCGGCCGGACCCTTCAGTGCTTTTCCACCCACAATTGGCGACACTGCGACCTTAATGGCAGCGGAACTGATCAAGGCGTCGCTCATGCCGGGCAGCTGAAGAATAGGGTCAACGCTGACAAAGGGGTTTGACGGACAAACCACCAGCACATCCGGATGCCTGCCTTTGGCAAGCTGTTGCAATGGTCGGGAGGGTACAGCCTCTGCAATTCCTTTGAAAAAGAAGCTCTTAACCACCGGCTTACATTGCCGCTCAACGAAATACCGCTGGAATGGCAGCTCACCCAGGTCGGTATTGACCACGGTCTGCACCGCATCGTCTGACATCGGCCATTGCAGATGACGCACTCCGAGCGCAGCTCCCAGTCGCTGGGTCACTTCCGTCAAGCTCTCACCCTTGCGTAAAAGCTGGGTTCGCCAAAGATGAGTGGCCAGGTCGCGATCACCAAGATTGAACCAGGCAGGCCCACCGAGCTTGTCGAGGGCGGCCATACACTGCCAGCTCTCATCCATTACTCCCCAGCCACGCTCGCTATCGTTTATGCCCGCTAGCGCATACATCACGCTGTCCAGATCTGGCGACACGTACAAACCGAGGTGCTCGAAGTCGTCGCCCGTATTCGTCACGATCTGCAGTTCATCCGGCTCCAGACACGCCGCCAGTCCAGCGGCCAGCTTCGCCCCACCTACTCCTCCGCTCAATGCCAGGCACCGCATGTCAGTAGCCTTCAGCCGAACAGGTCAAGGTGTTTGTCTCGAATCAGGTCAGCCGCACACGAATTTGGGTGCTGCTGGATGTTCGCCCCACGGATAATCACGACTGGGGTTGCTTCAGCGGCCTGCCCCATAATGAACGAGGCGGCCGCAGCCAGCTCATCGGCAACGCCAACTGAACTGACCAGCAACTGTCGCCCGAACATATCCGCCTCACCCACCAGATCGGCGACTGTTGCAAAACCGGCCGCACCAATGGCGATACCGCAGGTGCCATTGCGCCAGGCCCGCCCTGCACTGTCGTTAATAATAATCGCCACGCTTGCTCCGCAGGATATCTGTAATTGAGCGCGTAAGGCGCGCGCTGTCGCATCCGGGTTTTCAGGCAATAGCAGCGCCCGCGGCTCGGCATTGCTGTGCTCAATGTTTGACTGGTCTATACCGGCATTGGCATGCACCAGACCCAGCCTGTGACGCACAATAATCACACCCTTGCGCTTGCGAACCACCTCGGTGGACTCATCCAAAATCAGCTGGATAAGCCGAGCGTCTTTATCTACCTCATCAGCCAACTGCCTTGCGTCATCGCTCGGCTCTACGTCCTTTAACGTGCGATAACGGTCTTCCGCTTTGGACACAATTTTCTGTGCCAACACTAGAACGTCACCGTCACGCAGTTCAATGCCATTACGCAAAAAACTGTTTACCAGTAGCTCCGCTAAATCATCACCCGGCTCAACCGCTGGAAAATGCTCAAGCGCAGTCAACTCCAGACGCTTGCTGTTGACGGCCATCGGTCAAGCCGGTGGGCAGCAATCAATCACGATCAGGCAGGCCGGTGATGCGAATACCTGCATGACACTTGTAGCGCTTATTGATGCTGATAAGAATTGAAGTAAGCGCTTCAGCAGCGGCTGCATTATCGATTGGGCCAGCGTGGAAGCCGCGCATTCCGGCCGCTTCGACCAATTTGATCACTTCTGAACGTGCTTCTACGTTGTTTCCAGTCACCAGCACGTCGCAGTCCAGTCCGTGACCTTCTTGCAAATGATGTGCAGCCACATTTTGAAACGCTGACACAACGCGCACCTCGTCTCCTAAGGCGGCTTGTGCACCCGCTCCCGCGGACCCGGTATCCGGCAACTGAACTCGGGCAACCTTGGGAGGAACCAGCGGGACCGTAACATCGACCAGTATTTTGCCCTGCAAAGCAGGCTTAACATATTCCAGCGTGCTGAGCTGATGGCTGAAAGGTACCGTGAGTACGACGATATCGGCGGCCCCTGCAGCGTCCAGGTTTTCAAGGGCCTGCACAGCTTCTGCATCACTTCCCCGCTCGCGCATCACATCGGCCAGATCATCCAGTGCCGCTTGCGCTTTCTCAAGCGTTCGTGAGCCAATAATGACCGCATAACCGGCCTGAGTCCAACGCCTGGCAAGCCCGGTACCCAAAGCACCGGTGCCGCCAAGTATGGCAATTTTAGGTAAACTGTCTGACATCACTGCCCACCTTGGTTCGTTGTAAAGTACGCTGCCAGACGAATACGCCGGCCGCAAAGAGCGCGACAGTGTACTGCCAGTGCACCGGGCAATTCAAGAACTGCCCAGTTGGGCCACGTATCGCGGCGACTTCGGCGCATGAAAAAGAGGGGTTTTGAATGAATGTAACCGACAGCCTAAAGATGGATGACAAAGTGGTCATAGTGACCGGAGGCACCCGCGGAGTGGGAAAAGGCATTGCCGAAGTTTTCCTGTCGGCGGGAGCCACGGTGGTTGTTTGCAGTCGCACAGCGCCCGACAGCTTACCGCAGCATGCCGATCGACGTGCGGTGTTCGTCGAATGTAATGTGAAGGACGCTGATTCCATCCAAGCTTGTGTCAATCAGGTTAAAGCGCAATTCGGTCGAATCGACTGTTTGGTCAATAATGCTGGCGGTACACCGCATGCCGACTCTGCCACCGTGTCCCCTCGCTTCAACGAGGCGATTATTCATTTGAACCTGCTGGCACCGTTCACGTTCTCCCAGGCGGTCAATCAGGTGATGCAGGGCCAGGCGAGCGGCGGCTCAATCATCAATATTGCCAGCGTCAGTGCAATCCGCCCATCACCGGGCACAGCAGCCTACGGAGCTGCCAAGGCCGGCCTGATAAATTTGTGCACGTCACTGGCCGTTGAGTGGGGTCCGCAAGTACGCGTTAATGCGATAACCGCTGGCCTGATCGAAACAGAACAGAGCCATTTACACTATGGGGACCAGGCCGGTATTGACGCGGTTGGCAAAACCATTCCAATGCAGCGAATGGCAGTGCCCGAAGATATTGGCAAGGCTTGTTTGTATTTAGCCTCAGAGCTATCCAGCTTTGTAACCGGCACCAGCATCGAAGTGCACGGTGGCGGCGAAATACCTGCTGTTTATGGAGCGCAGAATGCCAATGATTGATCCAGAGCAAAAATCAGCCAAGCTGATCAATCAGCAGTCAAACGGAGTGTAAAAGTTTATTTTTCAGACACTTAGGTCAATATTCGAACTATAATTCTTGCTGCAATTCTGATCGCGCAGTGAGATAATTTCGGCAAACGGGCGAATCGAGACATTCCCATGCCGGACCAATTACTGATTGCAATTGCATTGCTGGTTTTACTGTTTGTATTGGAGTATCTGCTCAGCCTGATGCCTCGCAACCCATTTAAGAGCCTGAAGATCAACGGCAATTTGCTCAAATTTCAGCGCAGCGCCATGTCCAGGCAATACAGCATTCAAAAGAGCCGTATTCACAAGGCCATCATCACACCGGGCCACATAAGTCTTCTTCTGGCTGCTGATTATGACAATCGGGTACTGAACCTGAATTTCGAAAAAAGCTTCACCGAGGAGTTGTACCGCTTCCTGCAGCGTTCGCTCGACGATACGGTAATCGAATATCTGGTTGACAGCAGCCCACAGCCGCGCCCCTCCAAGCCAGTTATTGGGCTCGTTAAATAACACAACCATCCACTGTCCAGCCGCTGGGCACTGCTATGCTTAAGCTTTAAGTAGCTGGCGGCGTGAGCAAGTCTTATCCAGGCTTAGGCCCACGAGCATCGAAACACAGGCCTGTTTAAGGCCATAAATCAATCATTAGTCTGCAGCAAGGTCTCCACGGATGGCTGCCTAAGATGCAGCATGGATTTGACCTCACCTCTCACCGTTGGCGAGAAAGGACGGCAATACTGAAAAGTAGCGAGTGATGAATCAAAAGAATGAATCAGCCCAAATCGCCCGGGAAGCATTGAGCCTGTCGCTGAGCAACTATTTGTGCCGCGTGCTGTATCTGATTCGGGGGGTCGGGGTCGCGGCTCTTTTACAACCGGAGGTATATGGGATCTGGAGTGTCCTGAAAAACCTGCAGGACAGTACGGCCTTCGCAAACCTTGGCGCATCTTTTGCCCTGCTGCGTGAGGTTGCCCTGGGCAGGAGCTCTGACGATGTTGCAGGAATACAAGCGGCACAGCAGGCGGCATTAAATTTAGCCTTGCTCGTTACCGCGATGCTGGCGGCCGTTTTGTTTGCTTTAAGTTTCACCGGGCTCATGCCCGTATTGGGTGAACCACTGCGCATCAGCCTTGTGGTCATGCTGCTGGCCAGTATCACCTATTACATTCCAAGGCAGCTGCAGGCGCAACGCGAGTTCTACTTTCAGGCGAAGTACCTGCTGTTGTACGCCTTTTTTAATACCGCGCTCAGCCTGATTGCTGTTTATTTTTGGGGGCTAAAAGAAATGCTGTGGGCACTGGTCATCGCCCATCTACTGGCTGTTCTTTATGTAATGCGTCACGGGCATATCGATTTACGCTGGCAACTTGACCCGGCCATCGCCCGACGCCTGGTCAGCGCAGGGCTGCCCGTCATGTTGGGCGGCTCTCTGTTTTTCTTCTTGCGGGCAGCGGATCAATTTCTGATTTTCGGTCTTCTTGGCAGCACAGCGGCCGGTTACTATGCGATCTCGAATTTTGTCGCCATGACCATTACCCAGGTGCCTATTGCTCTGGCAGCTACACTGTTTCCAAGAATGATGGAGCGCCACAGCGACGGCGCCAGTCGGCAGGAAATCGAACATCTGTTTTTTGAGCCGATGAAGCTGCTGTGCATTGGCATCCCCATTCTGCTGGGCGGGACCTATTTTGCTATTGAACCTGTATTGGTGTTCGGCTTACCCGAATACCTGCCGGCATTGAGCGTTATTAGGATTGCCTTGATCGGTATGTTTTTCCAGACAGTGTGGTCGCTGTCGCATTCGCTACTCCTGACTTTCGACAAGCAACAGCAACAAATGAAACTGGCCCTCGGCCTGCTGGTGGTCAGTGTGTTCGCCGTGTGGCTGGTTGCAGAACGTGGCGGCGATGTGGACGACGTCACCTGGGTGGCAGCCGCGATCAGTTTCCTTTCCGCGACAGTGATCCTACTGTACATTTCCAAGCTCTTACGACGCGAGTGGAAGCCTATTCTCGCCAGCTTTTGGCAGATTCTGTGGCCAGGCCTTTTTACCGCAGCCGCCTGCCTGGCAATCGATCACTACGTGGCATTCTCCCTGGACACTGCATGGTCCGCACTGTTTGTTTCCGCTACAAAACTGGCGGCTTATCTGCTGAGCGCTCTACCACTTTGCTACTATCTGTACCGCTATTGGCGAGCCAGGCAATAACATCAGGGCCACTGAAAAACCAGCATCTTCAATGCCTGTTCGCCATTCTGGTCGGGAAAATCGGCCGAATTGCTTAAGCGGCCACAAAACTGTAATTTCGGGCAGTTTTCCTGCACAGCGTCAAGCAGAAAGCCCGGCCCCAGATTAGGGGCATTCAACATCAGCAGTACATAAGCGCCACTGCGCAGTAAGCGAGGTAGCTTGCGAAGTAGTTTGGGGTAATCGGTTTTTGCGACAAAGCTACCCGGCTGGAAGGATGGTGGGTCTACAATGATCAAGTCGTAAGGTCCGTTACTGACCAGACGAGGTAAGGAGCGAAATATCTCATAAGGCAGAAACTTGCTGATTGCAGAGTTGCCCGTCTCCTCTGAAAAATTAAGCGTGTGATTACGTTGCCCTACACGCAGCGCGCTTTTACTCATATCGACGTTGAAAACCTTCGCAGCGCCAGCGGCAATAGCAACTACCGAAAACGCGCAGGTGTAAGCAAACAGGTTTAATACTCTACGACCATGACAATGACTTGCCAGCCAATCTCGAGCGGGCTGAGCATCCAGGAAGAAACCGATGTTTTGCTTGCCTTGGAAATCCAACTCAAACCGCTGCCCTTTCGCAATTGCGTAGCCCTTGGTAGCGTGTTCGCCAAAAACAGTTTCCACTTTAGGCGGCTTCGAGTAACGATGATGAATCAACAGGGTATGGAACGAAGACTGGCCCATGCGCTCCACCAGAAAGCCGGTCACTGACTCCAGCGATGTCATTTGCCGGACATCCGAGTTAGCGTACAGACTAAGCAGAATAACGGGCTCATACAAGTCGACTGTCAACACTTCAAAGCCTGGAAAACACCCACCACGTCCATGCAGCACACGCCGGCTGTCAGCACCTGAGTGTGACATAGCGTCACAAATAATCTGGCTGATTTCATCTGTTAGCATGAAAAACCCAGCGCTTGCAAAGTGGCCTGTTGGTGATCATCGGCAAAGCCGTCAAGCTGCAGGCAGAGCTTGGAGAATTCGCGCCGCACAGGGTAGTTCTTGCGCAGAGCATCAAAACACGGGCCAATCGATTGGCCGATACAGGCCCGCAAGCTGGCATCGTCAACTCGCACATCGTAGGCCGACAGTAGTATTTCAGACAGAGAGCGCCTGCTGTCGATGGCCAGCGTCGTCGGCGGCATTAATTCCTGCACGACCGGCGCTACCAGTGCGAAATGCTGGTAGAACGCCTGTGCAATCATTTGACTGCCTCGCAGCTTCGCATCGGCCGCGTAGCCGGCAATATGGGGCGTGCCAATGCAGGTCATGGCAAGCAGCCCAGGGTCTATTTTTGGTTCCGCCTCCCAGACATCCAGTACACTGCGCAATTCCTTTCCAGCTTGCAACCGCTGTTTCAAGGCCGCGCCATCAAACACGGCACCGCGTGATGTGTTGATCAGCACGCAGCCGGTCGGCAGAGTACTGAATATCTCCTTCGAAAACAGCTGTTGGGTCGGGTGTTGTCCACGGCAGGTCAGTGGCACATGAACCGAAATCACTCCGCATTGCAGCACGCTCTCCCAGTCGCTCAAATAGGGGCATTCCTCGGTGGTAAGGAATGGGTCGAAGACCCGCACGTCGAACCCCAAGGCCAGAAAACGCTGAACAACCCTGCTGCCTACCTGCCCGTAACCGACGACACCTGCTACCCGTCCTTTTGCGGCAGAATCTTCCAGGTCTGGCAGCAGGCTGGCCAAAGCACTGCAGACGTAATCAGCTACCGATGCGGCATTGCTGCCGGGTGCACTCGCAAAATGAATACCGCGGTCCTGCAAATAGTCCAGATCAATGTGCTCGGTACCAATCGTCGCAGTCCCCACAAACGATACCGGAGAACTTCTCAGCAGTTGCTCATCAACCTGCGTAACAGAGCGCACAATCAGCGCATCTGCTTTTTGCAAGTCACGGGCTGTTATGGCCCGCCCCGGTAATTTAACTATCTCAGCAGTACCGGCGAACAGCTGGTCGAGCGCCGGAATATTTTCATCAACAACCAGTTTGACAGTCATTGCAGTACCGGGCTGCGAGCCAGCCTGCGGCGCAAAGAGCGTTCCAGCCCAATCTCAGCCAGGCAGGCTTGAACATCGTCCCGCGACGGCCGGCTCCAGCACAGGGCGTTTGCATTGATTTGCAGTGGAACGCGCTCATTCAACTGTACAAGCTTGCGGGCAATGCTGAGCTGAACCTGGTGCTGAGCGAGAGCGGCGGCAATACGTTTTCCACCACGCAGCTCTGCAGCCACCGTATCCAGCTCAGCATAGACACTGTCCAGGACACCAAATCGCTGCAGCAGGGCAGCGGCTGTTTTCGCGCCTATGCCAGGCACACCAGGGATATCATCAACCGGATCCCCCACCAGCGCCAGATAGTCAACCAGTTGTCTCGGCTTAACTCCAAACCGCTGTTGCACGGACGCATGGTCCAGGCAATAGTCGCTGGCTGGATCCCAGACCCGGTCATGCGGATTTCTGATCAATTGGGCCAGATCCTTGTCACGGCTTAGGAACACCATCGGCCGGCCGGAGCAACGCATCCTCAAGGCAACACTTGCCAGCAGGTCGTCTGCTTCATAGCGGTTATGAGACAAACTGGTAATTCCCAAACATTCAGTAACCTTACGACAAGCTGCCAGTTGATTAGCGAGATCATCATCGGGCAGTGAACGACTTTGTTTGTAAGCTGGATAAATCTCGGTACGAAAACACTGACCAAGGCTTTCATCAAAGGCCGCGACCATGCGCTGTGGCTGAAGCCGTTCCAGCGTGGCCAACAGAAAACGCGTGTAGCCATAGACTGCATTTAGAGCTTGCCCCCGCTCATTGTGCCAATGATCCGGCAAGGAAAAATAGCTGCGAAAAATAAAAATGGAAGCATCCAGTAAATAGACTGCTTGGCGCGCGCTCATCGGCTGGAACCACGCGTTTCAGACAGCCTGCGCTGGTGATACCAGGCTGGTTTGCAAGGCCAGCACGAAGCAGGCCGCCCTTTCTGGCAGGCCACTGCGCCGGTATTGATGGTACTGCTCATTGATTCTGGCAACAAACCGCTCACCACGATACTCCGGGCAACGAAGATAATCAAAGCTGGGCCGAAACGGCAGGCCAATAGCCTCGGAAAATAATCTCTCAAGCGCTTGGGGTTTGACTTCCACTGCCTCAAAGGCACGCTGCTGTTCAGCATTGCGGTTACCAAGGTACCAGTAACCATAATCCACCTGCTGCCGACGGACCGGGCCCGCCAGACACCAGTGCGCGACCTCGTGCAGTGCACTGGCAAGGTAATCCTGTCGATAGACGATGGTCGCGCAGTCTTTGTCCGGGCCGGCCGGTGCGTAATAGGGTTCATCCCCACCACCCAACAACACCGTATTATGGGATGCCTGAAAACAGGCCGAAAATACCTGCTCGATTGTACTGGCTGACATCATAGTGGGCCCTGTAACAGTTCCAGTGCCTGGGCGTGCAGCTCGGGCCCAGCGGCCGCAACCACCGAGCCACCGCCAGACAGCGGCTGTCCTTGCCAGTCGGTAACGAACCCGCCAGCGGCCTCCACAATCGGGAGCAGAGGCAGAATATCGTAGCTCTGCAAACCGCTTTCAATCACCAGATCGATTTGCCCCATCGCGAGCAGGCAATAAGAGTAACAGTCGCCGCCATAACGCAGCAGCTTGCAGGCGTCGGCAACCCTGCGAAATCGTTCGAATTCTCCGGCTGGAGATGAATCAAACAAATCGGGATGAGTGCTGTAAAGCACGGCATCATCCAGGGTTTTTACGGTGCTGGCCAGCAGCGGATTTTGCAAATCAAACTGATTGCGCATAAACCACGCTGCGGGTTCCTTGTCCTGCAAGCCGATAAAAGTTTCACCGGTATAGGGTTGGTGCATCAGGCCAAACATGGGCCGCCCCTGCCAGCACAGGCCCAGCAAAATACCCCACGCAGGCACACCAGAAATAAACGCCCGCGTACCATCGATCGGGTCAATCACCCAAGTAAAATCGGATTTTCCATGGGTATTGGCAAACTCTTCACCGACGATTGCATGATCAGAAAACCGCTGCGTAATCGCTGCACGTAAATGGCGTTCAACCTCGCGATCGGCTTCGGTTACCGGGTCGAATGCGTCACCACCTGCTTTATTCATTACGCCGGTCGGCTTGCGAAAGAATCGCAGCGCGATTTCCCCTGCTTCGATGGCCGTATCATAGGCGAAGCGTAGTAAATCCTGTTGCTGGTCGGTCGGTAATTTCACGGCAATCTCATCGCTTTCAGCAAACCGTTATACTACCGCATTTGACTGTTTTGCTGGAGCACCCAATGTTCAGTCTTTTGGGCCTGATTGCCGCCCTGCTGTTGCTGATGCTGGTCACTTTACGTGGCGCCAACCCCTTGGTAGCCGCACCGGCTTGCGCCATATTGGTCGCGGTGACCGGCGGGCTGAATTTTTTTCCATCGCCAGGCGATGCCGGGGCCAACTATGTAGAGGCCTATATGGAAGGTTTCACGGCTTTTATTGGCGCCTGGTTCTTCATGTTCCTGCTGGGCAGTATTTTCGGCAAACTGATGGAAGACAGTGGCGCGGCTGCCAGCGTCGCGCACTGGATATTGCAACACTTCGGTTCGCATCATGCAGCATTGGCCGTCGTGCTGGCCTGCGCAATACTGACGTATGGTGGTGTCAGCGTATTTATCGTTGCCTTTTCTGTGTACCCGGTTGCTATCGGTCTGTTTCGCGAAGCCAATTTACCCCGCCGCTTTATACCGGGTTGCCTGGCTTTCGGCAGCGCCACTTTTACCATGACCTCTGCAGGCTCCCCCGAGATACAAAACTGGATTCCCATTGAATTTCTCGGCACCTCACCCTATGCCGCTTGGCAGGAAAGTCTGGTGGTTGCCCTGCTTATGGCCGGGTTGGGCTATGTGCTGCTGCAACGAATGTTGCAACAGGCGGTCAGCAATGGCGAATGCTTTCTAACTCGCGACGATGACCCGGTGGCCAATGATCAGGACCTGCCCAATCCACTGGTTTCACTGCTGCCCATGCTGACTGTTTTAGGCTGCAGCTTCGGCTTTCATGAATCCCTAGGTAAATACGCGCTGGTCATCGCATTGGGTAGCGGCTGCCTGCTTACCTGGTTATTGAACATCAGCCGTTTGAGCAGCCTGGGCGCCGCATTGGGCATCGGCGCAATGGGCGCATTGGTAGCAATAGGCAACACCGCTGCTGTTGTCGGCTTCGGGACCGTTGCGAAAGCCAGTCCTGCCTTTCCTTTGGCCGTGGGCTGGCTGACCAGCCTGCCGGGGAACGAACTCATTGGCGCATCAGTTGCGGTAACCATCATTTGTGCTCTGACCGGTTCCGCTTCTGGTGGGCAATCCATTGCACTGCCAGCTGTCGCACCACACTATCTTGATCAGGGGGTCAACCCAGATGAGCTACACCGTATGGTGGCAATCGCATCAGGCGGGCTGGATTCATTGCCTCACAATGGCTATGTTGTAACGACCATTCGGGCCATCTGTGGGGAAAACTACCGTAACGCTTACCCACCGGTCGCTGTCTTAACCGTGCTGGTACCCCTGGTTGGTATGTTGGTCGCTCTGGCCCTGTTCAGCCTGTTTTAGACTTACGAATCAGATAGCTGTAACTGTCGTTGTTATCCTGCTTGGCGATCAACTCGTGGCCGAGAAAGCGGCAAAACTGTGGTATATCCCGCGTGGTCGCCGGATCCGTTGCTAACACTTTTATCACATCGCCCGGTTCGGCGTCGCGAATCTGATTGTGCAACAGCATCACCGGTTCCGGGCAGGTCAAACCGCTGGTGTCCAGCACGTGCTGCACCTCAGGTGAGTTCTTCACGACGCACCAGATTGCTGGTTTCTGTATCTGGGTCAAACACCAGCTGTACCTCTCCGCGTTCAATTTGCACCCTGACTTGGGAGCATTTTTCCGCAAAGCTGTGCTGGGTTTGCCCGTAGTCAGTGCCTTCGCGGCTGACGAACTCTTCGATCAGGCCATTTAAAGCCTGGGGTGACAGTCGCTCAACAGGTATAATCACGGTTCAGTGTTGACGTAATAGTATTTTGAGAAGCCACATTGTATTGACATTCATGGCAGCCGACAAACCCGGCTTGCTGGAGCAGGTAGCCTCGCTGGTCGCTGACCATGGCGCAAGCTGGGAGGAAAGCCGGCTGGCCACACTCGGGGGACAGTTCACCGGAATTGTCCACATCAGCGTTCCGGAAAAAGCCCTGACCAAGCTGCAAACAGCACTGCAGGCACTGGAGCACGACGCGTTTAAAATCACCTTGCAGTCTGAGCCGGGCGTTGCCAACGCCCCACCGGCAAATGAGCGCATGATCAATGTAATCGGTAATGACCGACCGGGCATTCTGCACGAGCTGTCGCGAACGCTGGCGCGTTACAACATCAATGTTGAAGAGTTGAATAGCGAGCTGCGCAGCGCTCCCATGAGCGGCCAGAATCTGTTTGCTGCTGAGGTAAAAGTGAGCCTGCCTGATCAGATCGATGACGATCGCTTTGCACAGGAGTTGGATGACATTGCCGATGAACTGGACGTTGACATCAAACTTGGGCAGCTGTGAAAGGGGCGGATCGGATCTGCGGCTCCAGCTGCGTGGTCTGAGCTCCGCTATTTCTCCCGCCGGCGTCGTACAAATGCAATCAGCATGGCACCCAGCGCGCCTGGAATTGCCAACACCAGTAGCAAGACGATACACAGCAGGAAAAACTCAAGCATCTCCTGCGGGTCGACATCCCAGGTATTGATGGCCGACCAAACCAGTACAGCTGTCGCTGCCACCGCCAGAATGAAGGTTTTGGCGAGGCGCCAGCGGCGTTTATTGCGGCTTACCATTCAGGCGTGATCGAGCTGGCGAAAAAAGCCCTTGTCCTTTGTCCACTCGCAGTGCATCTCAAACTCACCACTACCAGGAATATGGAACTGCTCATTGCTTTCCCAGATATGCGTGTGAGTACCGGCAAATGGTGTCTCCAAATGCACCACAGCGCTGACCCAAAACATCTTTAATAACATGTCTTCAAACGCTTCAAGCCAAAGATCCCATTCGTACTCGACACCTTCATACGGCGCACCAAAGTGCACCATGGCCGAATAATAACCGCCGGCGTTGATACTGCTATTGGGAATTGCGAACATGTCGCGGTAGAGCAAGGTACAGGCACTGAATTCAGGCAGCTCCAGCAGTACCCGTCGATTTGTGCGCAGGCGGTCCTGCGTATCCTGATTGGGCGATAACATGACGTCGTCACGGATGAATCCGTAGATGGTCGTTTCGTTTTCGCTGATGGGTGCGAGCATCACTGTCTGGCTACAGGTGGGCAGGGCACGATTAAAGCAAGTTATGCCCGGCAAGCCAATGCCGAGGTTAAATAGTGCCAAAATAGCAGATGGCGAACCGGCTCAGTCCAAACTACCGCCGCACCAATATTTAACGTTCGACATCACAATTCTGCCCGCGATCACGCAAGGCGTGATCCATCAGCACCAACGCCAACATCGCCTCAGCAATTGGGGTTGCGCGAATCCCAACGCAGGGATCATGCCGACCGGTCGTCACAACTTCCACCTCATTGCCCTGCATGTCAATGCTGCGGCCACTGACTCGTATACTGGAGGTTGGTTTCAAGGAAATGTGAGCCACTATCGGCTGACCACTGCTGATACCACCCAATGTGCCGCCGGCGTTGTTGCTGACAAAACCATCGGCCGTTATTTCGTCACGGTGGTCGCTGCCGCGCTGCTCAACCACGGCGCATCCGGCGCCCAATTCCACCGCACGAACTGCATTGATGCTCATCAGCGCATGGGCAATGTCGGCATCCAATTTGTCAAATACTGGCTCTCCCCAGCCAGCGGGAACCCCTGTTGCCTGCACGGTAAGCTTGGCGCCAATGGAATCACCCGCTTTATTCAGCTCGGTCATATACTGCTCAAGCTTGGGGACAAGCAACGGATCAGGGCAGAAAAACGGATTACTCTCTATACTCGACTCGTCGATTGTGGCAATTCGGTGCGGGCCCAGTTGCGACAAATAGCCTGTGATTGTTACGCCATAGCGTTGCAAGAGATATTTTTTTGCGATTGCACCAGCAGCAACCCGCATCGCGGTTTCCCTGGCAGAAGCCCGACCACCGCCGCGATAGTCCCGTATGCCATATTTTGCCTGATAGCTTAAGTCTGCATGCGCCGGCCTAAAGCGGTTCTTGATATTACTGTAGTCTTTGCTGCGCTGATCGGTATTGCGAATCAGCAGGCCAATCGGAGTGCCCGTGGTCTGGCCTTCAAATACTCCCGAAAGAATCTCCACTTCATCCGCTTCCCGGCGCTGGGTAGTAAAGCGAGAAGTGCCCGGTTTGCGTCGATCCAGGTCGCGCTGCAGGTCGCTTTCCGTCAGTGGAATACCCGGGGGGCAGCCATCCACAACGCACCCCAGTGCCACCCCGTGGCTTTCACCAAAAGTAGTAACCGTGAACAAACGACCAAATGTATTACCCGCCAATGCTCTTCCTCAGGCATCCAAATCAGGCATTATACAGCCTGTCGGGCTGCACTCGCGGTTCAAAAATACTGCTCAAGCTCGCGCTTGCTGAAAACAAACACGCCATGTCCACCTCTGGCCAGTTCCAGCCAGGTAAATGGCACAGCGGGGTACAGCTTTTCGAGCGCCGCCGCACTGTTTCCAACTTCCGCCAGCAGAATGCCATCGGGCGTCAGGAAATCCGCTGCTTCCACCAGGATACGCTTTACAATATCCAAACCGTCCCGGCCGGCTCGCAAGCCCAACTCCGGCTCATGACGGTACTCGGGCGGCATGGAGTCGAAATCATCCTGATCAACATAAGGTGGGTTACTAACGATAACATCATATTTGACGTCAACGTTTAACGCTGCGTACAGGTCTGATTGGAATAAGGAGACTCGGTCGGCCAGTTGGTGGGCATCCACATTGATCCTGGCCAACTGTAAAGCATCTTCACTGATATCACTGAGGTGAACTTCGCTGTCCGGTAAATAGACTGCGCTCGCAATTCCGATACAACCTCCACCGGTACACAAGTCAAGCACACGCTTAACATTGTTTGGGTCGATCCAGGGTTGAAAGCCCTGCTCCACCACTTCAGCCAATGGGGAGCGGGGTATCAGCGCACGTTCGTCAACCTTGAATTCAAGACCTGCGAACCACGTTTTCCCGTTGATGTATGCTGCGGGTATCCGATCGTGTACCCGCGTTGCAATAACCACCGACAGCAATTTACGCTCATCGGCGGTCAGTCGGGAATCCAGTAAATCGTCGCAACACTCCGACTGCAGGTGCAAAGCGTTCAGTATCAGTCGCTCCGCCTCGTCCCGTGCATTGTCAGTTCCGTGACCAAAACACAGCCGGTTTTCGTTGAAGCGCGAGCTTGCCCAACGAATAAAATCCCGAATAGTAAGCAGCTCTTTCTGGGCTCTATCCAATTCCACCAGCGCTATCTCCGCGGCCCATTACTGCAATTGCAGCTCGTGTCTGCTACCATGCCCATGGCAAATAATGGTGCAACGGACAAACGAATGAAAGAAGCTTTCGCAGACATAATCAAGGGGGTTGGAGAAGACCTACAACGCCCTGGCCTGCTCGACACCCCAGCCAGGGCCGCTAAAGCCTTTGAGTTTCTAACCAATGGTTATTCCAAAACCGTCGACGAGGTAGTTAATGATGCGCTTTTCCCATCTGATTGCAATGAAATAGTACTGGTAAAAGACATTGAGCTGTATTCGTTATGCGAACATCACTTGCTGCCCTTTATTGGCAAATGTCATGTCGGCTATTTACCGAAGGGCAAAGTGTTGGGTTTGTCGAAGATAGCCCGCATTGTTGATATGTACGCAAGGCGCCTGCAGATTCAGGAACAGCTGACCTTACAGATCGCCGAAACCGTTCGTGACGTTACCGATGCAGCCGGTGTCGGTGTTATTGTTGAAGCCAAACACATGTGCATGATGATGCGCGGCGTTGAAAAACAAAACTCCAGCATGAAAACATCCGCCATGCTCGGTAGCTTTCGCTCCAGCGACGTGACAAGAATGGAATTTTTGTCACTGGTTCAAAACTAGCACTACCGTTTATTCAACCAGCAGGAGTACCACCCGATCACTTGGCGCAGCATGAGCAGGCGCCAGTGGCCCAAGCCCATGCACGCTGATTCGCTTGGAACCGACCTGCAAGGCCAACATTCGGTTTGCAAAATCCTGGGCCAGCTGTTCAGACTCTTGCAATAAGGTCGGCAAATCTGCGGACCCGTATTTGTGACCAACCACCCTAACAGCTACACTCTGACTCTTCAGCCAGGCGGCCAGTTCAGCAAGTTGCTCGCTCGTTTGCGGTTGTTCCCAGTTCAGCTGATCAACAGCTAACTCAAGTCGGCCAGTCAAGCGTAACGCTTCACTCCAGCTGTCAGCGGACTCTGCAGAGCCAACCCCACCGGAACCTGACGAGCTGACATCCACCCAGTCAAGACGGGCATACACGCGTTTGTTGCCACGTTTAATAACGTACAAGCCAAGCAAGGCCTCAGCAGTTTCGGCGAGCAGATAAAATTGATTCTTATCCGGCCCATACAAAACCTTCTCCGCAAATACAGTATTTGCCCATTTATTACTCGGACCACAGGCAAAATCGGCACAGGCAAACAGGGTGCGAAAATTCAGCGTCTCCAGCTGCTGCGTAAAGAACTCGTACACCTGTCGAGAGGAATAACGCTGCTCAATGCGATAAGTGATGCTGGTCAATCGACCTCGAACCTGGCGCTCTTTTTCGGGCCGCCACATTCCCTGGACTTTTTTAACTTTTCCGGTTGCGAAATAACGACTGACCGACTCACTGGCAGTGAAACGAACAATGCCGGAGCCAGGGAAACGCTCAATCGAATCCAGGTCACGACTACCGTCGATATCCGGGACGACCTGAGCAGACAGCGTCGCGGACACAAACCAAAGGGCCAGCAGCCATCCGAACCCACCAATATGCGGCATTTTCAACATCTGACAATTCATCCTCTGATCATTGTCGGTCATTTGGCAGGAACTGATCAATCATTTCCGCCGTATCCGCTGCTTGAGCTTCCATATGAAAATGATGGTTGCCCGCTAATTCCACAACTTTGAGATGCGGATGCTGAACCAACTTCTCCAACTGCTTGGCGGCAAACTGTCGGTAGTACGGTGACAGTATTACCAGGGCCGGAGTGCACAGCTCGGCCAGTAGGGCGTCGTTGTGCCCAGCAGACAGCTTGAAAGCTGAGCGCCCTTTAAGGCGCTCGTCATGGCGCCAAACGTAGCCACCAGCCACCGGGCGCAGCCCGCGTTCCAATATTAGACGTGCAGACGCATATTCCATTGGCATCACCTTTTGCCGCACCGCCACCGCGGCTTCCAGCGTTGCAATGGGTTTCTGGACTAAGTTCTGATCACGTCGACTCAGATAACGACGCTCGTCTCGAATATACTCCCTGAGGTTCTTTGCACTGTCATTCAAATCTGAGGGCGGCGGCAAGAAGGCGTCAAGACACACCAGGCCCTGGATTCGCTCAGGGGCCGCCAAGGTCAACAGGGTTGCGATCATGGCACCGCGCGAGTGCCCGATGACAGCGAATTCTCCCCAGCCACACTGATCTGCTATATCCAGCAACTCCAGCAATTCCGCCCAAATGAGGTACTGCGAATTCGCCGAGCGATGGCTGCTTTTGCCGTGCCCAGCCAGGTCAACTGCGACTACTTGGAAGCGCGCCAGCATGGGAGCAAGAACGTCAAAGCTGGCGGCGTTGTCCAGCCACCCGTGCAGCGCCATCAACGGCAGCCCATCATCAGGCCCCCACCGCTTGGCAGCAAAACTCATGTCGCCAACAGAAAATTCAAGCTCCTCGCCCTGATAGATCATGTCAGAAACTCAACATCACTGTTTTGTTCTCCTTCCATCAGGCCGGAGACGACCTCATGCAGATCAGCATCTTCCACCAAAATCGCATACAGGCCCGAGACCAGGGGCATATACACCGAGCGCCGATCAGCCTCCTGCTTTACGAGCTTCAAGGTATTAAGCCCCTCAGCAACCTGCCCCATGTCGTCGAGCACATCCTGAAGCTTTTTACCCTGGCCCAGCTGCCAACCCAGCTGATAGTTACGACTCAGCGGTGACATACAGGTCACGATAAGATCGCCAACTCCACTCAGGCCAAGAAAAGTCATTGGGTTTGCGCCCAAGCGCACTGCAAAACGACTCATTTCTGCGAGACTGCGGGTCAACAGCATGCCAATTGTATTCAAACCAAGATCCATGGCCGCCGCAAGCCCCGCGATAATGGCGTAAATATTCTTCAAGGCACCGGCCAGTTCAACGCCATAAATATCGGGGTTCGAATACACTCTGAAGCTGGCTGACTTCAACAGCTCCTGTACGGTTTCCTGGACCATGGGGTCTGGGCTGGCGATCACGGTGCCGGTCATGTGGCCAGCGGCAATTTCCTTGGCAAGATTGGGACCACTCAATACAGCCACTTTGGCCTGTGGTAGTTCTTCGGTCAGTACTTCACTCATTAATTTGAAGCCGTCCGGGTCAATACCCTTAGTCGTACTGACCACAAGCGCGTCAGCGGGTAAGGCTCCCTTCAGTGTTCTCGCGACTTCCCGGCAGGAAGCGCTGGGAACAGCAACAAATACCACGGTACACGCGGCGACAGCACTTGCCAGGTCCGTTTCCGCCAGCAAATTGGGTGAAAGCCCGATGTCCGGCAAGTACGCGCTGTTGCGATGCTCAGTATTGATCTCGTCCGCCCGCTCCCGGTTTCTTAGCCAGAGAGTGGTCTGGTGACCATTGACCGCCAATATATTAGCGATTGCCGTGCCGAAGCTGCCGCCACCCAGCACGGCCACTTGTTTTGCATCCATTACAGTCGCTCCTGGCCAGATTGGGTGGCAGTTGTGCTGGCTGCTAGTGAGTCAATTCAAGCAACAGCCTATTCAGGCGCGAGACAAAATCAGCCGGGTCTTTCAGCTGGCTGCCTTCGGCCAGGCGCGCCTGGTCCAGCAACACACTGAGCAGTTCCTTGAAGCGTTCTTCGTCCGCCTCCTGATCGAGCTTACTGACCAGCGCGTGCTCAGGGTTCAGTTCCAGGGTTGGCTTGGTGTCCGGTACCTCCTGGCCAGCCGCCTCCAGAATTCGCTGCATCTGCGCACCCATTTCGTGCTCGGCAACCACCAGGCAGGCCGGCGAATCAGTCAGCCTATTGGTCACACGTACTTCATTGACTTCGTCGCCCAGCGCTTCTTTCGCACGTTCAACCAGACCACTGTGCTTTTCACTGAGTTCCTCTTTGGCCTTCTTGTCTTCCTCGTTGTCCAGCTCGCCAAGGTCCAGCTCTCCCTTTGCGACATCCTGCAGCTGCTTGCCATCAAATTCCATCAGATGGCCCATCAGCCAATCATCAATTCGATCATGCAGCAACAGTACTTCAATGCCTTTTTTCTTGAATACTTCAAGATGCGGGCTGTTTTTGGCCGTGTTCAGATTATCCGCCGCGATGTAGTAGATCTTTTCCTGCCCTTCCTGCATGCGGGCCACATAGTCTCCAAGGGTTTGATCCTGAACCTCACTGGCACTGTGGGTAGTTGTGAAACGCAGCAGCCCGGCAATTTTTTCCTTGTTACTGAAATCCTCTGCGGGCCCCTCTTTAAGAACCTGACCAAACTCCTGCCAGAACGTGGCGAACTTCTCTGGCTCGTTCTTGCTCATCTTCTCAAGCATATCCAAAACACGCTTGGTCAACGCGCTGCGAATAGAGTCGATGTTCGGGTCAGATTGCAGCAGCTCACGAGAAACGTTCAGCGGCAAATCGTTGGAGTCGATTATCCCCTTCACGAAGCGCAGGTATAAGGGTAGAAACTGCTCGGCTTCGTCAAGAATAAAGGTACGCTGTACATACAGTTTTAAACCGCGCACACCGTCGCGTTGCCAGAGATCAAACGGGGCCCGCCCAGGAATATACAGCAGGCTCGTATACTCCAGCTTGCCTTCCACCTTATTGTGGCTCCAGCCTAACGCATCCTCAAAGTCGTGAGATACGTGCTTGTAGAACTCCTGGTATTCCTCATCGCTGATTTCAGTGCGCGACCGGGTCCAAAGCGCTTTGGCAGAATTGATCGCCTCATACTCCGGCGTCTTGTCGGCCGCGGATTTGTCCTCAGCGTCCTCGTCATCAGGCTTCGGCATTTCCTCCTTAGGCATCAATACCGGAATGGAAATATGATCGGAGTATTTTTTGATAATGCTACGCAGGCGGAAGCCATTGGCAAACTCCAACTGATCTGACTTCAGGTGCAGGGTGATTTCGGTGCCACGCCCGGCCTTCTCAGCCGCTGCCACACTGAAATCTGACTCCCCGGTTGATTCCCAAAGAGTAGCCTGATCGGGATCAGTGCCGGCGCGTCGGGTCAGCACAGAAACCCGGTCTGCAACAATAAATGCCGAGTAAAATCCAACCCCAAACTGGCCAATCAGCTGCGAATCTTTCTTTTGGTCACCGGTCAGGTTTTCCAGGAACTGCGCCGTACCAGATTTGGCGATCGTACCGAGGTTGTTGACCACCTCGTCACGAGACATTCCGATGCCATTGTCGGATATGCTGATCGTTTTGGCTTCTTCGTCAAAATCAATGCGGATCTTCAGGTCGCCATCGTCCCCGTAAAGTGAGTTGTCAGACAAGGCCTCAAAACGCAGCTTATCGGCCGCGTCGGACGCATTGGAAATCAATTCACGCAGGAATATTTCCTTGTTGCTGTACAAGGAATTGATCATTAGCTGCAATAACTGTTTGGCTTCCGTCTGGAAGCCCATCGTCTGCTTTTCTGCAGTCGCTTCAGTCATAGAAAATCTCCGTGGCTATTGTTCGTCGGGCCAACATGGGGACGATGCGGGGGAATTCAAGGGCCGATACGCCAAAAACGCTGGCCCCTGATAAAAAAGGAAGGAGTCGCGGTAATTTGCCCTGTTGACCAAGGCAAATTACCGCGCCGGACAGGCTGTGATCAGGCCCAGCCGGTAATTTCGCCCAAGGCCTTACCAATATCAGCGAGGCTGCGCACAGTGCGAACACCAGCGTCTTCAAGCGCAGCGAACTTTTCATCCGCGGTGCCCTTGCCACCAGCGATAATCGCACCAGCGTGACCCATGCGTTTGCCAGCGGGTGCGGTAACCCCGGCGATATAACTGACCACTGGCTTGGACACATTGGACTTGATAAACGCGGCCGCTTCCTCTTCGGCGGTGCCACCGATTTCACCAATCATAACAATGGCTTCGGTCTTCGGATCATTCTCGAAGCGCCCGAGAATATCAATGAAGTTTGAACCCGGTATCGGGTCTCCACCAATGCCAACACAGGTAGACTGGCCGAATCCGGTATCCGTGGTTTGCTTGACCGCCTCATAAGTCAGAGTACCGGAACGCGACACGATACCCACCTTGCCTGGCAGGTGAATATCACCAGGCATGATACCAATCTTGCATTCGCCTGGGGTAATAACACCCGGGCAATTCGGGCCGATCAGCGTGACGTTTTCGCGATCGCAGACGATTTTTGCCTCCAGCATATCCAGCGTTGGTATACCTTCGGTAATGCACACGATCAGCTCCAGGCCGGACCGGGCCGCTTCAATAATTGAGTCCTTACAAAACGGTGCTGGCACGTAAATGACCGTCGCCTGCGCCCCTGTGGATTGCACCGCATCAGAGACCGTATCGAATACCGGCAGATCCAAATGCGTCTGGCCACCTTTCCCAGGCGTCACACCGCCCACCATCTTGGTCCCGTAGGCAATCGCTTGTTCAGAGTGGTAAGAGCCCTGGGAGCCGGTGAACCCCTGGCAGATAACCCGGGTGTTTTTATCAATCAAAATACTCATTACTTACCTCCTGCCGCTTTAACCGCCTGCTGCGCTGCATCGGTCAGCGACTTCGCAGCAATAATATTAAGACCGCTATCGGCCAGAGTTTTTGCACCGAGTGCCGCATTATTGCCCTCGAGACGAACGACGACCGGCACGCTGACCCCCACTTCCTCAACGGCGCCAATAATGCCTTCGGCAATCAGGTCACAGCGGACGATGCCGCCAAATATATTAACCAGCACCGCGGCGACGTTGTCATCTGACAGGATAATCTTGAACGCCTCGGAGACTCTCTCTTTGGTTGCACCGCCACCAACATCCAGAAAGTTTGCGGGCTCGCCACCATGGTGCTTGATAATGTCCATTGTTCCCATCGCCAGGCCAGCACCATTGACCATGCAACCGATATTGCCGTCCAGCGCCACGTAATTCAGCTCCCATTGAGCCGCCTGCATCTCACGCTCGTCTTCCTGAGAGGTGTCATGCATCTCCTGCAATCGAGGATGACGATACAGCGCATTACTGTCCACATTCATTTTGGAGTCCAGACAGTGCAGGTCACCGTCTTTAGTGATGACCAGAGGATTGATTTCCAGCAGGGCCAGGTCATTTTCCACAAAGAGTTTGGCAAGCCCCAGGAAAATGTGTGTGAACTGTTTGATCTGCTTTCCAGCCAAGCCAAGCTGAAACGCAAGCTCCCGCCCCTGGTAAGGCATGGCCCCCACCAAAGGATCAATTTCCGCCTTGAGGATTTTTTCGGGTGTTTCGTGGGCCACTTTTTCGATGTCCACTCCGCCTTCCGTCGATGCCATGAACACAATGCGCTGCGAACTGCGATCGACGACTGCGCCAAGATACAGTTCCTGTTCAACATCAGTGCAGGATTCGACCAGAATCTTGTTGACCGGCTGCCCATTGGCATCGGTTTGATAGGTGACCAGATTTTTGCCCAACCATTTGTGTACGAAGTCTTCGATCTCCTGCTTGGATTTTGCCAGCAATACTCCACCGGCCTTACCACGCCCCCCTGCATGCACCTGCGCTTTTACGACCCAGACGTCTCCGCCGATTTTGGAAGCGGCCTCCACAGCTTCCTTGGCGCTGTCGACCGCATAGCCCTCGGACACGGGAAGACCGTATTCAGCAAACAGCTGTTTGCCCTGATATTCATGAAGATTCATTGAAACACCCTAGTTGTTGAGAGAAATAACCGCGCCGGTATCGCGACTCAACATGAGTCTAACCGACACAGAGAAAGACTGGAGGCCACGGGTACGCCCGCGGCTGCCTATTGTCCTGAATTAAAAAGCACAATTCAACCGCTTTACTTTTTTCGCGGCCGCTTATTAGGAATGTGTAAGGCATGGCCGTTCGCTGCCAGGGCTGCCTCATGGACTGCCTCGGACAATGTCGGGTGTCCGAATACGGTCAATCCAATATCCTCGGCGCTGGACCCAAACTCCATCGCGATAACAATCTGCTGAACCAGGTCTGCGGCGCTGGGGCCAACAATATGACAACCCAGAATTCGATCGGTCTCGGCATCGGCGATAATCTTCACCATCCCATCGCTGTCATTGGCCGCTAACGCCCGCCCACTGGCGAGAAACGGAAACACACCCACTTTAATTTCTTCCCCGGCCGCTTTTAGTTCTTGCTCTGTTCTTCCAACGCTGGCAATTTCGGGGTGGGTATAAATAACATTGGGAATGCACTCATAATTCATTGCCGTTTTTTGCCCAGCGATGC
>JAUIHW010000043.1 GCA_030431775.1 Gammaproteobacteria bacterium
ATCTCGATAAAATTCCAGACAGCAAATTGACTGCGACGCTGCGAGAGTTTTATTTGGGCACAGTGTACAAAGTCAATGAGCTGGTCTTCCGCGCCTCAATTGCGAACAATATAGATTTGTCAACGCCCGATCAAAGCATAGTGCAACTGCAGCAAAGCAGCCCTGCTGGCGCACAAGTATAGACGATGTGCGCAGTGGCTAGCTTTCTGCAGCTTCGACCCGACGCAGCCAGACCAGTGGGATTTTGCGGTCGGTCTGTTCCAGATAATCCTGCTGGTGGCTGTTAATCTCCGTCACGATCTTCCAAAGTGCTTCGCGCTCATCATCGGGAACAACTTCAGCCACCGCCGAATACTTTTCCTGGCCAAGTTGTACGGAGACCTCGGGGTTGGCCTGCATGTTCAGAAACCAGGCCGGATGACTTGCCATTCCGGAATTGGAAGCTGACACCGCAATGGAGTCTTTGTATGGATAGCAGGCAATCGGCACCGTTCTGGCTTCGCCGGACTTGCGCCCGGTGGTGGTGACCAATGCCACATCAATCCATCCCATACGAGCCCCAAATCGCCCCCCGCTGATGCGATATAACCAACCATGTACTTTTCCAAACAGCTTCCAGTTCATATTTTGTACCTCTAACGCTCGCTATCGGGGGATAGTCTGACTATAAATTGCCCAGTATTGGTTCCGGCAAAGCCAGACAGACGGACTATACTGAAAAAACATTGCTGAGGATTATAACAATGCGAAAATCGGCTTTAATCATTTCACTGGCAAGCCTGGTCTCTATGCCTGTGGTGGCAGAAACTCGTGGGACCTATCTGGCGGTGGAAGTGGGATACACCACGTCGGATGGCGCGGCCCGCGTGCAGGGGACGACGGCGGAAGCCACTCAGTCGACCATTCCCGCAGCGGATTTTGAACCGGAGATAAACTGGGGGCTGGCCTTTGGATACCAGTTGGGTAATGGCCTTGGTCTGGAACTTGAATATTTGGCAACCACACTCAACCTCGACGAAGAGCCCAATACAATCGCCGCGCGCCCAGAACTTGAAGCATTTCTGGAGGGAGCGGAAACCGAAGATTTCAACTACAACGGTGAAGCGGAGATCAGTACTTTGTCGTTGAACCTCTCTTATCACTATTTGAACCGCTCACGCTGGACGCCGTACATCAGCGCTGGGGTCGGGTATGCTGATGTGTCGGCAACCGCTGACTATGTTGAAGATCCGCGCTTTGAAATATTCGCCCTACCTGCGAACAGTTTTGGCCCGGCTGATTCGACCGGCATGACCTGGAACATCGGTTTGGGCATTGCCTTTATTGTCAATGACGCGATCCATATTGAGGCCGAATATGTGCACTCCGATTACGACACGGATCTGACATCCAATACCGTGGAAAACGGAGATTTCATCGAGTTCCTCGACTTTAGCAATGATCGCTTCAACCTGAGCTTCAAACTCTGGTTGTAGTTCACAGCGCGCAGTTTCGGCGCAATCGGGTGCTGGTGTTAAACTGGCGCCATGGAAAACGTTATCCAACCGCTGCTTGCGGTATTGCCCTATGATCTGAATGAGGAAGGCCTGCTCGGCGCATTGGTCGGGGTTGGCATTATTGCCGCAATCGCCTTCATCGCACACTGGCTGGCCCGGCTGCTCATCCTCAATGTGCTTGAGGCAATCCTGAGTCGCCAACATACTCGACGCGATGACCTGCTGGTCGAACGCCATGTGTTTAGGCGGCTGGTGCATATCATACCGGCGCTTGTCATCTACAGTCTGGCAACTCCCTTGTTGCCACAGTACGGAGGACTGGCGCAATTTATTGTTGTTGCCAGCCAGTTGTACATGATTGTCATGATTGCGCTGTTTGTTGATGCGCTGCTGAATGTGCTTTTGGAAGTCTATAGGGGCTTTGAAATATCCAGGCATTTTCCGATCAAGAGTTTTGTTCAGGTATTCAAACTACTGCTTTATTTTCTGGCCACCATTGCGCTGATCTCGGTGGTTCTCGGGGAATCACCGCTGCAACTGCTGGCGGGCCTTGGTGCGATGACCGCCATTCTGATGTTGATCTTCAAGGACCCGATTCTAGGCTTTGTCGCCGGATTGCAGCTGAGCTCAAATCGCATGGTGTCAATTGGCGACTGGATTGAAATGCCCCAGCACGGTGTAGATGGTGATGTCCTGGAAATCGCATTAACCACCGTAAAAGTTCGTAATTTCGATAACACCATTACCACTGTGCCGACCCAGGCGCTGATCAACGACGCGTTCAAGAACTGGGCTGGTATGCAGCGCTCGGGCGGCCGACGCATCAAGCGCGCCGTAAGTATAGATGTGTCGAGCATCCGCTTTTGCGACGAAGAAATGCTGGAGCGATTTTCCAGGATCCAATACATCAGCGAATATATCCAGCAAAAAAAACAGGAGTTGGCTCGCGAAAACAACGCCAGACAGGTTGATCTCAGCCAGTTAGCCAATGGCCGTCGCTTGACCAATATCGGCACCTTTCGCGCGTATGTTGAGGCGTACTTGCACGATCACCCGCAAATCAATCAGCAGCTAACCTTCCTGGTACGCCAGTTGGCGCCTACTGAAACCGGGGTCCCGATTGAAGTGTATGTGTTCAGTAAGGAAAAACGCTGGGCGCTGTATGAGGGTATTCAGTCCGATATCTTTGACCATATTCTTGCAGTGATTCCTGCGTTTGATTTGCGGTTATTCCAGTATCCAAGCAATCTCGATCCTCGTATCGCTTTACCAGAAACCACTAAGGGTTTACTCTAATCGCCTTTATCTATCGGTCACACGGACAGCAGTCTCATAAGGAGTTCAAAATGCCTTTTCGCCCACAAATCGCGCTTATTTTTGCACTGATATTTTCCGTCGCGCTGCCGCTGAGTGCCCAAGCGGGTACCTCTCTGAAGCTTCTGGAAGCCACCCCGGTCGGTAGCTGGTCCTTACGTGAAGAAACCACCACGGACCATCGAGGGCGAGCAACCGTGAACGTCATTCGCACTTCAATGCTTAGCAAGGAAGAACGCAACGGCCAGACCTATTACTGGGTGGAAATGGTGAATGAGAACTTCAAGGTAAAAGGCGACAAGCGCAAGCCAGTGGGAGAGCGCATGGTGGTCAAGTCACTGATGTCTGAGCAATTTCTCAGCGGGGACCCGGCCAATGCCATCCAGAACCTGCGCGGTTTTGGTGAGGAGCTCATCGTACAGAATGGCAACAGTCAGCCCATGCGAATTTCGGGTGCTGGAGGTTTTGCCGAAGGCCTGATGAAGGGTATGGGCGCAGAAATCAACTACAATTTCAGCGAGCAGGGCAATGAGTCTGTGACTGTGCCCGCTGGTAGCTTTGATACCAAAGTGCTGGTCGGTGAAGGGTCGACCGAAATGAAAGTAATTTTCAAGAAGATTACCGTCGCCAGCAAGACGACCAGCTATTTCTCGGATAAAGTGCCATTCGGTATTGTAAAAGCCGATGGTGAATCGGTGACCAATGGAAAAGTGTCAACCCATTCCACCCGCTTGCTTGAGTACGGTCGCAGCGGTGCGCAGTCGCAAATGACCGGCGAGCCACAAGACATGCCGAATATGCCGAACATTGGCGATATATTGGGTGGGGGAAATCGGTAGTTTTCGCTTAGCCCTTGCTCAGGTGCCACAGAAGGTCTGTTTGACTTCCTCTCCAGGCGCTGGTGGGGCAGCCAGGTCAAGATTTCCTTCGGTGATTTCGTAGGGAGTTTCCCAGGCGTCGACAAGGCGGTGAAAAAGCGAGAAGTCCTGGTGCATTGTGGCTTGCTCGATGGCCAGTTCCACCTGGTGATTGCGCGGAATCAGTGCTGGGTTGACAGCGCGCATGCGCGCATACCGCTGGCGAGCATGCTCCGGCTCCAGCGCCACTCTGTCGAGCCAGCGTTGCACCCAGGCTTGCAATGCTTGCGGTGCAGTAAAATACGCCGCAAGGGATTTGTCAGCAGGCCTATCGGGTTCCACCTGACTGCTCAAATAGCGAAAACACAGTGTGAAGTCTAGCTTTTGCGTGGCCATAATATTGAACAGATCGTCAATTAGAGGCGTATCATCATTACGGTGTTCCGCCAGTGCCAGTTTGTCGCATAGCCCCTGCTGATAGCGCTTATTGTACTTTCCCGGTATCTGGTCAATAGCATCCTGAGCCAACGCCACAGCCTGTTCCTGGTCTTCTGCGAGCAGGGGTATCAGGCACTGGGCGAACTGTGCGAGATTCCAGTGAGCAATACCTGGCTGGTTCTGATACTGGTATCGACCTGCATGGTCTATTGAGCTGAAAACCGTGGCAGGGTCGTATGCATCCATGAATGCGCATGGCCCGTAATCGACTGTTTCACCACTTAACAGCATGTTATCCGTATTCATCACCCCGTGAATGAAGCCAAGCAGCTGCCACTGACTGACCAGTCGCAGTTGTGCTTCAATGACCTGCTCCAGAAGACTCAGCACCGGGTTGGCACTGGCTGATGCCGAAGAGTAGTGGCGATCTATGACGTACTGAACCAGAGTACCTAGCGCTTCTATATCGCGGCGGGCAGCAAAGTACTGAAACGTGCCGATGCGTATATGACTGTGGGCGACCCGGCACAATATGGCCCCGGGCAAAATCTCTTCGCGTATCACGGTTTCGCCGGTACTGACTGCGGCGAGGCTACGGGTTGTTGGAACCCCCATGGCGTGCATGGCCTCACTGATCAGGTATTCGCGAAGCACCGGTCCCAACGGTGAACGGCCGTCCCCACCGCGCGACCATTGCGTGCGACCGCTGCCTTTTAACTGCAGATCGTAGCGTTGATTATTACGGCCGATTACCTCGCCCAGCAGCACGGCTCGGCCGTCACCTAGTTGGGGGTTCCAGCCTCCGAACTGATGGCCAGCGTAGGCCGTGGCGATGGGTTGCGAACCGCTTGGCACTCGGTTGCCAGCGAGAATGTCCAGGCCTTGTGCGCTGCGCAGCCATTGATTGTCGATGCCCAGCACTTCAGCAAGCGCGTCATTGACTCGAATAAGCTGTGGGTCGGAGACCGGGGTTGGGGCCTGCAGCGAGTAAAACTCCTCGGGCAGGCGAGCATAGCTGTTGTCAAAGGCGATGGCGGAAGTCACGCTTTCTTTTTCGTGATCTGATCAAGATAGCCCATCGCAAACGCACTGACAACAAAGGTTAAATGCAGAATGATGTACCACATGATTTTTTCATTTTCGGTATTGGGCGCGTTCATAAAGACTTTCAGCAAATGGATACTTGAGATGGCAACAATACTTGCGGCGATCTTGTTTTTTAACGACGAAGAGTCCATGGTACCCAGCCAGCTAAGCTTCTCTTCATCCTCGCCCACATCCAGCTGGGAGACAAAATTTTCATAGCCACTCATCATGACCATGACAATCAGCCCGCCAACCATGGCCATGTCAATCAACGACAATACCACCAGAACCATATCAGCTTCTTTCAGTTCAATAATGTGCACAATCAGATGCACACATTCCTGAAAGAATTTTATTCCCAAGGCAATCAGCGCGATCGACAAGCCGAGATAAATGGGGGCTAGCAGCCAGCGTGCACGATACATGCTGCGTTCAATCATTGATTCCAGTGCTGATGCCATAAAAAGCTCCTTCTTCGAATCGCTGTATTTTCAATGATCCTTCAAATGCGAGCAAGCAAAAGCGCATAAAACGCTTGGCTGACTGAACTGAATTGAGTATGGTGCCGGCCACTCTTTCCGGACACCTAGCGAATGTTGGAACACCCGCCACTGCAACTGCTTCTGGATGACCAAATGTGGCTCAGCTGGGATGAATTACCGCAGCGCGAGCGCTGGCCCTCCTTGGCTTTCTCAGGGTTGTTTACGGACTACTTAAAAGCCCTGGGTGAGGGAGCGGTGTCGGTCGAGCTGGTTTATCAAGGCCCTCTCGACGCAACGCCGGAGATGACCCGGCGGGATGTCATTATCCGGGTAGGGCAGCGGCTTGCTGCCCTGGCATCAACACTGATCAGCGCCGAGGTCTTACAGCGTTACCCCTGGCTTCAGCAGCTGGGCAGTAAAGCCATCGGTGAGCAGCTGGAGCAGCGTCTGGGCGCCGCAAGAACGCAGATTTCGTATCGCCGAATGAACGACTATCCTGAACTCTGTAAAAGTTTTACTCTGGAGACTGAGCTGCTCGGCAGGCGCTATCGATACCTCTTCGACGGGGGTGATCTGTGCATCACTGAAGTAATTGCGGGTTCGATTGTGCAGGATTTGAACAGGCTGGAGCCTGGTAAAACAAAGTAACAACACTGCACAAATATCCCCCCAAGTGCTAGACTGCTTAGCGACTACGGAGAAGTACACCAAGGAGTTTTACCCGTGAAGCCATTATTGATTTCGTTGACCTGTTCGCTGTTCCTCGCCGTCTCATTGTCGCACGCGGGTGACCCGGAGGCCGGTAAAGCCAAAGCGGCTGTCTGTGCTAACTGTCATGGCGCCGATGGTATTGGTACTGCGGAAATTTATCCGAATCTGGCCGGCCAGAAAGCAGGCTATCTCGTATCCTCCATCAAGGCCTACAAAAATGGAGATCGTAAAGGTGGCATGACAGCGGTTATGGCGCCGATGGTCAGCACTCTTTCAGATGAAGATATCGCTGATATTGCTGCATACTATTCCGGTCTCGCTCAGTAAGCACATGGCTGCGAGATTGTTTAATAGCGCAGCCCTATCCAGTCGGTAAGAAAGTCCCGCCATTTTGCTGTGCTACCATCGACGGAAACGTTTGATGGGGCATAGCCATGACTGATTCTTTAACAACACAAAGCAAGGACAGGGCAGCACTGAGCGAGTTTCTGCAATTTGTCAGCAGCGTTGATAGTGGCTTTTTCAGTGAAGAGCGCCTGATAACAGACCCCGCTGACATCGCTGAAGGGCAGCATATGCTGCTGCACTTGTTGAAAACTGGTCTGGATGTGTGGGTAGATAACGATGCCAGCCGACCCCGCTTCGCACTGCAAGCCTCGCCTGTACAGAAGTGGGGTGGTGAAGGCCCAGACAACCCTTCTCATTGTGCGCCACTGGATCCGTCACGACGTTATCGGATTACCGGTCGAATGACGGATGAAGCCTATATCAGCTACACCGTCTATACGGGTAAACGGGAAGGCGATTGGAACGACGGTGTCATTTCTGCTCTGAATCACACAGAGTTCGAATGTGATGCCAATGGCTATTATGAAATATTCATTGAACCGCAGCCGACAGCCAATGCCTTGCATATGGAAGCCGGTAAACCCAATTGTGTGGTAGCCAGACATTACTGGGAGAAGGAAACCAGTGCCCTGGTTGACCCAAGTTGTGTTGCTGAACTCGATATCGAATGCCTGGATGAGCCGGGTTATCCCAGACCCCTGAGCCCAAACAATTTGGCTGACAAGCTGCGGGCCGTGGAAACTTTCATTCGTGGCCAAACCCTGGACCGACCGCTGCCAGCGGATGCACAAATGCCAAGCTGGTTTTCAGCCGTACCGAACGAACTGCCAAAACCTGAACGCTGGGTTCCAAGTGAAGGAGGCGGAGCCGGCGCGATTGATAATGCCTACTGCGCCGGCATCACCGTTCTAGGGCCTGATCAAGCTCTTATCGTGGATGGCCGTTGGCCAGAGTGCGTGTATGCCAATGTCTGCTTCTGGAATCGCTACCAGCAGGCAATTGACTACCGATATCGGCCCGGTTCATTAAACCGTAAGCAAATGCAGCCAAACAAAGAGGGGGGTTGGACGTTTGTGCTCGCTCACCAGGACCCAGGTGTGGAAAACTGGATTGATACCGAGGGGCACGCTATTGGAAGCCTGTACTTCCGTTATTTACTGTCTGAAGGCGATATTGAGCAGCCGCGTTGCCGCTTGGTAAACTTTGCCGATGTTGATAATGAACTCATGGATTAAAAAAACAGGCCAACAGTAGGGTAGTTGACATCCGCGTAGTCCAGAATAATCCTGCGCCGCCGTATGTTGATTGTGTCGGAGTTGAAGCTCAGGCAGTCCTGCCGCTCACCGCTGTACACAAAATTCCTCGATCCTGGACGACAATAATGCAGCAGAAAGTTATTGCGACAAGTAAGTAGGCCCTGGTTGTCGGCTTTTATTCTAACATTGCTAATAAGTCGTCTGGTGCGCGGCGGTGGGTGCTCTGCCCAGGAATTAACTTTGTAGGCGCGATCAGCACGCACGGTGAGATGCGCTATGTTCTCCTCCCGCAGTGGGCAACCCTCAGAGTCCTTATCTTCCAGCTCTGCGTCTACAGCAATCATCGATTGTGATCCGCGCAAGCGATTTTCCACCTGAGCATTGATTCGGCTGGGCAAAACATACTGAATGTCAGGGTCCAGCAATTTGAGCCATTCCAGATATTGACGGTTGTCCAACAGCTCTGCCTCATGGAAGTAAAACTGCTCCACTTGGTATTGCAATTCGATCGGGTTGGTCATTTCAGGCTACCGCTTCCAGTTGCTTGCGCCATCGGGTAAAGAAGGCACGGGCATAATGCTCATTGGCCGTGATGCTGACAGCGCCCGGCAGGTCCGGATCGGGTTTGATTTCGTCGTGCAGGCCGAGACCGTAATAAAATGGGCGGTCTTCGGCGAAATCAATATTGGCTCCCAGATACTGCTGCATCCAGGATTCGGAATCTTCCTGCTCAAGAATGCCGCCAGGCCCGAAGAAAGAACTGTAATTAGTGCGTAATACCCGCTTCACGGCCGCAGGGGCATCTGCCGGAACAGCCGCCCAGGACCAGTATTCGACTTTATCGGGCCCCCGCGGGTGAGATACTTTAAACGATGTGTTAGACCACAGAAAAGACAGGTTGGGATAAATGCCATAGGTGAGCCCTTTCATGCGAGCCCGTATCGGGCCTACCCGCTCTACTGCTTTCGCCTGGGTTTCGCGCAAATACTCCTGCACTTCAGTGCCGCCGAGAATGCCGCCCATGCCCTCCATTCCCCAGGCCAGTTGTTCCCAGGGTGTACTCTCGTCCATCAGTCGAAACGTTGCGCCGTGCCCTGCTTTAGGGACTGCGCTGTAGCCACAGCGTAGAATTTCCTCATTGGCCTCGGGTGGAATCACCGCCGCGTGTAAATAGGGTCCGTGGTTCACATCACCCAATTGGTTTTCCATCGGTAGCTTCCAGTTGGCATCGATCAGCCAGCGATGTGGCGACCCCATAATTTCTATACCGCCATCAAAGCGCTCGAAGAAAGCATCCAGATAGAACTTCATATCACCGAGGTATTCGTCCAACGATTCAATGCTCTCGTCAAAGCTGCCAAAAATCATCCCCTGGTAATTGTCCAGGCGCGGCACGGCTTTTAGACCCAGCTGTGTTTTATCCGGTTGATGCTGTAGCTCACGTTCCTGTGGAATCGTCATTAGCTGACCCTCCACCGAATACGACCAGTTGTGATATGGGCAGATAAAGCGCTTGGTATTGCCGTGGTCGGACCGACAGACCGGCAGCCCACGGTGGGTGCAACTGTTAATACTGGCATGAATTGCACGATCCATTCCGCGAGCGACAATGATCGGCGTTTCACACATATAGGCCTGCACGAAATCACCGGGCTCGGGTAATTGTGACTCGTGTGCGAGATAGAGCCAGGAGCGCGCAAAAATGCCTTTCTTTTCCAGAGCGTACACCTGCGGATCGGTCCAACAGCGGCGGCTTATGAGGCTGGCGTCATCGTTGACCAAATGGGAAAGAGTGACGTTCATTTAGAGTACCCCAATATGCGCAAACAACTCGGGATTTGGATAGCCGTCGGCTACCAGCGAGTGCTGTAACTGATAGGCCCGAACAGCGCGACGAGTGTTGCTGCCGAGAATGCCGTCGGCGGGGCCAGCCTCGAAGCCCAGCGCATTCAGTTGCTGTTGTAATTGTTTGATAGTTGAGATTTTAAAGCCTTGGCTATCGACAGCTGGACGTTTCAGATCGCCACCACCTGCAATACGGTCGGCAAGGTGGCCAACTGCTAAAGCGTAAGACTCGGAACGGTTCCAGCCCATGATGATATTGAAATTGTGGTAGACGATAAACGCCGGGCCTCGATGGCCAGATGGCGCGATAATTGCGCCACTGATATCGTCAAGCGCGGGTAACAGGTTTCCGTTACTCATGCGAACACCCAGCGCACGCCACTCGGTCAGCGACTTACGGGTAGCCCGGCCGGTTAGCGACCAGTCGAAGTGTTCAGGCACCAGTACTTCCCGGCCCCATCGTCGTCGGGTTTCCCAACCCAAGGCGCGCAGATAATTGGCACCGCTGGCGAGCGCATCGTTGGTGCTTTTCCAAAGATCAATCCGACCATCACGGTCGCCATCGACTGCGTACTTCAGGTAGGTTGAAGGCATGAATTGGGTTTGGCCCAATGCGCCTGCCCAAGAGCTTTCCATGCTAATCGGGTCTATTCCATCCCGACCAACCAGACGGATAAGATTGAATAGCTCGGAAGTGAAGTAGTCTGCGCGTCGAGGGTCGCAGGCCAGTGTGACCAGGGCCGATGGTGCCCGGCGTTTGCCAAGGAAGCTGCCATAGTTGGTTTCCAGGCCCCAAAAGGCCAGCAGATAGTGCCCGGGCACACCGTATTCTTTGGTCAAACGATCTAATAAAGGCGCATGCTTCTGTCGCATGTCGCGGCCGCTATCGATTCGGCGCTTGTTAACTCTTTTTTCGAGATAATCCGCAAAACTTGTGGTAAATTCTGGCTGTTTACGGTCGAGAGCGATGACAGATTCGTCAACTTCAGCCACACTGAACACTTGGTCAATTGCCGCGCCATTGAGCCCCGCTTCATGAGCTTTACCACGCAATTGCTCGATACAGCCCGCTGAGTCTATAGACCGAGCGAGGTTACTGTGAAATACAAAGGTCAGGAATACGAAGGGTAAATAAAACTTGTTCATGCTGTCGGGCACAGAATTCGCGACTCTGGAGTATAACCAAGCGGATTGGCAGCACCCAGAAGCCGCTGGGAAGCTGTGGAAAAATGCCGACTTCTGTGTTTATTTGCGTGGGGCGCAGTAATGACTCAGTTTTTTCTCAATGGCACGCCGGTCAGCTCCGATGCGCCTGCAGACACTCCGTTGCTGTGGGTTGTGCGTGATGAATTTAAGCTAAAAGGGGCAAAGTTCGGTTGTGGCAAAGGCCTTTGTGGTGCGTGTACCGTGCACATTGATGGTGCGGCGCAGCGCAGCTGCGTTATGCCACTGGCGGCGGTTGCCGGCAAGCGCGTGACGACCATCGAAGGTGTGGGTAGTGCAGAACAATTGCACCCGGTCCAACAAGCCTGGCTTGACGAAAGCGTGCCGCAATGTGGCTATTGCCAACCCGGCCAGATCATGTCCGCCTGCGCGCTGCTGGCAAAAAACCCAGATCCGGATGATGCCGCTATCGATGCGGCTATGCAGGGCAACATTTGCCGGTGCGGAACGTATCCACGTATTCGGGCGGCCATAAAACGGGCAGCCAGCAGCGTGAGCAAGAGCGATGACTGACGGTCAGCCACAGCCGCCTGGCTTGCAGCGCCGAGCGTTTCTCAAAGTCTCTGCCCTAGCAGCGGGCGCCATCGTGGTCGGCATACCGTTGGCCGGTTGTTCATCAGCCGATGACTCATGGCCGGGCATGCGGCCTGGCACCTTGCAGGCCAACGCCTATTTGCAAATTGATCGCGCCGGTCAGATCACGCTTTTTCTGCCCAGAGTGGATATGGGACAGGGTACAGCGATGGGCTTTGCCACTTTGATCGCAGAGGAGCTGTTTGTAGAGCCGCAAGCGCTGGAGATTCGGCACGCCGGCGTGCACCGGGACTATGGCACTGTCCAGGTCACTGGCGGTAGCGCGAGCATGCGCGATTTTTATCAGCCGGTTCGCCAGGCAGGCGCCAATACCCGCGCACTGCTGCGCCGGGCAGCGGCACAGAAGCTGAGTGTAGCCGAAGATTCACTGCGCTTTGCCGATGGCCATATCATCGCCGCAGCTGGGCGACACCACTACGGTGAGTTTGTTGCAGAAGCGAGGGATTTGGAACTGCCCGATGGAGAGCCTTTGGTTGCCGATGCTGATCTCAGGCTGATTGGGAAGCAGCAGGGACCGAGAGTGGATGCTCTGGCTAAAATTACCGGAGCGGCCGAGTTTGGCATGGACTTCGAGTTTCAAGGCATGAAAAAAGCCATGGTCTTGCGTTGTCCAGTTATCGGCGGAACGGTGGGTCGTTCCAACGCTGAGGCAGTATTGGCAAGCAGCGGGGTTGACGCGGTCTTCCCGATCAGCACCGGGGTTGCTGTGCTGGGCGACTCTGTATGGCAGCTTAAGGCCGCTCTTGAGCAACTGAGCGTGGAATGGGTGCTACCGGAAACCTTGGCTCTGCAGTCGTCCGGGGCTATTCACCGGCGCTTGCAGCAAGCGCTTGATGAAGAGGGCGACCAGTCCAGTATAGAAGGTCAGGGGAGAGCAGCGCTGGAGGCTGTTCCATATACGCTCACGGCTGATTACTACGTGCCCTATCTGGCGCATGCAACCATGGAGCCTATGAATTGCGCGGTGGCTTTGCGCGATGAGGGTATGGACCTCTGGGTGCCTACCCAGGCACCTGGCCTGGCGCGCAATATCGCGGCCTACACAGCCGGTATTGATCCAGAAAGTGTAGAGGTTCATACCCCGTGGCTGGGGGGAGGTTTCGGGCGCCGTCTGGACAACGACTACGTGGCCGAAGCAGTGGAGATTGCCCGTTATAGTGGTGAAGTGGTTCACCTGTTATGGAGCCGCGAAGATGACATGCAGCATGATTTCTACCGCCCGGTGTCCATGGCT
Organism: Gammaproteobacteria bacterium; assembly: GCA_030431775.1. Classification (GTDB taxonomy): domain Bacteria; phylum Pseudomonadota; class Gammaproteobacteria; order Pseudomonadales; family JAUIET01; genus JAUIET01. The sequence continues at coordinate 12,886 of JAUIHW010000043.1, forward strand.
CGCTTACAGGCCGGCATCTCCGCTGATAAAAGGCTGACCACCTGGTCGATTAAACGTGCCGGGCCAAATGTGTTGGCCTATACCATTCAGGGCAGTTTACCGACCATGCTTGCCCCTTACCTGCCTGATGGCTTCGCGCATTGGTTGGGTGATCGGGCGCATACTTTATTCGCTGACTGGACCGTGGATTTCACCAGTGTGGACGGGCTGGATGGCGAATACGATATCACCAACCGCGAAGTTCGACATGTCACGGTGGATCCCGGCTTGCGACTGGGGTCGCTACGCTCGGTGGGAGACTCCTTTTCGGGCTTTTTCAAAGAGAGCTTCATCGATGAAATCGCGCACTATCTGAGCCGTGACCCATTGCAGTTCCGTCTTGAATACAGCCAGCATAATCCACGGTTCCAGGCGGTCCTGCGACGCGTGGCGGAACTCGCCAACTGGAATGGTAAACGTCGACCCGGGCGTTACCTCGGCTTGGCAGGTCACTTTAGCTTTGAAAGCTATGTTGCTGAAATAGCTGAAGTTTCGATTGATGGTGAAGAGATTAAGGTACACAAAGTATATGCAGCTGTGGATTGTGGACGGGTGATTAACCCCGACATCGTCAAGGCTCAGGTGGAAAGCGCCGTGGTGTATGGATTGAGTGCCGCCTTGTACGGCGAGATTACCCTGGAGCAGGGCGCTGTACAGCAAAGTAATTTTCATGATTATCCGGTATTACGCATGGCTGACTGTCCAGCGATTGAGGTCAGCATTATTGCCAGCCAGGAAGCGCCCACCGGAATTGGCGAGCCCGGTATGCCACCGATAGCGGCAGCCGTGGGCAATGCCGTGTATGCCGCCACCGGTCGCCGCCTGCGCTCCTTACCTTTCGACCTCGGTTGAGCTCGAACCCTCGGGACCGGTCACGGCATTGTTGTGCCGGCTAAATTACAGTAGTCTTCATCGTTTAACCAATAATGAGAACGAACGATGCTTGGGGCCAAGCCACTGGTGGATCAGCGAGTCGCGATCCTGCTGGATGAACTGGGAATAGACTACGAAACCGACGCCGATGGTGATTACCAAGCTTTGTTGGAGATCAAGGCAGACCGTTTTCAGCAGGTGGTTATTCGCTCGCGAACACATACATTGGATGAGCTGGAAGTTCGCAAGATCTATTCAGTAGCGTACCAAACATCGCAACCGCTGTCGCAACAGGTTGCCAATCTGCTACTTGGTATAAACCACAGTTCCAAGCTAGGTGCCTGGCAATTGATGGAGTCTGGCGGCGAGTATTTTGCGGCGTACAATGCGCATGTTTCAGCCGACACCGACGCCCAAACCTTAATGACGGTCCTGGAGGCGGTGGTGGAAAGCGCCGACAGCATTGAAGACTATCTTACCGGGAGGGACTTTTTCTAAATGACGACACCCGAGCAATCCGACTGGGTCCGTAAGGTCAACTCTGAGGCCGATTTTCTGGATCTGCCGGCCGTACTGCCGCTTGATTTTGACAGCCTCGTGCAAGAGGCTAGCCGGCTGAGCGGCCTGACTGATTTCGGCGAGGACTACTGGACTGAGCCCTTGCAGATTTTATGTAAAGATCTGGATAACGTGGCCGAGCTGACCCTGATGGGTAGGATTCTCGCGCGCCAGGACCTGCTAATCTGGTTACAAAACCGCTTGCAGATCATTGATCTGATCAAGCAACACCCGGAAATCACCGAACAGCCCATTGAGGCACCCATGTTTATCGTTGGCCTGCCTCGCTCGGGAACCAGCATTCTGTTTGAGGTTCTGGCTCAGGATCCGGCAGTCGGTGTGCCGCTGATGTGGGAAGCCATGTTTCCCTATCCACCACCGGAACAGGCCAGTTATCGGACCGACCCTCGAATCCATCGGGCCGACCGTATGTTTACCCAGTGGGCGCGCCTGGTCCCCGAATTCGATACCATTCATGAAATGCGTGGCGATATACCTGCCGAGTGCGGTCTGTTGATGTGCAGCAGCTTCATTAGCGACCACACGGCTACCTTGCAAATGGCGGACAACTATGCAGCCTGGCATGCTACCGCCGATGTGACCCCGGCTTACCAGTGGCATAAGACCATGCTCCAGGTGCTGCAATGGAAAAACCCACGCCCGCGCTGGCTGCTGAAAGCACCGGCGCATCAAAACTATCTCGACATTCTGCTACGAACATACCCGGATGCACGGATCGTACAAACCCACCGTGACCCGATCAAGTGCATGGCGTCCGCCACCAATTTGATGGCTTGCATTTACAAAATGCGCAGTGATCGAGAGTTCGATGCAGTAGCTTTTGACAATATCCTGATGGGTGAACCCACCGCTCAACGGCTGGAGCGAGTGATACAACAACGTGAAAGCGGCATCATTGCGGACGAGCGCATCTGTGACTCGCTGTACCACGACTTGTTGGAACAACCTCTGGCGGCTGTGGAAAAGATCTACCAGCATTTTGATATGCCATTGAACGATCGGGCGCGCGAGCGCATGCTGGCCTATTTGGCGGAGAAACCACAGGGCAAGTTTGGCAAGCACACATACCAGTCCAAGCTGTCGGAACGTCATTTCTTTGCGAACTATCAGGCGCACTATGGAGTGCCCTCAGAAGTATAAGCAACCGTGGAGCTGTTATGAATGAAACCATGCGGGCCTGGCGCACTCATCAATACGGCCCACCGTTACAGGCATTGCAGCTCGATCAGGTTCCCATCCCGCAGCCTGGTGACAACGAAGTGCTGGTGCGGGTTCAGGCCATTCCTCTGAACTTGAACGACCTGGAGCGGGTAATGGGCGGCAATATGATGGTTGAGCCGGAATTGCCCTACAGTCCGGGTATGGAAGTGCTGGGTGTGGTGGAGCACTGTGGTGCTGGTGCGGAAGCCTGGCAGGGTAAACGTGTGGTTGGTGTGACTGCCGGTGCACATGGTGGCTTTGCCGAATATGCGGTTTGTCCAGCTGTGTCGCTGTTTAGCATGCCGGAAAGCATTGGATTGCCGGACGCAGCGGCTTTGCTGTTTCCGTTTCATCTCGCCTGGCTGGGCTTGTACGATCGGGCTAAGCTGCAAGCCGGTGAAACCGTGCTGATTCATGCGGCGGCGGGCGGTGCGGGGTCTGCCGCTGTGCAACTGGCCAAGCTGCGTGGGGCACGGGTGATCGCCACAGCCGGTAGCGATCAGAAGTTGTCTTTGTGCACGGAGTTGGGCGCCGATGAAGTCATCAATTACCGTACCGAAGAGTTTGCTCCGAAAGTGATGGCACTGACTGACAAGCGCGGCGTTGAAGTGGTGTTTGATAATGTTGGTGAGGCTGTGATGGAAGCATCCATGAATTGCCTGGCGTATAACGGACGTTATGTCATGAATGGATTTGCCTCCGATAAAACTGTAGCGGATCAAAAATCACTGGTACCGAGGCGCATCGCCTTGGGCAACTTCCGACTCTGCGGTGTGTTACTGGCGTATGCGGACGACACCAGCCAGCCGTTTCTGAAAGAGGCGATGGGTTGGAATTTTCCCCACCGTCGCTTGGGAGAAAAAATCACCGCCGAGGTGGTTGCGCTGGTAGAGCAGGGCTCGTTGCGAGCCGTAGTAGGTCGCACGGCTGAGTTCGCGGACCTGCCTCAGTGTGTGCAGGACATGGCTGACAGAAAAACCGTTGGACGCACCATTGTCACTGTTTAGGTTTTATAGCATGCGTGGCGCACTACTGACCTTGCTGGCCGCGGTTTTTCTATCAGGGTTACTGGGCTGTAGCCAGCGTCAGGACGGTGGAAGCATTGATGCGGCTGAACTACCCGGGGAGATAGTACAGCAGCGGGCCGCAACCCAGCTTGCGGCCCGCCAAGCGCTTAAGCGCAATGAGCCAACACAAATTCTATTTGGTGACCTGCACGTGCATACCACGTTTTCGCCTGACGCATTCATTACCGCAATGCCCCTGTCCGGTGGTAATGGGCTGGCACCACCTGCGGTCGCCTGTGATTTCGCCCGGTATTGCTCGGCTGTGGACTTCTGGTCAATCAATGATCATGCCGAAGGTATAACACCTCAACGATGGCGTGATACCAAAGATGTTATACTTCAATGCAACGCAGTGGCGGGCGACCCTGATAACCCCGACGTTGTGGCCTTTTTGGGCTGGGAATGGAGCCAGGTCAGTACCGAGTCCAGCACGCACTTTGGCCATAAGAATGTTGTTCTGCTGGATACCGCCGATGAGCTGGTGCCGAAAAGAGCCATTGCTGCGCCTCGCGACAAACTCAATAAAGCGCCGATGCCGCGGGTCGCTCAATGGTTGATGGCCTTGAGGGACTTTGGCAATCGCGAATTTTATCTTGGTATTGACAGGTACTATCAGGAAATCGCCGAAACGCCGCTGTGCGCTGTGGACGTGGACACGCGAGAACTGCCCGAGAATTGCCTGGAAGTGGCGCCTACACCCAGGGAGTTATTCAGCAAACTCGAGCAGTGGGGGGTTGACAGTCTGGTCATACCTCACGGCAACGCCTGGGGCATGAAGACACCGCCTGGAACGCGTTTCGACAAGCAGCTGAACCTCAGTTATCACGACCCAAAACGGCAGACCTTATTTGAAGTGTTTTAGGGGCATGGTAATTCGGAGGAGTGTCGGAGTTGGCGTGCGGTGACTGAGCTGGCCGATGGTAGCCGCAGTTGCCCGCCGCCCACTGAAGGCTACCTGCCTTGTTGCTGGCAGGCCGGTAATATCATTGCGCAACGTTGTGCCGCAACCGGCATCGATACAGCTGAGTGTGAACGGCTTACAAGTGAGGCGCGTCAGAACTTTGTAGATGCCGGCATTTCCGGACACCTGACTGTGCCGGGGCAGCAGGTCACAGACTGGTTGAACTGCGGGCAGTGTGAAGATTGCTTTGCTGAACCCATGGATCACCGTCCGATGACCACCGGACAATACGCTCTTGCCTTAAGCAATTTTGATGACCCAGAGCAACCGCTACGCTTTCGCTTCGGCTTTATCGGTGCTAGCGATAATCATGGCGGCTCGCCCGGCACGGGTTATAAGGAAGTCAACCGCCAGCGCTTTGTCGACGGCTTGATGCTGGCCAATGAAGGCATGGCCAAACGCATGATGCGTGACACTCGCGACCCGGTGCCGGTGTCCATCCCCTTGAGTGAGCAACAAGATGTAGGCCTGAACATGCAGCGCAATATGGAGCGGCAATCCTCTTTCTGGATGACCGGTGGCCTGGTAGCGACGCACAGTGCAGGGCGCAACCGGGAGGCGATCTGGGCCAGCCTCAAGAACCGGGAAGTTTACGCGACCTCTGGCGATCGTATTTTGTTATGGTTCGATGAGGTTAGCCAGCATAACCAGCCGGCTCCTATGGGCTCTGAGATATCGCGCGAGCAGGCCCCAAAATTTCGGGTTACCGCGGTCGGAGCATTTGAGCAAAAACCGGGCTGCCCAGATTACGCGAAGGAGGCTTTAAGGGCGCAGAGACTGGATGCCTTGTGCGCTGGCGAATGTTTTAATCCGGGCGAACAACGCAAACTCATTGAGCGCATAGAAATTGTGCGAATTCGCCCGCAGATTCACCCTGCGGAAGACCCCGGTCAGCTGATTGATGACCCATGGCTGAGTTTTGACTGTCAAGCTGATCCGATGGGCTGTGAAGTTGAAATCACCGATCCGAGCTTTCTGTCGGCAGGGCGGGAGACACTGTATTATGCGCGGGCTATTCAGCAGGAATCTCTGGCGATCAATGGAGGTGGTCTACGCTGTGAAACGGATGCCAGCGGTCAGTGCATCCGCGTGAATCCCTGTTACGGTGATTACCGAACCTCGTTGGCCGATGACTGCCTCGCACCGTTAGGCGAACGTGCCTGGTCATCACCAATCTTTGTTCGGCCGGCTGAATAAATGGCAATCCGCATTGCACTGGTCAGCCTTCTGTTTCTGTGCCAGAGTATTGGCCGCACTAAGCCTGTGAATTCTGAGAGGGTACGCATATGGCGGGCAAAATTCCATCCCGGGAAGCGCTGAAAACCTGGGCCAATAATTACGACAAGCTATGGACTGCGGGAGACCGGCAGGGCTGGATTGACAGCTATCGGACCGTGGTCCAGGGTGACGCGGTTCGCATGCTGGACCCTGTGGGTACACCGGAGAAATTTGGCTTTAAACACTGTTGTGAAGACAGTTGGGATTTATTTCAGCCAAATGTCCGTTTTCAAATACCGCGGGAGAGCCTGTTCATTCTGGCTAACGAAGTGTGCTGGGTAATGCACAATCATTTCACCAAGAATGGTAAGGAATACGTGGAGCCCAGTATAGAGAACTTTCGCTTTGAGCCGGATGGGTCGCTGGTGATTCGAACTTGGTATCGAATACCCAAGCATAAGGACGGCGAGCTGGGCGAAATGTTTCAAACCTACCTACCCGAGAATGACGGGCGGGATGATGGCAGTTACCGGACCGTTTAGAAGCGATCCAGGCGCATCTCAATGCTGGAGAAAAATGATTCCTCAGCAATCAACAGGCTTTGAGCATCGGCGACGCTGATTTCTATGAATTGCAGAGGGTCGCCCGGTGCCAACTGTGCCAGTGCCGCAAGGTCCACGCTGGCGACTGTTGCGATCTTGGGATAACCACCGGTGGTTGGACCATCGGCCATCAGCACTATCGGTTGACCCGCCGCAGGAACCTGAATACTGCCGGGTAACACCGGGTCAGAAATGATATTGCCATCGCCAGCGTGTTCGATACTTGGACCCTCCAGGCGCAACCCCATGCGGTCAGAGTCCTGCGCTACCGTGTACTGACTTTTAAAAAAAGTCTGCAATCCCATCGCAGTAAAATGCTCATCCTGAGGGCCGCGTACCACCCGGATTTCCCGAGACAGCGGGCGACGCAAGGCCGGCCGCAGGCTACGCTCGAGGCCATGGGCCACAGCGTTTAACTGAGTTGGCAATTCGCCGCCGGCGCGTAAGCGGTCCCCAAAGCCACCGATACCGGAGCGACTGTGGGTGGAGCAGCTTCCAAGTTCTGGCTTACAGGCAAAGCCGCCGGCAACTGCCAGATACCCGCGCACGCCTCTGCGCGGTGTGCCTACGGTGAGTACATCTCCGCGGCACAAACGATGGCTGACAAAGCAGGGTTGAGCTGCGCCATTAATCGTTAACTCAAATTCGCCGGCGAAGGCTATTCGCAGGCTATGCGCGCTAACCTTGAATTCCCCTCCGGTCAGGGCAAACTCAAGACAGGCTGTACCAAGATGGTTGCCGACCAGTGCATTGGCGACCCGCAGATTGAAGCGATCCATGGCGCCGCTTCGGGTGACCCCCTGGACTTGCCAGCCACGCCGGCCCAGATCCTGCAACTGGCATAATGGCGTGAGATGAATAACCTGCAAGCCATTCATAAGGTTTCTGCCTCGATCAGTAATTCGCCGCGTTCAGCTGCCTTGTCAAGGCTTGCGTACTCCTTCGCGTCAATCGCATAGAAGCGGATCTCATCACCCGGTGCAAACAGGAATGCCGGTTCACGACCAGGCATGTAACTGCGAACCGGAGTTTGCCCCAGAAGTCTCCAACCACTCGGCATTGGTAGAGCGCCGATCAGGCCCTGCTGACCGCCGATGGGTATACACCCACGAGGTACCCGCAGGCGAGGTGACTCCAGGCGGGGCGTATGCAATGCTTCAGGGAGGCCACCAAGGTAACACCAGCCAGGTGCGAAGCCGATCATGTAGATCCGAAACTCCGCCGTGGAGTGCAGCCGAATCACTTCATTCGTGTCGAGTTCATGGAGGCCCGCCACTTCGTCCAGATCGCAGCCGGCGTCGCCACCGTAACACACCGGCACCCGCCATAGACGCTGTGTTTCCTGTTCGGCGCTGTAGCTTGCCAAGAGCTCGAGCAGACTGTTTTGCAAGCGCTCCAGGCCTATTTGAGTACAATCGTAATGAATCAGCAGCGAACGATAACTGGGTACGATTTCCACGACGCCGTCCAACGCGTCGCCAGCAAGCCGCCGCTGGACGGCCAGCACCTGTTGGTTGGTGCTGCGGTCGATTTTATTTTCAAATTCCAGAAGTAAGGCTGAGTCTGAAACCGGCTTTATTGTCGGGGGCTGCATGCGTGATCTCGAGCTTCAGGTTAAAGTGTTTGGCGGTTCAGTCGGGCCAGTTGCAAGCCGATTGCCGTGGCGTTTGTCAATTATACCCGTTGCCGGCACGGTCGACAGGAAGGCTGTTGCGGGCTCATCATCTTGTAATTTTCCTGGTGTCAGACTTTAGCGTACAGTGCCCTAAAACTCTATTGAGGGAATTCAGTGCGCACACCAATATACAAGCAGCGCCCGGGTGGCCCGCGAGCCGCGCGATTCGGCGGCGAACGCATCAATCATTTCATCCTCATGTCAGAGGGCAATTCAAACAGCTATCTGCTGGAAACCTCCGAAGGTGGCGTGCTGATTAACAGCGGAATGGGGTTCGAAGCGCCCGTTCATGAGCGCAATTATCGGGACTTCACGGACATACCCATCAAATTTCTAATTACCACCCAGGGTCACGTAGACCATGTTGGCGGCGTGCAGTATTTTCGGGACCGAAACCAGGGCCTGTGTTACGTGGCGCAAGCCAATAACCTGGAACATCAGGCCTACGACGCGCGCCTGGCCGCTTTTCGAGGCGCTCGTTCGGCCTTTCGCTTCACCGATGCATTTAAGGAGGATTTCGCCTACTACGCTGAACAGGGCTACACCGACATTAACCCCCAGGATCGGCCAACGCCGGATGTGCTGTTCGATGATCGTTACGAGTGCCAGCTCGGTGAACTTGAAATCGAGCTGATGGCTGTGCCCGGCGCGGAAACCAATGATTCCCTGGTGGTTTGGTTACCACAGCATAAAATTTGTCTGACGGGCAATCTTTTCAGCTGCCTGTTTGGTCATATCCCGAATCTGGTCACCATTCGTGGCGACCGTTATCGCGACGCTCTGGTGTGTGCCGAGGCGGCGCAGGTCGTGCTGGATCTCGAGCCCGACACGATACTGTATGGTCACCACGCTCCCATCGTCGGTCGCGATCTTATTCAGGCAGAGCTGATTGCATACCGCGATGCCACTTTGTACGTTCATGATGAAACCGTAAAGGGCATGAATGCCGGCAAAGATGTGCACAGTTTGATGCAGGAGATTGAGCTGCCACCAGAGCTTGAAGTGGGGCAGGGGTACGGTAAGGTCAGCTGGGATGTGCGCGCGATCTGGGAACACTACGCGGGCTGGTTCCACCACCGCTCAACGACCGAGTTATACAGCGTACCAGCCAGCAGCATCCATTCGGATCTTCTCGAGCTCGCCGGTGCTGGAGCACTTTGTCAGCGTGCGGAGGCGAAAATCGCCGCTGGCGAATTTGAGCAGGCGCTGCATATTCTGGATATTGTGCTGGGAGGTGAACCTTCTCACCGCCTGGCGTGCGACTTAGCCCTGCACGTGCATCAGCAATTGCTGGAGCGTTCAGAAAATTTCTGGCTCAGCGGATGGCTCGAGAACCAGATAAAGCTAATCAGTGGTGGTGACACAGATTCGCTGGATGCTGTGCTGAGTTAAGGCGTTTGTAAGCACCTAAACCAGAGCATCCACACTGCGCTGAAAATCTTCGGTAGCTTGTACCACGCTAGCGGTTTGCAAGCGTGCCTGTAAAAACTCGCTGCGCCTGTCAGCCGCTGCTGGTTCAACACTCTCCGTTCGCTGTTCCTGCCCCTCTTGATTCAGTTCAAGTTGTGCCTGCAACTTCATTTGTGTCGCTTGTGCTGCGACCTGGCGGTCCTGTGTCGAAGGTTGCGCGGGTGCCAGTGCGGCGCGCCGGACCTGCTCGGCCTTTTCAATGGTTGCTTGCGGATCGCCGGGTACCGGGCTGGTGGAGATCTGCACCTCTCCGGAAACAGCATAACTGCGGCCATTCGGGCCACGCTCAAAACTGTATTGGGGCGGGCCGGCATGGATACCCCCCACCGCTGCGTGCGCCTGCTCGTGAGCACGTACCTCGCGGTCGCGCGCTGCAAGCTGCGCTATCTGTTTTTGCTGCTGTTGCTCGACCTGACGTTGGATGCGGGCATCAGCGTCCTTAAGATCGTGCTTGTGTTGCTGCGCCTCGGGATGCTGGGACGGCTCCGATTTTTCAACCGGAGGAATGCGTCGAAGCTCCGCCTCCGGTTGGCGCTGTGCGGGGTGGTAGGGAACGCCGGCAGCCGCCTGGCTGTGCAGAGTGGAGGGTGTTGTTGCAAGACTGCCGGAAGGTGCGACGTTCATCGTGTGGCCTCAGCCTCAGGTCAAAATGTCGATTACCGTACCCAGTGTGTCATCAGCGGCTTTCACGACAGCTGCTGAAGCGCCTACCTGGTGCTCGCCATGTTTCATTGCAAGCATGGCGTCGCTCAGCCGAGACGGTAAACCGGGCTCCTTGTTGATGCCTGCCTGCGCGACGCCCTGCGCAGCGCTGGATACTCGGCGAATTCCATTCTGCAGGCCGATATGGCCGGCTGAAAATACTGAGTTGATCACAAATACTGCCTTGTTGGCTGGGAACCAACTTTGTGAATCTTCCGAAAGGTTAGACTGTTTTTTGCTCGGTGGTGGATTTGTCGTCAAAGCTGTGACAGGAGGCACAGCTTTGACGACAAGTGGTCACAACAACGGGCTTGCTCAGTGAGCCAGGTTAGCGACAAGTTCCCGAATATGTCTGACAACGAGATCCGGTGCCTCCATCGGCAGGTGATGGCCATGTTCAGGGTAATAAAAGTCGTCACAGCTGGGAAAGTGCGCTGCCAGTGTGCTCAGCGTCGGTGAATCACTGAGGGTCATCTCTTCAATAGAAGAAGCTTGGCGGGCTCGCAGCAGGTGAACGGGCAGCGCCACATGGCGATATTGATCAAACAGGTCGACTTGAAAAGCGCCTTCATAGAGTGCGGCTTCGACTTCCGGTGGGCACGCCAGTTGGTAATGCTGGCCGTCGCTGATCTGCAAGCCATGGTCGCAGTAGTCTCGCAGCACTTCGGGTTGCCAGTGTTTATAGGGTGCTTTGCCAGAAAACCGCTCAAACATCGCGTCAGAGTTCGTAAATTCATTGCGTCGCCGACTGACGGCGCCGCTGGCATTTGGGCTGGCCAGCTCCGGTAGCGGGTGGTTGATGACCGGGTCGATCAGCAGCGCCGCTCGAAAGCGTTCTGGTACCTGTACCAGGCAGTGAGAAACAACGAAGCCTCCGATTGAATGGCCAACGGCGACCAGATCATTACTGTCCCACTGCTCCAAAGCTGCCACGATATCGGCGGTTAATTGAGCCCAGTCATAAGGCGGCTGTTTGCTGCTGGCGCCGTGACCTCTCAGGTCTACGGCGATAACATCGTATTCCGGTAAGGCGTCGATGATGCGATCCCAACAATGGGCGTGGAAGCCGTTAGCGTGCACCATCAGTAGGGTTTGCGGCGGCCCAGCCTCGTTTTGCCTTGGCCAGAGGACACTGTGCAGGCTTATGTTGTTTACTGCTGTGGTCGTTGATTCGAACGGCCGGCGAACTCTTTGTTGGTCAATGTTTTGCATAGGCTGGTAGGCGCGCAATTAAAAAGCGCGGTATGGTAGCATGCGCGCTGCTGCCGAAAAGAACCAATAACCTTGATACGACCAGTTGTCATAGCCACTTTGTTTGCTCTGTGCGCCTGCGTGGGCGGTGAGACTAATGTTGAAAGTGGCAACCGCTTAAAAATTCTGCATTACGGTAATTATGGTGAGCCACAGGGGCTCGATCCACATGTGGTGACGGGCGTTCCAGAGCATCACATAGTCAGTGCCCTGTTCGAGGGCCTGGTGCAGAAAAACCCCTATACCTTGGAAGTAGAGCCTGCGGCTGCCAAAAGCTGGGACGTGAGTGCCGATGGGCGGGTGTACACCTTCAAGCTTCGCGAAGATGCACGCTGGTCAAACGGTGACCCGGTGACGGCTGAGGATTTTGCCTGGTCGTGGTGGCGGGCCTTGCAGCCGGCCTTAGGCAGCCAGTATGTATTTATGTATTTCCCCATCAAAAACGCCGAGCGTTTTTTTAATGGTGAGATCGAAGACTTTGACAAGGTTGGCATCAAGGCTCTTGATCAACATACGCTGCGCGTGGAGTTGAATAATCCCACTCCGTATTTTCTGCAGTTGCTGGACCACTACTCGTTGTTTCCAGTGCATCCGCCCACCATCAAGAAGTACGGCGAACCTCATGAGTCCTACACCCGCTGGACGCGGCCTGAGAATATCGTTAGCAATGGGCCGTTTGTGCTGGAAGAGTGGCGCCTGTTTAAGTATTTGTCGGTGCGTAAGAACGAATTGTATTGGGATGCTGCGCGAGTAAGACTCAATGGTATTCGCTTTTACCCGATCGACAAACAAACCACAGAAGAGCGGATGTTCCGTGCTGGCCAATTGCACTCCACCGAGGACATTCCTATCGACCGGATTCCCTGGTATAGAGCGAACCGCCCAGATCTCATCAAAATCGCGCCTTACGTCGGTTCGTATCTCTACCGTGTGAATACGCGCCGCGAGGCGCTGGCTGATGTACGTGTGCGACAAGCCCTGGCCATGAGTATTGACAGGGAAACTCTCATTAATACCGTGTTAAACGGAATTTTCACGCCGGCTTATGCTGTCGTCCCGGATGGTTTGCTCGGTTATCAGCCTCCTAAGCTGTTTGATTACAACCCTGACAAAGCAAGGCAGCTACTGGCGCAGGCGGGCTACCCCAATGGTGAGGGCTTTCCCGGTTTTGAGTTGCAATACAACTCACACGAGCAGCATAGAAAAATTGCCATTGCTGTTCAGCAAATGTGGAACAAGAATCTCAACATCAGTGTGCAGTTGCAAAACAAGGATTGGAAGGTGTATCTCGACGATGAGACCACCGGCAATTACGATGTGTCGCGCGGTGGCTGGATTGGCGACTATGTAGATCCAAATACCTTTCTGGATATGTGGACGAGCGAGAGTGGCGTTAATCGCACAGGCTTTGCAAATGCCCGCTATGATGACCTGGTGTTGCAGCAAGCGCCGCGCGCTGCGAGCCATGAACAGCGCCTGGAATTGTTTCGCGAGGCCGAAACCATTCTGATGGAGAATATGCCGATTCTACCCATTTACACCTATTCCAGTAAGCATCTGGTGCACCCCAGTGTGCAGGGTATGCCATCCAACTATATGGATTATAAAAACTACCGGTACGTGGATTTGCAAGCAGCGCAGGACGAAAACTGATGTCGCGTTTTATTGTCATTCGACTGCTGCAGGCCATTCCCGTTCTGTTTGTGGTCATTACAGTAACTTTTTTTCTGGTGCGCCAGGCCCCGGGCGGTCCATTCGATGCCGATAAACCAGTCATCCCGGCTGTGAAGCGGGCTCTGGAAGCCAAGTACAATCTTGATCAGCCGTTATGGCAGCAATACACCTCGTATCTGGGCGACTTACTGCAGGGCGATATGGGCCCCTCATTCAAATACCCCGGTTGGGCTGTCCAGGACTTGATTGCCAGTGGCTTTCCAGTGACCGCAGAGTTAGGTTTATATGCGCTGTTGATCGCGCTGTTCATTGGGGTGCTGGCTGGGGTGATCGCAGCCCTGAAACCCAATACATTGCAGGATTATCTACCGATGTCGGCGGCAATGATTGGCATCTGCATGCCGACTTTTTTGCTGGGCCCGCTGCTGGTATTGATCTTTGGAATCTGGCTGGACTGGGTGCCAGTGTCAGGATGGGGAGATTTACCAGGCGATAAAATTCTGCCATCAATTACTTTGGGCGCTGCCTATGCGGCCTATATCGCGCGCCTGTCGCGCAGTGGCATGCTTGAGGTGATGTCACAGGACTATATCCGAACTGCCCGCGCCAAAGGCCTGCCCGAATCGGTTGTGGTGGCTAAGCATGCGCTGCGTGGGGCATTGATTCCCGTGGTTGCCTTTCTTGGCCCGGCATTTGCGGGCCTGCTAAGCGGCTCTTTTGTGGTAGAGACCATTTTCCAGATTCCCGGTCTCGGGCGATTCTATGTGCAAGCGGCATTTAATCGCGACTACACAATGATTCTCGGCACGACCATCTTCCTGTCCACGCTGATTGTACTGTTCAACCTGCTCAGTGACCTGTTGGCCAACTGGATGAACCCCAGGCTGCGTCAGAAGATCGGAGGGAAGGCTTGATGAACGAACCGGCGCTGATGGCTGAGCAGGGAACCTCTCTGTGGACGGATGCCTGGTTACGCCTGCGCAATAATCGCCTAGCGGTTGCGAGTCTTATCGTACTTCTGCTACTGGTGTTTGTTTGCCTGATCACTCCGTGGATAGCGCCTTACGGTTACGAGGAGCAAAACCTGGAGCTGGGAGCGACGCCACCATCAGCCGAGCATTGGCTTGGTACCGATGTTTATGGGCGGGACATGCTGACCCGAGTTTTATATGGGGGGCGGGTGTCGTTGATGGTTGGCTTTATCGCAACCAGTGTGGCTTTGCTCATTGGCGTGCTGTGGGGAGCTGTTGCAGGGTATGTGGGCGGTCGCACGGATGCCTGGATGATGCGGCTGGTCGATATTCTTTATGCGTTGCCTTTCATTATCTTTATCATTTTGCTGATGGTGGTTTTTGGCCGCAGCATCTTGCTATTGTTCCTGGCCATTGGAGCGGTTGAATGGCTGACCATGGCCCGAATCGTTCGTGGCCAAGTGCTGGGCATTAGGCGCCAGGAGTATATTGAGGCCGCTGTCGCCATGGGGCTGCCAACCTGGACCATACTGCGTCGGCATGTCATTCCAAACACTTTGGGCCCGGTCATTGTCTATGCGACTCTGACTATTCCTCAGGTTATGCTGTTGGAAGCCTTCTTGAGTTTTCTGGGCCTTGGAATTCAACCGCCACAATCTTCCTGGGGCCTGCTTATCTCTTATGGGGCTGAAACGATGGAGGAATTTCCCTGGTTGCTGGTTTTCCCGGGTCTGGCACTGGCGATCACATTGTTTGCGCTGAATTTCCTGGGTGATGGTTTGCGCGATGCGCTGGATCCGAAAGCATCCAAGGATTGAACCTTAAGAAGGGGTATGGGTGAGACCGCCATTGCGCCTCCATTTGATCTGAGTCAAGGATAACTGCTTTCCTTTTGGCTATTTTTACTCCACCTCAGCCATCAGGAGCTAACAATGAGCCACGATATTGATGACAAAACCGCCATGCGTCGCTTAGGCTACACAGTGCTGTTTATGATCGGCGTTGCTTTGTCCATTCCGGCATTTATCAGCATTCTTCTCTAACCATCAACCTCTTCAGGTAGTCTGGTAGAATGGCCTTTTTGTAAGAGGCCATGCCATGACTGCTTTTGATACCGCCACCGCACTGTTTCACGCCTGTGAGTCTCTGCAGGGTGCTGAAGGATGCGCACCATTCATGGCTGACGGTGCCGGCTTTAGCGCCCAGTCAGAACCGATTGCTGAGCTGAATACATTGGCCGACTATGCCGACTGGATGAAAGCGACGGGAGAAGGCCCTCTGGCTGGCTGCGGCTATGAGCTGCATGCCTCAGGCTTTGATGAAGCCACTCAAACAGCTTTATTCTTTGGCACCTTTAATGGTACCCACAATGGTGAAGGTGGTCCGGTGGCCGCTACCGGACAGTCGACCAGTAGCCACTATGTTTACGTCATGCAAATGAATGCCGACGGTAAAGTCTCGCATATGACAAAAATCTGGAACGCGCCCTGGGCAATGCGAGAATTGGGCTGGGGTTGAGCCCGCAGCTTAAGCTCATGTCATTGCTTGAAGTAAACAAGCTCTCTGTCAGTTTCCATACTAGAAATGGGGTCCAGCAGGCAGTAAAGAACCTCGATTTTCGTGTCGATAGTGGCGAAATTCTCGGTATTGTCGGAGAGTCTGGAAGTGGCAAATCGGTCAGTTGTTACAGCCTGCTAGGGCTGATCCCATGTCCTCCGGGGCGGATTGATTCAGGGTGTGGCCTGTTCAAGGGGCAGGACTTACTGGCCATGAGTGAAGCCGAGTTGCGTGCGGTACGCGGCAATCAGATTGCAATGATCTTCCAGGACCCAATGACCAGCCTGAATCCGTTTCTGCGAGTGGGCGAACAGTTGATAGAGCCGCTGGTCTATCACCGCGGTCATACTCGAGCCGAGGCGACCGAGCGTGCGCAGGAATTGCTGGATGAGGTGGGAATCCGCGATCCGAAGCGCAGCTTCTTCAGTTACCCGCACGAATTTTCTGGAGGTATGCGGCAGCGGGTAATGATTGCATCGGCATTGATTGCCGAACCCGAACTGCTGATAGCCGACGAGCCCACAACGGCGCTGGATGTTACCGTACAGGCACAAATTCTGCAGCTCATCAGCGAGCTGCAAAACAGACGCAATTTGGCGGTGGTTTTTATTAGCCACGATCTGGCAGTGGTAAAAGATTTGGCCGACCGGGTTGTGGTGATGAAACAAGGGGAATGCGTGGAGTCCGGGCCGGGTAAGGCAATGTTCGCACAACCGCAACACCCATATACCCAGGATTTGTACGCAGCCACCCCGCAAGGTGCCAAAGCTGTAGAAAGCAGCTGCTCAGAGGACATACTGTTGGAAGTGAACGAGCTTCGCACAGTTTTTCCCGGCAATGGAGGCGCTGCTCAACCGCCTCTGGTTGCCGTAGACGATGCCAGTTTCGTCGTATACCGGGGAGAAATACTGGGCTTGGTCGGTGAATCCGGCTCCGGCAAATCCACCCTCGGCCGAAGTATCCTTAATCTGGTGCAAAGTCAGTCTGGCTCGGTCCGCTTTGAGGGTTCAGAGATTCGTGGCTTGCCGGCAAACGAAATGCGCCCGCTGCGAAAACAATTGCAAATGATTTTTCAGGACCCGTATGCATCGCTGAACCCGCGCATGACCATTTATGATTGCCTGGCGGAGCCGTTGCTGTTTCATAAGGTTGCGAGCGCGGCCAATGTGCAACAACAGGTACTCACCCTGATGGATGAGGTTGGGCTGGATCGTCGTTTTGTGCGTAAATACCCGCATGAATTCTCTGGGGGCCAGCGTCAGCGCATAGCCATTGCCCGTGCTCTGGCCAGCGAGCCTGAATTCATTGTGGCAGATGAGCCGGTATCTGCGTTGGATGTGACCATTCAGAAGCAGATTCTAGAATTATTGTTAAACCTGGTTGAGCGCCGTAATCTCACCATGTTGTTTATTTCGCACGACCTGGCTGTCGTCCGTTACCTCTGTGACCGTGTTCTGGTGATGCAACATGGCAAGCTGCTGGAGAGCGGTGCGACTGAATCGGTTTGGCAGAGTCCTGCACACCCCTATACCCAAAAGTTACTGGCGAGCGCGGTGACCTTATAGTCAGCGTTGCTCTTCAGGCATGATGCCAAAATACTCCTGATACGGTCGGTAAAGCTCGCGAATCTCATCGAGGTCCAGCCCGGTATCAGAAAAGTGGTAGCTGTGTTTGCCGTGCTTGTCGGCAGGGTTGTCGTCTAGGAACGCTTGCATGGCAGCTGCGACATCCTCGTTGAGTTGCAAACCGAAATGCTCATAGGCTCGCCGAACGGCACCCACCTGGTCAGTCACAAAATCCCGAAAGTGAATGTCAACGATTTGCTTCGCTGGCAATTCGCCGGAATTCCTGAGGTCTATAGTGTGTTGGAAGCCGGTCGCCAGCCACCGCGCATAGTGGCGAGCTATGTCCTGGATATCAACCTCCCCGCTGGCCAGTTGGCGCAGCGTGGCGATCAGGCTGGATATTGAAACCAGAATGTTCACAGGGTCACGATGAGTCTGCACGATGCAGGCGTCCGGGTATTCTTTCAGCAGGGCTCGCATGTGCCACAGGTGTTGGGGCGATTTGAGCGCCCAGCGCTGGGCCGGGTTTTTCCATTGCAGTAACTGCAGAAACTGGCGGTGAAATTTGAACATCCTGGTGACGTCGGCGGTGTTTATCCATTCCTCATATGCCGGAACTCGAAACTGCACGTCGAAGATCATGGACGTGAATTCGTGAGAGGTGAAGGCCACGCATTCCTGGGCTCGCTGCGCGCCCATCGGATGCATGGTTTTAAAGTCCGGCAGCAGCTTATCCACCTGATCCAGCTCCGCCTGGACCGCGGCGATCCGTGGGTCGCTTTGGTAGCTTAGCGCTTCCGGGGGCGGGCAGGGATGGGCCACTTCCCAACTCAGCGGTACTCGGTTGTCCGGGTCAAGAGCCAGTAGGTCATGAAAAATAGTCGTTCCTGTGCGCGGTGGTCCAACCACCACCAGGGGACGATCGACCCGCTGTTCGGAGATCTCTGGGTGCTGCTTGAACGTGTCGACGATTTGCAGTCGGTTTTTCAGCAAGCGCAACAGATCCTGGCGTGCAATCATGCGGCCCATCAGGCTTAGCCCAGCTTCCTGCTCCAGGCTTTTGAGCAGGCGCTGCAGCGGCGCACGGAAGCTGTTATCACCAAAATCTTCCAGGCCGGTGTCCCGTTGCGCTTTGTTCAGGAGCTTCTCTAACTCGAGGGATATCGGCCGTAGACCAAGGCGATTGATGCCCCGACCGGCACCGTTCAGCAGGCGGATCGCCAGTGGCATCTGATGGTTCATAAATTTGCCTCGACATAATCAATGGTGTTGAGGATCACTTTGGCTAAGGCGTGCCCCTTTTCTTCCTGCACAAAATGGCCAGCTCCATCGATGGTGGTATGCAATTCGTTTCTGGCACCCGGTATGCGATGACGGAACACCTCAGCCCAGGGGGCAGTACTGGGGTCTTGGTCGCTGAAGGCGGTTACAAACGGTTTGCGCCATTGTT
>JAUIHW010000109.1 GCA_030431775.1 Gammaproteobacteria bacterium
ATATTGAACTGCTACAGCCGCCCGGCAGCCGGTTCAGTTACGAAACCGACCGGCGGTCAGTCGCTGTTTGATATCGAGCGGTTGGTCAGCCGGGCAGTATCACATCGCCTGACAAGGCCCGCTTGAACAACCTAACCGCACTGGCCCCGCCGAAGCGCTGACAAAGTCGTCAAAGCTATTGCCCTATGCCTCGGAGGTTATAGGCGTCAAACGGTTTAGCCAGCGTGTTTTATCAAGCCGGCCCGCATTAAGAGCAGCTGACGCTCCAGGTGGCGCTGGGGAAATTTGTCAGCAGCTCAACACCGTCCGGATTCACCGCGCCATTAGCCCTTCCTAGCAGCCGGGCGGCATGCCATGACAGGCATCACCCCTGCCGTCGTTATCCGCATCCACCTGGTCGGGGTTTGCAATCAAAGGACAATTGTCCAGCGCATCACCCACCCGGTCGCCATCGGCATCGATATGATAGGCGGCATCGTAGGCCGGATCGTGAGCATTCATTATCGTAGCAGCCAGCGCATGCAGGTCGGTCGTGTAACTCGGTCCGTGGCTGTAAGTTGTCAGGTCAACGTCGTAGATTGAGTTAAGCCAGACCAATCGACCAAGGTCGCGCAGGATGTATCCCGGGTGACCGAATGCATCAGAGAAAATGGAGGTTGCAGCGGCGCCGACCTCATTCTGCACATCCGGCAGGTTACTCGCCGCGTACAGCAGGCGCAGTTCGCCCGCGCTTTGGCCGTAGGGCAGGCAGTAAATGTCTACACCCGGAAACAGCGCGCGGATAGTATCAATAAAGTCATGCCAGGCTGCGCCGTGAAACCCGGTCCAGGCATCGGCAAAGTTCTGCGCACTGAGACTGCCCGGGTTTGTCAACCAGGGTAGGCCGATGGCAATGCGGGTGGTGGGATTCTGGGCGAGCGCATAACTGATCCAATCCTCGTATCCCTGCGTGGTGGGATAAGACGGATGGTAGGTCATCGCAAACAACTCGACATCCCCGGTATCCAGCACAGCCTGAATCTGGGCGCGCTTACTGGCGTTGTTCCACAGCGCCTCTGGCGCACCGCTGGCACCGCCGGAGAAAACAATCGTCTGGGAATGGCCGGGGATACCGGCCGCACCGCTGTAGGCGGGCATACCCTCGGCAAACGGCCTGAAAAAGCTGTGCCCGATAAACAGCGAGTTGAAACCCGGGTCGGGCACAACGGCCAGTGCTTTACCGGCGAACAGTGTCAGACAAACGAACAGCGGAACCAGGATTTGGCTGGACTTCATGGTGAACCTCACTTTAACGATCTTATTGTGGAGGCCGCATTCACAGCCTCTCCTGCATTGGCAGACACATTGCCACCTGAGCATCGCATACTCCACCCAGCCAACTCAACTGACAGCAAGGGCTTTACACGCCAAAAATGCGCGCCGATTCACAGACCGCAAATCGCGGCAGCATTAGAGGGGCAGGCAAGATCATTGGGGCAACAGGCCAGATCACCAGGTAATGCGTGGAACGAATAAATCACACGCTTTCGAGACGCTTGCGCTAAGCTAAAGTTTGCTGTTGGGTGAATGTGTGCTGGCGAGGCAAGGAACCATGACAATGAAAATTTGGCGAATTTTGTGGTTGGTTGCTGTGGCAGGTACGCCAGTGTCGGTGAATGCAGCATTGATCGATCTGACGTTTAGTGGTGTTTACCAGAACCCTTCTGATGTGGTCATTTTTGGGGAATCGGGAGATAACATCCCGTTTTCTTACACAATGACCTACGACACGTCGCTCGATACCAATACGCAGTTTTATGCTAGCGGGGACTTGATAGGCACCCGGATGACAAACCACCCATGGTACGGTTACTCCGCATCGGGGATTGTCGCATCTGATTTCTCCTTCGGTACGAAATCATTCTCGACGGCTGACATTCTCGCAGGATCCCCCGGTACAGGTGCACTCGCTGACCTCTGGTTCGATACCGATATCGCGTTGGCCGCACCGACGTTAACCTGGATATTTTTCAGGGACGCGGATGGAGACCTCGCAGTTGGCGGCGGCTATATCAATCTGGAAAACGTTATTTTTCTTGGCGATGTTTCCTATCTGGACGAGAACGATAGCAGTCTAATAAGCGTAGCCGGGCCTCTGCGAATCAGCGGTGCCTCAGTGCCCTCTCCGGCAACGCTTGCGCTGGTCGGCTTGGGACTTGTTGGACTTGTTTGGCAAAAGC
Source organism: Gammaproteobacteria bacterium (assembly GCA_030431775.1). Taxonomy (GTDB): domain Bacteria; phylum Pseudomonadota; class Gammaproteobacteria; order Pseudomonadales; family JAUIET01; genus JAUIET01. The sequence continues at coordinate 2,220 of JAUIHW010000109.1, forward strand.
ATAAGAGAGCCTGAAACCACGCACACGAGCAAACAGTATACGTTCGCTTCGCAGTTGGAGACCGTAGGACTCACTGGGAATTGAATGCGCCAAAAATAAAACAGGCCGTCCCCTGATGACCGGACCTGCCTGTTTTGCTCACCTGACTCGTGGAACTCCATCACTCCATTCGTCGTATCTAGATTTTGCTACCGCTTTGACAAAGAGCCCGAAGTCGAGGTGAAAGCAAACGAATACAGCGATATGTAGGCCTTTCTTCAACGGATAAGTTCCGCAATAAAGTCAGTGTTGTAGCTTACTGGTGCGTGGGGGCATCAATACAGATAGCACGATCTGCATTATGATGCGCCCATACAAAGCACTGCAAAGAAAAAGCAGATGCCGTAGTAGATTATGTTCTCAGCCAACTCCACCCTGCGATTCAAGTTAAAAATAGGGATGGTCCGCTATGAGTTGGAAGCGGACTCTCAGCTGAATCTAGCACAATTCACGAGTGACGGCTTCGTGCCAGGAGCGGACGTTCCCTTAGCTGCTTTTTCTTCGACCAAACCCCAGGATTGCGAGCGCAACGCCTATCAGAGGGATGGTTGCGGGGATGGGTATCTGCGGTGAATTGCCACGATAAAACCAGCCGCCGTAAACATCGCTGGAACCGGCAAGGTTGTAGTCCGTGTTGGCTATATCGGTTACATTGATCCACTCGCCTATGTAAGCAATAGTGGACGAGTTGTCAGACACCAGGCCAAAGGTTTCGCGGGAGTCGCCGGGGAAAAAGCTATCGGTTTTTCTCCACCCATGCCCGAAAAATTCTGCGGCAAATGCGCCCGGAAATATCTGGTATGAATCCGGACCCGGCCCCATTTGACGACTGCCTATATAATAGTTGAACAGCGCATTTACATCGTCCGTTACCGCCCACCGCCAACCTGTCATGTCATAGCCATTTAGCTCCCCACCGCTCAGGCATAGGCCGCCGGGACAAACGGCGTTCAAATCGCTCCAAGAGAGACCGATAAAGATATCCACTTGTGCCCACTCGGTACCATCGACTTTGAGAATATCTGCACCGGTAATTGGAGCTGCAACAGTGTTGCCTGCCCAGCCCAGTATTAGCACGGTGAAAACTCTAACAATAAACCTTGTCATTTTAATTAATCCGCATTTTGCAAACTGGCCTCTTACATCGGCAAAGCAAGAAACGCGCCACACCAACAGCTTAAAGGCCTGGAAGGCAATCTGCCGACCCTCTACCCGGGAAATGTAAAGAATACTGGCACCAAGCGCGCCCCTTTTGAGGTGAAAGCGTTGGTATCAGCGCATCGTTCCAAATCTCTGCTTTGAGTCGAAAGAAAACACATGTCAGCAAAAGGCTACACGGAATGCCTAACCAAAATCAATTGACTGAATTTTTGTCCATTGGCCTGGTGTGGGCGCTACGGCTTTGGTTTGAGAGACCGCTTTCGACTCAAAGCGGACGCTCAGATATTCGTGGACTAGACTAGACTGAACGCAACGTCACAAGTTTTAGAGAAGACAGGAAGCACTGGTAAGTTGGAAACTGACCCCACCGCTCATGGAGACTGTTACGTGACCATCACTCATCGCTTGTTGTTCCTGCTCGTTGTGCTGATCTTCAGTCAATCGGCAAGTGCCAGTCTAATACTGGACCAGGAGCACTGGACACCGGACATCTCTGCGTGGGCCAGAATCTCAGATGGGGCCACATTCGGAAGATCCCAGACCTTCACGGTTGGTCGCGACGGCTTCTTGGACAGCGTTGATGTTCAACATACCCAGACCGGCGAATTTACCCTCGCACGCATATTAGCTACCGCCAATGGAATGCCGATCGGTGGAAGCGCTGGCTCGGTTGTTCTGGCAACATCTTCAATTGTCAGGAACGCTGGTAGTGTATTCACATTCGACTTTGGCGAAGCGTTTCTGGCTGTAAACGCTGGTGACGTACTGGCCCTAGAGTTGTTTGGGACTCCCAATGCCAATTGGGTGGGGCAAAAAATATTCGAGGGCACCGGCCCTGTTGGCTACGCGGGAGGCGACAGCTACTTTTTTAACACTGATTTCGGAATATCGAACTGGGAACCAGCGAGTTTTGATCAAAATTTTCGGACGTATACTGTCTCTGAGCCTGTGTCCCTTGCATTGTTTGGCCTGGGGCTCGCCGGGGTTGTCGTGCAAAGACGGCAACGTGGCAGTCGCCTTCCGCTGTGAGTGTCCGCTATTGGCACAAAGTGGACGCCGCCCCCTCCCACCTCCGGAGTGAATAGAGATTTTCTATGCAGTACCTGTTGACCGTATCCCCGTAATTCGAGCCATGCAGGATGTGGGATTTCCATCTATTTTAGAGTTAAGGAGATCCCGATATGAAGCGCAAGCGCTACACCGAAGAACAGATTATTTCGATCCTCAAGCAGCATGAGTCCGGCCGTACGATGGTTGATCTGGGCCGCGAGTACGGCATCGCGCTAAACACACTGTATCGCTGGAAGTCCAAATACGGCGGTATGGAGGTGAACGAAGCCAAGCGTCTGCGAGAACTGGAGGCAGAGAATGCCAAGTTGAAGCGACTCCTGGCTGAAGCGGAGCTGGACAAAGCTGCGCTCAAGGAGATCGCTGAGGGAAAATGGTAACGGCCCGGCAGCGGCGACGGGTCGTGGAGCATCTCAAGAGCCGCAACGTCAGCGAGCGACGGGCCTGCCGCCTGGTCGGCTTCAGTCGCTCAGCGATATGGCGTCGCCTCAAGGGGCGCGATGATGGGAGGCTGAGGGCGCAGCTGAAGTCCCTGGCCGAGCAGTACCCCCGTTACGGTTGTCCGACCCTTCACGATATGTTGAAGGCGGAAGGACTCGTCATCAACTACAAGCGTACGCAGCGCATCTACTGCGAGGAAGCACTGCAAGTACGTACCAAGAAACGCAAGAAGCTGAATCGGCCCCGGGTGCCACTACCGGTGCCGGACGGGCTCAATGAGCGATGGTCGGTAGACTTTGTCTCTGATCAGTTGGCCAACGGGCGACGCTTCCGGGTATTCAATGTCGTTGATGATTTCAGCCGAGAATGCATTCTCCAGGTAGTCGATTTCTCCATTGGCGGCCATCGGCTAACACGGGAACTGGAACAGTTAGGTGAGTACCGACAGTTACCGAAGCGTATTGTTCTGGATAAC
>JAUIHW010000044.1 GCA_030431775.1 Gammaproteobacteria bacterium
CACATAACCCGCCGTGGTATTCACGCTAATATCCAGCAGCCCGGCTACTTTCTTGACCGTGTAACCCTTGGCGATCAGCGTGAGCACTTCGTGCTCGCGTTCGGTCAGGCGCACAATTTCCTCGTCGACAGGCTCGTGGAAGTGGTGCAGCAAGCGGCGGGCGATGGATGCTGACAGAGGTGGTTGGTCATCGACAATGCCGCGCAGTAAATCGGCCAGCTGGGAGCGGGCCTCATCCTTGAGCACATAGCCCTCAGCGCCCGCGCGTAGTGCTTCGAACAGATGGCCATCGTCGCCAAACATAGTACTGACGATTTTGTAGCACGGCGATTCCTCGTGGTGCAATGCGCGAATCAGCTCAACGCCGGAGCCATCCGGTAGCCCCAGGTCAATCACTGCAATGTCTGGGTGCTGCACTGTTATAGCGGCATGCGCGCTTGCAAGATCGTGGGCGTCATTGATTAAAATCCCGGGGAAGGCATCCTGCAAAGCCTGCACCAGCCATCTGCGGGCATCCGCATGGTCATCAACGACGAGCCCGTATTGGAATTTACTGGCAGAAATCATATTCGGTGCCCCGCTTGAGCATTCCGGTAGCTTAAAGCAGCAATGTATTTGCTGCGCCCCCACAAACTGGGGGTCAGGTATTTTCCCTTACCGCTGGCTGGATTGCAGGTAGCCAAGCACGCCGCCTTGCAGGTTGTATGCTTTTATGCCTTGTTTTGCTGCCGCTTCACAGGCCGCCAGGCTGCGCACACCGGACTGACAGTAGAATACGAAATCCGTGCCCGTTTCCTGTAAAGCGAGCCAATCCGGTAGCTGTTCAAGAGGTACGTTTTCTCCACCCAGATTATACGCCTGGTGCTCGTCTGCGCTGCGCACATCGATCAGGCGAAGGCCGTCATTCTGGCGCTGCCGTTCAAATACTTCTGCAGATACACCATAGCTATCATCTACATCACTGGCACAGACTGGCTGGTAAAACTCGCTGTCGGCATCAAACTGCTGTTCGCCTTGGCAAAGCTCACAGTCTTCGCTTTGCCGCATGCCCAGTTGCTGAAACAACATATCAGTCGTTTCCACCATCATCAGCTTGTTAGCCAGCACTCCGGGTAGGTCCAGCAGATACTTCAGAATTTCCGCTGCTTGGAGAGTGCCCAGAATACCGGGCAGGACACCGATCACGCCGGCTGCGTTGCAGTCGGGTACATCCAGCGGGGGTTTTGGAAACAGGCAACGGAAGCACGGGCCTTGCGGAGTGAAAAAGGCCAATTGCCCGCTAAACTGATGAATGCTGGCGTACACCCAGGGCCGCTGCTGTTGCTTGCAAACGTCGTTGATCAGATAGCGTGCGGCGAAGTTATCGGTGCAATCGGCAACGATCTGGCAGCCACTGATTAACTCAACCGCGTTGTCGGTTGTAAGCTGTTCGGTCACCGCGCGCAGCTCAATGCAGGAATTCAACGCCTGTAAGCGCCGTTGCGCGCATTCGGCTTTGGGCAGACCCAAGTCCGCTTCACTGAAGATTACCTGGCGTTGCAGGTTGCTGAGGTCGACGGTGTCACCATCCAGCAGGGTGATCGTTCCAACCCCGGCGGCCGCCAGATACTGTGATACCGGTGCGCCCAGGCCGCCACAACCAACCACCAGTACATGAGCCTGCTTCAGCTTCAGCTGGCCGGCCACACCCACCTGCGGTAACTGCAGGTGGCGTGCGTAGCGCTGGAATTCTCGGGCAGAAAATGCAGTCTGGCTCATGCGCCAAGCATAACAGACTGCAACTGGGGGCGTGCAGCCCCCATTGCCGGGTGCGAAGCCTCAGAAGTTATAGCGGCCGGTAATGCCGATTGTACGCTCCGCCAGGGTTACTACTCGGGTATAGGAGCCGATGCCATCGCCCGGAGAGCCCCCTGCAGCCACTGCCGCCGAGATGTCAGTAGCGTCCGAGCCATCCTGAATCAGCACTACGTCTTCATCAAACAGGTTTTTGGCCCACACGTTTACATCCCATTTGCCGGCTTCATCACGCACACCGGTGAACAGGTTGAACACACTGTAGCTGTCGAATTCCTGATAAAACACCGAGCCGTTCAAGCGTGCATGGCCAGCAAGGAAGCGCCCCTTATTGCAATCAGCTTAGACAGTATGTCCCGCGGGGGGTTGCTTGACGCTCACAGTCCCAGTTGTTGCTCACAATAACGAATATTCTGTTTGAACAGTGCTGTGCCCGGCATGCGTTCCAGGCCGCGTTGGTAAATGGCAATGGCCTGCTTGCAGCCGGAGGCATTCAGGTGTGGTTTGGCCCAGGCGTGCCAGGTAGCCACCGCATTGCGGTTAAGGTGGGCGTCATTCGGCAAGGTGGCCAGCGCTTGCTGGTAAACATCAACCGCTTGCTGCCACTCCTGTCGTTCGCTGTGGTAGCGAGCCCAACTATCGTACACTTGCCGCAGCGGTTTGCTGGCATTGCGCTGGTCTGTGACTGTGCTACGTGCCGCTTCGGCAATAGCCAGGGCTTGCTCGAAGCGCTCTTGTTTTAGCTGTTCTGCGGCTTGCCGGCTGAACGCACCGGCTACGGTTTGCGGAATCTTGCGCACCGCGGCAAAGCGCTGCTGCAGCTGCCGGGCCAGCGCCTGATTTGCAGGCTCGGCCAATGTGCGCTCCGCCAGTAGTTCCTGCACTGAGTAGGCGATGTTTTGTTGAAAACCGCGTTCCTGCTGGTGGCCTGCCAGCGCCTGTTCGTACACATCCAGTGCGCTTGCCCAGTCGCCGTTTTCCATAAACGGTTTTGCCCACGAGTGCCAGGTGGCAATTTCATTCTGGCGCAGCTGCTTGTTGTCTGGGAAGCGCCCGCGGGCATCCGCATAAACTGCCAGCGCTTCCTGCCACCGCCCGGCGTCGTAATGCGTCTGTGCCTGGCGGTCAAACACACTGCGAACCAGAGTATCCACCTCGCGCTCCCGCGGCAGCAGGTTTTGATACTGGCGAATTGCGTCCAAGGCCTCATCAAAGTGCTTCCCGTCGCGCAGTTCACGGATGCGTCGGATGGCAAAACTGCGTGCAGCACGCTCTACCGGGCGCATGTTTGGAAACCGGGCGAGAATGCTGTTCACAATGCTGGATGCCTGGTCTGCCCCCTGTTGGCGATAGCTCGCATCACTCCATTCCTGCAGAACATAGGCGATATTCTGCTGGTACCGGCGTTCTTCGGGGGAGCGCTGCACTCCGATGGCAAGTGCATCCAAAGCCGGCTGCCAACGTTGCGCCGAGATTTCTGCAGATGACCAGCGCAAAATCAGGTTGCTCTGGAAACGTTGCAATTCCCTGCTGGATTCTGCATCCAGCTTGGCCTCGTCGATGCGCGCTAATGCCGCCAGCCATTGCCCGTCGTCGGCCAGCTGCTGGGCAGGCCGGATGTACAGGTAGGCTTTCTGCTGGCTGAAGCCACCGTCCGGTACCGCCGCGTGGGCCTGATCAATCAGTGCCAAAGTGGCCGACTGATCGCCTGCAGCAATGCTGCGGTTGATGTGTTCCTGCCAGATCGATTTGCGGTTATGCAACAGCGTGCGATCTTCGGGCGCCAGCTTTAAGCCGGCACCGACGACCTGAAGCGCCTGCTGAAACTCGCCCTTTTTGGCCAGGTGGACGCTCCAGTTTGCGAGGCCGGCAAGAGCGTTTTTAACCGCTGACCCGGCTTCCCGGTCCAGACTTAGCGAGCTGAAATAGGCTTTAAGTGCTTCCTGGTAGCGTTCCTGCCGGCTGAATTCAACGCCACGGTTGTAATAGATCAGTGCCACCAGCCCCAGCGGGCTGATTTCGCGGCGCTGGTCGCTGCGCGAGCTGGGAATATAGGCAAAACCGGTGCGTTGGGTGAAGGCGTCCACGGCCGCGCGTGAGCGGCTGGGGTTGAAGCCGGCCGGGGTTGTGGTTTCCACGTCGGCATTGCGGGTGCCGTCGTAAACGATGGCCAGTGCATGGTCGGGAACTTCAATGCCGCGCACGTCTATACCTTGTCGTTTGCCGAGCACACTGAACAGCACCGCGGATGAAACGCAGTTGTAAACGCCTTTGTTCAGTAGCGTGGACAGGCGGGTCTGATCTTCCTGGTAACCGGCCTTCATCGGAGCCTGATGCAACCACTGCAGCAATTGTTCGCCTTGTTGTAATTTATCGGCAGCCGTCATTTCGTTGGCGGCTAACTGGGCAAGCCGGTCAATCCGGTGCAGCAGTGGCTGTCGTGCGGACGCCGAGGTTACCCCTGATGCGATCAGTGCCGCGTCAGCGAGCGACCAGTTATCCAGCCGGCCGTCTTTGGCATCGTCAAACAATGCAAGTTCATCTGCGCTCACGCGCACATTCAGGGTTCCTTGCAGCGTGTTCAGTACAGCAATGGCGCTGGCCGGCGATTCCTTAAACTGATAGGCACTTTGTGGAGGGCCGGGCCGGCCAAGCAGTTCCAGTTCACTAATGGGTAGCTCGGCCTGGCCCTCGGCCGGTGTGATTTTCAGTACCAGCCAACGCACGCCAGTCGGGCGGAAGCGAAAGCGCTGTTGTCTTTGCTGTCCGCGGATAGACGCCAGGCGCAGCCGTTTGAAACCGCTGTTTGCCGAGGCAATGGAACCCAACACCTCTACTTCGGCAATGGCGTCGCTGTCCATCGTAGCGCTCAAATGCACAGTTAATGACTCAAGCGCCGACAGCTCATCCAGTGCCAGGCTGAATTCTACCGGGCCGCTTAGCCGGGCCGAGTTTGTGGTGTCGCCATCGCGTAACGCGCCCAGCGCGCTATTGTGCTGCGTGCCGGTCTGCTCCACGAGCGCGGTGGAGCTGTCGTGGCGCAATACATTGCTGGGTTTTGCCTGAGTCTGCGCGCAGGTACACAGCAGCAATAGCAGAGCGATGAAACGCATATTGGTTGTTGCAGCAGGTTGAGTGGCTTATTGTCAGCCAGGATACTGCCGGTTGGCAACATAACCAATCTGTAGCACCCGCAATCGTTAAAATGGGTACACTGGTCGTCGGACTCCTTCTAATAATCAGCTCATGTACAAGCCCGATTTATCCAACACCGACCTTCGAATCTTCCCGAAAATTTTGCGCATGCAAGCCGAGGCCAATGGCGATACCGGCTTTTTGCTGAATGATGATGTTCATATCACCTTTGCCCAAGCTGAAGATCTCACCAATCGGCTGGCTACCGGGCTTTCTAATATGGGTTTGCGAAAAGGTGAGCGTATTGGCATCTACATGGGCAATCGCCCTGAGTTTGTACTGCTGACATTGGCAGCCAACAAACTGGGCGCGGTCTGGGTGCCAATCAACACCGACTATAAGGGCGATTGGTTACGCGATTCCATCCAGCGTTCGCGCTGTAAATTGCTCGCTACAGACAGTGAATATTACCCGCGCGTTGCCGCAATGCGGAAGGATCTGGCCATTCCAGCGTGGTTATTATTGAACGATTCGCAAACCAGTGCCGATGGCGTTTCCGAATACGCTGAATTGCTCCAGCAGGAGCCATTTCATTCCGATTATTCTGAGCAGGACTACGGCGACACTTGCGCCATTCTGTGGACTTCCGGAACAACCGGTAAATCCAAGGGCGTCATGCAGAACTACAACGGCTGGATTAGGGCGATCTTCCAGGGCGCGTCTATTTTATACGACACTCAGCCAGGAGACGTGGCCTATTGTGCGATGCCACTGTTCAATGCCGGTGCCTGGGTGACCGCTATTTATCGCGCTTTATTGGAAGGTATACCCTGTGCGATCGAAGCACGCTTTTCGGTCAGTCATTTCTGGGAACGTATTGCGCACTTTCAGGCGACTCAGACATTTCTGATTGGTGCGATGGGTGTGTTTTTATGGAACCAGCCGGAAACAGATAACGATGCCGACAACACGCTGCGTAAAGCGATGCTGGTGCCGTTTCCGCCGAACCTCTGGGAGGCATTTGAAAAACGATTTGCGGTGGAGCTCGGGCGAACCGGGCTCGGGCAGAGTGAATGCCAACTGATCACAACTCAGCCGGAAGCGCGTGATGACGTACCCGTGTACTCCCTCGGCTTCGCCCCCGATGATGTGGAAATGATGCTCTGCGACGATGAAGGCAAGCAAGTCGCTGTTGGCGAGCCAGGTGAGATTTGTATTAAGCCCCTGGAACCACACATTTTATTCAATGGGTACTTTGATGACCCGCAGGCGACCGCAGCGGCTTATCGTGGAGAATGGTATCTCACAGGAGACATGGCCAGGCAGGACCCGGACACCGGTGCACTGTTTTTTGTTGACCGCAAAAAAGATGCCGTGCGCTATGCCGGGCGCAATATTTCCACGCTGGAAGTCGAAAGCGTGTTTCGCCGTCATCCAGGCATCGCCGATGTGGCGGCTTTCGGTATTCCGTCAGCCGAAGTGGAATCCGAACATGAATTGAAAGTTGATGTGGTGTTAAAAGCAGGCGAATCCGCGAGCGCTGATGAAATCTGCCGCTTTGTGAATGACAACGCGCCTTATTACTTTGTACCCCGATATTTGGAGTTTGTCAGCGAGCTACCATATACGCCAACCAACAAAGTACAAAAGTATCTGTTGCGGGAGAAAGGCGTGTCTGCCGATACCTGGGATCGTAAGCAGGCTGGCTTTGAGTTGAAGCGTTAGTCGGGCGAAACCATGTCCGCTTTGGTTGACGTTACTGATACAAACTACCACGAAAACCTTTATGCTCGTTACCGGGTGTTGCGCAATGAGCACCCGGTGTATCACGATGCGCAACGCAATATCTGGATGATTACCCGCTACGACGATGTGCGAGCCTTGTTGCGTAACGCTGCAGTGGCTTGCAATGCAGATACCGGGCACAGCTACCTGCTGTCGCTGACTTCATTAGACGGTGAGCGCCACAAGGAACTGCGCGGCGCCGTCATGCCGTTTTTTTCGCAGACCGCAATGGCCAGTATGAAGCCGGCTCTGGATGCGCTGGTTGCGGAGCTGTTCGATCGATTACCGAATCAACCCGAGGTGGAGTTGCTGAACAGCGTGATCAAACGTCTGCCACAAAAATTCGTCACCGAGCTGCTTGGCTTTCCAAAGCATCTGGCGCCAAGATGGTATGAATTGGGTGATTGCCTGGTTGGGCAGGACCCACTGGGTGAGCAGCCGGGTGCCCCCGAGGTTGCCTTACGACTGCTGGATGAACTCCAGGCCTTGATGCGGGAAGCGCTGCACTGGAAACGAAACAAGCCCGAAGATGACTTTTTTTCATGGCTGAGCGACTCGCAAACTGTGCAGGAGCATGGTGAGGATGGTGTGATTACGCTGGCCAATAACATCGGCCTTGCCGCACTGGATACAACCATTAACCTCTTAGGGAACGGCACCGGCTTGCTGGCGCGCTTTCCCGAGCAACGCAAGCGGCTGCTCGACAAACCGGAACTGCTGCCTGGAGCAATAGAGGAAATGCTGCGCATTGAAGCGCCCACCCAGGCCTTGCCACGCCGCCTGGTCGCCGATATCGATGTGCAGGGAGTGCGCATTCCGGCCGGTGAAGAAATCAGTCTGGTGTTCGCGGCAGCAAATCACGATCCGGCTAAATACCCGCAGCCCGAAATGTTTGATATTCAGCGTAAAAATCATGATCATCTGGCCTTTGGTTTCGGCCTGCACAAATGTGTGGGCCAGCACCTCGCCCGGATGGAAGCAATTAGTTATTTCAGTGAGTTATTAAGGCGCTATCCAGAATATGAACTGGGTGAGCACCGCTGGTTGTTGTCGCACTGGGCGCGTGGTTATGCTGCCCTGACAATTCATGGGTCAGCTTGAGCCAAGCGACTTCAGAATGGGTTCTTTGCTGCTGTCGAAGTCGATATTGTCCTGACACAACTCTTCGCCGCAGTGATTGCACAAGGGTTTGACTGTTAGTTTTTCGCCGCAGTTGTCGTGATAACGTATAAACGTTGCGCCGGCGTCATTTGGCAGCCATTTGTCTCCCCACAGTGCCAGCATTAGTGGTACCTGGTAGAAAGCGATATTTTTCTCGGTCAATATATACTCATAGCGCGCCGGTTTGTCATGATAGCGGTTGCTGGCCAGCATGCCGTCTTCTGCCAGCCGCCGCAGGCGGTCCGACAATATATTGGTGGCTATATGCAGTTGGTCTTGAAACGCATCAAAGCGGGTGACCCCAAAATAAGCGGCAGAAATTATCAGGAAACTCCAGCGGTCACCAATGATGTCAACGAAGCGGCCAATGTGCCCGATGTTATTACGGCTGTTAATAGCAGGGATTTTGGTTCTCCGTGAGCCGGATGACATGTCCACCGCAAGGGCGTCATAGCCAGGCCCGCGCTCAATTGTAATATTGAAATAGCCAACACGGCCGTTGCAATGGCCGCACACAAAATCAGCGCTGGTGGAATGGCCGCAGGTTTTATGAATCAGGCGTACCGGATGGTCGCTGTCGCGGTATACCCAGGTGCGCTCCCAGCTCCAAACGGCGAGCGCCCAGTTGAATAGATCTGCGCCCATTTCAGTCAGTGTATAGCACTGCCGTCGGGAACCCGGCTCGACCGGCTGTTGTTCCAGAATCCCGCGCTTTACCAGGCGTTTGAGCCGGCTACTGAGAATGCTCGGGGATATGCCGTGCAGGGCTTTCCACTCATCGAAGCGTTGCACACCGCAGAATGCGCTGAGCAGAATAAGCAGGGTCCAGCGGTCGCCTATCAGGTCGAGGGCGCGCCGTACCGAGCCTTTTAGTATGCGATCTTCAATAGCCATAGATTTATCGGGGCATCTTACCTGACGGCAGCACTTGTTAACAGGAGAATCGCTGGATGTTGACCGGCACCCCGTTAACAGCGGCATTCCCGGATAGCGCATCGACGAAATCCGCCGGAACCAAGTCGTTCACGCTTACCCCGGCGTTCGCCTTGGCGATGTTGATCTGCATGCCATCAGCGCTGTGACCATAGCCATGTGGCACGCTGACCACACCGGGCATCATGCTATCGCTGATCTGAACCGCAATGGTGATCTCTCCGGCTTGGCTTTTTACCAAAGCACGGTCGCCTTCACCCAGATTACAGTCGCGCGCATCATCCGGGTGTATCAGCAACGTGCAACGGTCAGCCCCCTTGATCAGGCGTTGGTACTGATGCATCCATGAGTTGTTGCTGCGTACATGTCGGCGACCAATCAGTTGAAATGGCGGGTTATCCGTTTGCTGCAACGCCGCTTTAAGGCGGCTAAGTTCAGCCGGCATAGCGTCGGGCACACAGTGAATACGCTGGTTAGGTGTTTGCAGTCGGTCGGGAAGGCATGGTTGCAAAGGCCCAAGATCCACCCCGGCTGGTTGTTGCTGCAGCTTTTCCAGGTCCAGGTCATAGCGCCCCATTTGCAAACCAAGGTCCACGATCTCATGCGGTGCTGGCAGAGGCCGCTGTTCTTGCCCGAGCGCTTTGCAAACGCGCTCACCAAGCTCTGAGAATATCTCCCAGTCATGCTTTTCATCAGCGGGCTTCTCAAACACGGCTGCTGAGTACTTCGCCGTGTTGCGCACAGCAAAGTGGTGAAAGATCAGGTCATAATGGTCGTGCTCCAGCGGTGAGCTGGGCGGCAGAATGATGTCGGCATGCCGGGTGGTTTCGTTGATGTAGGGGTCGATACTGACCATGAAATCCAGGGTGGGCAATGCTTCATCCAGCTGATTTCCCGCGGGTGTCGAGAGCACCGGGTTGCCGGCTATCGTGACCAGGGCACGGATTTGTCCTTCACCTTCGGCCAGAATTTCCTCTGCCATACAGCTGGCCGGTAGCTCACCGCTGAATTCGGGCTTGCCCGACACCCGGCTGCGGTAACGGTCGAAACTACCGGGCCGACCCATACCGGCTCCACCGATCATATCAACAGCGGGGGCGGTAAACATCATACCGCCGGGCTCGTCCATATTACCTGTCAGAATATTGATGAGCTGGGTTAACCATTGGCAAAGGGCGCCATATTCCTGGGTGGAACAGCCCATGCGCCCATAACATACAGCATTGCCTGCGCTGCAGAATGCTTCCGCAATCGATTCGATCTCAGCTTCCTCGATGCCGGTAAACCCGCTGACCTGTTCGGGCGAAAAATCCGCAAACAGAGAGTGGAGATCTTCCAGGCCATCCAGAATTGGCTGCAGCCGACCGGTATTCACTCGCTGGTCACGCAGAATGATGTGAACCAGAGCGGCCAGCAATGCTGCATCGCTGCCTGGGCGAATAAAATAATGCTGGTCTGCTTTGTCGGCGGTTTCGGTGCGCCGTGGGTCCAGCACAACCAGCTTTCCGCCGCGTTGTTGCAGCGCTTTCAGCCGCTTGGGAAAGTTGGGCACGGTCATGATGCTGCCATTAGACGCCATAGGATTGGCACCCAGCATCAGAAAATAGTCGCAGCGGTCGATATCGGGAATAGGCAGCAATAATTGATGACCAAACAGCCAATAGGCAACTAGCTGATGAGGTAATTGGTCAACTGAGGTTGCCGAGAAACGGTTGCGGGTTTTCAGAGGGCCGAGAAACTGCGACGGGTGAGTTAGGCAGCCGTAGTTATGCACACTGGGGTTGCCCTGGTATACACCGATTGCATTGGCGCCATGCTGTTCTCGAGCCTGCAAGAGCTTCTCCACAACACGATCGAAGGCAGTGTCCCAGTCAAGCGGTTGCCAGCCGTCCGTAGTCCGTTGCACCGGTTGACGCAGGCGGTCCGGATCGTTGTGAATGTCCTGCAGGGCAACCGCTTTTGGGCAAATATGGCCCTGTGACAGAGGGTCGTCCTTATCACCCTTGATCGCGGTGATCTTGCCGTTTTGAATATGTATGTCCAGGCCGCAGATGGCCTCGCACAAATGGCAGGCGCGCTTTTTAATGACTGTTTGGTTCATGCTGAGGCCGCAGGCTGTTGTTGAGTGATACAGTGTACACCGCCGCCGCCAATCGCAATGGGGTTGATCTGAACCTGCACCACTTCGCGGTCTGGAAACAGGCGCTGATAGGTGGAAACAGCTTCTTCATCACGCTCAAAATCATAGCCGGGCACAATCACCGCGCCGTTACAAATATAGGAGTTGACATACGAAGCGCAGCCGCCATTCCACTCTCCCGGCTTGTAACTCGCTTCATTGATCAGTTCGATGCGAATCTTGCGCCCCTTCGCGTCCGTCTGCCCCTGCATGGCGCGCAGGTTATCCTGGCAGACCGAGTAATGCGGGTCGTACGGGTCCGGATTGACCTCCACCAGCACCACACCCGGGCGAATAAAAGCAGCGGCCCCGTCCACATGTCCGTCGGTTTCAGTCTCGTCAGCATCCCCTGGCAGCCAGATCACTTTTTCAGTACCCAGCGTTCGGTACAGCTCGGCTTCGATGTCCTGCTTGTTCCAGCCTGGGTTACGGTTAGCGTTTGGGAAACAGGAATCGGTGGTGATCACCGTTCCCTCACCATCTACCGTGATACCGCCACCTTCAGCAACTAACGACGACTCAAAGCGGCGTGCGCCCGCATACTCAAGAATACGCGACGCCATCAAGGCGTCCTGGTCATATGGCTGGTATTTGCCACCCCAGGCATTAAAGACCCAATCACTACCGGCCAGCTCGCCTGCACTATTCAGCAAAAAATTGGGTCCGGAGTCTCGGGCCCAGGAATCGTCGATTGCTGTTGGGAACAGTTTTACTGCGTCACTGAGTAAGGTGCGGGCCGCAGACTCCTTGCTTGGTGGCACCAGCATATGTACTGGTTCAAAGGCTGCGATGGTGTTTGCCACATCGGCGTATGCCTGGGCCGTGGCCTGGTAATCCGGCCACAAGCCATCACGGCATGGCCAGGCCATCCAGGTGCAGCTGTGGTCTTCCCATTCAGCAGGCATGTAAAACCCAAGGTCTGCCGGATTGTTTTGAGGCATTTCAGGCACCGCAGTCTCTTGGTTTTGGGAAAGCTGGGATTATAAACTCATTCGGTCACAGCGCGCAGAATCAAGACGTTGAACCATTAAGGGTACATCTTTCGTCGCTCTGTGATAGGCTGGCTGTTCAAGCCGCTAAACCGGAGGAGCACGTGAACCGACCCACAGCGAAACTTACCTTGTTCAGCACTGCGTTGGCGCTGGCAGTAATTGCGCCCACCACCCTGTCACACTTTAACGACAAGGAAATGCCGCAATCTTATCGACAATCCTGGTTTGCTCTGGTGGCGGCCAATTTTGGCCCGATGGCAGCCATGGTAAAAGGTGATATGCCCTATGATGCCGAGCGCATGCAGGCGTCAGCGGATGATCTAGCCACCTTGCTGCAACTGGATATCATGCGCGGTTTCCCTGAGGGGTCGGAAAAAGGCACCACTCGTGCCAAGCCAGGCATCTGGGACAACAAAGCCGATTTTGAGCAGAAAATGCTGGATCTGCAGGCGGCCGCGAATGCGCTGCAGGCTGTGGCCGGTGGTGAAGACCAAAAACAGGTTGCGGCCAGGGTTGGCGACGTAGGGCAGACTTGCAAGGCCTGCCATGATGACTACAAGTCTAAGGATTACCTGTATTAAAACCAGCTGGGGCTGGGCTGGGGTGCATTGCTCACAGCCCACCACAACAGGCCGCCGAGTGCGGCCAATACGGCCAGCCAGCGCCGAGCTGGGGTTGGTGCGAAGCCGCTGTCGCCGTTCTTGCTGTAGCCATGGAACATGGCCTGCAGCAGCCGATCGCCTCGCCGCTGGTGGTGCAGAACTGCGAGAACATGTACTGCGATTAGTGCAAGCAGCACATTAAATGCCCAGTCATGAATGGCGCCCATGGAGTCGCGCAGAGCCGTGTCGGCCGCATAATAAAAGGGTCCGGTAAACAGGATGTCATCACTGTTGAACATGCCGCTGACAGCCTGCAGCACCAATAGAGCCCACAGCAGCATTGCCGACCAGGCGCCGAGTGGGTTGTGTCCTATGCCGCGCCATTCACCCGCAGTGATGTAACGCAGTACCTTCGCCGGGCCTGCCAAAAATGCCGTGAAGCGGGAGTAATGGCTGCCAATGAAACCCCAGATCAAGCGCGCAATCACCAGCACCAGCACGCTGTACCCCACCCATTGGTGCAATTCGTAGCGCTGCGTTTCCGCGCTCCACCAGGCCAGCGGCATAGCGAGCACTATCAGCCAATGGCTTGCTCGGGTGGGTAAATCCCAAAGTGGCTCGTTTCTATTGTTCATTCATGGCTTCCAGATACTAACAAAAGCTCCTTTTTTAAAAAATCCACGAGCTCAGCAACGGTACACCTCGGGGTGCGCGTGTGTGCGAATAAGTGCGTTGGCCGGGGTTTACGGTCGAACCAGATTACCTCTTCATCTCGACTAACTTCCGGTCGCTCCGCACATAGCCACAGCGCGGTATCTGCCCCTTGTGCTGGTGTACGCAGAATCAGGTTCTGGAGCTTCCAGAACAGCGGTAGCGAAGACTTTACACCCGGGGTTCTCGCCCAGCCGGGGTGGGTCGTGTAAACACGCAGTCCGTTCTCACAATATTGCTCATTCCAGTATTGCGATAGGGCTAACTGAGCACGCTTGGCAAACCCATACGCCACTTTCCCGTTGTATTTGGCTGGATCGAGGTTGTTCAGGAGTTTGTAAGTCAAAGGCACGTTGTACATACCTCCAGATGACATATTGACGATAACCGCACTCTTGGCAAATTTGCCCTGTTCAAGCAAGCCCTCGGTCAGCAGAAAGTGGCTGAGGATGTTGGTTACGAAGCTTTTTTCCCGCCCTTCGGAAGTAACTGTATGTTCGTTCAACAAAACTCCGACGTTGTTCTGCAGAACATCTATGCTCTTGTCAGTCGCTATTAGACTGTCCAAGAGTTTTTGGGTGTCAATCTGCAAAGACATGTCAGCGATTAGAGGAGTGACTCGATCAGCCCTTTGCGTGGGAAGTTCAGCTATGGCGGCATCAAGTTTCTCCGCGTTGCGTGCCACGGCGATAACGTCGGCGCCAGAACTAACTGCTGCGTGCATCATGGCCTTGCCAAGCCCCGCGTTAGCGCCAGTGATCAACCAACATTGGCCATCGAAGTTAAACGGCTTTTTGGAGTGCCAGCTTAGGCGGCGCGCATAGAAGCCTATCTGGGTGTAACTCGGAGTAAGTCGCCCATAGAACGCGATGATTTTTATGAGCTGCGTAAGATTCATATGCGTTGATGTTGGTAAACCGACAAAATGCAACTTAAGCCCCAATAGTCCAGCAGTCAATGTCGGGGCTTAACAAAGTGATAGTTACCCTGACAAACAGGTATCATGACTCCCTTGAATCAATGGCGCGGCAAGTGCTTCCATTACTGATAATGCGGAGGGTGAGGAGCGATGTCTGATGACTCAGCGAAAAATGCAGCCGGGAAAGCCATATCCGGTGAGGCCTGGGCAGAATTCTGCGACATGCTTAAGAGCGCGGGGCAGCTCATTGTTGATAATTCCGAAGCCAGCGAACTGGAACGTGCCGAGGGGTTTCGCTACCTGGCACGCCTGACGGCCAATGCCTTGCGTCAGGGCAGTGAGCCGCCACCACTGACTCCGCCGAAGATCGAATACGGGAAAACTCGTATCGGCGCCGACAATCCGGATTTCATGTATGGCAATTGCCGAGTGCGTGGAAGTGCGCATTACCGTATTACCGGACAGGTGAACGACGCGTTTAACTTCAATATCGGTGCCTTTCACGGCAGGCTCGGTAGCGCGGAAGGTTTGCAGGGTAGCGGTTTTCTGACCCGCTCCGATCTGAGCATAAACGCTGCGGGCCGTTTCGTCATTTTTGCCTCAGCGCAGGCTCCGGGCGAGCAAGGCGTGGATTGGCTGGAGATGGACCCGCGAACCAACAGTCTTATTGTACGCCAGACCATTCTGCGCCCGGGGCAGGACCAGCCGGCGGAGTTACAGATCGAACTTGTTGATGGTGATTTACAGGATGTGGGTGGGGCTCTGGACGGCACCGGGCTCGAAAAGATTCTGGTCGGCAGCGGCTTTATGGTGCACGGCATTGTGCAGCAGTTTTTGCGCTGGACTAACGACTTTATTGAACGCCCGAATACCATCAGCGAAATAAAGCCGGAGCTGCTCGGCATGGCCAAAGGTGACCCACGTTGCCAGTACAACTACGGCTATTTTCAGATCGAACCAGAGCAGGCACTGATCGTAGAGCTGAAGATCCCGGAGTGTGAGTACTGGAATATTCAACTGGCCAATCATTGGATGGAGTCGCTGGATAGTTCGCAGAACGCCTCCATCAATTGCGCGAGCGTCAAAGACCTGCAGGACAATACGGCCAGAATTGTGATTGCCCACCAGGACCCGGGCTGCAGCAACTGGCTGGATACCCAGCAGCATTGTCGTGGCGTGATCGCTCTCAGGTGGCTGGGTGCTGCCAGCAAGCAAGCCGACCCTGAGCTCAAGCTTGTGTCATTTCAGCAACTCGCGGCAGAGTTGCAAGCCTGATGACGCTTATCGAGAGCTTGCATGAACAGGCCCTGGCTGCAGCGCAAGCCACCGGTCTGGGCACGAATTTCGGAGACGCACACTACCTGCTTGCTTTGCAGCAGCTTTGTGCCGATATGCAAAACCGCGAGCGCGTGCCGCCCGGGGTGGCAGCCGCGCTGGAAAAAATGTGTGTCTCTTCCCTGCTCGGGCGGCTGTACAGTGAGCATTTTTGGGTTGTCCACCCAGAGCACAAGGCCGTTACGATTGAGCGGCCGCTGTTTATTATCGGCTTGCCCCGTAGCGGCACAACGGCGCTGCAAAAACTGCTGGCTGCGGACCCGGCCAATCAGGGGCTCGAGTACTGGCTGGGCCAGACGCCGCAACCGCGCCCGGCAAAATCTGAATGGCAGGAACTCGCTGAATTCCAGCAATGCCAGGCAGCGCTCAACTTCCTTGGCGAAGTTGCACCGGAAATGCAGCGCATTCACCGCATGCGTGCCGATGAGGCCGATGAGTGTCGTTTGCTGCTGATGCAGGATTTTGCCAATGTTACCTTTCAGTCCAATGGGTCGTTGCCCAATTATGAGGCCTGGGTTTATAGCTCGAATTTCGAGCCCGTCTACCAGCGTTATAAGAAAAACCTGCAACTGATTGGCCTGAACGATGCCGAGCGGCGTTGGGTGCTCAAAGACCCCAGCCATCTGTGGGCACCAGACACTCTGCTCAGTACTTTCCCGGATGCCTGCATCGTGCAGTTGCATCGCGATCCAAAAGAACTTATTCCGTCCGTTAGCAGCCTGGTGTATCAAAGCAGAAAGTTGTCAGACCCCATGATAGACCCCAAATCTGTCGGGCGGCGTGAACTGCAGCAATGGAGCCGAGTAGTAAAAAACTTTATGCAACTGCGCGGGCAGCACAAGTTGGATGTGTTTGACCTGAGCATGACGCAGCTTCAGCAAGACCCTCTTGCCTCTACAGCCGCTATCTATGAGCATTTCGATATTGATTTCAGCGAACAAAGTCGCCGGGCCCTGGTAGCCCGGCTTGGTGCATCCGAAGCGCAACACAGTGCGGGGCATCACTATACTGCGGATCAATTTGGCCTAAGCGATATCGAGGTCGATAAACATTTCGCTGACTATATTGATCAGTACTCTGACTTTTTCTAGCCCGCGCTTTGCGGCCACGGTTGCCAAGTCTATTCTACAAACGGTAAGGATTGCCCCGTGCCCCCTGCGTTGATTATCGGTAAAATAGGTGAATTGAGGATACACTCCCGCCGCAAAGGCGGGTGTGGGTCCCCCAAAAAGGAGACTATGTATGACGAATAAGGTAAAAGCCGCCATTATCGGCCCCGGTAATATCGGCACAGACCTGTTAATGAAGGCCATGCGCAGCCAGGTGATCGAGCCCGTGTGGATGGTTGGTGTGGTGGCTGATTCCCCGGGCTTGGCGCGTGCGCAGGAAATGGGCCTGAAAACCACCGCCGATGGTGTGGACGGCATGTTGCCGACTATGAAAGAAGACGGTGTGCAAATTTGTTTTGATGCGACCTCGGCTTATGTGCACGAAGAAAACAGCCGTAAGGTAACCGGGCAAGGTGCCGTGATGATCGACCTCACTCCAGCAGCCATTGGCCCTTTCTGCGTGCCTCCGGTCAACCTGGCTGAGGCGGTTGCCGCAAAGAAAATGAATGTCAATATGGTCACTTGCGGTGGCCAGGCAACCATTCCTCTGGTTGCCGCAGTCAGTCGGGTTCAGCCCGTCAGCTACGCGGAAATTGTTGCCACTGTTAGCAGCAAGTCAGCCGGTCCGGGCACCCGAAAGAACATCGATGAGTTTACCCGCACCACCGCCAAGGGAATCGAGCTGGTTGGTGGTGCCGAAGAAGGCAAGGCCATTATCATCATTAATCCGGCGGAGCCACCGCTGATCATGCGCGATACCATCCATTGCCTTACTGAGGGCGAACCCGATGAGCAGGCGATCACCGATTCCATACACAGCATGATCGCCGAAGTACAAAAGTACGTGCCGGGATACACGCTTAAAAACGGCCCGGTGTTTGATGGCAAACGGGTATCCACGTACATGGAAGTGGAAGGCCTTGGGGACTTTTTGCCGAAGTATGCCGGGAACCTGGACATCATGACAGCCGCCGGTTTGCGCACCGCTGAGATGTATGCCGAGCAGATCCTGTCAGGGAGTTTCATTCCCAGCGCGGCATGATGGGACACGCTTTGACGGTGTACCGCCGTAGTATCAGCCCCACTCAAAGAACTGAAAGAGACTTAGACAATGGATTTAGCAGGAAAGAAAATCACCGTCCATGACATGTGTTTGCGCGACGGCATGCACCCCAAGCGCCACCAGATTACCGTGGAGCAGATGGTGGAAATCGCCAAGGCGATGGATGAGGCCAATATTCCACTGATAGAGGTGACGCACGGCGATGGTCTGGGTGGCGCCTCTGTGAACTACGGTTTTCCGGCCAATACGGACGAGGAATACCTCAGCGCTGTCTGCAAAGAAATGAAGAATGCCAAGGTGTCGGCCTTGCTGCTGCCTGGCATCGGTACGGTCGACCATCTGAAAATGGCAGTGGATTGCGGCATATCCACTATTCGGGTGGCGACTCATTGCACTGAGGCGGATGTGTCTGAACAGCACATTCAAAAGGCTGCGCAGATTGACGGCCTCGATACAGTGGGTTTTCTGATGATGGCGCACATGATCCCAGCCGAAGAACTGCTGCAGCAGCTGAAGCTTATGGAAAGCTATGGTGCAAACTGCGTGTATATCACCGACTCGGCGGGTTATATGTTGCCTGACGACGTTACTGAGCGGGTTGCATTGGCGCGTGCCGAGTTAAACCCTGACACGGAACTCGGTTTCCACGGCCATCACAACCTGGCCATGGGCATAGCCAATTCGCTGGCCGCCGTGGAAGCCGGGGCCAATCGCATAGACGGCTCGCTTGCCGGTCTCGGCGCTGGCGCTGGCAACACACCGTTGGAAGTGTTCATCGCTGTTTGCGAACGCATGGGTGTCGAGACGGGGGTTGATCTGTTCAAAGCAATGGATGTCGCAGAGGACCTGATCGTTCCATTGATGGATCATATGGTGCGCGTTGACCGAGATGCGCTGACGCTGGGATACGCCGGAGTGTACTCCTCCTTCCTGCTGTTTGCTAAACGCAGTGCCGAAAAGTACGGCCTGTCCAGCCGTGACATACTCGTTGAGCTGGGTCGGCGCCGAACCGTCGGTGGCCAGGAAGATATGATTGAAGACCTGGCGCTGGATATGGCGAAAGCAAAATCGCAGTAATTAGCCGCCCTCGCCAAACATGGAGTGTACTTAGCTTGCCAATATAGGGTCTTGGTGACACAATCCATAGTCGGAACCACGAAAACCCGATAACAGTGGAACACACCAGCGCGGTCATCGACCTGGTTGCTGCTACAACAACTTTGTTGCTCATAGCAGCCGCTGTGCTTGCGTTAAGTAAGCGCTTTAGGCTGCCGTTTACCGTTATCCTGGTGGTAGTTGGCATCGGTTTGGCCGAGTTTGCCGAGCACAATGCGGCCTTGTCGTCATTGGCGCAGTTTCATATTTCGCCCGATGTCATACTGTTCGTGTTCTTACCCACGCTGATATTTGAATCTTCTTTGCATCTCGATGCCCGAGAAGTGCGTCGTAATCTGCTGCCTGTCTTAACCCTGGCGGTCCCGGGTTTGCTGATTTCCACGGCAATAATTGCGAGCATTGTTTCTTTCTTCACAGACATAGACTTCGCGGCTGCACTGGTTCTGGGTGCTATTCTCAGTGCTACGGATCCAGTCGCCGTTATATCCCTGTTCAAGCAACTCGGTGCGCCCAAGCGACTAACGATTCTGGTGGAGGGCGAAAGCCTTTTCAATGATGCAACTGCTATTGTCGCTTCGCAAATTCTGCTTGCAATAGCCGTTGCCGGTTACTTTTCCGCTCAGACTGTTCTGGCAGGGGTGGGAGACTTTATCTTCGTCTTTCTAGGTGGTGCTTTGGTGGGTTGGGTGCTGGCAGTAGCCGTTGGCGTCGTGCTCGGACGAGTCGAAGGCGACCCGATGATTGAAATTTCCCTGACCACTATCCTGGCCTATTTTTCCTTTCTACTGGCTGAGCACGTGCTGCATGTCAGCGGCGTGATGGCAACTGTCGCCGCTGCCTTAACCATCGGTGGTTGGGGGCGTTCAAAAATTTCGCATTCAGTCAGTGAATATCTGGAAAACTTCTGGGAATATATGGCGTTCTTTGCCAATGCCCTGATCTTTTTACTGGTCGGCCTGCAAATAGACCTTATTGAGGTTGCGAATTCCTGGCAGCTGTTGATCTGGGTAATCGTAGCGATGTTGCTCGCCAGAGCTGTTGTGGTGTTTTCTTTGGTGCCCATCGTAAGCCGATTTCCCGGAGCTGATGCTATTGATCGTAAATATCAGGTGGTGATGTACTGGGGAGGTTTGCGTGGTGCGATCGCCCTTGCGATAGTGCTCAGCCTGGGAGAATTTGCTTACGCAGATACGTTTGTAATACTGGTGATAGGCGCGGTGTTGTTCACTCTATTAGTCCAAGGCTTGAGCATAGAAAGCCTGATCAGGTTTTTGCAACTGCACCACCCACCGTTGGCGGACAAGCTGGCCACTTCCGAAGCGGTGCTCGATGCGCAGCGAGCAGTATTGGCTGGACTGCCCGGTATGCAGCAGGAAGCTGGACTCTCCGCGCGGATGGCAGCGCGCATTCGAACAGCGTACCAACTGCAGGTTGATGAAGCTGAGGAAAACTTTGAAATGCAACGCCAGCAGGAGCTGAATGATACGCAGGAGTTCAATCAATTATTGTTAAAGTGCTTTTCTGTTCAGAAAGCGTTTTATCATGAAAAGTTAGGCCGCGGGCATCTTACTGAGCAAACCTATAGAAACCTGGTTTATGCGCTGAACGTTGAGAGCGACAGCCTGCGATATAAGGGTGATTTGCCCAAAATACCTCCGCGTTCTCGCTGGCGTCTGTGGCTTCGCAATCGCTGGATGCGCGTGGTTCAGGCGTCAGGTATTTTTGATTGGTACGCCGAGTCCATTCGTATTCATGCGACAGCTCAGGACTATGAGTACGCCTGGGCAGGCTACCATGGTTGCAGGCAGGTACTGGCAAATATAGACGAACTCTCCCGGCAGAGTCATGCACGAAAGGCGGTGGTGGCTGATGTACGAGCCATGTTTCAGCGCTGGGCGCAGGGGGCAAGAAAAAAACTGGATTCAGTCGCCGAAGAGTTTCCTGAATTTTATTACTCCTGTCAGCAACGTCTGGCAGAGCGGATGGCGCTGCACACCCAGCGGGACTATATCGTTCATGGTCGGCGCAGCGGTGCTATTCCTAGCGGCGTGGCGCGTCCGCTGCTGGACAGTTTGGACAAAGAGATTCGCCACCTGCGCGGCTATGATATGTCCAAACTGAGAATTGAGGCAGAGGAACTGGTCACCCGAGTGTCTTTGTTAGCACAACTGCCGATAGCTGAACTGGAAAGCCTATTGCCCAATTTCAAGCAGCGCACCATTCCTGCACGTCAGGATTTAGTACGCGAAGCAGAACGCGGAGAATCACTGTTTTTCATCACTCGCGGAAAGATGCGAGTACTGCAGACTAAAGAAGACGATGAGTTGGAAGTGGCGCAATTGGGTATAGGAGATGCGATCGGCGTGGAAGCTTTTCTGAACAAAACGCAATACCCGGCAACCTATCGTGCATTGACGCCATGCGCGGTTTACGAATTGAAACGTCGCCATTGCCCAACGCTTGATACTAAATACCCTGTTCTGCTGCGTACACTGCGAGCGAAACTATCGAGCCGATTATGAGCCGCGGAATAATCACCACCACAAGCGGGTGATAAATATCACTTTATTGTTGTACGCCTTCATTACCATAGCATGTCGCTCTTTGTTTTTGGGTTGTTCTTGCTGGTTATTTGCGGTACAAAGATTACCAGTGCACTGATGAGATATTATCGTGAAGAAGGCCTGCTGCGTTGCCTCTGAGGTGTTTTAACGTCGCGTGAACTTGTAAATGGATGATTATGAGAAAGCCCAGACATTTGATTGGTAGTGTGCTGACAGCCTGTGTGTTGATGTGGCACCCGGCGGGTATGGCAATTGAGGACTCACTGCAGCAAGCCGCAGAAATGCATGCTGCCGGGGCACACTCCGGTGCCCTGGACGTATTATCTGATACGCAGGCCGCGACCGCTACAGCGGAACAGCTGGCTGCGGATGCGCTACTTTTTGATGCCGCCCTGTTACGTGTGGATACGCTTCGCAGCCTTGGCCAGCTGGACATGGCAGTAGCGGGTTTGAGCAAGCTGAGGCGTGCCGTGGCTTTAGCACCCGGTGCTCAAAGGACGTTTGCCGTAGAGCATCAACGCGCATTGTTGTTGTATTCGCGCGGTAATGTGATTGCAGCTGCAGAGTTGCTAGAACAGCTTGCCGAACAGCAATCCGGCCTGAATGATGCGCAACGCGCAGCGTTGAAAAATGATTCTGCATTAATACAACAACGTACGGGTGATCTCCAGGGAGCCGCAGAATCCTTTGCAGTGGCAGCCGATCTGATCGGACCGGAGCAGGCAGTTGCGGCCAGAACTTATCGATTAAATCAAATTCGAGCGCTGTTGGATGATGGTGAGCTCAATACCGCCACTGGTCTGTTGAACAAACTTTCTTTGGAACTTAATTCTGATTCGTCCGGAAGAACTACGCAGCACCATGTGGCGATTGCCAGCTTATACCGGAAGGCTGTTGAAGAACTGGCGGCCGATGTGCAATTAAGGGTGCGCGCTTATGAGCACCTGCAGCGGGCTGCGAAATTGGTTCAGCCCCAACAACATCGTATGCGGTCCTATATCAACGGTTACTTGGGTGCACTTTTTGAAGACGAAGGTCGCGCTAGAGATACCCTGCACTTCAGCCGTAAGGCGGTATTGGCCGCCCAGGTGGTGCAGGCGCACGATGTTTTATACCGCTGGGAGTGGCAGCTTGGACGGTCATTGGCAGCAATGGGGTCTGAGGAGGAAGCGGCCCAGGCTTATGCGCGTGCCATCGATTCTCTGCGCAAGGTACGTACCAATTTGGAAAGCTCGACGCCGGGCACGTTTCGGCGCATCGTTGCGCCAATTTTCTATCAGTACGCCGAAGTCCTGTTGACACGCTCGGCCGCATTGCCTAATGGCGCTGACAAGCAGACTGTTTTACGCACTGTACGCGATGCTCTTGAGGAGGTAAAACTGGCTGAAGTACAGGATTATTTCGAGAACCAGTGCGTGGTCAGCACCCCTACAGAGCTGGATCAATTGGCGGCCGACGCGGCGGTTCTGTACCCGGTACTTTTGGATGATCGCATTGAGCTATTGTTAACCACCAAGCTGGGTATCGAGCAATTTTCTGTTCCGGTCAGCCGCATCGCGTTAACCGATACAGTGCGGGATTTTCGACTGAACATTGAAGTGGACACCGGCACCCAACGCTACCTTGAGCTGGCACAGCGGCTGCACGCCTGGTTGATCCAGCCGATTGCGCGCCGGCTGGAAGAACAGAATGTGAGAACTCTTGTTATCGTTCCTGATGGTCCTCTGCGTACCATACCATTGGCCGCATTACACGACGGCGCCGATTTTCTGGTTGAGGGCTATGCCGTGGCAACCACTCCCGGTTTGACCTTGCTGGACCCTCAGCCACTGGCCAACAAGTCATATACCGCTCTGGTCGGTGGTGTCTCCGAGTCGGTGCAGGGCTTTAGCGCTTTGCCGAGTGTGTCGCGGGAATTACAGATGCTGAATGCTACTCTGGATGCCAGGGTGTATCAGGATGCGGCTTTTACACTGAACAAGGTCCAGCAGGAATTGGCGCAAGGCGGTTTTGCGGTAGCGCACTTCGCAACTCACGGCCAGTTTCGTGGCAATTATCGCGAATCTTTTTTGCTTACTCATGATGACAAGATGACCCTGGATTTGCTGGGCAGCTCTATTCAATCCCGCGGCCCGGATTCGGAACCACTGGAGTTGTTGGTGTTGAGCGCATGCGAAACTGCAGCCGGTGATGATCGCGCAGCACTGGGTCTGGCGGGGGTTGCCATCAAAGCCGGGGCGCGCAGTGCCTTGGCATCGCTTTGGGCGGTTAACGACGCCGCTACTGCTCGGCTGATAGAGAATTTTTACGCAGTCCTCAAAGCAAACAACTCAAAATCTGTCAGTCTGCAGGAGGCGCAGCAGGTACTGATTAACACCCCGGAGTTTGAGCATCCGAGTAATTGGGCGCCATTTTTGCTGATTGGAAACTGGCTGTAAACGGATAGCATGATGAAAGGAATTACAGGTTACGCCGGTTTTCTGCTTGGATTGATTCTTCTGGTGGCGCAACAAATGGTTGCGGCACAAACCACTGGAGTCGACTCAAGCCTGAGCGAGAATATAGGCCGGGGCTTTAGCGACTCGCTGGATGAACCCAGTTTTGATATTGAGTTCGAAACGGAAGTCGAAACGGAGAAAAAACGGGTCTTGCCGGAAGTTACGCCTGCCCCGGCCGAGGGGCCGAGCGCTCGGCAGCTAATCATTAGCGAGCCCTTTGATGTGGGCAACATCACCTTGCTTGGCAATACAGCCCTACCGCAGGAAGATATCGACCAGGTTATTGCGCCGTTTGAGAATCGGCGCCTCCAGCCAGAGTATGTTCAGGAATTGCGGCAACGCCTGTCCTTACTGTATTTCAATGCTGGCTATATTAATTCGGGTGTGGTGGTCCCCGAACAGGATGTCACTGAAGGTACCCTTCAGCTGCAGGTTATTGAGGGTAGCCTGAACTCCGTTGAGCTGAGCGGTAATAGAAAACTATCGGATAAATACATTCAGTCGCGATTGCTGCGCAGTGTCGATAGTCCTCTGAACCTGAATGATTTGCAGGAAAGCCTAAGGCAACTTGAATTGAATCCGCTGATTCGCCGGGTAAATGGCCAGCTGCTGCCTGGACTTGCGCCCGGTGAAGCGCGCCTTAAACTGGATGTCCTGGAAGATCTTCCATACAACGTGGCTTTGAGTTTCGATAACTATCGGTCGCCAAGCGTCGGTGCTGAACGCGCTGTACTGAGCTTGCAGCACCGCAACATCACTGGACATGCAGACAGTTTGCAGCTGTCGGGGAGTATCAGCGAGGGCCTGGAGGACAGTTACATTGGCTATGAGTTACCTGTAAGTAGCGCAGATACGCTGCTGGCGCTTGAATATCGTCGTGGTGGTTCAGAAGTGATAGAAGCACCCTTTGACGATCTGGATATTGAGAGTGACACGGAAAGTTGGGGTGTATCGCTCACCCACCCTTTCATTAATCGCCTTAACAGAAAGTTCAGCCTCAGCCTCAGCTTCAGCCACAGCAGCAGTGAGACGGAGCTGGATGGCTTTCCATTTTCTTTTTCCCTGGGCGCGCAAAGTGGCGAAAGCAAGAGCAGTAATATTGGTCTTGGCCTTGAGTGGATTGAGCGATGGGGTGACCAGGTACTGGCTGCCCGCACGACGCTGCGTCAAGGGATTAATGCTTTTGGTTCGACCACAATCCCGGAAGGGGGGTTCAGCGTTGACCCGACTACTGGTGCTGAAATACCGGATACACGGTTTACCGCGCTGGTAACGCAACTACAGTATGCTCGACGTTTGTCCTGGCAAAACAGCCAGTTGGTACTTTCAGCCACCTGGCAGGAAGCTTTTGATCCATTGCTTTCAGTGGAAAAGTACGCTGTTGGTGGGGCATTCTCCGTGCGTGGCTTCAGAGAGAACCAGCTGGTACGTGACAATGGTGTTTCAGCGTCGCTGGAAATGCGCATACCCCTGTTTTTGAGCGAAAACGGGTATGACAAGTGGCGACTGAAACTGATTCCATTTATCGATTATGGCCGCAGCTGGGATGAAGACTCGAATCTTTCGACCAGCAATGCTGCCACCATCAGTAGCCTGGGTATTGGTCTGAACTGGCAACCGATCAGGGCGTTTTCCGCCAATCTTTATTATGGTGAGGCCATTGACGACGACGATGTAAGCTCGCCTGGCGAGTACGATTTGCAGGACGATGGTTTGCATTTTTCGTTGCGCTTTTCCTGGCCATTCAAATAGGGCTATTCAATCAGGTGTACCAAGGAGGTTTACCAATGACTGCAGCTCAAGCACTTATCCGTAACAGAAAACGGCAAATTGGCTGTGGCATCACTCTGGCCATTGCCATGGGCTTGCCACAGGCTTTGCCGGCGCATGCAGCCATTAGCTGTGAAGAAGGCAAGCGTTATTATGATTTGGCTCGCAAATCGGGGTCCGAGCAGGATTTCGCTAAAGCATCGCATTGGCTGGTGAAATCAACCCAGGCCTGCGCATCGTACGAAGCCTATCACTTGCTGGGCACTGCGTATCAGAAGCAACGACGGCTGGAGGAGTCACTGGCGGCCTATGAAAAGGCCGTGGAATTGGCTCCGGAGGCGGACAAGGCCGCAATATCCGTGGCGCGTTACGGACAGGTTCTTGCATTGAATGGCCAGCGATACGAAGCATTGACCATGTTGGAACGCGCGATCGAAATGCACTCCAGGCCGCCTTCATGGCTACGAAAAAATGCACAAGAACTTGATCGTAGCCTGGCCAGCAAACCGGTCTCAGGTGAGTCCATCAAACGGAGCCTGGCCAGCCAGGAGTTTGGGTTACTGTCTACCAGCCGGTTTACCCGTAGCGAAAAGGCGGCAGAGAATGCCGGCAAGACAAAAGTTGGGATCCCGATTAATTTTGAATTCAACAGCACCCAAATGGACAATCTGACCAGCGCCAATATGGAGCAACTAGGGCAGGCTTTGACCGACGATGCCTACGCCGGCCGCACATTTACCCTGGTGGGCCACACGGATGTTCGTGGAGATTGGGGCTATAATCTGAAGCTTTCCAAACGACGCGCTGAAGCGGCTCGTACAGCACTGATAGCGGCATTCCCCGAGTTGGATGGACGCTTGAGTGTCAGGGGCGCTGGCGAGGAAAACCCCAAATACCCTGGCGAGGCACTCAGTGATGAGGACCACCGTCTGAATCGGCGCCTTGAGGTGTTAGTTGATTAAGCGATAGCAGCCGGTATTCGCTAGAAAGCTTGCATCTACGTAGAGTTCAACAGAACCCTGGCTACTTGCTGAGTCAACCGACGCCATTTGCGTTGTGCGGGTACTGAAACGGTAGCCGTCTGGCAGTGAAGGAATGCCTCCCTGCCCGCCTAGCATGAGCGAGCTGCTTTCTGCGGTTTCGTTCGCCGCTGCGCAGGAATCTTGTATCAGCTTCGTTGCATCCAGCAAACCCACATTCAGATCGGCAATCGCAGCACTGATGTCCTGCTCTGGTGCATTGATCTCCAGTGCTCCAGGCTCACCTGTGACCGAAGAAACCGTCAAAGCTGATCTCGCATCACGCAGGAAATTGTCAGCAAATACATTAATCTGCCCGCCATTTCCAGCCTGCGCGCTTGCAGAGAGCACGCTGCCGCGGATCAGCAACAATGGTATTGGCCGGTTCTCCGAGCCAAGATTAATCGAACCACCATCACCATCAGCGGTTGAGGATTCAGAAAGGGCAAACAGGTTTCCGCCGGGAAACAGGGTAAGCTGTTCACTGGCGAAAACATTCACATTACCGCCGCCGCCAGCGCTGGAAAAAGTGTCCAGGCCTTTGCTGAAGATTTCAACTTGCCGTCCTTCAAGGTTAATATTGCCGGCCAGGCCTTGCTCGGAAGCGGTTTGAATCACAGCATCATCGACCATTAAAAATACGTCAGTGCTTACATTGACGTTGCCGCCGTTGGATACGCCGGTGGCATTAGCCAGTATATCGGTACCGTCCCCGCTCAGAAACAATTGTCTGCCGGCCGTTATTCTCACGTCTCCGGCGAATGCGCCGTCAAAACCATCAACTTCGAAAGTGGAGGACTGAACTGAGCTATCTTCTATCGAGATATCGTTCCCTGCCTCCAACACTACACCACCTGCCGTTGAAAGCCCTCCTGCATTGGCAACAATCAGGGCGTTGCTCAGCAGCAAATCCTGGCCACTTAACAGCTCGAGCTGACCCCGCTCAGAGCTTGATGTTGGGCTGAAAACAGCATTGTTCAACTCTGCATCAATGACTATAAGATTGTCGCCTGAGAGCCTGATGTCACCCGGACCACCGGAACCGAGTGACTGATTGAAAATACCCTGAATACCATTAATCCCGATGGTATCTGTGGCGGCCAGCTCGATTGGCCCTGCATCACCAAAAGAGCCGATTGGCGCCTGACTGGTAACCAGCAACTGGTCTCCCTCAAGCAGAATATTGGCTGCAGTAAAACGAATCTCTCCCGCATTTCCGGATGCCAGCGCATCACTGCTTATAGAGACATTTCCCAGCAGGCTCAACTGGTCTTCAGCGCTTAGGGTTATCTCGCCTCCGTCGCCACCTGCTCGACTTTCTGAATTCAGGCGGCTCGGCGCAGCCGCTTCCATATTTTGTATGAAGATGCTATTCCCATTGAGCGCAATGCTGCCTGCGTCGCCAGGCCCCGTGCTCTGGCTGACAAGCCCCACCTGACCGTCGATAAGCAGTTGCTCAGTCGCAGTAATACTGATTCCGTTTGAGTCAGCAGTTGTTGATGTCGAGCTATTCAGTACAGCGATTAGCCCATTGTCATTCTCAACACCATCAGTCGCCTCAATGGTTACGTTAGTACCACTAAGCACAATACCTTGCGCCTGGCCCGTGCTGTCAGCCAAGCCGTCAGTAAAGTTGGTGATACGCACTCCGCCAAACAATAATAGATCACCACCTGCTTCAAGGGAAATAAGGCCAGCATCCTGATTACCCGCGGTGATACTCTGTATGGAAAAAATATTGCGCGCTGATGCAATGGATAAATCCCCAGCGGAGCGAACGCTGATATCTGCGCCGGAAAATTCCTGGGTCGTTGTGCTGGCGTTTGTAATTGCCCCATTGGTCATCAATATGCCGTCATTGCCGCCCAGGATAGATATTTCCGGCCTGTTGTTCTCGACGGCGCCAGCTGAGAAAACATCCAGCCAATCGGTGTCGATACGGTTGGCAAGCAATACGATATCTCCAGGGTCGCCACCGCCGAAGTTCTGGCTGGACACAGTAACTCGCGATTCCTCCGTACCGGCTATGAATATTTCGTTGCCCAGGTTCAACAGAACATTACCACTGCCTCCTGCGCCTCTGTTAGTGCTGGCCAGGTTGATGTCGCCGGTTCCACCGCCGACAAATAAATTGATTGCTTCGATGTATATATCGCCAGCCGCGGCGTCAAACAGGCCCACAGTGGCAACCCGACTGCCTTCTTCAATATTGACATTGATCAGCTCGCTGTTATCGCCGACGTTGATGTCGCCGGTACCACCGCGCGGCCCACTTGCGCCAAATACCTCAGAATCCGACGCGATAACATCGCTATTCAGCAGCAATAAGGCACCGGCATCCAGGTTGATATCGCCACCCAAGCTATCGGAAGCGTCGGTATTCAAAGAGCTGATGTTACTATCAAGTACTGCCAGCGCTGTCTCTGCAAACAGAGTGATGTCGGTGGGCTGGAGCAGTGTCAGCCCTTCAAGCACCGAATTCGAAACAACCAGGTTTTCCCCGTAGGCTTGCAGCTCGGTTTCAATTCCGGCCAACGATGAGCGTAGGCTAATGTAGGCGTTTTCGATAATAATATCGCCAGCAGGCCCTGAGGCGGGGAACGTTGCAAGGTCGAAAATATTAATGCTGGAGCCCTGTCCGGCATCGTCGGTAGCCAGCGCGAACAGCCCCAGATTGGCAAGCTGAATTTCGCTGGACTCCAGCAGTAAATTTGCATCATCGCGAAACTGGCCGTTTATGTCACCGCTTATGTGAATGGAAGGGGTGCCGGGGTCTGTACTGGTGCCTACCAGATACAGATCAGCGAGGAAAAGCGACTCGTTTGTCCCCAAGGGATCATTAACTTCTAGTGTAATACCCTCAGGCGCAATGTTTGCAGGCAGTGCTTGCTTGTCAAGAAAGCCAAAAGTTGTCGGGGCGGCGACAGACAGCGTGGAACCGATACTGACCTCATGGGAGTAAAAGTCTTCGCCATTAGCAAAACCTATGCGGTTTGCGGTTGAGAGATTGACGGCTCCCAGCGTATTAATCTCTGCACCGTCCCCAATGAATATGCCATTGGGGTTTAACAACCACAGTGCGGCGTCGGTAAAAAACAAGTCGACTCCGTCAAAGAAAGCAGTCTGCAACAAGCCATTAATCTGTGTGGCTTCCGTTCCGGTAACTCGGGCAATGATATTTTCGGTGTTCACGCTGGTGTGCACGAATGTAGCGGACTCATTGGTCAGCACATTGAAGCGCTCGAAGCTGTGAAACAGGTTGCTGCCCCGCACTTCGCCGGCGGATTCGAGAATAAAAAAATCACCGGAGTCCGTTGTGCCGGCGAGGTTGCTACCTATACTGCCATCGTATACGACTTCAGGCATTGCGTGGGCGGATAACAGGGCGACACCAAGGCCAACACTGTTCAATAAAGGTTTTCGCATTTTCCACTCGCTTTCATTTTAAAACATCAAAGACTATGGCCGGACTCATTGGCAATGTTTCAGCTCAGTACTCTATCAGTGAATTGCAAGGTGCCCACATTGCCGCATGTTCATGCGCAAGCTCTGAATTCTCTGTTTGAAAATCACGCTCTGCAGTGCGCTGGCCCAGCCCGCTGAAATGACTGGGTTGGTACCCGGTGAAAATGCCAGGTATATTGTTGCTGGCGCTTATGCGCAGGCTGCTGCGCTCATCGCGCTTCAGCGATACACAATCGCCGGAGAGTAGATCAGACGCATTCAGAAAAGAAACATTCAAATCATTAATTGCCGCACTGATGTCCTGTTCGGGCGCGTTGATCTCAAGTTGACCCGCATTGCCCGATTGTGATGTCACCAACAGTTGCGCACTGGTTTCACGCAGCAGGTTATTGGCAAAAATGTTGATTCGGCCACCATCCCCGGCTACCGCGCTGGCGCTCATCGAACCCTGGATGATCATTTCATCCACCGGTGTATCAGCACTGCCGATAGATATTGTGCCGCCATCGCCTGCGGCGGTGGATGAATTGGAGGAGGCGAGAAGCTGGCCGTTTTGCAGCCGAAGATTGTCTCGAATCAAAAGATTGATGTTACCGCCACCACCCAATTCGGCGTTGGTTTCCAGACTTGCGGAATCGCTGACGATCAGGCCGTCAGCAACTATGTTGATATTGCCTGAGTCTCCACTGCCACTGGCGTTGGTGGAGAGTTTTGCTGATTCAGTGATGGACACAGTGGCGGCACGCAGATTGACATCCCCGCCATTGACTACCGACGTACTGCTGGCCTGGACTATACTTGTTTCGCCCTGTATGTGCAGGTGCTCACTAAGCTCTATTGCAATGTTACCGACCTGGTTCGCCATGTTTCCACTATTACTTTCCACGGTGATCACACCTTGCGACAAGGCCAGATCTCTGCTGCTTATTTGAATGTTTCCAGCAGAGCCGGCGGCGGGGCCCTGTCCACGGCTGGTGCTGGAGATAACAGGCAGCGTGGTGTCCTGAGCCAGACTGAGAATCTGAAAGTCCGGCGCCGTTAGGTCGCCAGCATTACGACTCATCGCAATATTG
>JAUIHW010000006.1 GCA_030431775.1 Gammaproteobacteria bacterium
GGATTTACGATGTAGGCAACCTCACAATTCTCCGGTATCTGCTGGAGAAATGACCGGCAAACCGTTGTTTTACCGGTCCCCACTTCACCACTCAACAGAACAAATCCGCCCTGATCGCCCACTCCATACAGCAAATGAGCCAGGGCTTCCTTGTGCTGCTCGCTTAGGAAGAGATAGTGTGGATCCGGCGCTATGGAAAACGGTTGATCGCGAAAACCAAAATAGTCTTTGTACATACCTGATTATTCCTGTAACACCAAGCTCACAGCCAGGCTGCCGGCCTCGCTGCGATCAAGTTGCAACTGACGCACAGCGATGGAGTGACTCTTATGGAGTTCATCCAGCCATTGTGTCAGCGTTGGAAAGGTAGCTCCGTCCAGCCAGACTCGGACCGAGGTGTCATTTACCGGCTCGAACCGGTTAAAGCTAAGCTGCCACTGCCTGGCTGTTGAAGACGCCACACTGAGCAACGACTGGCCTTCATTGCGTTGCTGTTCCTTGTTGGCTGCGCCCAGGAAAACGCCTTTGTTTTGTTCGATAAGCTGTAGAGTTTCCAGGTTATACAGGTAAACTCTGCGGGCCTGTTCCGCGTAGTTATAGGCGGGCTTTAGGAGCAGGCTGTAAATGACAAAGCCAATCAGGAAAGCCAGCAACAATTGCAAGGCAAGTTGGTCGCGAGCGGTCAACGAGCGATACTTCGCCATCAGCCGCTGCAGTACGGGGAGGGTTTGCAGGCGATAGCTCAGCAGGGCGACGCTTTCTGAGAATTTGTCCAATACCAGCATTAGATTAACTCCACCCTTACCCGGCCATTAACGCGCCCGGAGTCTTCAACCGCGGACAACAATTCAACCGTTATTCGGTTGTTCTGTTTCAGCCTGCTGGTATATGCCTCCAGTTGGTCAAGACTATCGGTTTCAAGCTCGAGTTCCAGCCCCTGACCGAAAGCGTCATATCGCAAGCTTTTGACAGGCATCGAACTGCCGTTCATGGCAAGTGATGCGCGCTCCAGAAGGTACATAAACTCTCCGCTGGAAGAATTGCCATTGGCGCGCTTGAGATGACTTTGGAATTGCCGTCGCGGATCAAAAACGCGTTGCTCATCCGGGAAGACCTCAAGGTACTGCGCTATGCTTGCCTCTTGCTTGCTCTCTCCTTCTTTCGAAAACCACCAGGAGCTGGTTGCAAACAAGCCGAGCTCCGCAAATACAAACAGCGCTGCTGCTGCAACCATTGAATTCCATGGGATCAAGGACTTCTCACGCTCCTGGATCCGATAGCCACCCTGTAACAGATTAAGCGAATCGCTGATCGAGCGGACTGCTGTAGTGGCTTGAAGAACAATAGGGCTTTCTACAAATATCTGGCAATCAACGTTCAAGTGAGCCAGTTCATACTGAAAACGTTCCATCAGAGCACGCCCTGTAGCGTCTTTCTCCTGTGCCATGAGTGCTACATGCACACCATCGGCGGCCGCATTTTCGCCGCCCAGAACTTTTTGCGACCCTGACTGTGCAAAATGCAAGTCCAGATAATTGGCCAGGTTTTCGGGTTCAATTATTGTTCCATGGTAACGGCCAAACTGGATGACGGCATTGCCCTGCTCAAACAATACGCGTGCCCCTGGCCCGGTTTCCGGCAAATTCAGATAGTCCGGGGTAATAAGATAAGGCGCGAGGTCTGCCATGTACAACTGATCCAGCCAGTGGACCAGTTCGGCATGACCTACAACTGCTACGTGATTCAGTCCGGTGCCGGCATTCGGCGAAACGGCGATGTGCACATCATCAAGGTCTTCGGCCAGTTGCTCTTCAACAAGATACGGAATTACCTTTCTAACATGACTCGCGTGTTGTGCTTCAACCTCCACTTCCGTTGTCAGCACCCGACTGCCAGCAACCAGCGCAATCAGACGAGTCTCCGCAGTCCATACGTGCTCCTTCAAGTCCGTAAGGGCATGGCAGCCTTCGCTGATAAGCGCTCCCTGGTCATCGAGTAACGCCCAGTCACAACTTTCTCGCTCCTGAGTTTGTTCGGCCAAGCGAACACATAGGTAATTCATTGCTGATCCAGCCCTACCAATAACTCTTTGACGGCCGCAGGGCCCTCAACACTCTGCAATAATCTGATGCCTTTCTCTGAATCACGTTCAACACGCGCCATCAGATGTTTGACCTGTCCTGAAAAGCGCGCAACTGATTGAATTTCAAAAAAACGACTCTTTACATCAAGCGTAGTCGAAGTCCCGTGATAGTTCGAAAATGGTTCGCCAGCAATCGTGCGAATTGGCTCTTTTTTGCGCGCATTGACTATTTTTCGAGCTTCATGCTGCGATTTGTTTCCCAGAGTGGCCGCTAGCAATGTCTCACTTGCGGTATTCACATTGAGCTTGCTGGCAAATTCTGGCAGAGCAACAATGTACGTGGACAATCTGGCAAGTTCAGCGTCGCCCAGGCTTTCAAGGTAGGACAGTTCACGAATGTCCAGCAGCTCTTGGCGCCCAAGCAATGCTTCGATTTCCGGCAACGCTCGTTTGCTGATACCAAGCTTGCTGAACAAGCCGGCCAGAGTGGCCTTCGCCTGTTCGGCCTGCGGGCCGCGCAAATTGTTCACGTTCAAGCGGCTTTGCAAGTCGATCACTTTTACCGCTACTGTACCTTTTTCAATGTCAAACGGTGCAAATTGTTCTGCCCAGGCTTCCTTAAGGTGATCCACCGGTGCCTCGTCCGGAGAAGCGGTATCTTTCTGAACATCTTCAAACAGTACTTGACGAGCGAAGGAAACTCCGGATCTCGCATACCAATATGCCTGTAAGCCCTCGCTGGACTGCTGCGCCATTTGCATTGACCCCGAGGTATGGCGCATCATTTGAGCAACCAGAACCGCTGCTACCGTCGTGACCAAAAGCACGCTCAGCAAGGCAATGCCTTTCTGCTGTCGGGTCGTGATTGAGAAAACAGCCTGTGCAGTCATTCACCCACCACGAGAATACGTCGCCAGCTTAGATTACGAGCATCAAGCTGCACTTCAACGGCAACAGCTTTTGGAGCAGCCGTTTCTTGATTGTTGGATTCGGGCGGCCAGTAGTTCCACCAGCGTCCGGATTCATCAAGCACACGCGCAGCAAAACTGCTGACTTCAGAGACGAGCAATTGTTCGTGCACTTCTTTTTTACCAGCAATGTGTGAGGCCTCTGGGAAAGAAACTCGTCTCAGCAGTACAGGGCTATCGCTGCCCTCAACTGGTCGCACCGCGTATTGTATATTGACGATTTCTGCCTCGTGCGCAGCAAGGCCGGTTTGGTAACCTATACGCTTAATCAGCAGTTCAGCATCAGCATTAACGCTTACTGGATTGAGAAGCGCACGATCAGTTTCAGGACCGGACCAGTTTATCTGCGGTGCCAGATGGCGAATATCAGACTCGATAATTCCTGTGGCCAGTGCGAGCTTGTCCTGTCGATACAATGAGCGAACCTGGTCATTTGCAACCGCCGCCGTATTGGACAACAGGCTTAATGCTCCCACTGCCACGAGGCTAAAGATTGCCAACGCAGCCAGTATCTCTACCAGGGTGAAACCTCTGCTGTGACGCGAATCCGACATGCTGTCAATTCGCCCCAGCAAAAGTGATTAACTGAGCGGCGCGATAGGGTTCTTGGTTCTTGCTATGACGACGGTCCGGTGTCCAATAAACGTCGATTGTGAGTTTTCGCATGTCTGGGCGAGGCGTGGTTTCAACCTGTGTGCGTACCTCCCAGTTCTGGCCATTACTGAGAATATCCTGGCGGCTTGTACCCAGTGCCGGCAAAGCCGTTTCAAGCTGTGTGAGCTCGGCCGTGTTGGCTGCCAGGGTATTGGCAGCAGCACGTAAGCGAAGCTTTTGAAGGCTTTCTGCAGACAGCTGGGTTTGACTGGAGAGCGACATTGCTACCAACGCAAAAATCGCCATCGCGACCAACACTTCCAGTAACGTGAAACCTTTGCTGATCATTGACTTATCAGTTCAATATTAAATCCGTCGCTTTTTAACTCCAGCACTTTCCCTGGCCGATCCACTCGCTCTAGCCGGAAAGTAAAAGGGGTGGTCTCTCCGCTGGTGAAAAATGCTACCAGCGGGGTTAGCTCAGGCCCGACATCAGTCGCCTTGTTCCTATTACTATTTTCAATGACACTCAAGCGAATAGTATCTGGAATCGGCCTAAGCTTTTTGAACTCAGCCGCTTCCTGCCATTGCATTTTGTCTTCCAGCAACTGGCGTCTCAGGATAATTAGATCCTGCCCTTCGCGTCCGAGCGCGAAGACCTCTGATCGCTGATTGGCAGCGTGTTGCAGCTGGACGCTTGTCTGCTGCAATGATTGAGCGGTCTGGCTGAGCTGGTATCTGGCTCGGTCCGGTGGGCTCAGCACAGCCAAGCCGGTTACCAGGCCCAGCAGTAACAGGGCCAGCAATAATTCGATAAGCGTAAACCCTGAGTTTGCTAATCGAGGATAGTTGTATTGCGACTGGCTTGTAGCTTGCTGTTTCATACCATTACGGCTCGCTACAATAGCTGATTAAGCTCAAAGATTGGTTGCAAAATTGCCAGCACGATAATAAAGATAACGGTTCCTACCCCAAGCAAAATCGCCGGTTCCAGCAGCTTTAGGCTGCCATCTATTAAATAGTTTAGGCGGCGCTGCTCGTGTTCGGCCGCTTTCTCCAATAGCATGGAAAGATCACCGCTCGCCTCTCCGCTCGCCGTCATGTGCAACATCAAGGGCGAAAACACCCCACACTGATCCAGTGACTTGTGCAAACTGCTTCCTTCTTCCAGGGATTTGATGGAATCCGCCAGCCGGGCTCTTACCCATTGATTACTCATTGCTTCGCGAGCGATGCGAACTCCATCCACTATGGGTATCCCGCCGCGCACCAGAATGCTGAGGGTATTGCTGAACTGAGCTGATGAACTGGCACGAAACAAGCGGCGAAGCAGGCGCGTGCTGACCCGAAAGCGATCGAGACTCAAGCGAACCCGCGGAGTTTTGAGCGCTACGCGTAATGAAATTACCATTCCAGCAAGAACTGAAACAATTAGCCAGCCATTTTCTCTAAGCAAATCACTGGAGTAAATTAAGTAACGGGTAAGTACAGGTAGTTGTGCACCCTGCTCGGCAAAGACACCAACCACCTGCGGTACTACATAGGTGATCAATCCAACAACCATTAACAGGGCCACTCCCATCAACATACACGGGTAAAGCAGCGCCATTTTCACTTTATGCTGGGAGTCAGTGGAACGTTCAAGATGCTCCGCAAGCTGCTCCAGAACAGGTCCCAGATACCCGGAATGCTCACCTGCGCGCACCATCTCGCGATACGTTGCCGAAAAACTGTTCTTTTGTTTGAGCATTGCCTCTGACAAGGAATAACCTTCAACTACTTTGGCCCGCACTGACACCAAAACCGTACGGCTTTGCTGGTTTTCACTTTGTGATGCCACTGCTTGCAGAGCTTTATCGACCGGCATGCCACTTTGAATCAGGGTTGCCAGCTGGCGGGTAATAAGTGCAAGCTCCGCTGCTGAAATTCTGCGCCTCCAGCGAAACACATCTAGCTTATCCGACTCTTGTTGGTCAACAGAGCCCTCAACCGACAGTGGCACAAGACCCCGCTGGCGCAATAGGTCACGGGCCTGTCGGCTGCTATCCGCCTCCAGCACACCTTTCTGTGTTTTTCCCTGGCTATCAAGGGCCGAAAATACGTACGCCGACATCGTTTGACTCGTTACAAGGATTGAGTGACGCGGATCACTTCTTCGACTGTTGTCTCGTGATCAAGCACTTTCTGCTTGCCACAGGAAAGCAGATTAGTTGTGTTTAAACCGCTGGCCTCTCTTAAGTCGGCTTCGCTGGCACCGGAGTGGATCAATTGCCTGGCAGTCTCATCAACCCTGAACAATTCGTAAATTCCTATTCGTCCTTTATAGCCACTGAAACGACAGCTTTCACAGCCTACTGAATGACTGATCTCGATATCGCTGCTGCTTGCAACGCCTAAAAACTGCTTTTCTACGACGTCCGCCGGTCGCATTATTTTGCAGTCATTGCAGAGGGTTCGAACAAGACGCTGGGCCAGAACTCCCAATAAGCTAGAGGACAGCAGGAACGGCTCAACACCCATGTCTTTGAGCCGGGTGACTGAGCCCGCAGCACTGTTAGTATGTAGGGTTGACAGAACTAGATGCCCGGTTAGTGAGGCTTGGACAGCAATTTCAGCTGTTTCCCGATCTCGTATTTCACCGACCATCACGACGTCCGGATCCTGGCGCAACATGGCCCGCAACCCTCGAGCAAAATCCAAACCAGCCTTGCTGTTGACCTGCGATTGGCCGATGCCTTCCAAATTGTATTCAATAGGGTCTTCAATAGTTAGTATATTTTGGCTCTGGTCATTGATTTCACTGAGACTTGCGTACAGCGTTGTGCTTTTTCCCGAACCAGTGGGCCCGGCAACCAGTATGATCCCGTGAGGTTGGCGCACCAACGATCGATAATGCTGCAGAAGCTGAGCTTCCATGCCGATAGCGTCAAGGCTGAAGCTTTCGTTATTCTTATCGAGCAGGCGGAGTACAACCCTTTCACCGTAGCTGGAGGGAAGGGTCGAAACACGCACGTCAACATCTCGCCCCGATACGCGGACGGTCATCCGCCCATCTTGGGGAACTCGTTTTTCAGCGATATCCAGCTTCGCCATAACCTTGACTCGTGACACCAGCAAGGGTGCCAGTTCACGCTGGGGCTGTACCGCAGTTTGCAGAACACCATCGATCCGGAAGCGAACTGCCAAGGATTTCTCATAGGTTTCGAGATGGACGTCAGATGCGCCCTGCTTTACCGCCTGACCAAGGATTGCATTGATCAAGCGAATAATCGGCGCATCATCTTCTCGACTGAGCAGATCCTCGGCCTGCGGAAGTGAACTTGCAAGGCTGTCCAAATCCAGCTCGTCTCCCATTCCCTGAACAAGCCGCATGGCTTCGTTGCTGTCCTGCTGGTAGGCATCATTCAAGGCTTCTTCAAACTGCGACTGATCAAGAGTAACCATCCGAAAGCCGCTTTCGAGTCCAATAAAACGACGTGCCTCCGCGATGCTGGATGGCTTAGTGTCAGGCCTATACACCAACTGCAACTGCTCATTTTCATCTCGGCAGAAGACACCAAATTTTCTTGCGTAGGAAAGTGGAATTTTTTTCTCGGCGTTGTTCAAACTTTGACCTGATTGCGTGTGATGTTGAATAGATTGACTAAACTATAGTTGCGTCCGAAAGTTTCGACCAGTTGCGACTTGGGTTTCGCGAGCATTACTGCGCAGTATTTAGTCACTACAGATCACACAAATGATGGCATTCTTTAACGTTCGTTTCGCCGGCCGCCTCCCCACTTTGCTGGTGGCAGTCACCGTAGTCGGGCTCACAGCTGTCTGGTGCGTGCACGCTTTTTCACTTTGGAACGGCTTGCAACCGCAACCGCAAGTGATAAGGGTAGAAGCTGCTGAGACCTTTCAGTATGACCTGGCCACCATCACCGAAGGTGAATTGTTTTCTGACATTCCGGTACAAAAAGCAACTCAAGAAGTCGCTGCGCCGAGCACCAACACTGCGCAGTATAAATTACAAGCTGTCTTTGCAAGCCGGAGCTCTGATCGGGGAAGCCGTGCAATTATTGAGTTACCCGGGGAAAGCCCTCGGCCGTTCAAAGTCGGCAGTCAGCTGGCTAACGGTATTGCCATTGAGCGTATTGAAGCAGACAGAGTGATTATCAACAATAAAGGCCGGCTCGAGGCATTGGGGTTCCCGTCGCCAGCACACTCTCAGCGGCTAGAGGGACAGAATATGAAACAGGCTCAGAATTCTATGGAATCTACGGCCGAATCTCAGCAAGTCGCAAGTGTAGATACAGACTCTGAATTCAGCTCTATGATGAACGTTGCCTCAACCGATGAAAAGGTCAACCTGGTAAGGCGGCGATTGGAACAACTACGCAACCAGAGTCGACAAAGGTAGAAATCTTGTTCATAACACACTGCTTTAATATGCTTAAAACAACCCATACTGCCCTGTTCCACATCGCCAGCGTTCGTCGAGGGTGTTTGCGTACAGCGCTGATTTTTTTGCTGGCAGCAAGCGGTCCATGGGTCAGTGCCGAGCCAGTGGAAGCCTATGACTCTGCTGAATCCGGCTTTACCATGAATATGCGCGACGCTGATATTCGTAGCGTTATTCAGTGGATGTCTGACCTAACCGGTAAAAATATACTCGTACACAATGCCGTTGAGGGAAAAGTAACCGTTATTTCCAGCGGCCCGGTAAGCCGTGAGGAGGCTTACCAGCTGTTTTTAGGCGCGCTGCAGGTGAACGGTTTCGCAGCCCAGGAAAAAGACGGGGTTGTCCGGGTAATTCCTGAGAGCATTGCTGCCCAGGGCAGTACCCCATTCAGTGGCAGCAATGCTACCGATGTGGTCACCAGAGTGCTTCCAGTCCGTAACATACCCGCCGCACAGTTAACGGGAATTCTGAGACCACTGTTGCCATCACACTCTCAGATTACTGCAGACACCACATCGAACTCATTAATCGTGGTGGACCGGGTCGACAACATTGAAAAGATAGAGCAGATTCTGACACGAATGGACAAGCCATCAAATGGGCAATTCGATATCATTCGGCTTGAGCATGCCAATGCCAGTGAT
Organism: Gammaproteobacteria bacterium; assembly: GCA_030431775.1. Classification (GTDB taxonomy): domain Bacteria; phylum Pseudomonadota; class Gammaproteobacteria; order Pseudomonadales; family JAUIET01; genus JAUIET01. Next base: position 8,734 of record JAUIHW010000006.1, read on the forward strand.
ATAGCACAGAGTTTACAGCAGCTTGTGCCTGGGGCTGGCGACTCATCAGCAGCCGGCTTTGACGTCAAGTTGTCAGTCGATGAACGCAGCAACAGCTTGCTGATGTTCGGTGACCCATCCAGGCGAAAAAATATGCGCTCCCTGATTGCCCAGTTGGATCAACCGGTCAGCGGAGACGGTTCTACTCAGGTTGTTTATCTGAACTATGTTGACGCTGCGGAGCTGGTCCCGATTCTCGAGGGAATGGCCGGCGTTAGCGCACGCGAGCAAGGCCAAGAGCGCCTTAATGTATCGGTACAAGCCAGCGAGAGCACCAATGCCCTGGTGATCAATGCACCGCCAGCATTAATGGCTGACATGAAACGGGTTGTTTCCCAAATCGATATTCGCAAAGCCCAGGTTTTAATAGAGGCACTGGTTGTTCAGGTCAACAATTCAATCGCTAATGATATTGGTGTAAGCTGGACTACAACCGAAGCAGCCATTGCTGACCCGGACGGCGGCGTGTTGAGTGCAGTCAATACCCTTGGCAATCTTCCCTTGGCCGTGGTGTCCGATGCATTAACGGGAGAGCCCAATAGCGAAACCAATTTTAATCCGGCGGCTGGAGTAACATTCGGGTTTTTTAAAAATGGCTCTTTGCGCGCGGCAATCCGTGCACTGTCAAGCAACAACAACGCAAATATTCTGTCAACCCCGACCATTATTGCACTGGATAACGAAGAAGCTGAGTTATTGGTTGGACAAAGTGTGCCCTTTATTACTGGTCAGTCTACGGGCAACGCGTCCTCCACTGCAGACCCGTTTACAACCATCCAGCGACAGGATATTGGCACCGCTCTTCGAGTTACGCCGCGGATTAATCAGGGCGATTCCATTGCCCTGCAGATTGAGCAAACAACCGAGTCCATAGATCAGTCAGTAGATCCTTCAGTGGCCGCAGTCGCCTCGGACCTGATTACCCGAAAGACAGAAATGCGTACCCGCGCTCTTATCAAAGATGGCGAGGTTCTGGTGATTGGCGGCCTGATCAGCGATGAAGAAAGGCAACGACGGCAGAAAGTACCGGTGCTCGGAGATATTCCTGTGCTTGGCAAGCTGTTTGGATCCAAGGGCGTCACCAAGTCGAAGAGCAATCTGATGGTATTCATCCACCCGGTAATTCTGAAAGACGCGGAACACCGCCGGGAGCTCACCAGCAAACGGTACAACTTCATGCGCGACCAACAACAGGCCTTCGGTGAAAACAATTGGCTGAAAGATTACAAATTCAAGCCATTATTACCAGAGTTTGAATTGTACGCCCCAGCAAAGTACCACGCACAGGCGGACTAGCGAACCAGGGAAAACCCGCTTTTCTGTCAGCTAAACCAGCGCGAGTTAAAACGCTGCCACCAGCGTAACAGGAGGGAGTCGAGGCGGTTTTCCGCGGCCAGGCCAAGACGTTCCTGGACCGTTTTCTTGTGCTCGTATTTTAGTTGATAGAGTTCCGCGCAATCGGCTTTCGCTGTTAGATAGTCGTCACTGGTCGACAGCTCATCGATCAGATTCATTTCCATGGCCTTGCTTCCGTACCAGGTTTCCCCGGTTGCCACCTCATCAATTGCCAGGCTAGTTCGATTTTGCGCGACCCAGTCTTTAAACAGCTGGTGGGTTTGTTCCAACTCTTCAATGAATTTGCTGCGACCTTTATCGGTGTTTTCACCAAACAGGGTCAGCGTGCGTTTGTACTCGCCGGCCGTCAGTACTTCAACATCCACATCATGTTTTTTTAAAACCCGGTGAAAATTGGGAATCTGGGCGACCACACCGATCGAGCCAAGCACTGCAAAAGGAGCAGCCACAATTTTGTCGGCGATACAGGCCATCATATATCCACCACTGGCCGCCACCTTATCCACGCAAACCGTTAGCGGTATGCCGCGCTGTTTGATTCTGGCCAGCTGAGACGCAGCCAGGCCATAACCATGCACCAGGCCGCCAGGACTTTGCAGTTTTACAACAACCTCGTCCTGTTCACCGGCAATGGTCAACAGTGCGGTAATTTCCTCACGCAAATTCTGTACGCCAGAGGCCTGCATGTCACCGTCGAACTCGAGTACGTAAACACGCTGTATCGCGTCATCCGGCGCAGCTTCCGCAGCTGTTTTCTGGCGTTTTTTCAGCTGCTTTTTCTCATTTTTTAGGCGGTTTTTTTCTTCCCGAGCTGTTTGCTTTTGTTCGAGCTTGAACTGCTCCGGCGACAGCAGAGCTTCGCGCAGGCTGTCTTTCATCGCCTTGTAGCGATCATTCAAATGTTTGATGGTAATTTGCCCATCGGCCTGAGACTGACGGCGTTGGGATGTTTGCGCAACACTGGCAGCAATAAAAAGCAGTGCCACAACAACAGTGACAACTTTCGCGAGAAAGAGCCCATACTCTGCAAGAACTTCAAGCAACACAACTGCCTCCGAGCGCCTGATCAAACGCGGCAGTATATAGTATTCATTGCTGGAAAGTTACTGCCAGGTATCGGTTGCCTGCTCGGCCACATCATTAGCCGGCTGTGCGAGTAAACCCGAGCGCGTCAGCACTATGTCATACCGGGCATTATGAGTCATAGGCATATACACGGCGCTGCCGTATTGTGGACGAATCCACGGCAGGTATTGGTGAGTCTTGTGTAACAACTTCCAGGTATCAATTCGATAATTTGAGTCGCCGATCTCATGCACAAATCGCGGTGCATTCCGTGCCTGTTGTAAGGTCAGATAGCGACCGGACAAACGCCCGAGTCGGTACAATGGCTGGAGTCCCATCTTGGTGGCCAATCCTCGCCAGCTGATCACCCGCACATCCAGCTGCCATTCGTCACCTCGCAGCTCGAAACGCTGATCGGACCTGCCTGGGATGCTAAGTGTAGCGATAAACACCTGTGGTTTGAATTCCGTCAATCGTAGCTGTGCAACCGTCTCCTGGTTTTGCCAGTGGCTATAATCGCGAAGATCAAGTGCCAGGGAAGCGGCCATAAAACCCAGCAACAGTAGAGCGACGCCCAGGTTCCCTCGAATCCATGGTCCTAACCAGCCGCGCCGAAAAAGCAGCCGAAAGACTGCCCAAACGCTGAGCAGCGTTATTGACCAGGCCAGTAACTGAAGCCCCGTTTCTCCACTCATCCCTGTGCAGTCACGAGCTGATTAGGCGGCCATCGCCGGGTAACCTATTTCTGTTAGACTGTCGTCGGCCACATTAAGAACGTCGTCTCCGCAGGTGTTGCGCGCCTGAAGTTGCGCCAGATAGTATTCAAGACTGATTAATGCATCGGCGAGAGTATGCAGGAGACTTTCGTCTTTAGCTGACTCCTTGCCAAGAGCCGACTCGATGAAACGCGTAGCCCGAAGCAGAATGTCGGCGGCCCGCGCTTCGTGCAGAATTTCCAGCCCACCGCGTACTGATCGCAGAGTAGTGGCGATGTTGCCGAGGTGAGCCTCGTCGAATCCACTCTCAACGTAGGAAGTAATCGCTCTTTTGGCCAGATTCAGGCCCGCTTGAGATTCACCAATAACCGCCAATTCCGCACTACTAAGCGCAGTTTGGTCAGCTCTCTCGACAGGGTCTTGCTGTTGCCCTACCGGCACCCTGGCATTTTCCAGTACGCTCTCCAGCATGATCAGCACATCGGCCAGAGGCATTACCCTGTCCCAGGTGACGTTATCGGGCGCCTCTACCCAGCTTTTTACTTCACTGGCACGCGCTGCAAGCAGTTGCGCCAACGTTTCGCCACCCAGGCCTTGCAGAGAGTTCAGCATTTCCACCAATTGGCCGTGCAATCTGTCCAGGTCTTCTGTCTGGTATTGGTCCGCACGCGAGGCCGCGTCGAGATACTCTCGGCTTGAAGCCAGCAGGTTCGTTAGGGTGTCGAGTCGTGCCTGTTCAATATCCCTATTGAGCTGGTATACGTACGCCATATCGGCCTGTAAGCTGGCTTCTGTTTCACTGCAATCGATGTTTATTTGCGTGCTAACCAGCTCAGCCAGAGGGCCAGGATTGCTTACCAAACCTATCAAGTAAACCCATTCAGCTTGTGTATCTGCGTCCGGAAAGCGGCTGATCTGGCCGGCGGTCTGAGCAGCGAAGAGGCGAAAAATCTTGTCAACAGCCATCAGCAGGCGCTGTCTAGAAAAATCCAGCGCCAACCTGCCTTCTGAGAACTCACACACCGCAGCTGCAATCAGCAACCAGATCTGCCCGCCGGGATGCTGTCTTAACAGGCCATACATGCGCTCGGTGGCCCGCTGCATCAGTGCCAGCGCCGCCCTCGAGTCTTCATCTCTGATAAGGCCGATAATGCCGGTCTGGTACATCTGGCGCAGCCGCCGGATGGATAGAGCGAGACGGTCAGCATCTGTCTCAGAGTCGAGCGCCAACTCTGGAGAGCTGAGTTCGCCCTGCAGTGCAAACTCACTGAATGTGTGCTCGACCAGCCGAGGAAGGCCTGCAAGGCTTCGTATTAAGTTCAGCGCCGGTAACAACAAGGCTGGTTTTCCAGAGCCACTCGCCCGAACGTAATCAAGGTAGCTTGGCATGGCCGAGAGTGCCTGAGCGACAGCAAAGACACTATTGTCATTGAGCCGGCAATCACCCGCAATCAACTTCTGCAACAAGTGTTCTAGGTCGCGCCCCAACTCGCACATACCGTGCAATTCCAGCAAAGCAAGCGCTCCGTTTGCCTGCAGAACATTTTGCAGGCTCGCCTTTAGCTGAGTTGTGTCTTCCGGGTTTGCCTGGACCGCCTGCCAGGATTCAAAGGCCAGTTGCAGGGTTTCCCCTAGCTCACCGGAAACTATGCTTAATGATGACAGGTTCACAGAAGAATAAGCGCTCACAAGCCCTCCGCTTAGATACTGGATACTCGCTGTCCTTGCTGGTACCGGATTGACTGTTCATCAATAAAGTATAAACAAGATCCTTAATTCTGCCGGTTGTTCTGCATACACTTCAAAGATTTGCGCCACATCGGCAAAACCCGCTATGTACCTGTCAATTGCCTGAATTGTGATCGGTGTCACCCTGGCGCAGCAATCTGTGGCGCTGGGCGCCGCCAATCTGCCGGCCGGCGGGTCGCTTCAGCCAGAGCCTACTGGTCGGCCTGCAGCCAAATGCACTGGCCATTGTTGTGCTCGGCAATGGCCTCCAGTAAACGCTGGTGCTCCTCAAGTTCAGCGACCGACGGTTCAATAATCAAGCCGCCAGCCCGGTTGGTGACTGGTCGATAAGAACTGTTGGTGGACGGCGAGTCGCTTTGTTTGCGAGATTCGCGATCCAGGCCCAGGTCGGTTTGACCACCGGTCATGGTCAAATACACGTCGGCCAGAATTTCTGCGTCGAGCAGTGCTCCGTGAAGTTCGCGCTGCGAGTTATCAACGTCATAACGTTTACATAACGCGTCAAGATTGTTCTTTTGTCCGGGATGGCGAGCTCTGGCGAGCAGCAGAGAGTCCACTACGCTGCACAGGTTTCCTAAGCGCTCATCACGGCCACACAGTGCCAGTTCATTGTCCAGAAAGCCGATATCGAAAGCCGCGTTGTGAATCACCAGTTCCGCGTCGCGAATAAAGTCCAGAAATTCATCAACAATTGCGCGGAAAACCGGTTTGTCCTGCAAACTTTCCAGGCTGATGCCATGAACTTCCTGCGCGCCCTCGTCTATGTCGCGCTCGGGGTTGATGTACTGGTGATAATGACGGCCCGTCAGGCGACGGTTGACCACCTCCACGCCACCAATTTCTATGATGCGGTGGCCGCTGCGGTATTCCAGCCCGGTGGTTTCCGTATCAAGAACTATCTGTCTCATAACTCATCGATTCCACGGTTCGCCAGTTGATCGGCCAATTCGTTATCCGGGTGCCCACTGTGGCCCTTCACCCAATGCCAGGCCACCCTGTGTTGCTGAACCAGCGCATCCAGCTCTTGCCATAAATCAACATTCTTGACTGGCTTTTTGGCCGAGGTGCGCCATCCATTGCGCTTCCAGGTGAGCAGCCATTCCGTAATGCCTTTGCGAACATATTGTGAATCGGTGGTCAGATCTACCACACAGTATTGGCGAAGCGCCCGCAAGCCTTCAATAGCCGCTCGCAGTTCCATGCGATTATTAGTGGTTTGTGGCTCACCTCCATACAAGTGCTTCTCATGCTCGCCACTGCGCAAAACTACCCCCCAACCGCCCGGGCCAGGATTACCACGACAGGCTCCGTCCGAAAAGAGCTCAACGGCTGGCGGCTCACTGCTCATCGTCAGCCTGCATCGCCGCGCGAGTGCTCGGTTTGATAATGGGCACAGCTAAACCATGTGATAGATCAGCCCAGCGTTTCCTGACCGGGGTTAAGGTACTATGACGCTTTTTGGCAGCCAGCAGCGCACCGGCGCCAAAAGGCCGAGTAATGCCCGCCAGTGGGCTCTGGTATTTTTCCAACCGCCGGGCACTCACGCCGCTATCCAGTTTTGGTAAATGCCAACAGTAGTCTGTACTCGCGATTGCGAAATCCAGCAAGCGCAGCCAATCGGACAACTTTGCTGTACTCAAAGCCTGCATATGCCAGGATCGCCGTTTGAAGTGTCTGCTGAACAATTGCTGCGCGAAAAAAACGCTCCACGGATTGAAAGACACAATGACCAGTTGTCCTTCCGGTCGTATGACCCTGGCGGCTTCCCGTAGGATGGCATGTGGATCAAGGGCAAATTCGAGAACATGGTGCAAAACCACACAGTCCAGGCTGTGTTGCTCCAGTGGCAAACTGTCAAAACTGGCCAGTGCCGCGTGCCCGCTGTCGGGCACCGGGTAAGGTGCCATGGAAAAGCTGTGGCTTATCTGATTCTGTGAAACCAGGTTGATGTTGTCCAAAATACTCAATTGCAGGAGGTGAACACCGCAGAATGAGGACAGTGCGCGGTCAAGCATTTTCTGTTCACAACGCAGATAGGCCTGCCCCGCTTCGGAATACAGCCAGCGCACTGCGCGAGCTTGTTGCTCTCTGGGTTCTGTCATCGCCTGATGGTAACGTAAAGCGTAGTCCCACGGAATGACGGCGTGAAAAATATGACATTTGCAGCCAGTGCGGTTACTATTTTCGCCGCGATTTATACCGTTCAGGGAGTTCAGCGTGCTGCAAGTCACCCCTATTGGGGCTTTCAATGACAATTATATCTGGTTGCTGCGACCGGCAGATGGTAGTGAGGCCTGGGTGGTCGACCCCGGTGATGCAGCCCCGGTTCTCGCAGAGCTCGAACGCTTGCAACTGGAGCTGGCAGGTATACTGATCACCCATCACCATTTCGATCATGTTGGTGGTATCGAAGCACTCAGAAAGCACGCTGCCGACCAGGGTCGTGAGCTGGTGATATACGGCCCGGACAATCCGGCCATCGACGGTATCTCTCACCCGCTGCGCGAAGGTGACTGTGCCGAAGTATTGGATACTCGTTTTACCGTGTACGAAGTGCCCGGGCATACCCTGGATCACATCGCGTATTTCGCCGCAGAGGGCGCCTCATCGCCCATTTTATTCTGTGGTGATACCCTGTTCGCGGGCGGTTGTGGGCGGCTGTTTGAAGGCCAGCCTGAACAAATGTGGAACTCCCTGCTCAGTTTGCGTGACTTGCCTGACGAAACCCTGGTTTACTGCGCTCACGAATACACCCTGGCCAACCTGGATTTTGCGCGGGTTGTCGAGCCCGATAATCAAACCTTACTGCAGCGTATACGATCAGACCAGGACCGGCGCAGGCGTGGGGAGCCCACTGTACCAAGTCGTTTGGCAATCGAGTGTTCCACCAATCCATTTTTGCGAGCTGACTGTCCAGCCGTGCAAGCCGCCGCTAGACAGCGTGGCGGCAATCTTAACCAGGACGCTCAGGTATTTGCAGAGATTCGTGCCTGGAAAGACAGCTTTTGAAGCATAAGGTGGTTGAGCTTCTATAATTAAAAGAATCACCCGCCTTCTGCTTTCAGGCTGGAACACTGCAGTAATTATGTTAAATATCAAATACTTCAAGCCATTATCTCCACTTATTCTACTTATGATCGGGAGCTGTACCATGCCCCCGAACGGAGCAGCTCCGGCCCCTGCGCCTGCGCCTGCAGTCTTGATCTCAGCCAGTCCACCCATTACCGAGGCCACACCGCACGCTGACGAGTTGCCATATTGCGTGCCCGAAGACAACCTGGCCGAGCAATGGCTGCAAGACCCAAGCAATGCGGCACCTTTTTTGCCGGCGGTTGGCCAGCGCAACCTCTGGGAGGATATTGTGGGTGGCTTTCAATTGTCGGCCATCAAACACGCACGCATCCAATCGCAAAAACGCTGGTTTCTTCGTAACCCAGACTACATGGAGCGGGTCAGCCGGAGAGCGACCCGGTACCTGAATTACGTCGTCAATGAGCTAAAGCACGCCGACATGCCGCTGGAAATCGCCTTATTGCCAATTGTGGAGAGTGCCTTTGATCCATTTGCCTACAGTCACGGCAGGGCTTCGGGTATGTGGCAGTTCATCGGGCCCACTGGCAGACAATATGGCATGGAACAAAATTGGTGGTACGACGGACGCCGCGATGTGGTCAGTTCAACCGCCGGCGCCATTGCTTATTTGACGGACCTTCATCAGACCTTTGATGGTGACTGGTTGCTCGCCCTGGCGGCCTATAACACTGGTGAAGGCAATGTCAAAAAAGCGATTCGGCGAAACCGGCGCGCTGGCAAACCAGGCGATTTTTGGAGTCTGCGACTGCCGCGCGAAACTCGAGCCTATGTGCCACGCCTGCTCGCCGTAGCGGAGCTGTTGCAAGACCGCGCTAACAATGGGCTGCCTTTTCTGGAGATAGCTGCGGAGCCTTATTTTACGCAGGTCGATATCGGCTCGCAGTTGGATCTGGCTCAGGCGGCGGCGATGGCGGGCATCGACACTGAGGAAATATATTTGCTTAATCCAGGGCTCAACCGCTGGGCGACTCCGCCAGACGGCCCACACCGCCTATTAATTCCTACCGCCAGCGCAGAGCAGTTCAAACAATCCTTACGCAAACTTCCCGCAGAGAAGCGGGTCAGCTGGCAACGCTACACCATTCAACGCGGCGACACTCTATCGGTCATCGCGCGCAGGTTCCATACTACGGTTGGCGTCATCAAAAACGCCAACCGATTAAAAAGCAGCCGCATCCGCGAGAAGCAGACACTGCTGATACCTGCAGCCATCAAGAATGAGCAGCTATACTCGCTCAGTGAAGAGCAACGGCTGGCGCGTAAGGCGGGGAACAGTCGCGGTGGTACCCAGAGGGTCAATTACACGGTTCGCAGTGGTGACAGTCTGTGGAGCATTGCGAAACGCTTCAATGTGTCTATCCGCAACCTGGCTTACTGGAATGACATGGTCCCAAAAGACACTCTGCGAGTTGGCCAGAGCCTGACGGTTTGGACCAGGGGAGCGGATATAGCGCAGTCAAAAATGATCCGCAAAGTAGGCTACAAAGTGCGTCGCGGCGACTCTCTGTACCGAATTGCTCGTCGTTTTAATCTCGAAACCGGTGACATTACCCGTTGGAACGATATCACACGCAGCAGTATCCTGTATCCTGGGCAGCGCCTTACTCTGTATGTCGATGTGCGTAATTCAATCTAGGGAAGCGCGAAATATAGGCTATGATGCGCATTTGTCTGATCTGCCTTTTATGAAGCTGCGTTGCCCACCCGTTCGGCTACCTCTGTCGCTGTGCTTTGTCTTCCTACTCTCGGCCTGTACGGCTTCGACTGGCTTACAACAATCGACCACAGCGCTAGAGACTGCGATCAACGGGCAAGTCGTTGAGTATCCTGAATCGGGCTTTCAGGGAGCCCCCTCATCACCTTCGCCTGCTGTCATCAATGCTCAGTTGTGGTTTCCAGCCATTGCGGGCCATTTCTATGGTACGCCGAATCTGCAAAAGAGCTGGCACGCCTCATTGGACGAGGCGGGCGGGTTTCAGCTGCCCTCCACCACCCAGATTGAGCAGGAACTCAGCAAGCTGGCAAGACCTTTTGACGAACAGGAAACGGCCATTCTTGTGGAACCCGCCGCAACTCGTGTCGCCCGTTTAAAAACCTATGTGATCAGCGAATTTGACGGAGAGGCCGTCGGAACAGCGCGTTGGCAGGCCAGCAAGCACCGCTCAGAGTTATTGTTGGTCTATTTTGATCGACCCTGCCAAGTGCTTGGCTCGCTGTTTTTTGCCGGCCAGGAACACCGCTTTGACGTCCGGGTTCCTGAGGCAGGTCTCTACTGGCTGGCCCGCCGACACAGCCTTTTTGGTGTGCGGCCGTACCGAGCTGTCGCATTGACTCAGCCCGTGGTTGCGGTTGCCCCACCCTCCACTACAGCCGTCGAATAAGTTTACAACCTTTTGTTGATATAGATTAGGTTAACATCCTAAGTTGTTGTTTTTATAAAATATTTTAAATCTGGCCTGCTTCCTGCATTTTACCGTCTAAGCTAACTGTAGTTGTTCCGAATAATCGGACGGGGGTAAAGCAAATGCTTAAACGTCAGGGCGAAGAACATATTGAAACCCAGTTTTATCGCACCGAGCGCTTCGTACAAATTAACGCGAGCTGGTTTTTCATGGCGCGTGATGGTGTGCAGGAGGGCCCGTTTAACAATAGAGCAGAAGCCCAGGAAGCACTGCAGCTCTATTTGTCGGTCGTGAAAAGCGGCCTGCTCGATTCGCTCCATGAGACCAATTCACGCCACAGCGGAGACCTGCGCCAGGCTGAAAAACCGGCTTACCCGTTCAGCAAGGTCGCAACCGTACACAAAGCACCTTTTAAAGTTCAGCGCATCGAGTTCACTCCGGTCGCTCAGGATGTTCAGGAAATCGATAATGCCTCATCGAGCTGCGCAAACGACAGCTTTCACTTTTGCTGCCTCTAGCAGTCCCTAATCAGGGACTGCCCTGTTCATGGCAGCCCTGACTCGATGAATGTGGTCGTAAACCTGCAGGCGGGCCCGATTGATAGCACCGAGGGGCCGATGTGCTGGAATGGAATGCCATGGGTTGTATGACATGGCTTCGCAGCGATCTGCCGGAATGGAAACATTCACCTGCTGCGGCGGAAACTCAATGTGAGCTACTTTGATAAATTCCGCCTCTTCCTCCGGCCATTCGTCCACCACGTCCTCAACCGACATAGATCGAGCGCTGCGAGCTTGCACCATGAATTCCATACAAGCGCCGCTTTCCATCAGCCTCGCCTTAAGCGCTTCATGTAATTTGTTTGGGCTTTGCGGTGGCTTTTCTTGACCAGCTTGCAATGTTTCACAGGCTTGCACTGAATATTTGACAGCGGTTCTGGCTTCACCCAGGCCAAATTGATAGGGTACAGCTGACCAGTATCGCGCCTGCAAAGGGTCATCGGTCTCATTACTCAGCATTTTTAGCGCATTAAGCGTACCCTGGAGGCCGAGCAGAAAAGGGATTTCAAGATAGTTCCACCACGAACCACTTTGTGTTATTTCAAAAAAGCGGGCGTAGTCACTGGCACTATTAATAAAAAAAGCCGGGTGAGTAATCAGCAAGAAGTCCTGGCTACTGCTTTGTGTCGGAACAGCCAGTAGCTTCCGACCACTGACACCCTGCAATTTGATAGCCATTCCTCTCGTATCACCTTCACGGTCATCACTGTCCGGGTCCGGACTGCCGTTTGAAAACCGCACGATAGCGGGATACTGCTGGCCAGCTTGAAAAACACCTTGGTTGAAGCGAGCAGGCAAATCAGCAAGGACGATAAACTGGGCTCGCACACAGGCGTGCGCCTTGGGATGAGCATCCCTCCGGTATTCTCCTGGCGCATAGAGGCTGTGCAACTGTTGCTCAATAGTGGCTGTCAAGCGCTGTACCGCCCGCTGCTCGCCCGGTTGAAGCTGCTCTCCTAGGTGGGTATCAGGCGTTGGATAGCCGCGTGCTGCAGTTTCCCCCATGGCCTGAGCAGTAAGCATCAGGCCGTTCAGAATCCACAATGTCAGCCAGGGTATACCCGATACTAAGTGGTGACTGCTATTCTTCATGGGGTTATTCTCATATTATAAGTAATCAGCAATTGGAAATTTATGGAAGAATTCCAGGTGCATTTGGCTCTATCGAGAGCTGAACTGCTCAAATACTATCACGGCCATGCTCAGACAATAGTGGCCACTTGCGTTGATGGACGCCGCATACGCTTCCCGGCACATCATGTGCGGCGCTTTGTGACCAAGCAGGGAATCTATGGACGTTTCCTGCTGCAAGTAAACAATTCCAAACTGACCCGTATCACGCGCTTGAACCGGTAACACCTACTCTTCATCCAGCAGACACATTCAGCCTTGGTTCATTTGCCTCGAACTAGGATGAAACCACACTCTTGAAAATGAGGTGGAATCAATGCTCAGGAAGGTATTTTTGAGCTTACTTACAGCTCTGCTAATCGGCAACAATGTGCACGCGTCACCCAAAGCGAATCTATCGCAGTTCGACACGTTAACGCATTTTCCTGCCTGGACAATCAATGCTTGGCAAGCGCTTAATTCGAAAGCACTGATTATCGAACGGTCTCCGTCGAAGGCTTATCTGCTGATCTTGAATCGACCACTGCCCCAATTGCGTTTCAACGAAACCATTCAGGTATCGCAAACAGGGTCACAGGTGCACGCCGGGTTTGACCATGTGCGAGTGGTTGATCGCTTATTTTATTCGATACCCGCGTACATCGATACGATTTACCGACTCGACAGCCGTGACGATATTAAACTGGCCCGCCAATTGGTGAACGGCTAGCGTCGCGAACAGTAAGGCGACGAACGAATGCTCTCCTTGGGCAGGCTCTGTGCAAATTTTGCTCACCCCTGCCGTTTTTTTTCTAACAGGTTTTTTGCGTTTATGAGAATTGGTTCTATTCTTTAAGTGTGACCAGTTCACTTTTCTTGTGATTACCCATTCACTTTGATGACTAGCGAGACCAAAAAAATGAGTGAGAATAATACTAACCCCCCGGTTATGGAAGTCGATGAAGCAGGCTCTTCGTCGAAGGACAAGCCAAGTTCTGAAGACAAAAATAACAAGTCCAGCGTATCGTCCGAATCAGCTAAATCGGCGCAACAGGCGGGAGCCGATGCTGCGAAAGCGGCCACAGACGCAGCAATCCCTACACCCGCTGCCGAAGATGATCTTGGCAAGGTTCAGGAGCTGCTGTTTGGCAATCAACTCCGTGCCATCAATCAAAAAATCATGCTGGTTCACAAAGACTTTAAGCAGACCATTAGTGATTTGGATCGCAAAATAGATAAGCAGTTGAACGACCAGGACACCGCCATGAAAAAAGAACTGGCCGGTGTTGTTGATCAATTACGAGCCGAAACCAAAGCTCGCGAAAATGCTGTTGAAAGTTCCGGAGTGGAAATCCGTAAGGCCAGCAATAATTTGCAGGACCGGATATCCGCAATGGAAAAAACTCACGCGGCATCCAAAGCTGCCGTAGAGGACCAGCTCACCCAGAATGTTCGTGAACTGGAACGCAAACTGGAACAGGTCCAAAGTTCCTTGCAGGCGCAGATCGACGGCGCGCGCAATACGCTGGATGACAATAAAGTCGACCGAGCAGCCTTGTCGGAGTTGCTGGGCGGAATTGCGCAACAAATCAGTTCCATTGATAACATACCAACGGTTACCCAACGGACTGAGGAGGCGGCTAACGCTTCGGCAGCACCACCCAATACCCGAACGGCTTAAGTTCCGTTCCAGGTTTCGCTCCGAAAAGGAGGCAGTAATCGCTGCCTCCTTTTTTGTTACAGTTCCAAAAGTGTTTGCTGCAGAACAAAGTACACAGCGATTCGAGCGGAGCCCCCAAGAACCTCGCGATAGCGTTGCAGCTGAGGCCTATGAGTCTCTGCCAAGGATTGCAAGGCTTCCGGCTCCATGCATTCCTTCAAGTGAATCTTGAAATCCACGATCCAGCGATTACCCTGAGTATCAACGAACGTCCTGTCTATTACGATAGTTCGTTTGACGCCCTCATCTTGATAGCTGTAACTGACTTCTCGCTGGCACTCAGTATGCGTGGCGGCAAATATCCATTGGTTGTCTACATCTCGCTCCAGCGAATAAAATACCCTACGCAGCCATTCAACGCCGGCTGCCAGGTTATTTCTGAGTCCGGCCTGCTTTAACTGGGTCATGAGCGCGTGCTCTGGCGGGTAATCGCTCGCTTGCCCGGTAGGCACGCCGAAGGCCAGGTACTGGTGTGCAACCACGCCCACCGCTCTTGCCAGCTGCGCATCGATCATGGCTTGTTTTCTAGGTGCACTTGGCATCCGGCCAAGCTTAGTTGTCGCTACGCCGACACTTCGCTGGGGGCTGGCCAGCTGCTCTATGGCTTGTCGACTCAAGCGACCTTGCGTAGCTGGCTCATTATTTTGTCGATCGCCGTCTGCATGCGCGGAGTCCAGCAATACTGCCGGCTCCGGCAACTGTGGCCAGAGCAATTGTGCGAAGGAGTTTGCCGGGCTGTCCTGTGTATCCGGGTCAACGGCGGATTCAATGCCTCGATAAAGATAGAGGCGATATCGAGCACGGGTACAGGCAACATAAAGCAGCCTCGCGGTTTCTTGAATTTGTTGCTGCCGCGCCTGGTAGCGCAAATACTCATAGCAATCTTTGTGGTGGCTTCCTGCCGCATCGTTAAGACCTATCAACAAGTTTGTACTGCCATCGTCGTGGTACAGTTCCTGCCAGATCATCAGCTCTTTCTCTGCTGAACGCGGAGCCTTCTCAAGCGCCGGTAGAAAAACGGTATCAAATTCAAGCCCTTTGGACTTGTGGATAGTCAATACTTCAACAGAAAATTCATCAGAAGGCTGGACCGGCACATAGCTGCGCATGAAGTGCCGTTTAACACGCTCCCAATTCAAGCTTTCGCCGTGACTGCTCAGTTGGCACAATTGCAGGAAAAATCGGGTTTGCAAACGCTGTTCATCGGCGCTGTTGTATACCCAGTGTCCACCCAGCCTGCGCCAGAATTCCAGTGCGTTGTCATGCAATGACGCTCTGCCCGCAGTTTTCTGATGCTGGTTCAATGCCGACTGCAACAAACTGATACGCAGACGACTTTCCTCGCTAAAACCAGGATCATTTAATGCCACCTCCAAGCGGGACGACAAGTCTTGCTGGTCATTCTGTGAAATCCTCCAGCAATCAGCATTACTCAAGCCAAGCATGGGAGACCTGAGCAAGCCATACCAAGATTGCTGCTCAGCCGGTGAAAGGCAAAAATGAACGACCAGCAACATGTCAAAAACAACGGGTTTGTTTGTCAGCAAGTCAAACTCATGAGCCAGCCAGGGAATTCCCCATTGCTGAAAAGCCTGCAGCAATTCCTGCGCTTGCGCTCTGTTTCGCACCAGAACCCCAACAGTTTGTTCAGGCGCTGTGTTTTTCAAAGCGACTATTTTTTGACAGATATCTGACGTTTCGGCCCACCGCTGCTCTTGGTCCACGATGCAGTTGAAGCAAACCACTTCTGAGTGTTCGACGTCATCAAGTACCGATTCCGATCGAATATGAGCTGCCCTATTCGACCGCCAATCACTGTCTTGAGGAAAGATACGACTGAAGCAATGGTTAACCCATGTCACCAGGGGCCGAGACGAACGAAAATTGCGTGTCAGGTTCACCGCTTGGAGCGCTTGCCCGGAGAAACCCTGCTCACGGGCCCGCATGAAAAGTCCTACCCTGGCATTTCGAAATGCGTAAATGGATTGCATTGCATCACCGACGACAAACAAGCTTTTTTGGTCACCGAGGTTGTCTGACCAGCCTTTACACAGCAGGTTGACCAGGTCGAATTGCAACTGGGAAGTATCCTGAAACTCATCAATCAGCAAATGATTAATTCTCTGATCAAGCTGCTGTGCGATTCCGTCGTCGTACTGAATAGCCTGCAAAGCCGCCAGACTGTTAGCGACAAAGTCGGCCTGTTGATGCTGCCTGAATTCAACTTCCAGCAGTGCCATGGCGTAGCGAACGACATTCAGAACGGAGAGCTGAACTGATTCAGAGTCTTCGGAGCTTGTCAGGTCGGGAAAAGTCTGCAGCTCGTGCAGCATTTGCCGCAGCTCATCCGTCGTTTCTTCGAGCTGCTCACGTAAGCGCTTAAACTCCTCCGGTGTGTGCTGTGGATTTTGGCTCTTGGGTGGAAAACCCTGCTTCACGTTAACAAGTTTTCGATAGTTGCCGTCTCTAGTAATAAAAAAACGGGCTACCGCTTTCCAGGCACCTAAGTTGGACACAAGCGGTGGGGGAAGCCCTTTTCCAAAGTCCCAGTCGGTACCTGTATTGATACCAGTCGCCAGCAGATTCTCGCTGGCAAACTGTAGTAGCTCCGCAGCAGATTGCGAAAACGGCGCCAACAACAAGGCTAGCCGAGAGATTTTCTGCTCAGCATACTGGTGCCAGGTATCACCCAGTTGTTCAGCCAAATCCACTGGCCTGGCATCAAGCTTTTCAAACACCACTCGCCATTGTTCGCGGTTGGCCAATACCGACACCAACAGACTCTTGAGTTGCTCAGCCTTGTAATCAACCAGAGCTAACAGTTTTCGGAGGTCGTCAGCCGGTTCTACACCATCATTGAGTCGTTCAAATAAGGCGTCGACGGCCAGCTCATAGAATCGTTCGGGCTCCTCGGACAGCGCTGCGACTCCGCCGGCACCGCTACTGATCGGTAGCTGCCTGACCAGCTGGGTGCACAAGGCATCAAATGTCATCACTCGAAGCCGCGCCGGATTGCTCAACAATCGCCAGCCGCGAAGATCATCAAGCTCCAGCGCATCCCGTGCAAGTCGCCAGGTGGTCTGCCGATGCTCAGGCAGTTCCTTGGATTCGCTTTCAGGTGTGCTCCGGGCCAGCCGCAGCGCCTCCATTATTCGTTCCCGCATCTCGGAAACCGCCTTGCGGGTAAAAGTAATGGCCAGAATTTCTTCCGGCTCATTGGTGCCACTAAGCAGGGAGAGAAATCGTTGCGTCAGGAGCTCTGTTTTACCGCTGCCAGCGGGTGCACTGACAGCAAAGGATTTCGTCCGATCCAGCACCAACTGGCGGACAAGCGGATCTGATAGATGCTCACTTTCAGTTAACTGCATATCGGCAAACCGCACTAAAATCACAGTTCCTGCAGGTCTGCAACCCCCGATAAGGTGTGATAGCAGCATGCCCCGTCGCAAACTCCTGTTCGAGTAGCTGTAACTGAATTCGCCACTGGTCAATCCGCTCTTCCATCTCTTCAGCCTGCAGGCCGCGCGGTAAACGTTTCTTTTGCAGTGGCATGTCAACTTCCTGCGCAGCAGCCAGCCCAATCCAGCTCAATTCATCGGCTCCGAGCCGGCACAATGCGGCACCGGCTGGAGCACCGAGAGCCTCATGCGTGTATCGGGTCATATAAAATGGCAATTGCGGTGTTGTTAGGCGATCATCCAACAATCTTGCCGGCTGAATAACCCCCGTTTTGTACTCAATAACAATAAGCTTGCCATCCTGCAGTCTATCCACACGGTCGAGCCTATATTGTATTGGCACATTGGCAATTGTGGTTTCCTGCAGTTGTTCAAGTTCAACTATGCTAAATGGTAATCGCTGTTGCTCTGCTTCCAGCCAGGCCTGAACAACAGACCGCATTCTTGCTGCTTCGAGATCGATAAGAGCCTCGATCTTGCGGGCTCGAAGGCGTTTTTTCAACTGCCCGACACTGTCTTCAATAGCCTGGTTGACCAGCGCGGTCAGTTTATCAACCGGGCAATTATTCAACGCTTCTTGACTGCCCAGATTTCCCCATACGGTCTCCATGACCTGGTGCAACATCTGTCCTCGGTCTCTGCCGTCCAGCCCAAGAACCGGTTCATCAAAAGTTCTAATTTTGCAACGATGTTTAGCGAATGCCTTGAATGGACAAAGCCCCTGGTTTTCAAGGATTGCGACCCCGCCACGAATAGTTTCGCCCACCTGGACACTCAGGGATTGATCATCGCTAACATAATCTGTGAGCCAGCACCCTTTGACCGTACCCAGCAGGTTCGAGTCGATATCCTTAAGCACCAGTTGGCCGTTAATCAGTGGGCTGACTTTGGGCGTGCTGCCATCATCACTGGCTGCGCAGGAGATGACAATCTCATCACAGCGCTGCTTGAATCCCTGTAACAAGCGCTTAGCGAACTCCTCCTCCCGGCGTGCGTCGCAGTGCGGCATTGTAAGATGCACCTGCATTTCCCAAGGTATAAACGGACTTGGCCGGGCTGCTGCTGGCCAACTGGATTCAGACAGCCCAACAAGCCGTACGCTATCGAAATGCATTCCGGCCGCCTCAAGGTAGCCGAGTACCTGGACCGGCTGCTCCACGTTTTGTGACTGAAATACCTGGTTTGCGCACAGATCTTTAATAACGCCCAACGCTTGACTGAAATTAACCTTGGCCTGCTTTCCAAAGCGCACTGCCGCCAGCTGGCTTGCTGTTTCAAGAAGCTCAAGCCAGGCCTCCAGCTGTTGGTATTCAGTGGAGTTCAATGTGGCCGGACCCGGCCATCCCACTGAATTTAATAACTCACTGATCACCTCAAGCCAGGCCTCAAAGCGCTGCTCTTTAAAACGGCTGGCGGTCAAAATCGCCTGCATTATTTGCGCCAATCGTGGACACAATATTGACCCAGCCCCATGGCCGTGTTGCTGTCGGGTCGCTGCGAAATGGATATCTCCGGTCGTTAGCCGGGCACTTGCCAGCTGACGCAAGTTGAACTCCAGGTCACTCAACGCCGAGCTTGAATCGCTCGCGTGATGAGCGAAAAATGGTGAGTACAAAAGCTCGGGTAAATTCTGCACTGGCAATTCGCGAACCACTAGTTCAAGTAAATTAATGGCGGCGCTGATGAGCGGAACACTAGCCAGTGAACGCCCTGCGGTGATATTAAAAGCGCCTTTCAAAGACCGGCCAGAAGTGTCTGAATACTGTCCAAAAACCCTATCAAAAACAAATCTGACCTCCTCCTGACGAGCTGAAAGATCAGGTATGACAACTGCCGTGGTTGCCTGTGGAGCAGCCCTGATTTGCTCTACCGCCCAAAGTGCTGCGGCAAACATTTCATGCTGCTCCGATTCATAGCCAAAAATTTCGCTAGGAACAAAGCGGTCTGTATCGCTTAATGCATCCAGGCTGTCGGTCGATATTGACCAAGCAAGAAACAATTGTGTTTGCGCAGGTACCAGTTCGTCGCAAGCAAAAAGCAGGATCGGATCACTGGCAAGCGGCTCCAACTTGGATAGTTCGTTAGCAAGGCAGGCCGCACTGATGGCTCCCAAGTCGTCGCAGGCGTTGACGAAGCGTCGTTGGCAGCGCAGAAAGAACTCGCTATCTTCACGATAGCTGAATCGGGCTCTTAGCGCTGGATCATCAAGGTCTACCGACCAATCACAGAGCATCTTCCAGGCTGAAGCCAGTTGTTCTATTGCAGTATCGGGGTGCAACAACGGGCGGCTTTCTTGAGCGACAGCCTGCCGCCATATCTCCCTCTCTTCTGCTTCGCTTAAAATGTATCTTCGGGTGCAGCTTTCCACGCCCTTGAACATACCCTGTTGCCAAAGCTCTTGCAGCCAGTCGGTAATCGCCACAGTGCGCAATGGTTGCCATACCTTTTCCCCACGACGCGTCTGCTGGGCTGCAAACCAATCGTTTAGTGCCCGCGCAAGCCGACGGTTCGGCGTCAAAATAGTTTGATAGCGGCGAAGTTCTGCGAGCCCAGACTGCAGCACTTCTGTCAATTCAAGATGCATTGGTATAAAATTTCCGGCTGCCATGTAAAATGCTGGCGCCTTGCCGCGTAAGCTGTAACCCGGATACTGACTAAACCATGACCCAGAGTGACCAAGCCGAGAGCGTAGCAGTAGAAACCTCGCTGGACAATGTCAACATTGCAAAGCAGTTGGTGCTATGCCCTCCGGAAAGCCTAAAGTATCAATTGCCGGCCAGCGATACAGTAACTGCGAATATTGCTGCCGGACGGCAAACCGTTCAGAATATTCTTGACCGACGTGACCCGCGCCTTTTTCTGGTGGTTGGCCCCTGCTCTATTCATGATATCGACGCTGCCCTGGAGTATGCCCAGCGCCTTAAGACCCTTGCCGATGAGGTGTCCGATACGCTCGTCCTGGTTATGCGGGTATATTTTGAAAAACCGCGCACAACAGTTGGTTGGAAAGGCCTGATTAACGATCCTTATATGAACGATTCGTTCAAAATAGAGGAAGGTTTAAAAATCGGTCGTCAGCTGCTGCTGGACATTGCAGCAATGGGACTGCCCACCGCAACCGAAGCACTTGACCCAATTTCACCGCAATACCTGCAAGACCTAATTTGCTGGTCGGCAATAGGCGCGCGAACAACCGAGTCGCAAACCCACCGCGAAATGGCCAGCGGACTTTCCTGCGCGGTTGGCTTCAAAAACGGTACCGATGGTGGACTCGATGTCGCAATCAATGCCTTGAAATCTGTGGCCAAGCCGCACCGTTTTCTCGGGATTAATTCATCAGGACAAGTCGCTGTGACCCACACCAAAGGAAATCGCTATGCGCACCTTGTGCTACGCGGCGGCTCTGAGGGCCCGAATTACGATTCAGTCCATGTCCAGTTAGCGGAAGCGGCCTTAAGCAAGGCCGGTGTCAGCTCGAATATCATGGTTGACTGCAGCCACGCAAACTCAAATAAGGACGCGGCTTTGCAAACATTGGTGCTGGACAATGTGTGCAGTCAGGTTGTCGATGGAAACCGCTCCATTATCGGGCTGATGCTTGAAAGCCACTTACACTTCGGGCGGCAGGACATCCCCAGCGATCTTAGCCAATTGGAATACGGAGTGTCGGTAACCGATGCATGCATCGATTGGCCAACGACCAGGGACGCTGTACGCTCCATGCGGGATAAATTGCGAGCTGTGGTTTCCGAGCGGGCACAATCTCCCTGTTAACTCTTTAGGTCGACTTAAAAATAGGCATTGCTTCGATCAGAGTGGTCGGTTGCGTCGCGCACACCGCTTAGCCCGACAACCTGTTCAAGCAGGGTTTTCTCAACCCCGTCCTTGAGCGTGGCATCCACCATTCCACAGCCCTGACAACCTCCGCCGAATTGCAAAACGGCGATACCGGACTCATCAACTTCAACCAGGCTGACTTCTCCACCATGCGCTGCCAGAGCAGGATTGACCTCGTTGTAGAGGACATAATTGATTCGGTCTTCTATCGGGCTGTCATCCTGGATTTTCGGCATTTTTGAGTTCGGCGCCTTAATAGTCAGCTGTCCGCCCATTCGGTCTTTGTCGAAGTCGACAACAGCCTCTTCAAGATATGGCTCAGACCGCTTGTCAAAGTACGCATCAAACCGGGCATAGCCGACTTTCACGTCATTGTCACGTAGATCTTCCTGACGACAATAAGCGATACAGGTTTCAGCCCTGGGCGTGCCAGGGTCGTTAATAAAGACCCGTATTCCCAGCACAGTGTCGTCTTGCTTCTCCAGCAAGCCTGCAAGATAATCGACAGCGGGATCGGTGATCGTAATCATTACCAGTTCCTGTTAAACCTACATTATGCGAATCAATTAACGTTCATGGCAGACCAAACACCACTCAACAACGACACTGAACCCGACCACCGCCCCGTGAGCTTCTGGCAGGTCGTTGGCAGTGTGCTGGCCGGGGCGCTCGGCGTACAAAGCCGTAAGAATCGCGAGCGTGATTTTTCTCAGCGCAGCTTTCTACCGTACATCATCGGCGGCCTGGTCTTTACCGTCGCTTTTGTTGGCAGCCTGATTTTGCTGGTAAACGTATTGCTTGCCAGCGCGTAACGGGCTATCGCAACAACTCAAAAAAACTATTGGCCCGCCACCCAAAAGGTTACGGTCACAACAAACAATAGGATCAGTGCTACGGCAGCCATGGCATCCGCGGCGCTGTCCGCCTGATCAGAGTCAGTATGTTGAGAGTCAGAGCTCATCGGCTATCCTCATCTGTTGATACAGTGTATTGACCCAACGGATCAATTTGACAATTATACCTTACAACACCGGGCAGCGCGTCTTCAACACAGTGAAATACTTCTAAGGATATTCCAATTTGCTGTATCTAAGCTCATGATTGCATTAGTGTTTAAGCCCGACATCGTGTATCCTTTCCGCGCCATCCTTCAGTCTCAAGTATTTTCGTGTATCGCTACGACCATTACGATCAGCAGCTAGTCATGGAACGTGTCGCTCAGTTTCGTCAGCAAACTGAGCGCTACCTGTCAGGTGAAATCAGCGAGGCGGAGTTTCTACCGCTGCGCTTGCAAAACGGCCTGTATATCCAACGACTTGCCCCCATGCTGCGAATTGCAATTCCTTATGGAATGCTCTCGTCAACACAGCTGCACAAGCTGGCCGATATCAGCCGCGATTATGACAAGGGCTATGCGCATTTTACGACCCGACAAAACCTGCAGCTGAACTGGCCCAAGCTGGCCGAGGTCCCGGATATTCTCGAAGAATTGGCCTCAGTTGAAATGCATGCGATACAGACCAGTGGCAACTGCATTCGTAATACGACGACCGACCAGTTCGCCGGCGTCGCTGCTGATGAGCTTGAAGACCCCCGACCCTATTGTGAGCTGATTCGTCAATGGTCCACATTTCACCCGGAATTTGCCTACCTGCCTAGAAAGTTCAAAATTGCGGTTTGTGCTTCCGAAACGGATCGCGCGGCATCGCAGGTTCACGATATCGGACTGCACTTGAAGCACAACGACCGAGGCGAGACAGGCTTTACCGTTTTTGTAGGTGGCGGTCTCGGTCGCACCCCAGTGATTGGAACCCGCATCTGTGAGTTCATGCCACGAGCTGAAATACTAAACTATCTGGACGCCATACTGCGGGTGTATAACCAGTTGGGCCGACGGGATAACAAATACAAGGCGCGGATAAAAATTCTGGTTCGAGCGCTGGGTGCCGATGCATTTCGTGACAAAGTTCAGCAGGAGTTCGAATTGGTTCGCGGCGGTGAAATGACGGTACCCGACAGCGAATTCCAGCGCATGGCCGGTTTTTTTACCACTCCGGACTATGAGTCTTGCGATGCCGCAGCGGTGAGTACCGCTGTAAGGCGCCAGGCCAGTGACGATCGGGCTTTCGCACGTTGGCTCGAGCGCAACGTAAGCACGCATAAAACCCCGGGTTACGCTGCGGTCACGCTGTCTCTCAAACCAACTGGCATCGCTCCCGGGGATGCCACCGAGCAGCAGATGCATGCGGCCGCCGAACTCGCCGACAGTTACTCGTTTGGCGAATTGCGGGTGAGCCATGAACAAAACCTTATTCTTGCCGACGTCAGGCAAGCCGACTTGTACCCATTGTGGAAACAAGCACAGGCCGCCGGCATGGCGACACCGAATATTGGCACTTTGAACGACATGATCTGCTGTCCTGGCGGAGACTTCTGCTCCTTAGCCAATGCCAAGTCCATTCCCATTGCGGAAGCTATTCAACGCCAGTTTGATGACCTTGATTACCTGTATGACATTGGCGAAGTAGACCTGAATATTTCCGGCTGTATGAACGCTTGTGGTCACCACCACGTGGGCCACATAGGCATTCTTGGTGTGGATAAAAAGGGTCAGGAATTTTATCAGGTGCAGCTGGGTGGTGATTCCGGGCATGAAGCCTCGCTTGGCAAGGTGCTGGGGCCGTCATTTTCGCAAGACGAGGTCCCTGGGGTCATCAACAGTCTGATAGAGGTTTATTTGGCCAGGCGACAGGGCGATGAGCTGTTTATAGACACCTATCGGCGCATCGGTATCGAGCCTTTCAAAACACGGGTTTACAGCAATGACTGAGCTGGATAACCCGATGATCAAAGACGGCGTACTGTGCGAAAATCACTGGCAACTGGTGCCTAAAGGTCACCCTGAGCTGCCAGGCGCAGCCAATATTATAGTGCCCGCTTTACTGGCTTTGGAGCATCAGGAGCGCATAGCACAGCGCAACGACATCGCCGTTTGGCTGGATAGTGACGAACCGCCAGAACTGATTGCCGACCAGCTACCCCAGTATTGCTTTATTGCCATCAATTTCCCCGTCTTTTCTGATGGCAGAGGCTATAGTTACGCCAGAACCTTGCGGCAGCGATTTCAGTATTGCGGCGAAGTTAGAGCTATCGGCGATGTACTATTGGAACAATTATTCTATCTTCATCGTTGTGGGTTTAGCGCCTTTGAGCTGCGCGAGGACCAGAACATCGAGGAAGCCTTGCTGCGTTTCAACGATTTCAGCGAAGCGTATCAAAGCGGTGGTGACCAGCTGCAAAGCGTACTCAGCAAACGACTTCAACAATCAAATTAGCCTGGCACCTTGGAACAGGAAGCAATTACCTTTTCGTTCTTTCTGGTTTTTACCGGAGCAGCGGTACTCGCGACATTCGCTCTGGCAACCCGACAACCCATCATTATTGCCTATATAGCGCTGGGCGTTATCTTGGGCCCTTCAGTGCTCAAACTGATCGATGACGTCGACCTGATTTCAGACATATCAAAAATTGGAATCGTGTTTCTGCTGTTCTTACTCGGGCTTGATATGCACCCGCAGAGCCTGCTGCACATCCTGCGCAAGGCTGTCATTGTCGGTATTCTCAGCTGCCTGGTATTTGCGCTTGCGGGCTTTGCTATCGCGACAGCCTTTAATTACCCCCCGGTTGAGAGCGCCATCATTGGCGCAGCAATGATGTTTTCAAGCACGATCATCGGTATCAAGCTGCTGCCATCTACGGTACTTCATCACAAGCACGCCGGGGAGCTCATGATCGGCCTGTTATTGGTGCAGGATTTTATCGCCATCATCATACTTAGTGTGCTGTTAAGCGGACAGGATGGGGAGCTGCATGTATCCCGCCTTGGGCTTGCGGCGCTGAGCTTACCGGTGCTCACCATTCTGGCGTTCACGCTCGTGCGCTTGGTTTTGCTTCCGACCATTGCCCGGTTCGATAAATTTCATGAGTATATTTTTCTGCTGGCCTTGGGCTGGTGTCTGGGGTTTGCAGAACTGGCCCATGTAGCCGGCCTATCCCATGAGATTGGCGCCTTCGTAGCTGGCGTCTCCCTGGCCAGCAGCCCTATTGCACTCTACATTGTCGAGCAATTAAGACCGCTCAGAGATTTCTTTCTGGTGTTGTTCTTTTTCTCGTTGGGCGCTGGCTTTAATCTACAAATGTTACCTGAGATCTTCTGGCCCGCCTTGGTCTTGGGTGTACTTATGCTCGGATTAAAGCCTCTGACGTTTCGTTTACTGCTCGGCCAGGTCAGCGAGAAGAAACGCCTTGCTTGGGATGTGGGGCTTCGCCTGGGCCAGAACAGCGAATTCTCCTTGATGATTGCCTATGTGGCCGCGAGTGCGTCGCTGATCAGTGCGGAGGCATCTCACCTGATCCAGGCGACAGCTGTCTACACCTTTCTTGTTTCATCGTATATCGTGATCTTCAGTGTACCCAATCCCATAGCGGTTAGAGACCACCTGCGTCGCGACTAGTGAGCCGTTGCCAGTGACCGGCTATTCAAGATGACTCTTTGGAATAGGTCAGCGCAAAGCTAATCGGCACGTTCGGGCTAATTGAATTCAAGCCGGCCAGTTCACGGAGCTTTTCCAAACCCGCAAGCATGCCGAACTGTTCAGCATTAACTACCAGCGGACTCGAACTGATCGCCTGCACACTGCCATCGGCCAATACGGTAAGCACAAACTGCACGTCGAGATCGAGCTCTACACCATGCATACTGACTGTTGCTGACACTGAGCTTTGCAGGCTCTCTCCTCTGCCCATCGACACCAGATCGAGATCGCTCATGGATATCGGTGCAGTCACTGTGGCCGTAGCGAACTTCGGCACCTTAAACAGGTGCTCGCGCATTCGCTCATTACGGATTGGAATTCCTGTTTGGACGCTCGCCAAATCAATTTCCAGCTTGGCAGTTTGCTCCGCCAACAAAGTCCCAGACAGCACTGCAAATTGATGGGTTTCCACAATAGAGCCGTTTTTTACGCTGGCAAAACTCAGCTTGGAGCGCTGCTGATCAAGTGTCCAGGCTGTGGGCGCACTGTTGGCAACTTCCGGCCCCGAATTTCCCGCGCAGGCAAGCAACATAAACAAAGCTGCGAAACCTGACAATAGCCGCATCGATAACATTCCATTAGCCTCGCAAGTTAATCGAAACACAGTGTATCGACTTACCACAAAAAGAAAAACCCCAGTACAGGCTGGGGTTTTTCTCGTGGAAGCACTTTTTTGGAAGTCCTTACAAGGCTTCTGCAAGCTCCGGCATGGCTTCAAATAAGTCCGCCACCAGGCCATAGTCGGCTACCTGAAATATAGGCGCGTCCTCGTCCTTGTTGATGGCAACAATGACCTTGCTGTCTTTCATGCCAGCCAGATGCTGAATTGCTCCGGAAATTCCAACCGCAATGTACAGGTTCGGCGCAACGATCTTGCCGGTCTGGCCGACCTGCATGTCATTGGGCACAAAGCCCGCGTCTACAGCGGCGCGTGACGCCCCTATAGCCGCTCCCAGCTTCTCGGCAACCGCCTCAAGCAGCTTGAAATTGTCTCCGTTTTGCATACCGCGACCGCCGGAGATAACCACATCGGCGCTGGTCAGCTCAGGCCCTTCGGAGCTGGCTACGTCCTCACCTACAAAGCTGGAAACACCCGCATCGTGCACCGCGTCAACCGCGTCTACACTGGCTGAACCGCCTTCCGCTGCCACCGCATCAAAACCGGTAGTTCGTATGCTGATTACCTTGATAGGGTCCTCAGACTGCACAGTAGCAATAATATTGCCAGCATAAATTGGCCGTTCGAATGTGTCTTCGCTCACCACAGCGGTTACATCCGACAGTTGAGCAACGTCAAGCAATGCTGCTACCCTGGGCAACAGGTTTTTGCCATTGGTAGTAGCTGGAGCCAGGATATGTGAATAATCCTTGCCAAGGTCAGCCACCAGCAGGCCAAGATTCTCCGCCAACTGGTGCTCATACGCGGCGTTGTCGGCGTGCAATACTTTGGACACACCCTCAACTTTGGCCGCCTGCTCAGCCGCTGCGGAACAACCGCTACCAGCGACCAAAACATCGATATCAGCTCCAATCTCCTTGGCCGCAGCCACCACATTTAAGGTGGCGTCTTTGAGGCTCGTGTTGTCATGTTCTGCAATTACTAAAATACTCATTAGATTACCTTCGCCTCGTTTTTCAGTTTATCCACCAGCTCAGCGACGCTCTCGACTTTAATTCCTGCTTCACGTTCAGGCGGCGGCGCGACTTTAACGATTTTGACGCCCGCCTTAAGCTCTACGCCCAAATCAGCGGGCGTTTTCACGTCCAATGGCTTTTTCTTGGCCTTCATAATATTTGGCAGTGATGCGTAGCGCGGCTCGTTTAACCGCAGGTCAGTTGTCACCACCGCCGGCAGCTTGAGGCTGACCGTTTGCAGGCCGCCATCGACTTCACGGGTAACCAGTGCTTTACCATCTTCTATCTTCAGCTCTGAGGCAAATGTGCCCTGCCCCATTCCGCCCAAGGCAGCGAGCATCTGCCCGGTCTGGTTGTTGTCCCCATCGATGCTTTGCTTGCCAAGAATGATTAACTGAGCTTCTTCCTGCTTCATCACTTCATTGAGCAACTTGGCAACGCCCAGAGGTTGCGCCTCTTCGTCGGTTTCCACCAATATCCCGCGATCGACACCAAGCGCAAGTGCAGTACGAATCTGCTCTTGTGAAGACTTGTCCCCAATGGAAACCGCAACGACTTCGCTGGCTACTCCAGCCTCTTTCATTCGAACAGCCTCCTCAACCGCAATTTCACAAAATGGGTTGATGGACATTTTGACGTTGTTGAGGTCGGGACCGCTCCCGTCTCCTTTCGGGCGAACTTTGACGTTATAGTCCGCCACGCGCTTCACAGCTACTAGTACTTTCATGAATGTCTCGCGTAGGTTTGTGTGTGGGTAAGGGTTTTACGGCCGTGCCAACTGCCAGTTGTTGCGCATGGCCAGAAAAACGCGCTGTATGGTGCCCGCAATCCATTCCAAGGTCAAGTTTGTGGCTCAGCACTATTACGGCTTTCCGACCAGCGTCGACCAGAGACTAGGTAATAAAGCCTTTTCATTCAACCACATAGCTCATTTAGTTCTTTCGCTAGAGTTCCTCCACTAGTATAATGTGCGCCCTTTTTATCGTCAGCTGGAGTGTATTGTGGAACGAGAAGCCATGGAAGTAGATGTCCTCATCGTTGGTGCGGGTCCGGCTGGCCTGTCCACTGCCTGTCAGCTTGCCCAACTGGCCCAGGTCAATGAGCAGGAACTATCAATCTGTGTGGTCGAAAAAGGTTCAGAGGTGGGTGCCCATATTCTCTCCGGGGCCGTCATGGACCCCCGTGCTATGAACGAGCTGTTCCCGGACTGGAAAGAACGGGGAGCACCGTTGCAAACCGAGGTAAGCGAAGACCGGGTGCTGTACGTAACTGGGGAAAACAGTAGTCATAAAGTACCCTTACTATTTGCCCCCGGCTTTAAAAATCATGGGAATTATGTCATCAGCCTGGGCAATGTTTGCCGTTGGCTGGCGGAGCAAGCTGAGGGCATGGGGGTTGAGATTTATCCGGGCTTTGCTGCGGCGGAGATACTGTTTAACGACGACGGCAGTGTCAAAGGCGTGGCTACCGGTGATATGGGCGTTGGCGCAGATGGCCAACCCAAAGACAGCTACATGCTGGGCATGGAGCTGCATGCAAAATACACTGTTTTCGCCGAAGGTTGTCGTGGCCACCTGGGCAAACAGTTGATTGAGCGTTTCCAACTGGATGCCGGCAAAGACCCCCAACACTACGGGATTGGGTTTAAGGAGATCTGGGAGATTGCTCCCGAGAAGCATCAGCCGGGGCTGGTCATACACACCACTGGATGGCCGGCGGCGAAAAATACGGCTTCTGGCAGTTACATGTACCACGCCGAAGACAATCAAGTAGCGCTTGGCTATGTAGTGCCTCTCAGTTACGACAACCCACACCTGTCACCTTTCGATGAATTTCAACAGTGGAAACACCAGGCCCAGATCAAGCAGTTTCTCGAAGGAGGTAAGCGTCTAAGTTATGGTGCCCGCGCTTTAATTAAAGGTGGGCCGCAGTCGCGCCCAACCATGCATTTTCCCGGTGGCTTACTGGTGGGTGATGATGCCGGAACCTTGAACTTCGCGCGAATCAAAGGCTCTCATACTGCGATGAAATCCGGTATGTTGGCCGCACAATGCCTGTTCGACGCACTGCAGAAAGGTGATCAGGCTGAACGCGATCTGGCCAGCTATGCGGAACTGTTTGATAATTCCTGGCTTTCAGACGAACTCAACAAGTGGCGAAATTTTGGGCCTCTATTGCATAAATTCGGCGGCTTCCTTGGGGCCGCTTTGGCATTTGTTGACCAGGGGATATTCCAAGGCAAATTGCCAGTTACCCTGAGTGATCCGAAACCAGATCACGCCGCTCTTAAGCCCGCGGCTGACATGCCAAAAATCGACTATCCGAAGCCTGACAACGTGATCAGTTTCGACAAACTGTCCTCAGTGTTTCTGTCTAATACTAATCATGAGGAAGACCAGCCCTGCCACCTGACCCTGAAGGATTCCACAATTCCCATTCAGCAAAACCTGCCCAAGTATGACGAACCAGCACAGCGCTACTGTCCAGCAGGCGTCTATGAGGTGGTGGAGTCGGAAAGCGGTGAACCCAGTTTTCAGATCAATGCACAAAACTGCGTGCACTGCAAAACCTGCGACATCAAAGACCCGGCGCAGAATATAGTTTGGGTTGTGCCAGAAGGCGGTGGCGGACCAAATTATCCGAATATGTGAGACGGACATTAGGCATCAGGATTCTGCTACCCCCAATCTAAAGCGGTAGCTTCCGGACTGCAACCAGAACTCGACCCCGCCGTTTGCGCCAGTAATCTGCTCGGCTTGGCCTGCCCAGTCGTAATACACGTTTCTGTTTACCTTGGCCCATAAACCGCGTCGAACATAAACGTAAGGTATTTCATTGTGCAGCTCTACCTTGTGCTGCTCACTGAGCATAAGCGCCTCGTCGACGTTGGTCCGAACCAGCAGGCTGCTATCTGAACGAATGGACTCCAGAACAACAAAGGGTGCATCATCCACCTGAATTTGCAAGCTCTCCACAGGGCTTACTAGTCGATAGCTACCATCTTCCTCACGACACAGAATCGAAGCAAAGAGCTTTACCATTTCTCGCCGGTTTATTGGGCTCCCCTGGTACAACCAGGTACCGTCACTGAGAATACGCATGTCTATAGCGGCATGCCTTTGTGGGTGCCAGCTCTCAATTGGTGGCAGAGACCGACCTTTTACATCCTTGATGGACTCGAACAGCGCCTCAAGTCGTTGCATGGGGCAATAGGCTATGGACAGCGAGATTCCAGCGCATGGACGCTGATAATTCCGTCGATGGCCGCGATCTCCGCCAATATATCGGCGCTGGGTTCCTGCTCCAGATCCATTAGTGTATAGGCAATTTCTCCACGGCTTTTGTTCAACATATCGATAATATTGATGTCGTGTGCTGAAATCTTCTCAAGAATACTACCGAGCATCTTGGGAACATTTCGGTTACTGATTGCAACTCTGTAGCCAGGACTTTTTTCAAGAACAAGTGTCGGGTAGTTGACCGAGTTCTTTATATTACCGTTTTCCAAAAAATCCCGCAGCTGATTGGCCGCCATTACCGCACAGTTTTCTTCTGCCTCAATGGTGCTGGCTCCAATATGCGGCATCAGAATCGCGTTGGGCTCAGCAATCAGTTCGGGGCTGGGAAAGTCGCTGATGTACTTACCCAGCTGATTGTTTTGCAGAGCATGCACTACCGCTTTGCTATCAACGACTTCGGCTCGAGCAAAATTCATTAAACGAGCCGTTGGCTTAAAACATGCCAGAAGGTCAGTGTTTATCAGTCCACGTGTACTGTCCAACACAGGCAAATGAAGACTTATGTAGTCAGCCTTGCTGACCAGCGATTGGAGATTTTCCATACTCCGAACCTCACTGGGTAATCGCCAGGCCGCCTGCACGGAAATCGCCGGGTCATAGCCGAGAACTTCCATGCCCAACATTAAACCAGCTTCAGCAACGAGAGAACCGATTGCGCCGAGACCAACAACTCCGAGCTTTTTTCCAACCAGCTCATCCCCTTTGAAACGCTTTTTTTCCTTCTCAAGCAGATTGTTCAGTTCTATATGGCTTTGAATATCGGCTAATTCAGACACGAAACGTATGCCACCGGCAATATCACGCGAACCGAGTAGCAATCCGGCAATCACCAGTTCTTTTACCGCATTTGCGTTAGCGCCAGGCGTATTGAATACAACGATTCCACGTTCTGTACAATCTTCTACCGGAATGTTGTTGACACCAGCTCCCGCTCTGGCAACACACTGTACATCCGGGCCGATTTCATCGAGCGCCAGTTTATGGCTTCTCAATACGATGGCATCGGGATGACTGATGTCGCTGGCCACTTCGTAACAGTCTCTAGGAAACTGCTCCAGACCTTTTAACGCGATCGAATTGAAGGTCTTGACCTTATACACACTGTTCTCCTTTGGTACTACGATTCCAGTTATCTCAGGGGGCGCCAATGATAACAGAAGCGAGTCGGCACGAAGTCAACGTTTGGGCAATTCAATCGCTTCATAGCTGAGCAGCGGGTCAGCTTTCCAGAATCGAAATATGGCATTCGGATACTGGCTACAGAGTGCAGCCGCGTGTTCCTCCCCCACCTCGAACAACTGGAAATACCAGCGAGCAGGATCAGGCTCCACAGCCGAGTCGGCGGAGAAGCCGATTGGGTGCTGGTTCAAAGAAAAAGAAAATTTACCAAGGGGAATGGCAAGGCCTTTGCCTTTCGCCTTTATGAAACTCTCCTTTAAGGTCCAATAGTCGAAAAAACGTTGTCGCTGATCACTGTGAGGCGCACCGAGCAGTTCTTCTATTTCCATTTTTGAAAAATAACGGTGGGCAATTTCCGGCCCTCTGACCTTGCGGTTGCGATACTCCACGTCAAATCCCAGTTCTTTGTCCTCACAGACGGCCATCGCCTGCAAACCCTGAGTATGAGACAGACTGAATTGCAAGCCTTCAAAACCCGAATTTAGAATGTACGGCTTACCATGTGTGCCTTTTCGGAAACGCCAGTCGGATAAGGGTATTTGGTGATACTGACTCAATACAAATCGGGTAAAGGCATGGCTGATGCAAAACTGTTGTGCGTGCCGAGGGAATTTGAAGCGCATCATTCGCGCAAGCTCTTCTTGGTCCAAAACCGATCGCAGCAAGTTTTGGTAAGCTTGGTCTACCGGCAATTCGGATGGCCGGCATATCCAAATGTCGACATGGCGAGGGCTTAGTGTCAGCACGCCTAATCAATTATGGCAATATTTGCAGAATTCCTCAGAGACTGAAAGAAGCTCTCAAAACTACGATTGCCATTGAGCTGGGCCAGATTGGCCTGGAGCATCCGCTGCTCCTCTCCGGGGACCCGATTAATATTGCCAGCCTGTACATTGCTCACCTCAATGACAGCTCGATCGCCATTAACTAGCCGCGCAATGGCGTACGCTGTGCCGTTATTGGCAGCAAAGCTGTCCTGGGCAAAAGCCGCATCGACGACAGGCCTGGGCAAGGTAATATTGTTACGCGCCGCCTGTAATTGCACCTGCCACTCCAGTTTGGTCTCATCGGCTGCCGCCTCTACTGAGCGCTTTTCCTGCACAACCGCCAACACTTGTTCAGCCTTTTCTTCGCTGAGCGAGTCAAGCCGTTGTTGTTCAATCTCGGCACGAATTTGTTCCGCTACGGTGATTAAGGACTTGGGCTCTGCTTCGCGAAATTCATTTAAACGCATAATGACAACGCGATCATCGCCCAACTCTACTTCAGAGCTACTGTGGCCTTCACTCAAAAACTCATCGCTGAAAGCCCGTTCCCGGACTGCCGGAAAAGAGGCGATGCCAGTTCCCTCAGAGCGCGTAAAAAATTCTGTAGTTTGCAGTGGTAAATTGAACTCCTCTGCCGCGAGACTGAGATCGTCGCTACCAAAAGTAGCATTGGCAAGGTCCTCGATTGCGGTTACATATTCGGGCGTTGCTGTCGCCGCTTGTAACTCACGCGCGATGCGGTCGCGGCTTTCTTCCAGCGATGGGTACTCAGTTTGTTCAACACCAAGCAGTTTTAAAATATGAACACCACTGGGAGATTCAACCGGCTGGCTGAATTCACCCACCTGCAGTCTTTGCAGTGCCGGGTCAAACTCAGGAAACACACCACTTTCGACCACTCCCAGTCTACCGCCATTGTCAGCACTGCCCGGATCATCGGAATACTCAGCAGCCAGCTCGGAGAATTCCAAGCCGTCAGCAAGCTTTTGCAGGACTTCCTGTGCACGTTTCTGTGCCTGCTCAAGGTCACGCTCGGCTTCTGTAGTAGCAATCAGAATATGCGCCAACTCCCACTCAGAGTCGGGTTCGTAGGCAGCCTTCTCACGCTCATAAGTAGCCAGAATATCTTCCTCACTGACTGCTGAGAAAAAGTCACTGAGCTTGAGCTCCAGATAATTCAGCCGTATCGACTCCTGCTGCATAAACCGCTGCTGATTTTCCTGATAATACGCTGCTATGTCGTCATCGCTCACTGGGTTCATGGCTTCAGGATCAGCAGCAGGCACCGTAATATAGCGAATATCACGACGCTCATCGGTCACCATCGCAAGTGTTGCTACGTCCCGATTGGTTGCAAAAGCCGAGCCAGCCAGGCCGCTCAGCAGGTGATTCGCTGTTATCTGGGTCCTGAGTTGCGAGCGGTGCTCTCCTGGGAGCATTCCATTGGCTCGCAACAGCCCTTCATATCGCTCGCTTGAAAACTGGCCCGCTTCCTGAAACTCTGGGCGGCTGACGATTTGTTCGTCCAGCAGTCGATCCGAAGCAACCAGGCCCAATTCGTTTGCAGCGTCTTTGTACAACTGCCTTTGCACCAGCGACTCCAGTACTCGTGGCTTCAAGCTGGCATCACTGATTAGATTAGGGTCATAGGCGTCGCCCAACTGAGCTCTTAAATTTTCCTTTTGAATGGCGATGCCTCGCAGCAACTCGCGCTCGGTAATTTCCGTACCATTGATTTCGGCAACCGTTTTCTCGCCACCACCGGCAAAAAATGAATCAATCCCGAAGAAAACAAATGGAATGATCATCAGCAACACGATGCCTTTGGCAATAGTGCTCTGCGCATTATCTCGAATATTTTGCAACATCTGAGACCTTGCTCCGATTACAGGTGGGAAGTTGGCAGGTGAACGTGAATACCTTCCTCGTTCACCCGGTGGGTGTTACCCGTTCAGTGCATCCTTAAGCGCTTTACCCGCTTTGAACGAAGGTACCTTCGCAGCAGGAATTTCCATGCTTGCTCCTGTTTGCGGATTACGGCCGGTTCGAGCCGCGCGGTCTTTCGATTGAAAAGTACCGAAGCCGACCAACGCTACACTATCACCTTTCTTCAGTGCATCTGTGATGGCGTCCAGCGTCGCTTCCAGTGATCTGGACGCACTTGCTTTGGACAGATCCGCCGCTTCGGCAATAGCATCTACTAACTCTGCTTTGTTCACACAAGTCCCCTTAAAGTTCATCATTACAGTTCTATTTTGTGCTCAAGCACAAAATGACGCGCGAGTTTAGCCAAGTGGCCAGTTGTTGGTCAAGTAAGTCCAACCGGGCATTGTGCGAGTTCGCGTAACCGCACACGCCAGATTCGGTTAATGCGCCTTCGGACGAGGTTTGCCCCTCCGCTCGCCTTCCACCGCAGTTTTGTCTGCAGCAGGATAATACTCTTCGTCACTGAGCGGCTCTGGCATGTGCTCCAGAGCCAACTCCAGCACCTCATCAATCCATTTAACAGGCTTTATTTCCAGGTCCTGCTTGATGTTATCAGGAATATCCTTGAGTCCGCGTTCGTTTTCCTCTGGAATGATCACGCATTTGATGCCGCCACGATGAGCCGCCAACAGTTTTTCTTTAAGGCCACCAATTTTTAAAACCTGACCTCTCAGGGTAATTTCGCCAGTCATCGCAATGTCGGAACGCACTGGTATATTGGTCAATACAGAGACCAATGCGGTACACATGCCGATTCCAGCACTTGGCCCATCCTTTGGGGTAGCTCCTTCAGGAACGTGTATGTGCACGTCCAGCTTTTCGTGAAAATCCGCTCGAATACCAAGCACTTGCGCCCTGCTTCTCACTACTGTGGTGGCCGCCTGAATAGACTCCTGCATGACGTCGCCCAGGGAACCGGTTTTCACATGAACACCTTTGCCGCTGACACAGGCTGCCTCGATGGTGAGTAACTCGCCTCCAACTTCCGTCCAGGCAAGGCCCGTAACCTGCCCGACCTGATTCATTTCTTCTGCGATACCATAGCTGAATTTGCGAACACCGCAATAATGATCAACCAACTCAGAATCGACGCTGATCGGTGCATCACGCTCGCCCGTGGTCAATTCTCTAACCGCTTTACGACATATTTTAGCGATCTCTCTTTCCAGGCCCCGAACTCCAGATTCGCGCGTGTAATAACGAATCAAGTCAGTCAGAGCCGAGTCATCAAGAACCAGCTCCTGTTTTTTTAGACCATTATTCTTTTTCTGCTTGGGCGCGAGATAGCGATGCGCAATATTCAACTTTTCTTCTTCGGTATAACCTGGCAGACGAATAACTTCCATCCGATCCAGTAACGGCGCCGGAATGTTCATCGAGTTTGATGTGCAGATGAACATCACGTCCGACAGATCGTAGTCAACTTCCAGATAATGGTCATTAAAGCTGTTGTTTTGCTCAGGATCTAACACTTCAAGCAGAGCAGAGGCGGGATCTCCTCGATGATCCATCCCCATCTTGTCAATCTCATCCAGGAGAAACAATGGGTTTTTCACGCCTGCCTTAGACATTTTCTGCAGGATTTTGCCAGGCAAAGAGCCTATGTAAGTTCGTCTATGGCCGCGAATTTCAGCCTCATCACGGACACCACCCAATGCCATTCGAACAAACTTGCGATTCGTTGCCCGGGCGATTGATTCGCCCAATGAGGTTTTACCAACGCCCGGTGGGCCTACCAAGCACAGCACAGGCCCTTTTAGTTTCTTGACCCGCTTTTGCACCGCAAGAAACTCCAGTATGCGGTCCTTCACTTCTTCAAGACCGTAGTGATCCTCGTCGAGGACCTTCTCCGCCTTGCTGAGGTCCAGCTGGACCCGGCTACGTTTCTTCCAAGGAATATTCACTAACCATTCAATATAGCTTCTTACGACCGATGCTTCTGCCGACATGGGCGACATCATCTTCAGCTTATTGATCTCTGTGTCCGCCTTCTCCCTGGCTTCCTTTGGCATACCACTGTCTTCAATTCTGGACTGCAGGGCCTCAACCTCATTGGGCACCTCATCCATATCACCAAGCTCTTTCTGAATGGCCTTCATCTGCTCATTCAAATAATACTCACGCTGGCTTTTTTCCATTTGTTTCTTGACCCGCCCACGCACACGCTTCTCAACGTGGATGAGATCAAGCTCGGCTTCCATCAGCGAAAGCAATTGTTCAATGCGATTCTCGGTATCGGCTATTTCCAGCAGTTCCTGCTTTTGGTCAATACTGAGGGCCATGTGTGAAGCCACAGTATCAGAAAGCCTACCCGGATCATCAATTCCCGTCAGAGACGACAGCACTTCTTTCGGGACCTTTTTGGTGAGCTTAACGTACTGCTCAAAGTCTTTCTGTAGCGTAGCAACATAAGCATCAGCTTCAGCCTCGGCGAGATTTCTTTGCGGCAAAACCTCACCACTCGCCTCAAAATAGTCGCCTGAGGTATCAATTGACACAACGCGAACACGTTGCAGACCTTCAACCAGCACCTTGACAGTTCCATCTGGCAGTTTAAGTAACTGCAATATACTGGCGACCGTACCAATTTCGTATAGATCATCCTGCGCGGGATCGTCCTGCCCGGCTTCGCGTTGTGCAACCAGAAGTATCTGTTTGTCATCGGTCATCGCTGCTTCGAGTGCTTCGATGGATTTATCCCGACCTACAAAAAGCGGGATAACCATGTGCGGGTAGACCACGACATCTCTTAGCGGCAGCAAGGGCAATTGGCTTACACGTTCTATATCGCTCATAGACTATCTGGGAATAATTAGACTGACGGTACAAATATACAGGATGCCAGACATGTTTGCTTGGCAAAAAGGCGTCAAAAAGCCCGCTATAAGGCTATTTCTTCAGGGGTTTTTGCTACGGCTACGGCTTGACGCCAGCAGGTCTCTTGCATGCGCGCTTACAAGGCTGCACTGCACCGCTTTAAGCCGCCGGTGGTTACTCGGATGGCGAGGCCTGACCGTTCTGAGATGTTTTTTGCGCCTGCGGCTCAGTTTCATACACCAACAGCGGCTCAGAATCGCCATTGATGACCGAAGCGTCAATAACAACCTTGGAAACTTCCTTCTGCGATGGAATGTTGTACATCGTATCCAATAACACAGCTTCCAGGATTGACCGCAGCCCACGTGCGCCGGTTTTGCGCAACATTGCCTTTTCAGCGATCGCGCGCAATCCGTCTTCCCGGAAATCCACTTCGACATTTTCCATTTCGAACAGCTTGCCAAACTGCTTGGTAAGCGCATTGCGTGGCTCAGTAAGAATGCGCACCAGTGCATCGACATCCAGTTCTTCAAGCGTTGCAATCACCGGCAGACGCCCAACGAATTCAGGAATCAATCCGTAGCGTACCAGATCTTCGGGCTCAAGATCTTTAAGCATAGCGCCAAAACTCTTGCCGTCCTTGCTTTTAACTTCAGCATTAAAACCGATTCCACTTTTTTCAGAACGATCCCGAATAACCTTATCCAGGCCGGCAAATGCGCCGCCGCAGATGAACAAAATGTTTGAGGTATCGACCTGTAGGAATTCCTGCTGGGGATGCTTGCGGCCGCCTTGAGGGGGTACCGAGGCGATAGTACCTTCTATCAATTTCAGCAGCGCCTGCTGCACACCTTCACCGGACACGTCCCGAGTGATCGATGGATTGTCTGATTTACGGGAGATCTTATCAATCTCGTCGATGTAAACAATCCCCATTTGAGCCTTGTCAACATCGTAGTCGCATTTCTGCAGTAACTTTTGAATGATGTTTTCCACGTCTTCGCCGACATAGCCGGCCTCAGTCAACGTAGTCGCATCAGCAATGGTAAACGGCACGTCCAGCAAGCGAGCAAGTGTCTCTGCAAGCAGGGTTTTACCACTGCCGGTGGGACCCACAAGCAGAATATTCGACTTGCTAAGCTCAACATCATCTTTTTTGGCGTCGCCGTATTTAAGACGCTTATAGTGGTTGTATACAGCGACTGCCAGTACCTTTTTGGCTGCAGCCTGCCCGATAACGTACTCGTCAAGAATAACGTCTATTTCGTTGGGCGTGGGAAGCTTGTCCTGCTGGGCATCCCCGCTGCCTTCCTGAACTTCTTCGCGGATTATATCGTTGCATAGATCCACACATTCATCGCAGATGAACACGGACGGCCCGGCAATGAGCTTGCGCACTTCGTGCTGGCTTTTCCCGCAAAAGGAACAATACAGCAGTTTGCCGGAATCTTCGTTGTTGCCTGTGCCGTCTTCAGCCATCTACTATCACCTTGCTCATAGTATCGATAAAACTTTGATACCGTTTAGGAACGCTGTATTTTGTCATTCAGGGTCTAAGATGCGACGTTTTCAGGCGCATTTCAAGTCCCGAATGGAGATTCACCCACTTTTTTGACTCAGCGGGGCCAAAATCACTCCTCAGCGGCTGGCGCTCGCTTGTCCAACACCGAATCGATCAATCCGTAATCAGCAGATTGCTGAGCATTCATAAAGTTGTCTCGTTCGGTATCTTGCGCAATCGTCTCGATACTTTGACCCGTATGTTCCGCCATCAGTTCATTCAGTCTTTGCCGTAAAATGAGAATTTCCTTGGCATGAATGTCAATATCGGTCGCCTGCCCCTGAACTCCGCTACTTGGCTGGTGGATCATTACCCGGGAATTTGGCAAGGCGTAGCGTTTGCCTTTGGTGCCGCCAGAGAGCAAAAATGCCCCCATGCTGGCCGCAATTCCCATGCAAATTGTGCTGACGTCGCAACGGATAAATTGCATGGTGTCGTAAATGGCTAGGCCCGCCGACACGGATCCTCCCGGCGAATTAATATACATATTTATATCTTTATCCGGATTTTCCGACTCGAGGAACAGCAATTGGGCAACGATCAGATTGGCCATGTTGTCCTCAACCGGACCCACTACGAATATCAGCCGCTCTTTAAGCAACCTGGAGTAGATGTCGTAGGCTCGCTCGCCACGGGCTGATTGCTCCACTACCATGGGAACAAGGCCGAGATTGTTGACTTCAAGATCGGATATGCTTTGGGACATTCAGAATTCTCTGCTTGCAAGTGAATAATACGACGGACGGCAGAACGATTTCCTGCCGGTCACTTAAGTGTAGTATGTTGACAGTTCAGCTGGTGCCGTCAATCGGCTACTTTCAGACAAATTGCCAGTGATAAGGCACCACCGTGCTACCGCCGGTCACCCTGCGCTGGGCTGTACCGCCGTTTTGTAGTCTTGTTCGGCTTCAATCTGCCGCATACTGCTAAGCAACTGGTCGACCACCTGCTGCTCCAGGGTGGCGGCTTTCACCGATTCCAGCTGCTGCTCATTGCTGTAATACCACTGCACGACTTCCTCAGGATTCTCATAGGCCGCCGCAAGGTCTTCCAGAGTCTCCCTGACTTTATCGGGGTCAGCCGTCAGCTCCTGCTGGCGAATAATCTCTCCCATGATCAGCCCCAGTTTCACCCGCCGTTCGGCTTGCTCCCGAAACAATTCATCTGGCAACATGGAACTGTCAAACTGGCTGGCATCGCCACCAAACTGCTGAATAGATTGATTGCGCAGCGCTGCAATTTCATTGCTGATGAGTACCTGAGGCACCTGAATCTCATGACTCTCTATCAAAGCTTCCAACACCTGGTTTTTCAGCTTGTTCTGAATAGAGTTTTTTAGCTCCCGTTCCATATTGGCTCGTAATTCATTTCTGAATGCTTCTTCCGTGCCCTCTTCCACACCCAGCTTTTGGTAAAGCTCTTCATTAAGCTCAGCTGGCTGCAGCCGGGAAACAGTATTCACGGTCACATCAAAAACAACGGCGGCGCCCTGCAGATCTTCCTTATGGTAATCTTCAGGAAAAGTCAGCTCCAGCTGCCGCTCATCGCCTGCAGTAGCTCCAATCAAACCGTCTTCGAAGCCTTTGATCATACGCTGCGAGCCAAGCACCAGATCACTGCCATCGGCACTTCCGCCTTCAAATTCCGCGCCGTCTTTGCGGCCTTTGTAATCAATATTAAGTCGGTCTCCGTCTTCCGCGGCACCTTCAACTTCCAGCCATTCGCCTTGTTGCTTGCGCAGCGTGTCAACCATCTCGTCGACGTCTGCGTCGGTTACCTCAGCCACAACGAGCTCAACCTCGCGATCACTCAGGTCAGCGATCGCAAACTCCGGATAGACTTCAAAGGTTGCGACATACTGGAAATCCCGGCCTTCTTGCAACGCTTTCGGTTCGATGCTTGGGGCGCCGGCAGGCCTCAACTTCTCCTGCTCCACCGCCTCGTAAAAAGTCTGACTCATTACTTCGCCAGCAACTTCTTGGCGTACGCCCTCGCCAAAGCGTTGCTTGACAATGCGCATCGGCACCTTGCCTGGTCGAAAGCCATCAATTCTCACATTCGGCAGGGCTTTCTGGAGCCGGGCATTGACTTCTTTCTCAATTCGTTCAGCGGGCACGCCCACCGTTAATCTCCGTTCCAGACCACTGGTAGTCTCAATGGAAACCTGCATGCATAGACCTCTTCAAAGACCGCACATCCCGCTGAATGAATCGGGACGAGCATGATTGGTGCGAAAGGAGAGACTCGAACTCTCACGTCTTTCGACACTGGAACCTAAATCCAGCGCGTCTACCAATTCCGCCACTTTCGCAAATTAAACCGTGCCAGCCAGGCGCACGCCACACGCGGGGTGTGGCTTATCGCAAGCCATTGAATTTCAACGCTTTCTGTTCTGGGCCACTGTATCAAAGGCGCGAATTGTGCCACAGTTGCGGGCGACCATCAATGTGGATATGCGAATAACAACTGTGCGCCTTCAGAACTGCTGTTGACAAGCGTAGCGGGTAACGCCGCCGCCGGCAGGAGAACGGCTTGTTCAGGCTGCAGTTCCAGCTGACCGCAACGAGCGCTGCCACCAACTAACATCAATAGCAGGTAACGGCCACCGTCTGTGGTCAGCTGAAAGCGTTCCCCGGCTGGCAGGTCACAGCGGAAGGCCTGAAAACTATCGAAATCGACGATTTTCTGCGTACGGACAGCGCCATGAAACAATTCCGGCATACTTGGTGGCGAATAATCCTCTATTCGGCTGACCTCCAGGGCTTCCTGGGTATCCCAGTGACTCTGAGTGAGCACTTTTTGCGCAAAGGAAACAATCTTGCGTTCATACACAGGCGTTTGAAATTCAACCGCACGCACACCATGCTGCAGCGAATGTGGCAAACAGCGGGGTATAACAACGACATCGCCTACTGAGAGGGGGTACATGGCCGTGTAACTTTCCATCTCTGCACGCAGCCTCGCCTCAGCCTCCTGCAACTCCACCGGCACAACGCGCTGTGCTACTTCCGCACGCTGCACAGTGGCGACATCCGCTTGGTCTGCAAGGTGCTGATCAAGTTGCCGGTCGATCATTGTTCGCACCTCATAGTAACGTTCAACGGACGCCTGATAAGCTTGCTTGAACGCTTCATCACTGGCATACCGCGCTCGCTTAGCGGGATCAAAACCTATCCTGATTCCGCCCTGCCCGTCTGGCCACGCGGACGGGTCGATAGCGGTAATCACATAAACCTCCTGCTTTACCTCATGCAACTCGAAGTAGAGGTCACCAATGATTGGCTCAGGAGAGGGATCAAGAATTTTAAGAAGCACCGGATCACGATCATTAAAACCAGACAGTGATTGCGGCAATGCAGCGATCAGCCATGGCAGCGGACAGCAACCTGTGGCGGTTTGTACCGCGCACACGGCCCGTTCTTCAATGCCGGTAAACCAGATTTCCCGGCCCCAGGGCTTGGCAATGTATTCTGGCGACAGGTGCAAGGGTGCACTCGGGTCAACGACCGGCAGCTGCCAACGGACTGCAATCTCATCGAGAGAACTGCCATCTTTGAGCGCGGCGAGCACGCCGGATTGGAGTGCGGTGCGATCGGTCAACATGACTCGCTTGAGCTCACCAGAGTGCATCTCAAACAGCCCCAACAGCGGTAAAGCTGTGGCATCACCCCGCCAATAAGCTCGCAGAGCAATGATCCGTAATTCGAATACAAGACCACCGGTAGTTTCGCGCGCCACGAACTCGCCAGCGAGCCAGTCTGCTGCACTATTCAGGGCATCGCCTCCGTTAAACAGGCTGGATCGAACACATACTCACCATTGAGCCAGTCACGGATTTCCTGCGCTGCAGAGCCCGTATGAGGCTTGTAGCGCTCTAGCATTTCTCTGCGTTGCGCCAATGACAGCCTGTGCAAGCCAATCTCAGTCATGGCTTCTCTGTCCTTTGTGAGTTCACATGCTAAAGCATTGCCCAGCTCAGCACTGCAACGTTCCATAAAGGTCAGCGGTGGCGTAGCCGGCCCGCCCGCTCCATAACAGTTAGGTAAAGTCGCTAATGCCAACCGGGATAGATGACATTGATTCATAGGGTTCGCGTAGTGAGCGTCCACCCATTGACCCAGGTTTGGGTCACGCCCGGAGAATGGATTGATATGCAGGAAATTGCTGGCTCGCTCACCGTCATTCACGGGGTAATTGTCCCACAGAGTCAGTGGGCGGCGGAGGCGGCGCGAGATGTGCTCAAGGTCCTCTGCAGCGATAGAAGTCGAGCAGACCTTGTTTCCAGTCCAGAATACGCCAACCTCCGGGGACAACTCCTGACCGAGAACATCCCAATAAGTGTCGGGCATTGGGCCGAATACCCGTTCCAGCACCGGGTCGCAGGAGTAGTAGGTCGGGCACATGATCAGCTGGCTGGCAAGCTGTCTTTCACGTACAAACTCCAGAACCTTAACCTGCCGCTCGGCTAAATCCGCATGGTCACAACACATGTCATCAAACAGCACTGCCAGACAATCCAGCTGTAGGGCTTCCAGTACCTCAAGTTTTGCCGCAAGCAGGCTTTGTTCCTTGCGACCGAATTGATTAACCGCACCGAGCGGGGACAGGCCTACTCCCCAACGAATACCGTACTCCGCGCAACAGGCGGACAGGTTTTTCAGACGCTGCTTAAGCTGGCTTGGAAATGGCTCAGCCCAGGCAGAGCGCAAACTGGTCTCGGACTTTGGCGCATAAATATAATCGCTGAACCCCGCACGGGCCGACCAGGCTATCGTGTCGAGGCGGTCCTGATCAGACCAGCAACGGCCGTAAAAACCTTCCAGTATGCCCAATCGTGGAATGCTCATTGCAGCTCGGGGGGAAATAAATCGATGTTACACAAAAACCCGATTGCTCACAAAGCACCAGAAATAACCGGTCACTGCCAAAAATGAGAGTTGAATAACATTAACGCCCAATTAATTTGATCAATTATTAGACAATCTGA
Organism: Gammaproteobacteria bacterium; assembly: GCA_030431775.1. Classification (GTDB taxonomy): domain Bacteria; phylum Pseudomonadota; class Gammaproteobacteria; order Pseudomonadales; family JAUIET01; genus JAUIET01. The sequence continues at coordinate 52,665 of JAUIHW010000006.1, forward strand.
GATTTTACGCCATACTGAAAGTAAGCCTGCGGTGATTAACTCACTCAGGTCAGGAAGCCCAGTGCTTCAACCTGGATTTTATCCTTGTAGTTTCACTCCTATTGGTCTTAACCCGAAATCCCCCCAGGTTTCGGGTATTTTTTTATGTACAGGACGTACAGTAGTTCGCGAGAGCCATGGATGGCGGTAGCGACTATTACAGGACGTACAGTAGTTCGCGAGAGCCATGGATGGCGGTAGCGACTATTACAGGACGTACAGTAGTTCGCGAGAGTCATGGATAAGGCAGCGACAGGCTGACGCAGTGACTGGCTGACAAAGCGCGAGCCGAGGGACTTGCAGACTTGGCTACATGGTATGTGTTGGTCGATCGGAATCGAGGGCACCTGCAAGATAAGTTTCTATTTTTTTGCTGGCTGTATCGTCGAGATTACTGAATTGCACACCAATGCCAGCCGCTCTGTTTCCTTGCGCACCTTTTGGAGTCATCCAGACCACTTTGCCGGCAACTGGGATTTTCTCCGGCTCATCCATCAAGTTAAGAAGCATGAATACTTCGTCCCCAATCGAGTAGCTTTTATTGGTTGGTATGAACAGGCCGCCGTTTTCCAGAAACGGCATATACGCGGCGTACAGCACGGCCTTATCTTTTATTGTTAGTGACAGAATGCCATTACTGGCACCGGGTCGGGCACTCATAGCGCTTTACACCAAAAACAGTTTTCTTCCATCTAGAATAGTCCAGGATGACGCTCATTGCTCAATACAGGCCTGCAATTCTGCCAGTAAACTTTCACTTGCCAACTGCTCATTTAAAAAACTACCTGCCTGCATCGCCCTGCTCAAGCCCAAAACATCCTGCGCATGCCTCAGCAAATTGAACGCATTCGGGCGCGCTTTATGTACTGCGTCGCGGAGCTCAGCTGACAAGATTGCGGAGTCCAAGCCAGCGAGAAACCTGCCCATCTCCAGTAGCAAACGATAATAATCTGCACAAATATCACTCAAGGAATAGCCGCTCAGTTGCTTTGCCAATTTCCCTGGCGTTCCTTTACCGGCCAGCGTGGCGCTAACAGCTGTTTGCAAGGCCGCCCCGCGCTCAAGCCACTGTTGACCTTGCTGCGCGACCAATAAGGGCTTGCCCGGCCAGTAGGACAATAGCTCATCAATAGCAGCCTGGTCGCCAGCGTGCGTTTGCAGCCAGGCCCTACTCTGCTCCCTGGTCGGACTGTTTAAGGCATGAATTTGACACCGCGAGCGGATGGTACTCGGCAGCCGGCCAGCCAAGGCACTGCTGAGAAGAAAGAACGTTTCTGGAGGCGGCTCCTCAAGTGACTTAAGCAAAGCGTTGGCGGCCGCACGATTAAACCGTTCAGCGTCTGGGACCAGGATAACTTTCCGCGCAGCCACCTGCGCAGTTTGGTTGATTTTTTCGACAACCGCCCGCACGGTATCAATGGTAATGCCTGCCTTACCCTCTTCGGGAACCAGATAGTGGATATCCGGATGGGTTTCCGCCGCCAACAGTTGACAGGAATGACAGTGTCTACAGACAAGCAGCGGGCCTTCCTCACACAGCAGGCTTGAGGCCAGGGAGTACAAACATTCTTTTTTGCCAATCCCGGTTTCGCCAACCAGCAACAATGCATGCGCCAGCTCCCCTTTGTCGGCCAATTGGCGGAACCTGGAAAGCAGCGCGTCATGCCAGGGTAAGTTCATTGCGCAGAGCCCACCTTATTCAGAGTTTCTCCAGCTGTAACTTTACAATATTAGCCAATTCCTGCTGCACTCTGTCCAGAGCCTGACTCGCGTCCACTACATGAAACCGCCGCGGATCTTGCCTTGCTCTTTCCAGGTAAGCCTCGCGCACTCGCTCGAAAAACGACTGTGGCTCAATTTCAAAGCGGTCCAGATCGGCGCGCTGCCGTGCTCTGTCCAGGCCGACTTCCGGTGGCACATCCAGCAATATTGTTGCATCTGGTTGCAAACCCTGTTGAACGATGTTCTCCAACTCTTCTATTAAGTCTGTCGAAAGCTCGCGCCCACCCCCTTGGTAGGCATAAGTTGCGTCCGTAAATCGATCACACAACACCCAGGTTCCCGCGTTAAGCGCCGGCCGAATAACCTCGCTGATGTGCTGAGCGCGGGCAGCGAACACAAGCAGGAGTTCTGCAACCGAATCAAATTGACTGTTCTCACGGTCCAAAAGCAGCAAGCGAATTTTTTCGGCAAGTGGCGTTCCTCCGGGCTCGCGGCTCGTGATAAAGGGAATATCATTTTCTTCGAGGCACTGCTGCAGAAACGCCATATTAGTGGTCTTACCCACGCCCTCGCCGCCCTCGACCGTGATAAACAAGCCCCGCTTAGTCACACTTTACTCTCATGGTGCAGACCGATAGTTCTGACGCCGACGTTGTATTTGGTATTCCCTGACCGCTTGTTCATGCTCTTGAAGAGATTTTGAAAATACATGACTGCCATCCCCTTTTGCGACAAAGTACAGGGCATCACCGGACTCCGGGTGCAAAGCCGCTCGAATCGCTTCCCGACCAGGTAGCGCTATCGGGGTGGGTGGCAGGCCGTTTCGGGTATAGGTATTGTACGGTGTATCTGTACGCAGGTCGCTGCGTCGAAGGTTCCCATCAAAGTTTTCGCCCAAACCATAGATCACGGTTGGGTCAGTTTGCAGTCGCATACCAAGCTGCAAACGACGCACGAAAACACCGGCAATCTGCGAGCGCTCTTCCGGTTTGCCCGTTTCTTTCTCAACGATTGATGCCATGATCAGGGCATCATACGCAGACTCATAGGGCAGCTCTTCAGCGCGCTTCGCCCACTCCTCGGCAAGCACTGATTGCATTCTCTGCAAGCCCTGACGAAGCAGTTCAATATCGCTGGTTCCGGCCGCATAACGAAGCGTATCCGGAAAAAACCAGCCCTCTAAGGAGTGTGTGTTTTTCAGGCCAAGCAGCCTGATCAATTCCGCTTCAGACAGCTCTGCCACGGTATTGGCAACGGTCGCCTCATCACGCAATTGCTTGCGCAATTCGCCATAAGTACTGCCCTCAACGACTGTCAAGCTTTGCAGAATGACTTCCCCTCGCACCAACGCATCTAACACTTCCAGCGGAGTTTGCCCGGACAGCAAGCGATAATTGCCAGCTTGTATACGCGTGGCCAGGCCTTGGTAGCGCGAATACGCGATCCAGGGTTCCGGGTGTTTCAGCCAACCGGCGGATTGCAGCTTGCCAGCAACATCTCGCACCGATTCTCCCGAGAGGACCTGCAATTCCATGCTGGAACCCGCTTCCAGCGGTATTGGGGTATTGAGCCACTTCCAGACATAAGCCAGTGCCCCGCCCGCTAGCAAGGCAACAATCACCATCAGGTAAAAAGCAGTTTTCAGTAGTGCTCTCAAGGCCGCTGCCCCAATAAGGAATGTCGTGCAGCCTGCACGGCTGCAGTACCGATCGAGCCGATCGAGAATGGGCTGTCCTCAATAGAGGATACCGGAAGTACTCCAATCAGACTGTTGCAAAGCAAACATTCATCTGCCGCTTGCAGGTCTTGCAGGCTGTAGCTGCCAATTTCACAGCGCACGTCCAGCGCAGGAAAAATCGATTCGAGCAGTTCCGCGCGCATGACACCCGCTACGCCGCACATGGACAGATCTGGGGTGTACGCCACATTGTTTCTGACAAAAAACAAATTACTTTTCGTGCCTTCGATAACATTCCCGAACGCATCCTGCATCAGGCCCTCGTAAACCATCGGGTCCTGCCACTCGGATCGCGCCAGCACCTGTTCCAGACGGTTCAAATGCTTACAGCCTGCCAGCGTTTTGCTATGCGCCAAAGTCTGTTGACAAAGCCGCACTCGCACGCCGTGCTCCCTAGTAAAGTCGTCAGGTAATGTAAAAGCGCTACCGCTTACAATAACGCTCGGCACGGTATCAGCCGGCGGCGCATAACCACGTGCTCCCTGGCCACGGGTTACTATGCACTTCAGCACCCCGGTGCCAGTGGGCATCCACTGTTGGGCATAGCTTTGTAACTGTTCTGGAAAATCCGTGCTCAGAGGGTTGATCTGTAAGCGCTGTAAGCCCAGTTGCAGCCTACTGAGATGGCGCGATAATAGCGGTATGTGGCCACTGTTGACCAACATGGTTTCAAACACGCCATCACCATACTGCAGGCCGCGATCGGCTATCGGCAAGCAGTCGCTCTGTTCACCGTTGATCAGTGTCGGGTAGGTTTTACTGTCACCGGCGCTTGCAGCTCCCACCGACCGCGAGTTCACGATAGCGCTTGGAACAACAGGCTACCGTTAGTGCCGCCAAATCCGAAAGAGTTCGACAAAGCGACTTTAATCGGCATATCGCGCGCAGTGTGCGGAACGAAATCCAGGTCGCATTGTTCATCTGGCTGATCCAGGTTGATAGTCGGTGGAGCGATAGCGTCGCGGATTGCCAATATCGAAAAAATCGCCTCGACAGCACCAGCCGCTCCCAATAAATGCCCTATCATGGATTTGGTGGAGCTGACCGCCACTTTATCAGCCGCAGCCCCTAATACGGAGCGAATAGCCAGGCACTCAGCGAGGTCGCCTGCCGAAGTGGATGTTCCGTGCGCATTTATATAATTCACTGCTGCCGCATCAATTTGCGCATCGGCAATGGCGTTGCGCATTGCAGCGGCCGCACCGGCACCGTCCTCTGGCGGAGAGGTCATATGGTGGGCATCGCCGCTCATACCAAAACCGACAAGCTCAGCATAGATCTTTGCACCGCGCTTTTTGGCGTGTTCATATTCTTCGAGGAGCAGAGCGCCCGCCCCATCGCCTAATACAAAACCATCGCGGTCTTTATCCCAGGGGCGACTGGCAGACTGTGGGTCTTCGTTTCTGGTGGACAACGCTCGCGCTGCGGCAAAACCGCCCAGCCCAACCGGAGTGGTGGCCATTTCCGCACCGCCAACCAGCATCGCATCAACCTCGCCCCATTGAATCAATCGCGCGCCCATGCCAATGTTATGGGTTCCGGTTGTGCATGCCGTGGTTACGGCCAGATTTGGGCCAGTAAAACCATAATGAATGGACAAATTGCCTGAGATCATGTTGCAAATGGACCCTGGCACAAAAAATGGCGAAATACGTCGTGGTCCGGATTTCTCCAAAATAGCGTGGCTTTTTTCTATGAAACCTATTCCACCAATTCCGCTGCCGATCGCCGAACCAACGCGATGGGCATTTTTTTCATTTATATCCAGCCCTGCATCCCGCATCGCCTGCATGCCGGCAACCATGCCGTACTGAATGAACAAATCCATCTTGCGGGCATCTTTGGGTTCCAGGTAACCATCAGTAGAAAAGTCGTCGACCCCGGCACCAAATCGTGTGCTGAAAGCGGACACATCAAACTGTTCAATGGGCGCTACACCGCTTTCGGCCGCGACTATCTTCTGCCAACTGCCTTCTACTGAGCACGCCAGAGGAGACACCATGCCCATACCGGTTACGACTACACGTTTACGGCTCACTTTTTTACCTCATTACCCTGAAATACAAAAGCCGCTGACCAATATTGGCCAGCGGCTCTTACGGCTGGTCACAGACTCAGGTGTTAGCGGTGATGTAATCGATGGCCAACTGAACTGTTGTAATGGTTTCCGCTTCCTCATCAGGAATTTCGGTTTCGAACTCTTCCTCAAGAGCCATTACCAGCTCGACAGTGTCCAAGGAGTCAGCGCCCAGGTCTTCAACAAAAGAAGCTGAGTTCTGTATCTCATCCTCTTTTACCCCCAGCTGTTCGCTAACGATCTTCTTCACTCGTTCTTCAATGCTGCTCATTTTTTGTGAGACTCCTATTGCTCTAGCTATCGTACGGGTCCGCCAAACGGAAGGCCCCTGTTGTAGTGTTTGTAATCCAGTTCTCTTTGTCGTTGGCGTCCGCTAGCGAAGGCCAGTAACCAGCTCCTGAAGCGCGCATTTTACAACAAAACGGAATACATTAAAGTGGCATTGCTCATGTTGACCCAGTTTCATTATAAGCGCTTTTAAAACAATGGCTTATGACATATACATTCCGCCATTTACGTGAATTGTTTCACCACTGATGTATGCCGCAGCGTCACTGGCAAGGAAATTAACCACCGCTGCTACCTCCTCGGCGGCCCCCAGACGGGCCAATGGAATTTGTGTCAACATGGCTTGTTGTTGCTGTTCCGACAGTTCACGGGTCATGTCGGTGTCTATAAACCCAGGAGCCACAACGTTGACGGTGATGCCGCGGGAACCCACTTCCCGCGCCAGCGATCTTGAGAACCCTCCCAAAGCCGCTTTGCTGGCCGCATAATTGCTTTGTCCGGCATTACCCATTGAGCCCACGACCGAACTGATATTGATAATTCGTCCCTGTCGGGCCCTGGTCATACCTTTCAGGAACGCTTTGCTCAACGTGAATACCGCGGTGAGATTAGTATCGATAACCTGTTCCCATTCCTCCTGCTTCATTCTTAGCAGCAAATTATCCCGGGTAATTCCAGCATTGTTGACCAACACGGCCGGCTGACCGATTTCGGCCACCGCCGTCAGAAAGTCACCCACGGATTGAGCATCGCCAACATCCAGTCGCAGGCCAGTTCCGTTGGGCAGGGCTGCTGTAATCGCTTCTGCACCGGCGCTGCTGGTGGCGGTCCCTATCACGAAGTAATGGTTACTGAGTGCCTCTGCTATGGCTTTGCCTATTCCTCTACTGGCGCCTGTAACGACCGCTATAGCTTGTTCTTCGCTCATGAGCTTAAGTCTCCTGGGTGACTGATCAATTCATTCATACTGTCGCGATTGTGTAAAGCAGTAACCGGCATCGCCCGGGAAATTCGCTTGTTCAAGCCACTGAGTACTTTCCCCGGTCCACATTCCGCTATCTGCTGCACACCAGCGGCTTGCAATTGTTCAACACAACGCACCCAAGGTACCGGGCTACTGATTTGTTCAACCAGCAATTGTTTAATCTTCTGTGGTTGAGCTTCTGTCTGACAATGAACATTGTGCACTACTGGAATCTGGGGTGGCGACAGGCTCAATTGCTGCAAGTCTTCCTGCAAGCGTTGCCCAGCCGGTTCCATTAATGGCGTGTGGAAAGGTGCGCTGACCGGCAGTCGCATCGCACGCTTGGCCCCGGCTGATTTACAGCCTTCTATTGCAGCATCCACAGCTCCACTGTGTCCGGCTATAACCACCTGACCGGGCGCATTGAAATTCACTGCACACACGCATTGCTCGCCCGAGTGTTCAGCACACACCGTATTCACTTCTTCATCCGACAGGCCGATGATCGCTGCCATACTGCCAGTACCCACAGGCACAGCGTTTTGCATGTACTCACCCCGTTTTTGCACCAGTCTCACGGCATCCGAAAAGCCTATGACGCCAGCACATACCAGGGCAGAAAATTCGCCCAGGCTATGCCCTGCCATGATCGCTGGACGCAGTTGCGTACTATCGCACCACAGCCGCCACAACGCGACACTGGCGGTGAGAATCAATGGTTGGGTGTTTGCGGTTAAATTCTGTTGCTCTTCTGGGCCCTTTTGGGCCAATTCCCAAAGATCCAGCTCAATCGCCTCTGAGGCTTCCGCAAACGTTGCCACAACACGGGCTTCACTCTCCAGATCGGCCAACATGCCGATCGACTGTGAGCCCTGTCCGGGGAAGACAAAGGCTAATTTTTCGCACTGTTCAGGCATACTATTCACTCCGACGCAAAAGGTTTATTGTTCATTGTACTCAGCCAGTCGCCCGCTACCATGTCGCAAGCTTGCTGCAAGGATTTCAGGAAGGCGCCTCCGTCGGCACTGCCGTGGCTTTTTACCACAACACCATTTAGGCCGAGAAAGAAAGCGCCATTATGTTGCCCCGGCCCGAATTGCCGCTTGACTGCTTCCAGCGCAGATGCCTCCCGATCGGACAGCAGGCCCTCCAAACTGGAGAGCAGCATATTTGCTGCGCCTTCAGCTGACTTGAGTGCAATATTGCCACTGAAGCCGTCGCAGACCACAATATCAAGCTCGCAAGCAAATAGCGCGTCGGCTTCTATATAGCCACAAAAGTTCAAACCCGGGCAGCGGGCCAACAGCTGGGCAGCCTGCCGGGTATGACGATTCCCCTTCCCCGCTTCCCGACCATTCGACAGTATTCCAATGCGCGCCTTACGGAGCCCGTCACGCAGAAAGGCTAATTCTGCTGCAAGCAGCGCAAATTCATACAGGTTTCGTGCAGTGCACTCGGCATTGGCACCGAGGTCTAGAAGATAGGTTTTGCGGTTTTCATAGCCAAACTGCTTGCAGATTGCCGGTCGGTGAATGCCGGGCATACGGCCAAGTAAACGCAGGCCGGCAACCACCAGGGCTGCGCTACTGCCAGCGCTGATGCACGCGTCGGCCTCTCCATTGGCAACACTGGCAACGGCTTTAAACAGGGCGCTTTCCCTGCCACGAACCAGCACTGCCTTGCCGTCGCACTGATCCGCATCCAGCGCTTGGGCTGTCCGAATAGTCAATCGCTCAGAATTCTCGTCGCTTAGGTGGCGGCGCAGCTCATGCCTGTTACCATACAGCACGACGTCAACATCGCTGCGCTGCATGAGCAATTGCTCAACAGCTGGCACCGTGGTTGGCGGGCCGAAGTCACCACCCATGACGTCTATCGCAAGACGCACAAGAAGCCGCCCGGACCCTATTTGACTCGTGGCGAGGTCGTTTTAGTCGTCGTTCTGAATATCCAGAACTTTACGACCACGGTAAAAGCCGTCTGCTGTAATGTGATGACGACGATGCCGTTCGCCAGTTGTCTGGTCGACGCTCAGGGTCGCTTCTCCCAGGCCATCATGAGAACGGCGCTGGCCACGGCGTGATCGGGTTACTTTGCTTTTCTGTACAGCCATGGCTATACCTCCGTTAATAAACTCATCAGCGGCGCCCGGGCTTAGCGCCTATTTAACATGTCAGCCAGGTCGGCAAAAGGCCGCCGGGTATCCCTGTTCTCCGTCGTTTCCACCGCTTGCGGCTGGTGGGTATTGCAGTGCTCTGGATGCATGCTGATCATCGGCAATGCCAGCAACATCTCATCTTCAACCAGAGCATGCAGGTTGATGCTGTCATTGCGCAACAAACAGGGCTCAAGCGGTTCGGGCAAGTCAACCCCATCACTACTGACCAATGCCAGATGAAACTCCTGTTCTATCTGCAATGGCATCGCCTTCAGGCATCTCTGACAGAAGACCGCGCACTCAGCACTGACATTTCCGCTGATTAGCCAGCGTTGCTCATCATCTTTGGCAAACGCCAACTCGACCCAAGCGTGCCCACTGCTATCGGCCAACAGATCAACCACCCGCGCAAGCTTAGCCATGCTAACCTGGCCGGAAATCACTGCCTCGCGGGCAATCATTTTCGCGGCCCCGACTGTCCTTGGTAATTCCCGATCCACAGCCTATCTCGGCACCCCGGCTGACACAGGCGCGCAATCATAGGGATCTGACAGCCCTCTGTCAAAGCCAATTATTTAGCGTAATAGCACCCACTACGGCTACTCGCGGGGGGCTTGAGAGGCTCAATCGATGCTTGGCAGGCGCTAGCGCAATTCAGGGTAAGTCAATTCAGCACGGCTTGCCGCAACGATACCGGCGCCAATCTGTGCCCCGAGACGACTCAGCGCCTGTTGCAAAGGATCAGGCCGAACAGTGTAATCAACCATCTCCTCGACCCCCACCAAATCTCTCGCGATTGAGCCCGGACTCGCCAGGCCATCCAAAAGGCCAAGATCCACCGCTTGCTCACCTGTCCAGATCAGCCCGGAAAACAGTGTGGGGTCATCAGCCAGGCGCTCTCCACGACCTTCTCTAACCACGTTCACAAATTGATCATGTGTGACCTTCAGTACCCCACCCCAGAACTCCACCTGTTGCGGATTCTCCGGAGCGAAAGGATCAAGAAAGGCCTTATGTTCACCGGCTGTGTATTGACGCCGCTCTACTCCAAGCTTTTCCAGCGTTTCAACAAAGCCAAAACCCGAACCGACTACTCCAATAGAGCCCACAAGGCTGGCCTTGTCGGCATAGATTTCATCAGCCGCCACGGCAATATAGTAGGCACCGGATGCACCGATTTCAGCAATGCTGGCGTACACTTTCTTGTCGGTGTGCAGCGCCCGCAGGCGTTTGATTTCATCATACACTTTACCCGCCTGGACAGGGCTGCCACCTGGACTATTGATATTCAGCAAAATTGCAGCCGCGTTTTCATTGTCGAATGCGCGGCGCAACGCACTGGCGATCGCATTGGCATTCGCTTGTTCATCCGCCGCAATCACTCCATCGACATCGATGACCGCCACATGCTCTTCGGCCGCGCCCATCAGGCCGGTACGGGCACTACCAACAACCAGCGCGATGGTGACCGCCGCCAGATAAGCAAAGGTCAGCAACTTGAAAAATACCCCCCAGCGACGCGCTTTGCGCTGCTCTTCAAGCGACTTGAGCGCTACATTCTCAAGTGCGTGTATCGCCTCATGATTGTCTGTTCGGTAACTGTCGTTTTGTTCGGATTGGCTCATCGATTGTCCTGGCAGTGACGGCTAGGCCGCATCTGTGTAAGTCTAGCAGCCTAATTGCTCTTTTAACCAGACACCCAGTTGGGCGTGCGAGTCGGCAATGTAGGCGGGTCGAGCAGATTGCAGTCTGGGCCGATCGTGTACCCCAAAGCTAACGCCAACGCCGATCGTACCGGCCTGGCGCGCCATGTGCAGGTCAAATTCAGTATCGCCAATCATACAGGCCTGGTCGCTGCTGACCGCAAACTCCGCCATTAACTCCAGCAACATTTTCGGGTGAGGTTTGGATGCCGTTTCATCGGCACAACGGCTACTGTCAAAGTAGCGCCCCACGCCCGACTGTTCGAAAACCCGGTTGAGGCCGCGACGGCTTTTCCCGGTTGCCACCGCCAGCGTATGGCCTCGCTCGCGCAGCTCTGCTAAAAGTTCCAGGCTACCCGGGAAAAACTCGCAGGGTTTGGCGGTGTCTTCAGCGAGAAAATGTCGGGCGTAAGCCTGTTGCAGTGCGCTCTTTTGCCGTTGGCTGGCCTCGGGAAACAGGGTACTGCTCGCCTCATGCATCCCCAGGCCAATGATCTGGCGGATTTGATTTCCATCGAGGCGCTCCAGCCCGACTTCATCCATGGCCTGCTGCAGACAGCGAACAATCTTGCCTGCAGAGTCCATTAATGTGCCGTCCCAGTCAAATACTACTAGCATATTCAATTACTTACTTAGCTTTTCTAGAAATGCTGATAACTCTTTCGGCAAACACGCGTATACCTCCCTTCGGCTGCCTTCAAAGTCGAAACTGAGACGCTCAGCATGAAGGAACAATCGCTTCAAGCCCAGCGCCGCAACCGCACGGTTTGCCTCGCGAGGGGCATACTTTGTATCACCGGCAATCGGACAGCCCTGGTGCTGCGCATGTACACGAATCTGGTGCGTCCGCCCGGTTATCGGTTCGGCCTGCACCAGGCTGTATCCCCGGTAACGCTGCTGGCAATGGAATGCGGTTTTCGCCTGCTTACCCTGACCGCTCACCCGCACGATGCGCTCTCCATTGGCAAGACTCTGGCGCTCGAGAGGCGCTTGAACCCACCGAGTATTTCTTGGCCAATTACCTGTTACAAGCGCCAAGTACTGCTTTTGCACGCGCTTCTCTCGCAGTTGCTCTTGCAATGCCAGTAAAGTACGTCGGTTAGTCGCCACCATAAGACAGCCGGATGTTTCCCGGTCGAGTCTATGCACCAGTTCCGCTTTGCTCCATGATGGCCGGGTCTGCCTGACCGCTTCAATCAGCCCCAAAGAGACACCGCTTCCCCCATGCACTGCCAGACCACTGGGCTTATCGATGACCAAAAGACCCTTTTCCTCAAGCAGCACTCGGTCGCTCAACTCGTTGCGCAAAGCGCGACTGGGCGCTTCGGTACGCGCGGTCTCAGCAAGGAATACGGGCGGAATCCGGACATGGTCACCCGCCAGCAGCCGATGGGTTTGCCTGGCTCTTCGCGAATTGACCCGAACCTCACCCGAACGCAGCATTTTGTATACCCTGGAGCGCGGTACGCTTTTCAGCTCATTGAACAGGAAATTGTCCAGGCGCTGACCCGCCCTATCTTCGCTGATAGTGACGTACCGCACTTTGCTCAGGCTTTGGCTCATAAAAGGCCGGAAAATGTCTGCAAAATTGCCACGCGATTATAGATAGCCCTGCACCAAATTGTCGCCACTACCGAATACTGCTATAGTTCGGTCAGCCTCACGGGCGGAAACATTAGCACGTGAGCAAGCAAGTGGCGAGCCAGCTCGCCCGGAGACCGCTCAGCGAGCAGCAAGGCAAAGAGTCGCTGTCGCCTCCGCTAGATTAACCGCCTGCACGTCAGTCGGGTGTCGAAGTGCAACTTCCAGTGAGATGAAGTGACGACAACCCGGCTGTTGAGCGACGCAGCGGAGTATGTGAAGAATTTATTGCAACGACACAGTTATTCAGCCGACCAGAGAGCAAGCTCTATGGTTGGCATAACAAAGCCAGAAAACTTGGTATAAAACCTTTTTAAGGCTTTGTTTTTTAAGCATTAATTAAAAGAAAACTGGTATTAAGCAAAGGCATCACCCGCCAAAAAGGCGGCGCCTGAAAACCTTAAAAGGCAGCGTACAAGCGGCTGCCAGACTGTTCTTCATATGCTTCCCGGCGTTGCGCGCAAGCCCAATGAAAGGAAGTTTATTATGAAAAGAATGCTAATCAATGCCACCCAGCCGGAAGAACTGCGCGTGGCGATGGTGGACGGCCAGAAGCTGTTCGACCTGGACATTGAAAACCGTACCCGAATCCAAAAGAAATCCAGCATCTACAAGGGGAAAATCACTCGTGTGGAACCGAGCCTGGAAGCGGCTTTTGTCGATTTTGGCGCAGAGCGGCACGGCTTTCTGCCACTGAAAGAAATCTCCAAGGAATATTTCTATCGCAAGCCTTCCGACGTCGAAGGTCGCTTCACGATCAAGGATGTGCTTAAAGAAGGTACCGAGGTTATTGTGCAGGTGGAAAAAGAAGAGCGCGGTAACAAGGGTGCAGCGCTCACTACTTTTATCAGCCTGGCCGGTCGTTACATGGTTCTGATGCCAAATAACCCTCGCGCCGGCGGTATTTCTCGGCGAGTTGAGGGAGAAGAGCGCAGCCAGCTTAAGGAAATTCTGGCCGCCTTGAACACCCCAAAAGGAATGGGCCTGATTGTGCGGACCGCCTGCGTCGGTAAAAGCCAGGAGGAACTGCAGTGGGACCAGGATTACCTTTGCAGCATCTGGTCAGCGGTCCAGGAAGCCGCAGCCAAGCGAGAGGCGCCCTTCCTGATCTATCCCGAAGGCAATGTCATCGTCCGGGCGATTAGAGACTATTTACGACCCGATATCGGCGAGATCATTATTGATTCCGAGGACGCCTACGAAGAAGCGGTGCTGTTCGTGAAGCAGATCATGCCGCATAACGAATCCAAATTAAAACTGTACAAAGACAGCGTCCCACTGTTCAACCGCTACCAGATCGAAAGCCAGATCCAATCGGCGTATGACCGTGAAGTCACTCTACCCTCTGGCGGTTCTATTGTTATTGATCCAACCGAGGCAATGGTGGCCATTGACATTAATTCCGCGCGTGCCACCAAAGGGAAGAACATTGAAGACACCGCAACGCGCACCAACCTCGAAGCGGCCGATGAAATTGCTCGGCAGCTGCGCCTGCGTGATATCGGCGGTCTGGTGGTTATCGATTTTATCGATATGAACGAGAATCAGAACCAGCGGGCCGTTGAAAAACGCATGCGCGACGCCCTGGATATGGATCGCGCACGGGTACAGCTGGGAAAAATCTCGCGATTTGGGCTGCTTGAAATGTCGCGCCAGCGGCTGCGACCCTCACTGGGTGAAACCAGCTCAATCGTCTGCCCGCGCTGCCAGGGCCAGGGGCATATTCTGGATACTAAATCCACAGCACTGACCGCATTGCGGGTTATCGAAGAAGAAGCGCTGAAGGAACGCAGTGCGGAGATCAGAGCCATTGTGCCAGTGGACGTAGCCACCTACCTGTTAAACGAAAAACGCCAGGCCATTCAGGCAATTGAACAACGTAATGAGTTGCATGTTCTGGTCATACCCAACCTCAATATGGAAACCCCACACTTTGATGTGCAGCGGCTTCGTGATGACCAGACTCAGGAGCAATCCATTGCCAGCTATAAACTGGAGATTGAAACCGACCTTTCTGTATTAGAGGATGAGCCCGCCAAACCACCATTGGCCGTGCCGGAGCAGCCGGCTGTACAGCGCGTTCAAATCCAACCCCGGCAGGTGCCGACGGCTGAACCCGCATCAGCACAAGCGCCCCGGGCTGCTGCAACGGCGCATCCAGAAAACGCAACACCAGTTAGCCAGCTGGCAAGCACAAACAACGCGTCCAAAGGCGGCATGTTGAAACGGGTCTGGGACGCCATGTTCGGGGCCGCGCCTTTGATGGAAACTCCCGCCCCAGCCAGCACTGGCCCGAAACCGGCTGCGGAGCCCAGGACTGACCAGCCAGCCAAAGCGAAAAAGAGGCCGGACGCTCAGCGCACTGAGATAAAAGATAACGAACAGAGTCGCAGCAGCAACACCCCCAAAAAACGACGCCGCAGAAAGCCTGAGGGCGGCGAGAAGCGCCAGGAACGTCGAGAAGACCAGCTGGAACAAACGGTGGAAAGCGACCGAGAACAGGCGACTGCCAGCAACCTTAAAAAGCGCCCGGCAAACAGCACACCACAGGCCGCCAGCCCCAAAAAACGCCGGCGCCGCGGCGGAACCAAAGATGAGTCTGGGCAAACCGAGCAGCCCGCTGTTGCCGCGACTGACGATGTTGCCTCGCCTGCCGATGCTGTAGAAGAGACTTCGCAACAGCAGGCTCCGAGCATTCGCGAGGAAGCCCCAATGGCAAGCCCGCAGGCCGCCAACGAATCCAGCGACCCGGTACTTTCAACGGAGGAAGCAGTCGCCGATGCTGCTACAGCTACAGAAATACCATCCGAGCAGCCTGAACTGGAAGCGCTCGGGAACGCGGAGCCGGTCACCCAGGAAGCAGCGCGCGTGGCCAGCCAGGCCGCGAAGCGCAGCAGCGAACCGGAATCGTCAGCCGTTAATGGCCTCAAGGCGGCAAGCAACCGCCCGAACTATGGCGAGCTTGGCCGAGCGTCCAATGACCCCCGAGACCGGCCCAATCGCAGCATCGATCTGACCGTCAAAACCCGACGAATCGAACAAATAGACCTGCAAGCGCCACCCATCGAAACGCCGGTGCTCAGTGATGAGCAGGTAATTGCCATGCGTGCCCCAAATGACCCCCGTCAACGTGGCGTAATTCCGACGGATTCAACGCTGGCATGACTTGTCACGAGGCGCAATAAAGCTATAATTGCGCCTCTTCGCGGAGGGGTGGCAGAGCGGTTGAATGCACTGGTCTTGAAAACCAGCGAAGGTGAAAGTCTTCCGAGAGTTCGAATCTCTCCCCCTCCGCCAACTCTCTGATCCGTTCTTCTTCCCCATGCGTATCGTTTTGTTAGACGAACGGCAGTAGGGACGCTTTGCAGTGTAAAAAGTTCCCGTGTTTTTTCGTCCGATGACATCCGAAAAACATTGAAAACCCCCAGGGTGGCTTTATTATAGGGAGGACACCCTTAAACGAAGTTCGAGGAGAATCCTTGATGAGCAGAGAAACCGACGTACTTGATACCCAAAACTATGACGTGTCCGGCGTTGCAGTTAACAAGGTATTGCGCAACACTTACGCCCTACTGGCAATGACCTTGGTGTTTTCCGCACTAACCGCGGCCGCGTCCATTTTTCTGAATATGCCACCAATGACTTATCTGATCTGCATTGGTGTTGCGATGGCACTGATGTGGTTTGTCATGCCCAAAGTCGCTAATTCCGCCAGCGGATTGGGTGTGGTCTTTTTGATCACCGGTCTGCTAGGTTTTGGCCTTGGCCCGATTCTTAATCAGTATCTGGCCCTGCAGAATGGTGGCCAATTGATCGCGACCTCCCTGGGTGGCACTGGAGTGATATTCTTCGCCTTGTCGGCCTATGCCCTGACCAGCAAGCGTGATTTCAGCTTCCTCGGCGGCATGCTGTTTGTCGGCTTCATGGTTGTTTTGGTTGCCGCACTGGCAAACATCTTCCTGCAGCTCCCAGCGATGAGCCTGATGATTTCCTCTGTTGTGATTCTGCTGATGTCCGGCTTTATCCTGTTTGACACCAGCCGCATCGTCAATGGTGGCGAACGCAACTACATCATGGCGACGATTGGCCTGTACATGACCATTTTCAATGTCTTCATTCACCTGCTGCACCTGCTGGGTTTCGCAAGCGACGACTAGCTTAGCGGGAGTACACCCGGTTGATTGACAAGCAAGCGGCGCCTTCAGGCGCCGTTTTGCATTTTGGAGCACACTTATGTCTGGAATGGAAATTGGGACGGCCTTATTACTGGTGGCATTTCTCGCGCTGCTCTGGCCAAATGCAAAATACTGGCTGAAGAACAGCCCGGAGCCGCGCGACGGTGACTGGACCGCTGTGGCCTTACCGATTGTCGGGGTCATTTTGTTCGTCATGCTACTGATGAATATGGTCTAGACCAACAAGGCGGGGAGCTTTAACGATTTTTACGTGAAGAGCGTCTACTTTTTAACCATTTGAACACTATTTAACCAGTGCGCCGCTACACTGTTAACAATGATGCGCGAAGGATGTCGCACTTATCACCACGGAAGTCAGGTGAGTTCAATGGCAACAACACAGAGAACAGGTAGAGCTGACAACGATGATAGAAGCGAATGTTACGGAACGAACGGGCGTTCAGCGCACTGCTGATCGCGTTTTCAAACAGGAAGCCCATTGGTTTTTTCGCACCCGGGAAGGCGCCCCTCGTGGACCGTTCATCGACAAACAGCACGCTTATTGGGCATTGGCAAAATACATTCGCCAACAGTGCTCATTCCGCTAGTAGAGGTTGCGCTGAACGGCGCTAGCCGTAACCTTGTGGGTTCTGACTTTGCCAACGCCAGGTATCTCGCACCATATCATTGACATCACGTGTGGCCTCCCAACCGAGTTCCTTCTTGGCCTGGCTGGCGTCAGCGTAGCACATCGCGATATCACCAGGCCGTCGGTCGGCTATGCGGTATTTGATTGTTCGCCCGGTTTGCTCCTCAAATGCTTTCACCATGTCGAGCACTGAATAGCCATTTCCGGTGCCCAGGTTGTAAGTAACCACCCCGGGCTTCTGTTGCAACTTCTCCAATGCTCTGAGATGCCCAATGGACAAGTCGACTACATGAATGTAATCGCGCACTCCGGTGCCGTCTTTGGTGGGGTAGTCGTCTCCAAATACCGATAGACACTCCAGCTTACCAACCGCTACCTGACTGACGAACGGCATGAGGTTGTTCGGAATGTCCGATGGGTCTTCACCTATCTGACCACTATGGTGCGCGCCAACCGGATTAAAATAACGCAGCAATGCAATATTCCAGCGTGAGTCGGAAACCTGCAGATCACGCAGTATCTCCTCAACAATCAGCTTGGAGCGGCCATACGGATTAGTCGCCGACAAGGGGAAGTCCTCCGTAATTGGCACGCTGGCGGGATCGCCATAGACGGTTGCGGATGAGCTGAACACCAAATCACACACCCCGTGTTTGCTCAGCACATCGCACAGAGTCAAGGTACCCTGCACATTGTTCTGATAGTAAAGCAATGACTTCTCGACGGACTCACCGACGGCCTTCAAGCCGGCAAAATGAATCACAGCTTCCGGCTGATGTTTACCAAGCACCTCGTCGAGGCCGTCATAGTCCCGAATATCAACTTGATAAAAAGGCAGCTGCTTTCCGGTAATCGCCTCAACTCGGCGAATCGCTTCCTCACTGCTATTAGACAAATTATCAACAACAATCGCTTCATGGCCTGCAGTCAAAAGCTCAACACAGGTATGGCTGCCAATGTAGCCCGCGCCACCAGTCACTAATACTCTCATCAGTATCTCATTCAGTCAGTATCTATAGATATAATAGCAGCCCTGATGACGTCGGTTAGAGCGAAGCCCCTTTGAGCCGTTATGAACAACAATTAGCCGACAAGCACCAACGCTTGGCTAAGCTGCTGGCCCCTTTTAGTCCTCCCCCCATTCAGGTCTTCCGCTCTTCCCCGAGCGGCTTTCGCATGCGGGCAGAGTTTCGTATCTGGCACCAGGACGATGAGTTGAACTATGTCATGTTTGCACGGGGCAACTCTGGCAAACCCTACCCTATTCATGATTTTCCTTCTGGCTCAAGCTGCATACAGCGCTTGATGCCCCTGGTCAGAAATTATTTGATCAGCCGCCCAGCGCTGCGCCACAAACTCTTTCAAGTGGAGTTCTTGAGCAACCTGGCAGGGGAATGCGTGGTTACGCTGCTCTATCACCGCCAACTCTCCGCTGAATGGCTTACAGAAGCAACAAGCATGGAACAGGCACTGGGTGTGAATATTATTGGCCGGGCGCGCAAACAGAAACTGACGGTCAGCCAGGATTACATCCACGAAACCTATCGGGTCGGAAACCGGCTGTTGCATTATCGGCAATACGAGAACAGTTTCAGCCAGCCCAACTCCAGCATTAATGAAAAAATGCTCAACTGGGTTTGCTCGCAAACACAAAAAGCCCAGGACGATTTGCTGGAATTGTATTGCGGTAATGGGAACTTCAGTATTGCGCTCGCGCCCGATTTTGGCCAGGTGCTAGCAACTGAGCAGGACAAACTCGGCATTCGCGCTGCGAACTATAATATGCACCGGAATGACATCAATAACATGCAGGTGGCGCGCATGTCAGCAGCCGAAGTGGCTACCGCGCTTGCAAGAATACGACCGTTTCGCCGGCTTGCTCACCTGGAACTCGACAACTACCAGTTCTCCACCGTACTGGTCGACCCCCCGAGAGCGGGGCTGGACACAGAAACCCTGCAATTTATCAGTCGCTTTGACAATATCATCTATGTTTCGTGTAATCCGCAGACTCTACGTGACAACCTCATGAATTTAAGCGAGCACCGGATCCACGCTGCCGCCCTGTTCGACCAGTTTCCTTTCACCGAACATATTGAAACAGGGGTGCTGCTGGTGAAACCGAGCGGAAAAACAGCGGTTATAACTGCTCGCCAGGCGAGGCCTTAGTACACATGTATACCCAATTCCTCTAGTTTTTCAGTGAGCACATTGTCCAAATCACTGATATCGGCTTCCTGCAACTCGATCAGGGTGATTTCATGCTCTTCGCACCAGGCCTGTTTGGCCAGCCGGCGTGCCAGTACATCCGGGCGATCATCGCTGTGCCAGATATCAAGATAAACACCATAAGCCGGCAGGTAAAAATCACAGATAAACTCATCATGACCGGACAACTCATGACGATAGGCATGGGTCAGGTTCAACAGATACAGCCATTGACAAACTTCAGCCTCCGCCGGCGTTTCAAGCCAGTGTCCATCTATACTGCAAATACTGTTACCGGCCCCCGGGTGCGCTAATCGCGGCGCCGGGTCGAATAGGTCGGGCTCATGCTCTTGCGAATCAAGCTCACTGACGTTCAGCATGGTGAAGCGCGTAACCAGCTCCGGCTCGCCAAGCAGAGACCGGGGCCAGCTAGCATAATATTGTCCGTTTTCGGTCTGTAGCTGCTGGGCTCCCAGGTTGCGACCCGCCTCCGTCAGAAGCCAGCCCTGGCGGGTTCGACGTATCCACCCAAGCTCACGCAGAACCCGATTGCACAGCCTCGCCGGCCTGCCGAAGTGCTCGGCAATTGCGCTTGCCGTGATCTGGGTGGCGTCTGCCGCAGCCAGCAACAAAGGGTGCTCTGCTAGCTTGCTGGGCCAAACAATATAGCGGCCATACGACTCACTGAAAGCATAGTCACCGCCCTGCTCTTCACCCTTCGGCAGTAGGCGCCACGCGCCCTCCTCACGATGAATCCATTCATAGTCCCGCAACAGTGTGAACAGGCGCCGGGACGACATTTGCAGCTGCTTTGCCAATGCAGTTGTTGACAGCGCCCGTTCTGCCATGGGGTGCTACAAGGTCACAAAGGGGTTGGCATTCATCTCAGCACCGATGGTTGTGCTTGGACCATGGCCGGTGATCACAGTTGCGTCAGGATCCAGTGAATAGATACGCTCACGTATCGACTTTTCTATTTGTTTGAAATCACCGCCCGGCAAATCTGTGCGGCCAATGGATTGTTTGAACAGAGTGTCGCCTGCCACCAGCAACTTGTGCGGCGCAAACCAGAAGCTCATAGAGCCTTCCGTATGACCTGGGGTGTGCATGGCCACGCCATCGCAGCAACAGAGAGCTTCGTCATCGTGCAACCAAAAATCCGGATCGGGCAATGGCTGATAGGGAATACCAAACATCCTGCACTGCTCTTCCACCATATCCCACCACATCTTATCGCTCTTGTGCAAATGGATGCTTGCACCGGTGGCGGCTTTCAATTCACCAGCAGCGAGAATATGGTCCAGGTGGGCGTGGGTGTGGATGATATTCACCAGGCGCAGTCCCTGCTCGCTCAGCACAGTCAGTATGCGTTCTGCTTCACCGCCCGGGTCAATCACCATCGCTTTTTTGCTCACCGGATCACCGATAATGGCGCAATTGCACTGCAGAGGCCCTACCGGGAAAGATTCAAAAAAGAGGGCTGGCTGGCTGTTGTCGTTCATACGATTTCACTACTAGCATGGTGGGCGTATCGCTGCTTCAAAGCAGCATAAAGTTCGGTTTCAAACTCGGTTGCGGGCACTTGGAGAGCATCGCTGATTTCCACAAGATGTTCATTATCTTCGCGTCCCTGCCAAATCTTCTGGTAACTGCCATCTTTGTATCCATGGTCTTGGCGAAAGAAATTCAGTACATTTTTGCCGACGTATGAGCGATACAACTGATCCGCGCTCATACCCGCCGCTAGCAGTAATTGCCAGAAATGTGCCACAGAAAAAAACCGGGTACTCAGCGTCTGGGCAACCAGCGCTTCGGTGGCTTCTAAAATTCCGAGCTCTACAAGGCTCGCCTGCTCCAAAGCCTGATCCATTTCTGTTGCGATATCAGCCATGGGGCGGCCATCAATCAGCATGCTCAGGCCAAAATGCCAGATATCGACAATCTCCAAATGGACCTGCTCCATATCCGGCTCCTGGTGCTTCCACCATTTATAGCCGTAATGCTCCATCAATTCCCCACATTCAATCCATAAGGCTCGGTAGTAGGCAAAGCCCTGATTGAACCAGTCCGGGTGAACCTTGCTGTTCATCCGGTGCTGGAGTTCTAGCATATGTGCGAACTGCTGAATTCTCTGCTCCAAACCCTGCTCCTTTGGCGATATATCCGGCACGATAGCCATTTACCACGCTGCAATCAAGCCCATCTCGCCCCCGCATTGTGAGACATGTCTGACAAGGAATAGGCGCAAAATCTAAAACACGCGGTCTTGCTAACTGTTACACTTAGTGCTTACCTAACAAGCTTTCGAAGTAAGGACAGAAAATTGCAGAATAAAGACTGGATTCTGATTGTCGTGGTGTTTCCAGCACTTTTGGCAATGGCTACCTATGTGGTCAACAAGTTATTGTAGCTTGTAAAAGGGGGTGGGGTGGCGTATGGGGCTCGAACCCACGACCGCCGGAATCACAATCCGGAGCTCTACCAACTGAGCTAACGCCACCATTGATCCTGCTTCGCTACCGCCATCCTGGCGCGACTTCAGTTCATTTTACAACACCGGCCGCGACGTCCTGTCGCGTCGTTCGCCTAGCTGCGAATGTCCTCGACATTCGGTCAAGGCTCACCCAACTGAGCTAACGCCACCATTGATCCTGCTTCGCTACCGCCATCCTGGCGCGACTTCAGTTCATTTTACAACACCAGCTGCGGCTTCCTGCCAAGGCACTCTCTTGCTGAGCGCTTCGGCATACTGGCGCGCCCGGCAGGACTCGAACCTGCAACCCTCGGCTTAGAAGGCCGATGCTCTATCCAGTTGAGCTACGGGCGCCAGGAACAAGCCCGACAGTCAGCCCGCGGACCGAAGGTCCTCAGGCACTGCCCAAATTTGGTCGGGGTAGAGAGATTCGAACTCCCGACATCCTGCTCCCAAAGCAGGCGCGCTACCAGACTGCGCTATACCCCGAATCGATTATCAAGCACTCTCTGACGAGAGGACGGCATCATACTCACGCTCCCATGCCTCGTCAATGCCATCAATACCCTACTTTCTGCGCCAGCGCGTGCCCTCGCGACTGTCTTCCAACACAATACCATTCTCCGACAGCTGCTCGCGTATCCGGTCCGCCTCGGGGTAGTCCCCGGAATTCTTGGCCGCGGTGCGTGCCGCTACCAGAACTTCGATTTCCTCGGCACCCAGGCCGCTGCCAGCACTGTGCTTGCTCTGCAGGGCCTCTGTAGGGTTGCGTTGCAATATGCCAAGCCAGCCGCCCAGCTCATACAGGACACTGCCCAAAATGCTGGCAAGTACGCTTTCCCCGGCCGCTTTCGCCGTATTCAGACGGCGAGCGAGATCAAACATCACTGCCAGCGCCTCCGGCGTATTAAAATCATCATTCATCGCGGCGCTGAAGCGCTCCTTGGCCTCAGCGGCATCGGTGTTGGACCCAGACTGGTCGCCACCTGCCACTTCGACTCCCTGTAACGCAAGATACAGGCGCTCTAGAGCGTGCCTGGCGTTATCCAGGGCTTCATCAGAATAGTTGATCGGGCTGCGATAGTGACTGGCCAACAGCAGATAACGCACCACTTCCGCCTCATAAACCTGCAGAACGTCACGGATGGTGAAAAAGTTGCCCAGGGACTTAGACATCTTTTCATCATCCACACGGACGGCATTATTATGCAGCCAGTACTTCGCATAGTGCTGATGGGAAGCGGCTTCACTTTGGGCGATCTCGTTTTCATGGTGTGGAAAAACCAAATCCTGCCCGCCACCATGAATATCGAAACTCTTTCCGAGATTACAGGTAGACATTACCGAACACTCAATGTGCCAACCGGGTCGGCCGCGTCCCCAAGGCGCTTCAAACTGGGCATCATCGGGCTCGTCTTCTCTGGCGCCCTTCCATAGCGCGAAATCTCGCGGGTCTTTTTTCAGTTCACCAACCGCTACTCTGGCGCCCTCCAGCAGTTCGTCAGGTCGTTTACCCGAAAGCTTGCCATAACCGGGAAAGCTGTCCACCGCGAAGTACACATCACCATTCTCCACAGAATAAGCAGCCCCATTATCAATAAGCTGTTGGATCAGGTTTTTCATCTGCTCCACATAGTCTGTTGCCCTTGGCTCAATATCAGGAGGCTGAATGCCCAGTGCCCGTTCGTCTTCATGCATACAGGCTATGAACTTTTCGGTAAGTTCGCTGTAGGGTATGCCCTTTTCCTGGGCCCGCGCGAGAATCTTGTCATCAATGTCAGTAATGTTGCGAACGTAGGTCAACTGGTAATCACAAGCTCTGAGCCAACGGGCGATAACATCAAATGCAACCAGCATGCGGGCATGACCGATATGGCAGTAATCGTAAACGGTAATGCCACACACATACATCCGAACCTGGCGATCAACCAGAGGCTCAAAAGCCTCTTTTTGTCGGCTCAGCGTGTTATAGACCTGTAACATTACTTTCCTCCACCCTTCTGCACCTTGGCCCAACCGTCTCGCAAACTGACCACTCTATTGAACACCAGATGCTCTGCGCTTGAATCATAACGGTCAATACAGAAGTAGCCTTCACGCTCAAACTGAAATTTACTCTCCGCAGCGGCGTGTTGCAGGCTTTGCTCGGCCCTCGCCTGTGCCCTTATCGTTAAACTGTCAGGGTTCAAGTGTTCGGTGAAGTCAACTCCCTTGTCGGCATCCGGACTTTCCACCTTGAACAAGCGGTCGTACAAGCGCACTTCGGCCGGCACGCTGTGGGTCGCGGACACCCAGTGAATGACGCCTTTTGC
This sequence comes from Gammaproteobacteria bacterium, assembly GCA_030431775.1. Taxonomy (GTDB): domain Bacteria; phylum Pseudomonadota; class Gammaproteobacteria; order Pseudomonadales; family JAUIET01; genus JAUIET01. Next base: position 76,812 of record JAUIHW010000006.1, read on the forward strand.
TTTGTAACCTTCAGGGTTCTTACCCAATGTATCCGGGTCATACCGACAGTAAATCGTGTCAATGTTTCCGGCGGAATCTTTTTCAAAACGCTCCAGAGTAATTACGTAGGCGCCGCGCAAGCGAACCGGGTGCTCAGGCGCCAGGCGTTTCCACTTGGGCGGCGCAAGCTCAGCGAAATCAGCCCGATCGATATAAATCTCTCGAGTTAATGGCACATCCCGGTGACCCAACGACTCGTCCTTCGGATGATTCGGCAGACTGAGTATTTCTGGCTCCTCTTGCGAAAAATTACTCAATACCAGCCGTACCGGATCCAATACGCACATAGCCCTGGGTGCATTGCGATCCAGGTCCTCTCTTACGGCGTGCTCCAACATACCCACGTCAACAACGCTACCCGCTTTTGAAATGCCTACAGATTCACAAAACTGGCGAATTGACGCCGGCGTATAGCCTCTGCGGCGCATTGCTGCCAACGTAGGCAGCCGAGGATCGTCCCAGCCTGTGACGGTACCGGCATCCACTAGTTGTTTCAGTTTGCGTTTGCTGGTGATCGTATAGTTAAGGTTGAGACGCGCAAATTCGATTTGCTGGGGTGTCCCCGGTGCCGACACATTATCAATCAGCCAGTTGTAGAGCGGCCGATGGTCTTCAAACTCCAGCGTACACAGGCTGTGGGTTACCCCCTCAATGGCATCCGACAAACCATGTGTGAAATCATACATCGGATAAATACACCACTGGTCGCCTGTTTGATGATGCTCAGCATAGCGAATTCGATAGAGTATCGGATCTCGCATATTCATGTTTGGTGAAGCCATGTCAATTTTGGCACGCAGTACATGCTCACCTTCGGCAAATTCACCAGCGCGCATCCGCTCAAACAGCTCGCGATTTTCGCTGATCTCCCGTTCCCGAAAAGGACTGTTGGTGCCTGGCTCGGTTAAAGTGCCCCGGTATTCTCTGGATTGCTCCGGACTAAGGCTACACACGTATGCCAGTCCTTTATCGATCAACTGCAGCGCGAAGTCATACAGATGGTCGAAATAATCCGACGCAAAATGCACCGGCTCCTGCCACTGAAAGCCCAACCATTGAATATCCGCCTTAATGGAATCAACATAACTCTGCTCCTCTTTTTCAGGATTGGTGTCGTCGAAACGAAGATTGCAGTGGGCCGGCACCTGGCTGGCATATTCCTCCGCCAAACCGAAATTGAGGCAAATCGATTTCGCATGACCAATGTGAAGATAGCCATTCGGCTCAGGAGGGAAGCGTGTAACCACGCATTGCCGGGCACCTGAGGCCAGGTCTTTGTCAATTGCGGTTTTAATAAAATGGCCGGATTTCGTGCTCATAGCTTTTCCAAAGACGAACGGGTGGTTTCCATCATCCAAACCGCCTATTATAGCGCGCTGTTTACGATGAAACGAGCTGACAGGATTGACTATATGTTTACACTGCAAACCAATTACGGCGACATTGAAATTGAACTGGATTACGAGAACGCACCAATCAGCGCAGAGAACTTTGCACGTTACGCCAAATCCGGTTTCTACGATGGCACCGTTTTTCATCGCGTCATCGATGGGTTCATGATCCAGGGCGGCGGCTTCGATGAGAGTATGCAGCAGAAGGAAACTGCCGAACCCATTGAGAACGAGGCCAAAAATGGCCTGACCAACGACGCTGGCACTCTGGCCATGGCCAGGACAATGGACCCCCACTCTGCATCGTCACAGTTTTTCATCAACGTGGCCGACAATGGCTTTTTAAACCACACTTCCGAAAGCCCTCAGGGCTGGGGTTATGCGGTGTTTGGCAGAGTGATTAACGGCATGGACGTCGTGAATAAGATCAAAGGTGTTCCTACTGGCAGTCGCATGGGCCATCAGGATGTGCCGGTAGAGAATGTCATTATCAACCAGGTAGTCAGCAAGGACTGAGCGCTGGCGAGCCAGAGTCGATGAGCAAAACCCTGTTCATCTCTGATTTGCATTTACAGGACAGCGAGCCGGCGCTGACTGCTGCCCTGTTCAAATGGTTGCACAAGCAGGTTGACGATAGCTGCGACGCGCTCTACATACTGGGCGACTTATTTGAGTACTGGCTCGGGGACGATGATGACCAGCCGCTCGCTCTGGACGTCTGCGCAGCGTTTCGTACAGCCGCCACGCGTTGTCCGGTTTTTATCATGCATGGTAACCGGGATTTTCTCCTCGGCGAAGACTTTTGCCAACGGAGCGGCGCCCAACTATTGCCCGACCCTACTACCATTACACTGTACGGCAAGCACGCACTTTTAATGCACGGAGACAGTCTGTGTATTGATGACAGTGATTACCAGCAACTGCGAGCGCATTTGCGCGCCCCGGTCACCCAGGCCGACCTGTTGGCGAAGCCGCTGCATGAACGCCGGCAAATAGCGGACCAGCTGCGCTCAATGAGCAAGCAGGCAATGAGCAACAAGGCCGAAGACATCATGGATGTCAACGGTGACGAAGTTGAACGGCAAATGCGGGCTCATGGCGTGCAATGGCTGATTCATGGCCACACTCATCGGCCAAAAGTACACCCGCTGGGGCCCAGACGACGCATGGTATTGGGAGACTGGGGTGCACAACTCTGGTATCTGCAAGTCACCCCATCAGGCGCCGAGCTCATTAGTGAACCCATTCCCTAAGCTGGGACCCCGCTATGAAACCTGAATTCGCCATCAGGGCGCTTAATTAATTCCGCTTCCGCTACCAGCAAGTCCTGCAGTCGGTGCCTGACCGCCGCCTCATCCAAGTGCTTTGCCAGCCCGATATAGTCATAATAATGACGTTCTTCGGATTTCAGCAGGGACTCATAAAAACTTTGCAATTCACTGTCCAGCCGGGGAGCCAAAACCAGAAAACGTTCGTAGGAGCGGGCCTCAATAATCGCACCGACTAACAGCGTATCAATCAGTCGCAGAGGCTCCTGCTTGTCTATAAATTGGTGCAGGCCGCTGGCGTATCGGGCAGAGCTTAATTGCCGGTAAGCAATTCCGCGACGCTGCATCAGGCTGAGTACCTGTTCGAAATGTCTGAGCTCCTCACGTGCCAACCGAGACATTTTGTGCAATAACTCGGGGTAATCCACATAACGGTACATCAGAGACAGTGCGGTGGAAGCTGCTTTCTTTTCACAATTGGCATGGTCAATCAGCAAAATCTCGAGATCATTGACGGCCCTGTTTAGCCAGGCCTCAGGTGTTGCACAAAGCAGCAGTCGATCGGCTTTCGGTGGCTGGTCAACTAAAGACGCGGACATATCTTCGATTGACCTATCAGCGATTGGCAAAGTAGCGAGCATAATGCGCATTCGACAAGCGCCAGAAATCCTGATCGATTGCGTTACGTAATTGCTCAACCGACCACGTCCGATACGCTGCCTGTGGACGAAGCCCGAACGATTCGAGCGGGTTTATCTGCTCTCCACCGGCACGTAATAACTCGTAGGCATGGGCAGCACTGCTGCGATATGCATCAATCCGCACCTTGAATTGCCGTACACGGTCACGCAACAACTCTTCATCCGTCACTTCAATATAGCCGGTGCTGACCTGCTCTAAAAGCTGCCGGAGACGTTGCTCTATTCGCAGCTTTTGGTCATTACTGTAACTGTTCCAATGAATCACTTCGTGATTAAAGCGCTTGCAACCACGGCACACCGTATCTCCGAGAGCGGTTGAACAAACACCAATGCAGGGGGTTTTTATCGCAGCAGATTTGCAAAGAACAGCGCCAGTCATAGCGCGCAATTATGCGCTATGGGAGGCCTTCTGCAAAGTGGACGCTTGCTGCAAATGGAATTTTACTTCCTCTCGCAATTTGCGGAAATTCGCCTTGTATTCCGGCCCGGGTTTTGCTCCGGCCTGGAAATCGTAACGCAAGCTTGAATACAAATAGGCAATTCGTTTGGCGGAATCGCCGAGTTTTGGTTGAGCGTTGGCGACCCGCTGGGCGAAATCATGCACTCCTTCAGCGTCGCCTCTTTCAACGCCAAGCCTGCGCAAACTTCGCGCGGATCGCAAATACAGTTTATCCACTGGGTGCAATTTGTGTTTTACCCGCTGGCTCAACAAGCTCAGCGCGACAATTAGCATGACCAGACCGCCGCCGAGGGTAACGAACAGCCCAATACGCCAGGCGCTGACGCCGCCCAACCAGTTTTCCAACAGCTCCATCTGCAATTCAGTGTCGTAATTCAAGACCCACTTGGTCCACGAATAGTTGACTGTGTCCCAGCGTAACCGGAGCCAGCGCAGCGCCGGAATCTGGCGAAGATTTAGAAACGGGTTGATGGCTGCCTGGGACATTTCATCACCCAATACATCGTTCACACTACTTTCCACTCTTTCGGGCGCAACGGCAGCGGTTGGGTCCACTCGAGTCCACCCTTTATTCGGGTACCAGACTTCCGCCCAGGCGTGGGCATCGTACTCATGAATCAACAAATAGTTATCAAATGGGTTTAACTCCCCGCCCTGGTAGCCGGCAACCACCCGTGCGGGCACGCCCGCGGCTCGCATTAGAAACACGAAGCTGGATGCGTAGTGCTCACAGAAGCCTCGCCGCGCCCCAAACAGGAACTCGTCTACCGAATGGGTCCCCAGTTTCGGTGGCTGAATCGTGTATACAAATTCCTCTGAGTTGAAGTGACGTAACACGGCATTGACAAATGCCTGATCATCGCCAGATCGCACCCGCAGTTGTTGCGCAAATTCACGCGCTTTTGGGTTAAAGCCACGCGGCAATTGCAGTGCCTGCTGTCGCCGAGTGTCGCGCAGCCTGCCTTCAAGGCGATAGTCCTGCCAGCTGGTTACTTGGTACTGGAAACGTTGATCCAACGGGTAGACCGTCCGCAGTGTGAAGTTCTGGCCCTGCAAAACCGATTTGGTTTTGGTTCGTGCCAGGGGCATTGCATACAACCAGGATTGCCGGCTCGGCTCCATGACGACCGTGTACTTTACCGGCCTTGACAAGGTTGAAGGTTCGACACTGATGGATTCCAGATAGTCGCCCCAGTTTATCCTCGCATCTTTTCGTTCGGCAGCACGCCATTGGCGACCGTCAAAATGGTTGAATACCAGACCACGCCAATACAGATCCTGTGGTGGCGGAACATCACCTTCAAAGGTCACCCTGAAAGCAAGATCTGACGACCCGGCAAGCTTGGATATATCGCCAGGCGACATACTGTCAGAAGGCCCGGTTTTGGCGCTGCTCTCGGTCCCGGGGACAGACCACAACGGATCAATTCGAGGGAACACAATGAACATGATGATAGTGAGGGGTATCGCCTGGAACAACAGCTTAAAAGAGGTGGATACCGCGTGCGTTGGACGATGAGCGACAGCACCCTCATGCAAAGCCACCAAAGCCCCGGTGACTAGTGCGGCAGCCAATAACACGTACATTGCATCAAATATGCCCTGCTCGAACAGAAAATGAGTCGCGGCGACAAAATAGGCCAGAAAAATTACCACCAGAACATCGCGTCTGGATTTCATTTCGATCAGCTTCAAAGCAAATGTGGTAATGAGTAGCGCAACAATCGGCTCCAACGCGAACAGGCTGCCGTAATCGCGCAGAATGGCGACAAGGCTTACTACAACCAGCAAGGCCTTGAGCACTGCGCTGGGATAGAATCCGCGCCCGGTATACAACAGCAACCGCCACAGTGCACAAACGATCGCCACTGCCGCGACCCACAGCGGCAGACGGAAGAGATGCGGGCCCAACACCGCGAACTGGGCAATCAATAACGCGGCCAGGCAGTTACGCGGTATTTGAAACTCAATAGACACGGCAAGCTAGCTCCCTGGAGCACCGGATTGCTTGCCAAACAGGGCGAGCGCCTGCAGAGCCTGTAATTTATGCAAGGCACTCAGAGCGGGTTTGAACTCAATACCTGGCAGACGCAGACCATACTCCAAGCCCTGTTGATCAGCGTACAAAACGAGGTAGCACATCCGCGACAGTCTCGCTTCATCGTGCTCTCCCTCAAATTGATCCCAGGTAATCCAGATCTGGTGATCGGCCTGGGACTGATAATGCTTAGACATCAAAGGTAGCCCTTTCGCAACGTTTCTCCAAGCCACCTGTTTCAATGAATCACCCGGCAGGTAATCCTTGAAGCCGGCAAAGTCGTCGCTGCCATGCTGTTGTAAGTAGTTACCGTCCTTATGAGCTTCCGCAACGGCAATCAGGTCCGCGCGACTGGCCTGGGGTTTGGGATACACCAGGCATTTCGCGTCAAAGTCCAGCCAGGTCCAGGCACGGATTAAGCCAAGTGGGTAATAAGTTTCCACCAAAAGTCGCCCTACCCGAAGCACGCCTCGCTCGGCGGCCGGCACGAAAATCGAGACGCGTTGCTGCCGACCACTGCTTAAATTGGCAGTAACCGGGTCAGCTCCATGCCAGCGCATTTGTATGCCTTCATAGTTGCGGCTTCCCGTACGGGTGAGTACCACCTCAAACTCGGCGTGATCACCTACAAATGTTGGTCGCGCTGCGGCGCTTCGTATGCTCAGACCAGACAAATTACTGTAGGTATGCAGTATCGTTACCAGAAACAGGCTTAGTAACAAAAAAGCGAAGCTGAACAGCATATTGTTCTCATAATTGATGCCTCCAAGCAACAGGCCAATTACCAGGCCAAGAAACACCAGGCCTGCCCTTGATGGGAAGACAAAAATTCGGCGCTGATTCAGCGTGATCTCACCAGACGGAGGAATACGCTTGTCCAGCCATTGGTTAAAACGCCGCTGTAAAGTGGTTTGAACGTGCATGGCGGGCGTTGCCTCAGGCGATAACAGGTACCTGGTGCATTAGCTGATGGACCAGTGCGGCGCTGTCGCCCTGAAAATGTGCCGCTGCGCGAAAGCGGTGACTGCAGACCGCCGGTAACACCGCTTGTACATCCTCCGGCACGACGTGGTTGCGCCCTTCCATAAGCGCCCAGGTTCGTGCGGAACGCAACAGCGCAAGCGCGCCGCGCGGTGACAGGCCATAGGCGAATTCCTCGGCCGTTCGAGAATACTCGACCAGTCTTTGCAGATAGTCGAGAAGAGCATCCGAGGTTTTGACCGCAGAAGCCGTCATAACAATCGAGGACAGATCATCAACGCTTAGCTTTTGCTGGAGTTTCCCAAGTTCTTCCTTGCTATCAACACCCATATACAGCTGCCTTTCAGCACTCGGGTCGGGGTAGCCCAGTTCAATCCTCATCAGAAAGCGGTCCAACTGCGACTCTGGTAATGGATAGGTTCCCGACTGAGTAACAGGGTTTTGAGTGGCTATAACAAAAAATGGGGACTGCAGTGGGCGGGTTTCCCCCTCCACAGTGACCTGCCCTTCGGCCATGGCTTCCAGCAAAGCACTCTGGGTTTTAGGCGTGGTGCGGTTGATTTCGTCTGCCAGCAACACCTGGGTAAAAACCGGCCCGGGGTGAAACTGAAACTGGGAACTGCCTTTGTCGTAAATTGAATAGCCAAGAATATCAGCCGGCAACAAATCGCTGGTGAACTGTACCCTGGTGTAGTCCAGGCGCAGAACGAAAGCCAGCGCGTGTGACAGTGTAGTTTTGCCCATGCCGGGCAAATCCTCTATCAGCAGGTGGCCTTTGGCAAACAGGCAGCACAGGGCAAGTCTTATCTGGCGCTCTTTACCCAGTAAAACCTTGCCTATTTCGTCAACCGCTTCATTGATTTTGGAATCCAGCGCCATCGATCTCCGCACCACTCACTCTGCATCATTAGAGTGTAGCAGCTGCGACAGGCAGAACCCTAAAGCGCGGCGAAACCTCGCTCGATATCGTTGATAATATCGCCGGGGTCTTCAAGACCGACCGCAATTCTTACCAGATTTTGCTGAATACCCGCCGCCTGACGCTGCTCCTCACTGAGCCGACCGTGGGTAGTCGATGCTGGATGAACAATGGTTGTTTTTGCATCGCCCAGGTTAGCCGTGTGCGACATCAGCTTGACCTGGTCAATAAACCGCCAGGCACAGTTGCGGTACTGGGCCGTATCAGCACATCGAATTTCGAATGACAGTACGCCTCCAAAATCGCGCTGCTGTCGTTTGGCGATCGCATGATTGGGATGGCCCTCCAGCCCGCAATAGTACACCTGTGCCACTCGATCGTGTGCAGCTAACCAAGTCGCTATCTGGGCCGCATTTTGGCTATGCGCGATCATGCGCAGGCGCAACGTCTCCAGACCTTTGAGAAACACCCAGGCATTGAAGGGTGCGAGGCTCGGACCGGCCGACCGGATAAACCCGTTCAATTCAGCAACGATGTCTTTGGACCCGAGAACCACCCCACCAAGACAACGGCCCTGGCCATCGATGTATTTGGTGGCTGCATACAGGACAATATCGGCCCCAAGGTTCAGCGGGCGCTGCAATGCGGGCGTACAAAAACTGTTATCAACCACCAGTAGCGCATTGTGTTGCTTAGCCAGCGTCGCCAGCTGCGCAACATCGGTAATCCGGCATAAGGGGTTCGACGGGGTTTCCAGAAATAGCATTCGAGTATTGGGGCGGATAGCCGCCTGCCAATCCTCGACTTCTTCAGAGGACACAAAATCAACGGCAACTCCGAATCGACTTAGGTGCTTGGTCAACAGAACGATGGTCGAGCCAAACACTGCATTTGAGCACAGAATGTGATCGCCGGCCTGCAGCAATGCCATGCAGGTACTTAGGATTGCGGCCATCCCCGATGCGGTCGCCACGGCCGCCTCCGCGCCCTCAAGAGCGGCCATTCGCTCCTCAAACGCTCGCACCGTCGGGTTGGTATAGCGGGAATATACGTTGCCGTCAGCTTCACCTGAAAAGCGCGCAGCGGCTTCCTCAGCAGACGAGAAAACGTAGCTGGAGGTTGTGAAAATGGGCTCACATTGCTCGCCCTCCGAGCTGCGATGCTGACCTGCTCGCACCGCAAGCGTGTCAGCACCGGCATCCAGCAGTCGCTCATCAAGGTTTTTCAAGTTATCGTTGCCTCCAGGCAAGTTTATGAAGCGGCGTTGTGCAAGCCAACAATATGCTTGTCACCGCTTCGAACAGACTGTTCCCGCTTTTGTTTGACATCGTCAGCGCGCTCGGCGGCGAGCCTGTCCAGATACGCCTGGTCTACCCCACCGGTTATGTACCGGCCGTCGAATACCGAGCAATCGAACTCTTTGATGTCCGCGTTGCCTTCGCGAGAGCACTTCACGAGATCTTCCAGCTCCTGATAAACCAGCCAGTCGGCACCAATCTGCTGGCATACCTCTTCAACGCTGCGGTTGTATGCGATCAGCTCTTCAGCAGCCGCCATATCGATGCCGTACACGTTTGGGAAGATCACGGCGGGTGCCGCAGATGCGAAATAAACCCGATTCGCTCCTGCATCTCGAGCCATTTGAATGATCTGCTTACAAGTAGTCCCCCGAACGATTGAATCATCCACCAGCATCACGTTCTTGCCTTTGAATTCGAGCTCGATGGTGTTCAACTTTCTGCGCACGGATTTTCTGCGCTCGGTTTGCCCCGGCATGATAAATGTACGTCCAATGTAGCGGTTTTTCATCAGGCCTTCGCGAAATTTAACGTTCAGGTCATAGGCCAGCACCTGAGCGGCGACCCGACTGGTGTCGGGAACCGGAATCACAACATCAATATCGTGATCCGGCCACAACTGCCGTATTTTGGCAGCCAGCGCTTCGCCCTGGCGCAGGCGCGCTTTGTAAACCGATACGCCGTCCATAATTGAGTCCGGTCGGGCGAGATAAACATGCTCGAAAATACAGGGGCGCAGCTGCGGGTTTTCCGCACACTGCTGACTGTGAACAGTTCCATCGCTGGTGATGTACACGGCCTCTCCCGGGGCGACGTCCGCAATAAACTCAAACCCGAGCACATTGAGAGCGACACTTTCAGACGCAAACAGGTATTCATCGCCGTCGGCGGTAGTGCGCTTGCCATAGACTAGGGGCCGAATACCATTCGGGTCACGAAAGCCCACAATACCGTGCTCGGCAATCATTGCGACCACCGCATACGCACCCACACAACGCCTGTGCACGCCTTCAACTGCTTTAAACACATCGCCCGCTTCCGGCCTAACCCGCTGTTCGGTTTGCAGCTCCTTGGCAAAGATATTCAGCAGTACTTCGGAATCGGAATCCGTGTTCAAATGCCGCAGATCATGTTCTCGCAGCTCGCGGCGTAAGGGCTCGGCGTTAACCAGGTTACCATTGTGCGCAAGACTGATTCCGTAGGGCGAATTGACATAAAACGGTTGGGCCAGGTCTGAGCCTGAACTGCCGGCGGTCGGATACCGACAATGGGCGATGCCCATATTTCCGGTTAGCTGCTGCATATCGATTGCACTGAATACATCCCGAACCAGGCCAGTTGACTTGCGCTGATGCAAGCGGCCCTCGTTACAGGTGACTATGCCAGCAGCGTCCTGCCCTCGATGTTGCAGCACTGTCAGTGCCTCATACAATGACTGGTTGACGCTGCCTCTGCCGACTATTCCTGCGATGCCACACATTTTGTTCGCAATGTCTCCTGTTAACCGTTAAGCCAGGCCCAAATTGCCGCTGCCAATGAGCGAGCCCCGTCTTCCAGACTGAGCACGTAGGGGATCAGCGACGATTCTATCCACCAGGGGTCTTGCTCGACTGTGATAATCGATGGCAACAGTACCAACACGACCAGCAATATGATAACACCTCTGATCACTCCAAAACCCAAACCAAGTGAACGATCGACGCCACGAAGGCCCACGGCCTTAACGAGTTGGCCCAGCAGACGCGAGACCATGCTTCCAACAATCATTGTCAACACAAATAACACGGCGAACGCCAGCATTTGTCTGACTGACGGGGTGGCGATTTGTTCTTTTAGCTGCACGGCAAGCGCGTCTGAAAACAGAAACGCAACCGCTATTGCAACAAACCATACTGCCAATGCCATGGCTTCTCTGATAAAGCCACGGGCCAGACCGAGCAAGCCCGAAAGCGCGATAACTGCCAGAATGGTCCAGTCCGCCCAATTCATGTTTCAGTGGGTACGTACCGTACGATCAGAGAGTTGACCGAGTATTGTGAATCGACCTTGAGCTTTATACTGGCGGCCTGCCTGCGGTCAAACTTGGGACCTACGAACACTCGTACGATACTGCCAGTTGCGCTCGTTTCAATGCGGCTGTAGGCGCGGTAGCCATCCTTGAGCAGTTTTTCCACCAGCTTGGCCGCGTTATCGGCGTTTGAGAGGCTGGCAACCTGAACACTCCAGGCCTTACGAAATACCGGTTCCGGTACCGCCAGCTGTTCACCGCCCTGCTCCGGGTCAGCCGAATTATCAGCCGGCTCGCCGCCAACAGAATCACCCGCAGGCCAGCCAATGCTTTCAGGGTCTGGTTTTGGTTGGGGCTCAACCTCCCATTCTTCGACGGCCGGTGGCTCCGGTATTTGCGCATCCCGACTCAGCCGGATTTCATCCGCATCATCAAAAACGAACGGCCACAGCAATGCCAGGATAGCCAGTAAAGTGATTGCGCCAACCAGGCGGGTTTTTAACTCGTCACTCATCGATTGTTATCGCTTGCGCCACCGTGAAGAAGGACCCGAACACCACTATCAGATCAGCTGCGGTAGCTTGCCGGGCAGCAGCGCTCACATTGGCTGCAACCGTCCCGCCGCATTTGGCAACCCGGCCACCCTGACTTGCCAGCACCTCGGCAATGCGACCCGGCGCTTCCGCCCTATCGTTACCCGGCAATTCTGCCAGAAACCAGGCATCAATAGCATCGTTAATAATGGTGAGCATTGTTCGCCAGTCTTTGTCAGCCATAACGGCAAACACCGCATAGACTCGTGACGCTCTGCCAATGCGCCGTATTTCATCCACCAGATGTTCCGCAGCCGAAGGGTTGTGAGCAACATCCAATAACATCTGGACAGCCCCTATTTTCAGGTATTGCATCCTGCCGGTCAGCTGCATTCTCCGCATGCTCGCGGCAATACCTGCTTCACTGCAATCCGCCGTCAACAGGTGACATGCCTGAATTGCCGCGGCCACACTGTCTGGATGGAGAGTGTTGCGAGGCAGGAAATATGACGCCTGATCCTTGCTTTTCCACAGCCAGTGGCTGGCATCAGCGGCTTCGCTGATATTGAAATCCTCCCCCAGATAGTAAGCGCTTGGTGCAAGCCCAAGCCCGGCTGCCCGCTTGCGAACACTGTCCGGCGGATCTCGGTCGGCACACACCAATGGGCAATGGGCGCGAAGGATTCCTGCTTTTTCCGCACCAATGGCTTCGCGTGTCGAGCCCAGCCAGTCCTGGTGATCCAGATCAACACGAGTAATGATAGCAAGATCGGGTCGCACTATGTTTACCGCGTCAAGCCGCCCACCGAGACCGACTTCCAACAGTGCAAAGTCCAGATCGTTATCAGCAAACAGCTGCAATGCGGCAAGCGTCGAAAACTCAAAATAGGTCAGTGCGGTTTTGCCACGCGCCTCTTCAACACTCTGCAGCGCAGGCAGCAGTATTGAGTCACTTGCTGGCTTACCATTAATGCGAAAACGTTCGTTATAACGAATAAAATGAGGTGAAGTGTAAGCACCAACAGAATAGCCGGCGTCCAACAGCAATTGTTCAAGCGCGGCAACCGTGGAACCCTTGCCATTGGTGCCGGCAACCAGGACGACGTTTCTCGCGATACACCGCTCGGCACTCGCGCCCTGCAGTTCAAGTGGGCCGACGCCGAGGTTTGTTGCAACTTCCGTGACTCTATCCAGCCCAAGCGCGATCGACTCCGGATGAATAAGTTCCAGCCATTGCTCCCACTCCTGGATCGTGCGAGAAACGGCCTGCGGCGACGGTTTCAGTGCTCGCCCTCACTTTTGCGATCTTTGTCTTCAGGGGCGCTTGCTTCAAGCGCATCCGCTTCTGCATCAAGCGCGCCTTCAACAGCTTGACCGGGCTCGGTGGCCGGCTCCGCCATTTCGCTGTCCGCGGCGTTTGCTCTGTCAACTTGCGGCTCACGCGGCACTTCCTGGTCCGTCTCGTCTAACTCTTCGCCTATTGCTGCATTGTATGAGCTGATATCAGGCACTGGTGCCGGTTGCCGGGTCATCTTGGCCAGCAGCCTGGCGACGGTATTGCGCATGTCACAACGATGCACAATCATGTCGATTGCCCCCTTATCAAGCAGGAATTCACTGCGTTGAAAGCCATCGGGCAATTTCTGTCGAATGGTTTGTTCAATGATGTTCGGCCCTGCAAAGCCCGCCCGGGCATTGGGCTCAGCAATATTGATGTCACCCAACATTGCCAGGCTTGCTGACACACCGCCGTAGACCGGGTCCGTTAATATGGAAACATAGGGTATACCCGAGCGTGCCAAACGTTCCAGAATCGCACTGACCTTGGCCATTTGCATCAGGGAAATCAAGGCCTCCTGCATGCGCGCCCCGCCGGTTGCGGAGAAACACACCAGCGGAACCTTGCTTTCCAGGGCCGCATTGGCGGCCCGGGTAAACTTCTCACCAACGGCATACCCCATGGACCCGCCATGGAAGCCAAATTCGAATACCGCAAGAACCACCGGCAACCCTTCCACAGTGCCTCGCATAACGACCAGCGCATCTTTTTCACCGGTGGATTTCTGGGCCGCGGAAAGGCGATCGCGGTACCGTTTAAGATCCTTGAATTTGAGACGGTCAACCGGCTCAACATCGGTTGCCAGTTCTTCTCGCCCCTGTTCATCAAGAAACCAGTCGATTCGGGTTCTGGCGCCGATTCGCATATGATGATCGCACTTCGGGCATACTTCGAGGTTCCGCTCCAGCTCCGGGCCGTACAGCATAGCTTCACATTTGACGCACTTACGCCACACGCCCTCCGGCACGTTGGCACGGCGCGCGCCCGCCGGGCGGATTCCGCTGGGCAGAATTTTATCAATCCAGCTCATGCTGAATACTCCGTTTAAAAATATAAAGCGTATTAATCGGCAGCTGCTTCCTAATCCAGTCCGGCCCGTAACTCCTCAACCAGGCTTGTGGCCTTCATCAAGCCGGTATCACCCTGCGATAACAAATCCACGATAGCGCTTCCAACCACCACTCCATCAGCCACCCTGGCCAGACGCCGGGCTGAGTCGCCATCTTTGATTCCGAATCCTACACACAGTGGAATATCGGTAAAAGCTTTAATTGCGTCGATTTTTGCCTGAACTTCCTCGATATTTATCGTCGCAGCGCCAGTCACACCTTTTAGAGAGACGTAATAGAGAAAACCACTGGCGCGCTCAGCAATCGCCTTGGCTCGTTCGGCAGTAGTGGTGGGCGAGAGCAGGCAAATTCGATCCAGCTCATATTGCTCGAGCAAGGCGTCAAAGTCAGCTGATTCCTCAGGTGGCAGGTCGACAACAAGAACACCATCGAGGCCGGCTGCGACAGCTTCCTGGCAAAAAGCGTCATAACCGATCACTTCAATCGGATTTGCATAGCCCATAATGATGACCGGTGTGGTCGAGTTGGATTGCCGGAATTCGCGCAACATGGCTAGCGTGTCTCGCAAGCTGATTTTATGCTGCAGCGCGCGCTCATGCGCACGCTGAATGGTTGGCCCCTCTGCCATCGGATCAGAGAAAGGAACACCCAGTTCGATCAGGTCAACTCCTTTCTCCACCAGCGTGTGCATGAAAGGCACGGTCACGGCTGGATTGGGATCTCCGGCAACAATGTAGGCAATCAGCGCCTTGCGCCCAGCTGTTGTAAGCTCGCTTAGGTGGTTTTTAATTCGGCTCATCAGTATTCTCGCTCACACCCTGATATTGTCGATTTCTGCCAGCGTCAGGATATCCTTGTCGCCCCGCCCGGACAGATTCACGACAATAATCTTATCCTGACTCATTGTCGGCGCTACTTTTTGTACATAAGCAAGTGCGTGGCTGGACTCCAGCGCCGGCATGATTCCTTCGACCAGCGTCAGCTCTCTGAATGCGGCCAGCGCTTCATCGTCATTGACCGCCGTATAATCAACCCGGCCAAGATCTTTCAACCAGCTGTGTTCGGGCCCGACCCCAGGGTAATCCAGGCCGGCCGACACCGAGTGAGTTTCGATGATCTGGCCATTTTCATCTTCCATCAAGTAAGTACGATTACCATGCAGCACCCCCGGTTTCCCGGCATTAAGCGGTGCGGCATGCCGGCCACTGGCAATCCCGTCACCGCCAGCCTCAACCCCCACCATCTCAACAGATTCATCCGTCAGGAAGGGGTGAAACAGGCCTATGGCATTGGAACCACCACCCACGCAGGCCACCAATAAGTCGGGCAGCCGTCCCGCTTGCTCAAGGCACTGCTGCTTGGCTTCGCGGCCAATAACCGCCTGAAAATCCCTCACCAGCTGCGGATATGGGTGAGGCCCTGCAACGGTACCGATAATGTAGAAAGTGTTGTCTACGTTGCTTACCCAATCGCGCATGGCTTCGTTCATCGCATCTTTCAAGGTTTGCGAGCCCGACGTTACCGGCACCACCTCAGCGCCCAGCAACTTCATCCGGTACACATTGAGCGACTGGCGCGCGACATCAGTCGCGCCCATATACACACAACACTCCAAGCCCATTCGCGCCGCCACGGTCGCGCTTGCTACCCCGTGCTGACCGGCGCCGGTTTCTGCAATGATGCGGTTTTTCCCACTGTATTTGGCCAACAATGCCTGGCCAATCGTATTGTTGACCTTGTGCGCACCGGTGTGATTAAGGTCTTCCCGCTTCAAAAAAACCTGCGCCCCGCCGAGTTTTTCCGACCACCGCTTGGCGTGATATAGCGGTGAAGGTCGGCCAACGTAATGCGCAAGATCATCATCAAATTCGGCTTGAAAGCCGGCTTCGCTTTTGAGCCTCTGGTAATTACTGCTGAGCTCATCAAGCGCAGCAAACAGGGTTTCCGACACAAACCGTCCACCATAAGGCCCAAAATGGCCATTGGCATCAGGAAATACAGTAAAGTCGGTCATCATTCATTCCTTCATCAATCGTTGGTCTGCCGCGTGACAAGCGGCTATAAACCGCCTGATTAACGAACAGGATTTATGGCCGGGCGAATCCTCCACGCCGGAGCTCACATCCACCGCGTAGGGCCGGGTAGTTGCAATGGCCTCCCCGACATTATCGACCGTCAGGCCGCCCGCCAATATCGCCCGTCTGCCGTGAGGGTTGAACTGCTTCCAATCAAAGCGCTGCCCACCTCCGCCGACGGTTGTCGGATCATATTTGTCGTACAACAGAGCCTGCGCATTGCGATGTTGCTCAGCCTTGATGTGTAGGCGGTCAGTACCCACCCGTAAAACTGCGATGTAAGGCAGTTTGAATTGCTCAGCGAATTCGGGGGCTTCATCACCGTGAAACTGCAACACATCGAGTTGAACCCGTTCCAGAACGCTACGCACCAGTTGCTCGGAAGGATTCACAAACAAACCGACTTTACTGACAAAAACCGGCGTGTTGATTGCAATTTCCCGGGCCTGCTCAACACTGACGGCACGGCGACTTGGCTCGTAAAAAACCAAGCCTAGGGCATCCGCGCCGGCTTCGGCCACAAGCTGCGCATCGTCAGGCTGGGTAATACCACAGATTTTGACTCGCGTACGGTGTAAGACCGGTGCTGCCTGGTCCTGTGTCAGTGCTGAATCGATCGCCACGCGGATATCCGACGCAAAAGCGGGGTATTATAGCAGTGGGGCGCGAAGGCAAGCTAGAATGGCCTTGGTGGCAAGTCCGGCAGGCCGAAACGGCCTGGATAGTCAACGCCGACCAGGTACAAGCCGTCAGGTGGCGCCGTTATACCGCCTTGGGTACGATCTTTGGAACGAAGCACTTCGCCCGCCCAAGCAGGAGGTTTATCGCCGCAGCCTATGGCCATCAGCACTCCGGCGATATTGCGCACCATATGCTGTAAAAAAGCGTTCGCCGTAATATCCAGGATAATGAGATGCCCGCGGCGTGACAGCGACACAGCAGACACATGGCGGTGCGCGGTTTTCGCCTGACAGCCCGCTGCGCGATAAGCACTGAAATCATGTTCGCCGAGGAGCTGCCGAGCTGCTTGCTGCATCAGATGAACGTCTAGTGGCCGGTAAAACCAGCTGTGCAGGCCGGCAAACAAGCCTGGTTTAGACGGTCGATTGTCGATGCAGTATTGATAACGCCTGGACAAGGCTGAAAAACGCGCATGAAACTCCGGGTGGGTTAGCTGCGCCCAACGCAAACGCACATCAGCAGGCAGATTGGCGTTCCCTCCACGCACCCACTGTTGCGCTGAGCGTTTGGCATCGCTGTCGAAGTGAATGATCTGTGCGGTGGCGTGCACCCCGGTATCGGTACGCCCAGCACAATGGACGTTAATCGGATGGTCGGCTACTGCGCTCAGCGCTTCTTCCACTCGGTTTTGTACGCCAGGGGTCGCCGTATCGGGCTGCCTTTGCCAGCCAAAGTAAGCTGTGCCGCAGTACTCGACAACCGCGGCGATGCGTGGCAACGGCCGAACCGGGTCTTGCTCAGGCGATTCGGTCAAGCAGCTCTTTGGCCTGCTGTTTGTCGAGGGCGGTTCCCTCTTCCATTACCTCTCCGAGGATGTCCCGTGCACCTTCAGTATCGCCCATATCGATATAGGCGCGTGCAAGATCCAGCTTGGTAGCGGTTTCATCCGCTTCCAGCATAGCGACGTCTGCATCATGTTCTGCGCTTCCATCTCCGCTTAGCGAAGCCTGCTCCATATCCAATTCCAACTCGTCGGCACTGGAGTTCGCCGGCTGCAAGTCGTTACTGACGATGGTATTTGTTGCCTCATCCTCGATAGAAACGTCCAGACTGCTTAACTCGGCTGCCAGATCCATATCGTCGTCTGTTGAATCGAGCTCAAGCTCATCCAGTGCGGACAGATCATCCAGTTCGGGATCGCTCAGACTGCTGTCAATGTCAGCCAGCTCCTGCTCCATACCAATCGCGGAGTCATCCGCAATAAATTCTGCTGAGAATTCTTCAAGGTCTTCTGGCGCTTGGATATCGTTGGCCGAAGCAAAATTACCATCACTGAGCTCGTTTCCTTCAGCAAAAGCCTGGCGAACGTCGCCCGCATCCAGAGCATCAGCCGCATTTTCCAGATCGTTTTCCTGATCGAGATCCAGGTCAAGCTCAAGATCAAATTCCTCTTCCAGGAGATCGCTGTCGGTATTGCTGGCCTGTGCAACATCACCTATGGCAAAGCTTCCGAGATCAGCTTCTTCGTCAATACTGAAATCATCCTCCAGCGACATTTCATTCTGGTCGCCGTCATCGTGGTCGTCTTCATCGCCGAGAATGGAATCAATCAATGATTGGTCCACCGTTGACTCTTCACCCGCAAATTCCGCACTGAACTGCTCTGCACTTTCTTCTGGCAAATTGTCACGGAATTCCTCCATGACATCTGGCGCGTCATCGTTGGCGCTTGCTAAATCGGAGCCGGCTGGGACTTCGTTAGCGGGTTCAGCTGCCGACTCGCTGGCACCCATGGACTCAAGTTTGGCCAGCTGCTCGGCTGCGGCATCCCGATCACCCGCCGCAGAATGCACCTCGACCAATTTCGCCACCAGATCCGTTCGCTCTGGTTCCTGCTCAATCGCTCTGTTTAACAACTCAATAGCTTGCGGGTAGCGACCATAAGCCACGTAAATATCGGCTTCAGCGATTGGATCGCCCATTTCAGCTTCAATCGCGCTGGCGTCGGCCCGATCGACTTGCTCAACCGCTTCCTCTTCTTCCAGAATCGGTTGCTCTGCGGCAGAGGCAGAAAATGCCGGCGTGGTGTCAAGGTCATTGCGTTCGCTTGCAGCAGCGGCAGGAACGGCGGTGGCAACACTCGGCGCAGCAGCGCCTGTGTCATCCGTTACATATTCATACTCTTCTTCTGAATTTCGGCGGCGCCACCAGAATACGCCACCTAACAGCGCGACGATCGCAAGCACAGCCAACCATAGCGGGCTCAGTAGCCGGTCCAGCCAGCTCGGCTCTGGCTCTGCGGCCACGGTCGGCTGTGTTGCTTCATCCACTACGGATGATTCCTGAAGTGCTTCCTCAGGGTCTGCGCTAAAGGAGTCTTCCTCATTGGCCGCGATCGAATCAAATTCGGCGTCTTGGGCCATTTCAGGCGTGGTCGCCGCTTCAGGCACTTCCTCAAACTGCAGCTCAGTGTCATCCATTCCTGTTTGCGCCTGGACCTGCGCCAACTGGGAATTGCGAATTTCCAGTTTGTTCTTAAGCGACTCCATTTCGCTCAGTAATTCCTGAACACGCTGATTCAGTTCAGTATTCTCGGCCTGAGTGCTGCCAAGCTCCGCCAATACATCAGTCAGGCGTGCATTCAGAGCAGCCACTTCAGCGTCGGCACTGCCATCCGGGTCGCCATTGATACCGGCACCGGCCGCCGTGCTCAGCTTCAGTGTGCCTCGGGTATCACCAGCTTGTGTCGGCGCCTGCTGTACCGCGCCGGAGCGCGCATCAAGCTGCCTTACTTCGTCATCGGCGCTGCGCCATTCCTGCATTTGCCGCGCAACCTCTAGGCTCGCCTGCTCATTGGCAATATCCAGAACTCGTCGCTCATCAGGGAGTCGCAGAACTTCACCGACTTTCAGCCGATTAATATTACCGTTGATAAAGGCCTGCGGGTTTTCACGCTGCAGGGCGATCATTGTTTGGTTAACTGTTACTCGGTTGGACGGCCTGCTTTGCTGCGCTATCTTCCAGAGCGTATCTGAACGCTGCGTTGTATAGCTGTCTGCACCATAGTTGTCTCGAACAACCGGGCTGGGCGTGGGCACCGGGGCGGCTGATGAGATTTGCCGGCCATCGCCGGGCTCGCTGTCATAACGTCTGGGCTGAGGTGCAGGCGGAGATATTGCAGCGGGCTCTGGCTCTGATTGTGGAGCCTGCACAGCTGCCGACTGGGAATCATTGGTGGAAGTAAAGGCCGGCAGATCCAGTAACAGCGTGTATTCACGCACCAGCCGACCGCTTGGCCATTTGGCCTCCAGCAGGAAATTCAGATACGGTTCCCGAACCGGCTCTTCGGTAGACACCTTGACCACCCCGCCACCGCGGCCATCCAGTTCAACTTCGTAGCGCATCCCGGTAAGAAAGAAATCACGCTCAACATTAGCGCGCTCGAAATCCTGTAATGAAGCCAGCTTGATCAACACCTGACTGGTGTTCAGATCGCCCACTTTCAGCAACTTGATTTCCGCGCGCAACGGCTCGTTCACGGCGGAATAGAGTTTCATATCACCCAATCCAAGGGCGAATACTCCACTACTTAGAAGTGCCCCCGACAACCCGATCACTCGGACGGCAGAACGTAACATGCGATGGTCCTTTAACTGGCCTATAGGCTTTGTCGTTTTAACCGACTACTCTTCGTTAGTCTTGGTGTATTGGCATTCCAGCTATCGCTTCAGCGGCTGTCAATAATAGGGAGTGTGTATGTCCGGCTCCGAGCGGGCTAAGCCAGGTCAAGAACTGTACAAAATCAACACAAACTCCAACCGCAAAAAGTTGGAACAACTTCGATCCAAGTATTGATTACAAATAGCGTTTTAGCAAGATTTCGGCGATCTGAATGCTGTTAAGTGCTGCACCTTTTCTAACATTATCGGACACCACCCACATATTGATTCCTTTTTCACAGGAAATGTCTTCGCGAATTCTGCCAACAAATACCGGATCTTTGCCAGCACTTTCAGACACAGCTGTCGGGTACGCACCGTCTTCACGACCATCGACCACCGAGACGCCGGGTGTTTTTTTAAGCAGCCTGCTTGTTTCCTGCGCAGTTATTTTCGCAAGCGTTTCGATATGAACCGCTTCGGAATGGCCGAAGAATACCGGAATTCGCACGCAGGTCGGGTTCACCTGAATTGAATCGTCAGACAGGATTTTTCGCGTTTCCCAAACCATTTTCATTTCTTCTCTGGTATAGCCATTGTCCATAAACTGATCGATATGCGGTAGAGCATTGAACGCGATCTGCTTTGGATAGACCTTCTTAACCGCCTCACGGCCATTGAGCAAAGCGGCCGTCTGACTTGCCAACTCCTCTATAGCCTCCTTACCGGTCCCGCTCACAGCCTGGTAGGTCGCCACGTTTATGCGTGCAATACCCACGGCATCCTGAATGGGCTTTAACGCAACGACCATCTGGATCGTTGAACAGTTCGGATTGGCAATGATGCCGCGTTGTTTGTAGCCCTCTATCGCCTCGGGATTAACTTCCGGAACAACCAGCGGAATATCCGGGTCGTTTCGAAAGTGCGAGGTGTTATCAATGACCACGCAGTCAGCCGCCGCTGCTATAGGGGCAAACTCAGCAGAGATACTGCCTCCGGCAGAAAACAGTGCAATCTGGGCCTTTGAGAAATCAAATTCAGCCAGATCGCCAACGACATATGATTTGTTTCGGAACATAACCGTTTTCCCTGCCGAGCGCGAGCTCGCCAGGGGAAACAGCTCGGCAACCGGAAAATCCCGCTCTTCAAGAATTTCCAACATCACTTCACCAACCGCACCAGTCGCTCCGACTACCGCAACGTTGATTCCTTCAGAATGCTTATTGCTCATAACCCACCTGGTTTCAAGATGACTGAATTGCGGCTATCACCGCATTGGTCATGTCGCGAGTGCCTACGACCCGCTCATTTGCAGTGGCGATGTCGGCTGTACGCAGACCAGTATCCAGGACATTTTCAATCGCCGATTCCAAAGCGTCAGCGGCTTCGATCTCGTTCAAGGAATATCGCAACAACATTGACAATGACAGGAAAGTTGCCAATGGATTGACAACTCCCTTACCCGCAATGTCCGGTGCGCTGCCATGCACGGGCTCATACAGGCCTTTGTTGTTTTCATCCAGCGAGGCTGATGGCAACATGCCAATGGAACCTGTCAGCATGGCGGCCGCGTCTGACAAGATATCACCGAACATATTCCCAGTAACCACTACATCAAACTGTTTCGGTTGGCGGATCAGCTGCATGGCTGCGTTATCAACGTACATGTGGCTCAGCTCTACATCGGGGTAGGATGCATGCAGTTCGATCATGACATCCCGCCACAAGCGGGTCACTTCCAGCACATTCGACTTGTCGACTGAACATAATCGTTTGCCCCGTTTACGCGCGGCTTCAAACGCGACAGCGCCGATGCGTCGGATCTCTGATTCGGTGTAGCGGTAGGTATTAAAGCCCTCTCGCTCACCCTGTTCATTGCGGCGCACGCCACGGGGCTCTCCAAAATAAATCCCGCCAGTCAATTCCCGAACAATCAGAATATCCAAACCGGCAACCAGCTCTGCTTTTAGCGATGACGCAGCCGCCAATTGAGGAGTCAGATTTGCCGGTCGTAAGTTGGCAAACAACCCAAGCTGTGAACGAATCGCCAACAGGCCTTTTTCCGGCCTAAGCTCGGGCTTCACATCATCCCACTTCGGCCCACCGACAGCGCCGAGCAGTATTGCGTCAGCAATCTGCGCCTGCTCAAGAGTGGTTTTGGGGAAAGGGACACCCTGGGCATCCAGGGCCGCTCCGCCAATAAGCCCTTCGTCTACATCAACACGCAGCGAAAACATCTGAATTAATGCGCTCAAGACCTCATTGGCCGCAGCAATGATCTCCTGGCCGCAATAATCCCCAGGCAGTAACAATATCTTATGACTCATGCGCTTTGCTCCGGGTAAAGCCACGGAGAACTGGCGCGCTGCCTGGCTTCGAACGCTTTGATTGCAGCACTACTTTTTAAAGTCAGCCCAATCTCGTCCAGTCCGTCGAGCAGGCAGTTCTTACGAAATTCATCGATCGAAAATCGGTAGGTTCGCTGATTGTCATTGTCTATTACGGTCTGAGCTGCCAAATCAACAGCCAGCTCCAAACCCGGCGCAGACTTCACTGCGATGAATAACTCAGCAACTTCCTCGTCGTCCAACACAATGGGCAGAAGGCCGTTCTTAAAGCTGTTGTTATAAAAGATATCCGCGAAGCTCGGTGCAATAACGCAACGAATACCAAAATCCAACAATGCCCATGGAGCGTGCTCGCGACTCGAACCACAGCCAAAGTTTTCTCTGGCCAACAATATGCTGGCAGAGGAATACTCCGGTTTATTCAGTACAAAATCCGGGTTACGCGGACGCCGATCATTGTCCTGTCCAATCGCACCTTCATCGAGATATCGCAACGAATCAAATAGGTTGGGCCCGAATCCTGTGCGCCGAATCGACTTCAAAAACTGCTTTGGAATAATCAGATCCGTATCGACATTGGCCCGATCAAGAGGCGCCACCACGCCCTGGTGACTGTCAAACTGTTGCACGCTTAAGCCTCGCTATGATTCTGCAAGTTAACGAAATGCCCATGGATGGCAGCGGCGGCTGCCATAGACGGACTGACCAGGTGGGTGCGTCCGCCAAAGCCCTGGCGCCCCTCGAAATTCCTGTTTGAGGTTGACGCGCAGTGTTCTCCGGGGCCTAGCTTATCGGCATTCATCGCCAAACACATCGAGCATCCAGGCTCACGCCACTCAAAGCCGGCTGCGCTGAAAATACTGTCCAGCCCCTCTGCTTCGGCCTGCTGCTTGACTGTACCCGAACCAGGTACCACCAGCGCCTGTTTGACCGAGTCAGCCACATGATGACCGGCCACGATGCTGGCTGCTGCACGCAAATCCTCAAGTCTGGAATTGGTGCACGAGCCAATAAACACCCGATCAATCTGAATATCGCTTATCGCCTGCCCAGGCTCCAGGCCCATATACTCCAGCGCTCGCTGCATGCTTTCGCGCTTAGCAGGATCGGACTCCTGGGCCGGGTCTGGCACATTTTCATCCACAGGCAGCACCAGTTCTGGAGAGTTGCCCCAGGTAACCTGCGGCTTCAATGCGCTTGCATCCAGGTCAACCCGCCGATCAAACTCCGCACCAGGGTCGCTCACCAATTCCCGCCAAGCAACTTCCGCCTTGTCCCACATCTGGCCAGTCGGCGCCATTGGTCGCCCACGAACATAGTCAATGGTCTTCTGGTCAACTGCAACCAGGCCGGCTCGTGCGCCTGCCTCTATGGCCATATTGCAGACAGTCATTCGTCCTTCAATGGACAGCTCACGCACGGCAGGACCGGCAAACTCAATTGCGTAGCCGGTTGCGCCAGCCGTTCCGATTCGACCGATAATTGCCAGTACAAGATCTTTCGCAGAGACGCCAACCGGCAGGCTGCCTTCAACCCAGACCAGCATGTTCTGCATTTTCTGCTGAACCAGGCACTGCGTGGCCAGCACATGCTCAACTTCGGACGTGCCGATTCCGTGCGCCAGGGCACCCAGTGCGCCGTGCGTTGACGTATGCGAGTCGCCGCAAACTACAGTCATGCCCGGCAGAGTCGCGCCCTGCTCAGGGCCCACTACATGAACAATGCCCTGACGTGGGTCGTCCATGCTGAAGCCGGGTATGTCGTAGGCTTGCACATTGCTGGCGAGCGTTTCTACCTGCACGCGCGAGGTGGGATCGACGATGCCGGCCATTCCCTGCGCGCGCTCGGCTCTGTCAGTTGACACATTGTGGTCCGGCATCGACAGATTGGCGTCCACCCGCCAGGGCGCTCGGCCAGCAAGCCGCAAACCTTCAAATGCCTGAGGAGAGGTCACCTCATGAATAAGATGACGATCGATGTAGATAAGCGCGCTGCCATCGGCGCGCTGTTCCACCAGGTGAGAGTCCCATAATTTGTCATACAGAGTTTTGGCCATAGCACCCTTTCCAATGGACTTGTCAGGCAAGTGTACTGCCGACTATCACATAAAACAAATTGATATTATTTATTTTTTCGATAAAATATTTTTATCTGTATTGCAACCGGCTACTCCAATGGATACCCAGAACCTTCAGGCTTTTCTTGCCGTCGCTCGACACCTGTCATTTTCAAACGCTGCCGAGGAGTTACATCTCACCCAGCCGGCAATCAGCAAGCGCATCGCACTGCTGGAGCAGGACCTGGACCTGCCGCTGTTCAACCGCATCGGCCGCAGGGTATCGCTGACCCGGCACGCGGAGCAGCTGATCCCATTGGCTAACGACATTCTGGACCGCCTGGACTCAGCGCGGCGCGAGCTGCTTGAGCAATCAGAGCAGGTCAGCGGGCGTCTAACGCTGGCGATCAGCCATCATATTGGCCTGCACCACCTGCCGCCAGTGCTCAGAGCATTTCAGCACGCACAGCCAAATGTGGAACTGGACATCAGTTTCACCGATTCTGAGCTTGCCTACGCGGCGGTTTTGTCGGGCGAGGCCGAGCTCGCGGTCATCACTCTGGCACCGCAGGGCCAAGCCTTGATTGAGGCCGTAAAGCTGTGGCAGGACCCACTGTGCTTTGCGGTGGCCAAAGATCACCCATTGGCTGTGGAAACAGCACGCTCCATTGATGACCTGAGCCAATTTCCAGCAATACTGCCCAATCAAAGTACCTACACGGGGACCATCATTGCCGGCCTGTTTGCGCAGAAGAAACTCAAGCTCAACATTCGTATGGCGACCAACTACCTCGAAACCATAAAGGCCATGGCCAGCATTGGCTTGGGCTGGACTGTACTGCCAGAAACCATGCTAGACGACAGCTTGCAAAAAATAGAGATCAGCGGTGCTAAGCTGGCGCGGGAACTGGGCTACATTCGCCACCGCGACCGGCACGCCTCCATGGCCGTGCTGGCATTCATTGCCACCTTGCAGGAGTTTGCCGGCACTACAGATTAACCGCCCGAATCTCAAGACCGCGGTCAATTCTCAAGTTCTCAAAATCAAACAATTCAGTATCAGCAAGCTGGGATAGCGACACATTTGCAATGCTGCGAAAAATGGTATCCAGACGCCCGGGATGTTGTCGCTCCCATTGCTGCAGCATTTCTTTTACAACCTGGCGTTGCAGGTTTTGCTGCGAACCACAGAGGTTGCAGGGAATAATCGGGAAGCCCATCCAGTCCGAGAATGCTTGCAGGTCTTTTTCCTTGCAGTAAGCCAGAGGCCGTATAACTACGTTGCGTTTGTCGTCGCTCAGCAGTTTGGGCGGCATGGCTTTCAGACGACCGCCATAAAACATGTTGAGAAACAGGGTCTCAATAATATCGTCGCGATGGTGTCCCAGGGCCAGTTTGGTTGCGCCGATTTCTTCAGCAAAGCCATACAGGCTTCCGCGACGCAGGCGCGAACACAGCCCACAGGTGGTTTTACCTTCCGGTACTTTTGACTTGACTATACTGTAAGTATCTTTCTCAAGTATATGATATTCAAGGTTTTTACTATCCAAATATTCTGGCAAAACATGCTCGGGAAAGCCCGGCTGCTTTTGGTCCATATTGACTGCTATCAATTCAAAACTGACCGGCGCACTGCGTTGCAGGCTTTGCAGAATCTCCAGCATGGAGTAAGAGTCTTTGCCGCCGGATAGGCAAACCATAACCCGATCGCCCTCTTCGATCATGTTGTAATCATTAATGGCCTGCCCGGCCAAGCGGCGAAGGCGCTTTTGCAATTTGTTAAATTCAGTACGCGAATGTTCGCTCACAGCCCGGCCACCCTGTGCCTGATGAATTCGGCAGCAATTTTAGCCGAAATCAACCCGCCTCGCGCTGGCAATTCGACCACGCTGCGCATACACTTTGCCGCACTGTTTTTCACCAAAGGAAGTCATAATGAAACAACCGGTTCGAATCACCGTCACGGGCGCCGCTGGACAAATCAGCTACGGCCTGTTGTTCCGCATCGCCTCCGGCGACATGCTCGGCAAAGACCAGCCAGTGATTCTGCAACTGCTCGAAATCACGCCGGCGCTGGATGCGCTCAAAGGTGTGATGATGGAGCTGGACGATTGCGCGTTCCCTCTGCTGCACGGCATGATCGGGACGGACCAGGCCGAAGAGGCCTTCAAGGATGCCGAGTACGCTTTGCTGGTTGGCGCAAGACCACGCGGGCCCGGCATGGAGCGAAAAGATCTATTGGAAGCGAACGCCGCGATTTTCTCCGTCCAGGGTAAGGCGATCAACTCTGTCGCCAGTCGAAACATTAAGGTCCTGGTCGTCGGTAACCCGGCCAATACCAATGCACTGATTACTCAGCGCAACGCCCCGGATATCGACCCCCGTCAGTTCACCGCTATGACCCGACTGGACCATAACCGGGCGCTTACTCAGTTAGCCCAGAAAACCGGCACCAGTATTCGTGACGTCAGCCAGATGACCATCTGGGGGAATCATTCTTCCACCCAGTATCCAGACTTGCACCACACCAAAGTGAATGGTGAAAGCGCACTGTCGCTCGTTGATGAGACCTGGTACCAGCAGGACTTTATCCCAACGGTCCAAAAACGTGGAGCCGCTATTATCGATGCCAGAGGCGCTTCCAGCGCAGCATCGGCAGCTAACGCCGCAATTTGTCATATTCGTGACTGGGCTCTGGGCTCTGCGGATACGGACTGGGTCAGCATGGGCGTTTATAGCGATGGCAGTTACGGGATCGCTGAAGGCTTGATCTATTCTTTCCCTGTTGTCTGCAAAGACGGTGACTGGTCGATTGTTCAAGGCCTGGATATCAACGACTTCAGCCGTGACCGCATGACAGCAACCGAGCAGGAACTGAGCGAGGAGCGGGACGCCGTGCAACATCTGTTGCCCTAAGTCACGCGCCCCGCAAGATGGCGACGCTGTACTTCGCGCTGGCCCTCCTGGCCTGCGCGCTAACCTTGAATGTGTACCGGCCCTATTTGGGCCGGCCCTTACCCACTTTATTCGGCTTTCTGTGTGGCTGGTGGTACGGCGACCTGGCGCCCTGGGTTGTCGTGGTATTGCTACTCAGCGCGATACCGTTTGCTTTGACGGGTAGTTTTACCGAACCCCTCGGAGTGGCCGGCTTGCTTATGGTGATAGGCAGTGCTGGCGCGGTGCTCTGGCAATACCTGCAAGGCCTAACGTTGCGCACGCATTGTGAAGCGCCGCTGAGGGAAGCCTATGGAGAAACATTTGCTGACCTAATTCCTGAGGGCCTGGGCATTGTTCCAGAACGTTTTTCAGCCTGGCGTTATGTGAGGCCGTTTCATGCACGATTACCAGGGGTTCAGGTAAGTCGCGATCTGACGATCGCGAGCGTTGACGGCTGGCCAGTCAACATCGATGTTTATTCACCTAAAGAACGAGCTGATACCCCAGATGCCCCGGTTCTCCTGCAGATTCATGGCGGCGGCTGGATGGAAAACTACGGTGACAAGCGCACCCAGGCCCTGCCTCTAATGAATCATCTCGCCGCGCAAGGCTGGATTTGCGTGACCGTTGATTACCGCCTGAGCCCGGCCCACAAATGGCCGGCCCATATCATCGACTGCAAGCGCGCACTGGCCTGGATTCGTAACAACATCGCGGACTGGGGTGGAAACCCGGATTTTGTCGTGGCCACTGGAGGCTCCGCCGGTGGGCATCTCAGCTCGCTACTCGCGTTGACCGCCAACGACCCGGTTTTCCAGCCGGGTTTTGAAGAAACCGATACAACGGTAGCGGCCTGCATACCTTTCTACGGTGTGTATGACTTCAGCGACCAGCATGGCCTGCATATCAATGACGGCTTACGCCAAGCAATGGAGCAGTACGTGATCGGCAAACCCTTGTCCGGAAACGAGGAGCTTTATCGTCAAGGCTCCCCGCTGCACCGGATTCACTCCGCTGCACCACCGTTTTTTGTCGTGCACGGCAGTCATGATTCTTTAACGTCATTAGCCGAAGCACAGTTGTTCACCGAACAGCTTCGTACCTGCAGTCGCTCCGAGGTGCTGTTTCTGGAGCTACCGGGTGCCCAGCATGCCTTCGACATATTCGCGACCCCAAAAGCAGACTGGTGTATGCGCGCCGTAATGCTGTTTGCAAACTATCAGTATGGCCGGTGGTTACAATCGGCCGATTGATTGTAACTCTGCGTAACGCAGACTGATTTGCGTGCTGTGCAGTAACACCTGCCTGCTTTTAAGTCATTCAAGAAAACCTGCACAACTTATTGTTTTTTAAAGACTATTGCTTTTCAGGTACAACTGGCACGTTTTGTGCGTTATTCAAGTCATCTAATCACAATAAGCGTCAGAAAATGCCACAGGAACAACCCAAGCACAACAAGCTGTCATTGAATCGACTGCTCCCATTGCTGACCATTGCCTGTCTCGCTACCTGCGCAATCGCCGGCCTGGCGATTGGCGTTTACGACATCGCTTATACGTCTGTACACTTCGAGATGCCGTCCAGCAACGAGCTCGTTTTAGGACGATAGCTGACGCAGCACCGTCATTGGAGTGGCACTTAAGCTGCGCCGGGCAACGGCCAGACCAATCAACGTTACGATGACAGCCCCCATGGCCGGGCCCACCAGGAACAGCCAGGGATGGAACTGAGGCTGCATATCGAGAATTCGGGTCTGCAGCAATGCGGCCACCAACTCAGCACCTCCAGCCGCCAATAGTCCAGCCATCGCACCGAGAAATGCAAACTCAAGCCGCATAGCCTGGCGCAGCAAACCAAGCCGGGCCCCGAGCGTCTTCAATATAGCATTGTCCCGAAAGCGCTCGTCCATGCTCGTTTGTATACTGGCCAGTAACACAATCGCTGCAGCGAGCGCGATCAGCAGTAAAACCAGCTCAACGGCCATACTGACCTGATCGATAATTCTCGTCACCTGTTCAATAACCCGGTCCATTTCGATAATACTGACCGTTGGCAGCTCCCTGAGAAGCGTGTTCAGGAAAGCCTTGTTGCCGGGAGGCAGGTAAAAGCTGGTCATGGATACGAGGTCAAAGGCTTCGAGGGAGCCTGGCGATGCAATGACGAAAAAATTAGGGCGCATGCGTTCCCAGTCCAGTTGCCGGATGTTGCGCACCTGCAACTCGACAGAGGCGTCTGCCAGTGAAAACCGCAATCGGTCTCCAATCTTGATGCCATAGCGAGTCGCAAACTCCTCTTCCAGTGATACGCCGCCTGGCTCAGCATCGTCCCACCATTGCCCGTCAATCAGGAGGTTATCTTCGGGCAGCTGTTCACTCCAGGTAATGTTGATGGAGCGTCCGGCCTGGTCGCTTGGGGCGGCCGCCCCCTCCTGGGAAGCTGGCCCGTCCTGGCGGCGTAATGGCTGGCCATTATGAGCACTCATGCGCACCCGGGCGGTGGGATAAATCCCGGCATGTTCATAACCGTGCTGCTGCAGAAGATCGACGAAACCATCCACTTCATACGGGCTTATATTCAGCACAAAATGGTTGGGCGTTTCGGGAGGGATCTGCAGGCGCCACTCCTCCAACAGAGCATTTCTCAGTAAAGCAAGCACCAGGACTAGCAGTATGACAACGGTAAAGACAAATACCTGCAATGCGCTGTGCCGCGACCGACGCCGAATGGCGGCCAGCGCTAAAGCCCAGGCGTTCGCCGCGCGGCCATCAAGGCCCGGGGCGATTCGGATAAGACACCAGGTCAAACCCATGACCAGCGCTCCGAGCAAGCCAATGACCAGCAGCAGACTGACGGTAATCACGAGGCTACTGGAATACAGATAAATGAGAGCAAGCAAACCGCCCATTCCAACCCATAGCACCAAGCGCGAGTTGAAATCCGGCGTCCCGAGCTCACGTCGCAAAACCCGCATTGGGGCTACTTTCTGCAGGTGCAGCAGTGCCGGGCAGGCAAACGCCAGAAAACTGATACCAGCAGTTGCAGCACCGAGAACCAGAGCAGCATAACCGGGCTCTGGCAAGTCAACAAGCAACAGCCCGCGAACGCTGTCGACGGCGACCCAGTGCAAAAACCAGCCTAAAATGCTGCCGGTAAAAACAGCAATAAAACACAATATAATCAAATGACTAAGATATAAACTTAATATTTTATTTGAAGTTGCCCCTAGGCTTTTCAGAACCCCTACATAGTCGTAGTGGCGCTCTGTATAGCGCCGGCTGGCTATCGCAATGGCCACCCCGGCCAACACCACACCCATAGCTCCCGCTAACAACAAAAAACGCTCTGCCCGATCAATGGATTGAGCCAGCCGAGGTTGTGCTTCTTTGACCCCCATTAACTGATCATCGGGGCGCAATTGCTCTCGCATTGCTGCCTCCCAACTGCTCAGCGCGTCCGCCGACCCGCTCACCAGCAGGTTATGCTGAACCCGGCTACCTGGCTGGACAACACCGGACTGCGCAATATCATCGAGGTTCATCAATACCCTGGGACCGTAAGCAAATGCCGAAAAGCCGGCATCCGGTTCCCGCACGACCAAGCCGGTTATCGTTAACTCAACCTCGCCGATCATCAGCGGCTCGCCAATATCAACCTCAAGCAGCGGCAATAATCTGGGCGACACCCAGACTTCCCCCGCGGCCGGCCCACCCGAAACCAACTGGTCGCGTCCACCGGGTGCGCTCAAAAAAGTTACCTGTCCTAACAGCGGGTACTCATTACTGGCAGCCTTAACGGCGACGAGCCGGAGCTGGTCGCCGGCCATCGCCATGGTCGGGAAATTAAGCACTTCGGCATGCCGTAAATCATTGCTTTGTGCAATGTCAGCCCAATGCGTTGGAATGGCTACGTTGCTGCGGATCAGTCTGTCAGCGGCAAGAAACTGGTTGCTTTCCCCAAGTATGGCGCCCTGAATGCGATCAACAAACAAGGCGATCGCCACCACGATGGTGACGGCAACGACCAGTGCTGCGAGCAATAAGCCCAGCTCGCCGCCACGCCAGTCCCGGCCGAGCAGTCTGAAGGTCAGAGCCAGCTGCTTACTGTTCATGGCTGGGCGCTGTCCTTAACCAACCGACCGGCACTGAGCTCCAGCTGGCGCGCGCAGCGCTGCGCAAGCCTCTGCTCGTGGGTAACCAGCACCAGGGTGGTGCCTTGCTCACGATTCAGAGCAAATAACAGGTCAATGATAATCGCACCGGTGTGTGTATCGAGGTTGCCAGTGGGTTCATCGGCAAACAGGATCGGAGCCTGGCCCGCAAATGCTCTGGCAATGGCAACCCGCTGTTGCTCACCTCCGGAGAGCTGTCGGGGGTAATGACGCACTCTTTCAGCGAGGCCTACCCGCTCAAGGAACTGTTCGGCAATTTGCCGGGGTTGTTCAAGCCCCTTTAACTCCGCCGGGAGCATCACATTCTCCAGCGCTGTCAGGCTGGGAAGAAGCTGAAAAGACTGAAATACGAAACCCACGTAGCGCGCCCTGACTTCAGCGCGCTGATCCTCATTCAGACTGGTAATTTCTTCACCCGCCAGCTGAATGCTGCCGGATGAAGGCAAATCCAGACCGGCCAGGAGGCTGAGTAGAGTGGTTTTGCCGGAGCCTGATGCTCCAACAATTGCGACCGCCTCACCGGCTTCAATTCGCAGATTGATATCCTGGAGGATATGCAGCCGGCCTTCGTGACTGTCTACCGTTTTACACAGTTGCGAGGCTATAATCATTGGGGATTTCCGGAGGCTTGGCTGTTGACACTTCGTACTACGTTACTTGCCATCATTTCGATCACTGGAGGACTGCTGCTCAGCGCGCATTATAGCGATGCAATTGAGCGCGGCGGCAGTAGTGTACTCTTATTGGGTGACAGTATAGGGGCCGGTTATGGTCTGCCGGCAGAGCAAAGCTGGGCATATGGGTTGGAGCAACATTTGCAGACCTGCGGGATATCGTTTATCAATGCCAGTGTGAGTGGTGAAACCTCGGCTGGCGGCCTGCGCCGGCTGCCTCAATTGATGCAAAAATACCGCCCGAAACTGCTGATGATTGAGCTGGGCGGGAACGACGGATTGCGTGGCTATCCGCTGGAAAAACTGAAGAACAATCTCGAGCAAATGGTACAGATTGCTCACCAGCACCAGGCCGACGTTTACCTGCTGGGCATGCAAATACCACCCAACTATGGCCCGGTCTACACGCGCCGGTTTGCCGCCACGTTCCGTGAGGTGGCAGAGCACTATAAAACGGCTCTTCACCCTTTCTTCCTGGACGGCGTCGGTGGGCAAGCTGACCTTATGCAGGCTGATGGCATTCATCCCAATGCGGCCGCGCAGGCAACTCTGTTGGCAAATGCGCTTAGTGAATTGCCACTGAACTGCAGCAGCAAGGCAGCTACAGTGTCAGGCGTTGGCGGCCAGACGGGCTCGCCTTAGCAAGGCGGCTGTTTCTTCAAGACGCTGCACAAATAGCTCGTCGACCCTGAGTTTACACCCGGCATTAACCCCGCTGCAGCATACCTTCATCGAGCGGATTTTGCCGACGGCATTAATTTGCGCTCGTCCGGACAGCATCAGCTGCAAACCATCCGGAGCAGCACACTCGTCGACCACCAGGGTATGACTGCCGCTGTCATCTTGGTACTCCAGTAAGATACCGACGGCTTGCGCGGGCTGATAGCGAAAACCAAGCCAGGCGGCGACATTGTATTCGGAAAACCAGGCCTTGGAGTGCCCGGCAGGTGCGGCGAAGGTGTCGGGGGACACATTGGCCAGATGAACAGTATCGAGCAGATTCCCTGGGATAGCCTGTGCCACTAATAAGTACCTCGCAAAGTGAGCGTAGAGCCGGATAAGGTGCTACTGCGCGTAATTGCGTTTAACTATACTAAGCCCGGGACTAATGACCAGCACCCACAGATCAGGATTGCGCAGTCGTTCACGCCTCGGCAGAGGCAAACCACAAGTTTCCAGTAAAAACTTCTTTCCTGCCCCACCATTGCATCCGCGATGTATTTTTGTCACAGTTTTCCCGCTTCAACCGGGCGCTGGCGGGGCGGACAATGCATACCGCGGATCAGGGACAAGACCACAGGAGTTTTCGCAATGACAGAGCAGATTAAGCAGGTATGTTTGATTGGCTGCGGTGCCTCAGGGATACCAGCCGTCAAGGCCTTGGTGGACCGCGGAATCAGTTTTGATTGCTTTGAAGCGGGCGATGATATTGGCGGCAATTGGCTAATCAACAACAGCAATGGCATGTCAGCTGCCTACGAGTCGCTGCGCATAAACACCAGCCGGGAACTCATGGAATACGCGGATTTTCCGATGTCCGATCAATACCCGGTCTACCCGGACCATCACCAGATCAAAGACTATTTTGACGCTTATTTCGATCACTTTACGCTACGTGACAAGGTCACTTTCAACAGCCTGGTCGTGGACTGCCAACAACAGGAAAGGGGGCTTTGGAAAGTCCGTCTAGAAAATGGCAACGAATACCTTTACCAACATTTGATCGTGGCAAACGGCCATCATTGGGATCCACGTTGGCCGGAGCCCCCAATACCCGGCGAATTCAGCGGCCTGGTCATGCACTCTCATTCTTATATCAGTCCCTATGACCCGGTAGACCTGACTGGTAAGCAGGTCGTGATTCTTGGCATGGGAAATTCAGCCATGGATATTGCCTGCGAACTCAGTCAACCCAGCCTGGACAACACGGTTTATTTGTCAGTGCGCAATAGTGCCTGGGTACTGCCGCGCTACATATTCGGCCAACCAACCGGGCAGAAAATCAAGTTTTTCCCGCATTGGCGCGTGATGTCAGCTTTAACCAAGTTGCTACTGCGGCTATCTCACGGCACGCCAATGGCGCACGGGCTGCCGAGGCCAAATCATGAACCGATGCAGGCCCACCCGACAATCAGCCAATCTATCTATGACAAACTGGACACCGGCGAAGTTTTGAGCAAGCCCAACATCGCTGCGTTACATGGCTCGCGGGTAAAATTCGTCGACGGTAGCGAGGTGAATGCTGACGTGGTGATATACGCGACCGGCTACAAGGTAAGTTTCCCATTTTTTGATCCCGGTTTTCTCGCCGCGGAACACAATGAATTACCTTTATGGCAACATCTTGTGCCCCCCTATATCGACAACCTCTTTTTCCTCGGCCTCTTCCAGCCATTGGGGGCGATCATGCCATTGGCTGAAAAGCAGGCCAAGTTGGTAGCGGATGTTCTTGTGGGGTCGGTTAAGCTGCCTGCCGTCGGCAAAATGCTTCAGGATATGGAACGCGAACGCATCACAATGCGCAACCGCTATGTCGAATCTCCGCGCCATACCATGCAGGTCGATGGGCCCACTTACGATAAACAGCTGGATAGAATTCGCCGCGATGGCGAGGCAGCTGCGCGTCAACCCGCACCCGTACTGAACCCGCTGGGTTTACAGCAGAATGCGCGCAGGCACAATCGCAGCACCGACTCCATAACCAGGGGAAGCCGTTCAACAGACAACTCAGCCACGCATAAAAATACCGAAGCATTACCCAGCGAAGTCGTTTAAGCAAAGGCTACCATTGCCGACGAAGCTCAACACCCAGCATCCTTGGCGCGTCAACGAAGGTCGGGCCACCACCTATGATATCAACCAAAGGCGATGCACCATAAAAAGTCTGCTTGTTAGCGAGATTTGTTGCATAGGCTGCGATCTCCACGGAACCATCAGGCTTGGCCCAAGCCAAGCGTAGATTGAGTTTTCCATGGGCGCCCTGCCGATAACAGCGACACTCAAAACTGGAGTGGCCAAAATGGTGACTGACCGAGCTTTGCCAGTGGTAGTCCAGGCCGGGCGTAAACAGTCCGCCCGCCAGAGGTAACGCAAATTGTGCACCGAGGCGAGTGCTCCAACGAGGAATACCACTGAACGACTCATCTTTGCGGTCTCCTGCACCAAACGGATCAGCGAACTCCAGATAACGCGCATCAATGTAAGACAGATTGGCATTCAGCCTGAAACCAAGACCGGTGTGCCAGCGGAATTCAAGTTCCAGCCCGCGAATTCTCGCCTGAGCAGCATTCACCAGTCCTGTGTCGGCGATGCCACCGGGAAGAGGGCCAGCAAGATCCAGCCCCAGCGGAGGGATTGCAACCGGCACCTGAATGTCATCATAATCGGCTCTGAATACCGCAGTCGCCAGCTGCAAGCGTCCATCAAGCAGCGTCATTTTCAAGCCAAGCTCGTAGTTAATCACAGTCTCAGGCTCCACAAGGCTGATTTGATCCCGCAACAAGTTGATCGCACCAGCTTTAAACCCCTGCCCCACCGTTGCATACGCTGTGCCCCTGCCCGGCCAGGGACCGTTGTCCGGCCAACGGTAGGACAGCGTCGCCGATGGTGTCCATTGCCGCCAGGTTTGCTCACCACGGCAGCTGTCTGGTGGCAGACCGCACGGACTGCGCGAATCACCATAGCCAACACTATCGGAATCAATTCTGGCTCCGGCAGGCAGGCGCACCAGGCCACCATTTGGAGTTTTTGGCCGACCTTCCTGCGGACCAACGGCCCCATCATTGGCAGTAATCGCATCGGGGTCCAATACGGCTTGTAACGCCGTCAGTTTGCGGTTTTCCCAGGTATAACGAAGCCCCAGGGTAAGCTGCCAGCGAGCGTTCATGTCCCAGATCAACTGGGAAAAAGCCGCATAAGAGGTCACATCAATTTCTACATTGTCTCTGCTGCTGCCCAAAACGTAGGTATCGAACATTGGGCCCTCTGACAGCAGGCTGACTCCACCAGGCCCAATATCAGCCGCCAGCTCCTCCCCGCGAGTTTGCTCGTCAAACAAATAGAGACCCGCCAATAACTGATAGGCACGATCCGCATCATCAAACCTGAACTGAAACTCCTGAGATAACTGTTGGCGCTGATCCGG
The DNA here is from genome assembly GCA_030431775.1 of Gammaproteobacteria bacterium. Lineage (GTDB taxonomy): Bacteria > Pseudomonadota > Gammaproteobacteria > Pseudomonadales > JAUIET01 > JAUIET01. The sequence goes on from JAUIHW010000006.1 coordinate 113,600, forward strand.
CGCCAGGCTGCGAAGGCCTATTGCCTGGCTAAAGCTGCCATCCTGGTCCGACACATACGCTAACTTCTGTCGTCTGACACCACTCACACTGGACCAACCAAAACTCTCGGTGCGCCACTTGGCAATCAGTGTTAATGCCTGAGTGTCCAGATTGTATTCACCAGCATTTATTAAAGTCTGGTCGCCGGACAAGACACTGGAAGACGATTGCAGGCAGGCCGTATCTATTTCCAGGGCTTGCCCCAAAGGACTGCCACCTAAGGTACCGCTGCGCGGTTCGGCCAATACACAGTGAGCACCAGCCCCCGCTTCGCGCTGGCGACCCCAACCAACAATGGCACGCAAGGAAAAACGGTCGTCGGGCGTATAGTAATATTGCCCACGCACGGCCCAGCGCTGCTCGTCAGAATAGCGGCGACCGGTCAATGGATTATGCATGTAGCCGTCTCGAAATACCTGTGACAGGTTAATGCTACCTGCGCCGTGAGCTCCCAGCGGGCCGGACGCCCCCAGTTGCCAGTCTCGACGCCGGTACTCTCCCAAACGCACTTGGGCAAACGCCGACGGCTCTGCCTCAGGCAGGGCCGAGAATATGCGAATCGCACCTCCCACCGTGTTTTTTCCAAACAGCGCCCCCTGGGGGCCGCGCAGCACTTCAATCTTGGCGACATCAAGAATATCCATCAATGCCCCATCCGCCCGGGAGATGTACACGTCGTCAACATACAAACCGACCGCCGGGTCAACAAAGGTTCTGGGATCGCGTTGTCCGATACCACGAATGTATATTCTCGCCGCATTGCCGGTGTTTGTGCGAGTCAGCTCCAGGCCAGGCACACTGGCGGACAGGTCTTCGAGGTTACGGATGCCGACTTGCCGTAATTGCTCCTCAGACAGGACCGACACCGCCACTGGCACATCCAATACGCTCTCCTCGCGCCGCCTCGCGGTCACTACAACAAGCTCCAGCTCTGCTGATTCCACTCCCACCAAAGGCTTGGCGCAGATCTGCGCACTCATCGTGCACAGTAGTCCGAGCGCCGCTACCGACAAGGCGCAGCCAGGCACACTGAACACGCTTCGGTGAGGATTGATTGGATAGATCACGGATACTCCCAAGTGTCGTAATAATCAGAGTTTACATTTCTCGACCTAAGGTTTCACAGTTCACTCTGTGAATCTTGCGCCGCTACCTATAGACTCTTGCGAGACTACAAGAAATCAAGAACACTTATGATCGCCAGACTGTTACGCTTCGCCCTATACGCCCTTCTGCTGGTTGCCGTGGTGATTGCTCTACTTCTTATCCTGTTAGTTGCCGCGCCACAGCAGGCGCTGCGAGCAGCCAGTCTGGCTTCAGGTCTGCAAATACAGGCTGAGGCTTTCACAGTCTCACCTTGGCCTGTGGAGCTTAACGCAGACAAGCTGACCGTCAGCCAGAAGGATGATACCCCGCTGCTACGAGCCAATGATCTGAAGTTGTCAGTGGACCTGCCCGGTCTGATCGCGCCTGAAAAAGCATTTTGGTCGCTGCGCAGTAATCAGCTCGATGTGTACACGCGTGGCGATGAAGGTGCTACGGAGGGCCCACAGCAGGCTTCTGCCGCCTTAGATTTTGCGCGCTTACTCGGTTTTGAGTCGATTCAGCTTGGCCAGGTAGGGGTGCATAGCGAAGCCTCCTCCACTGTGTATCGCATTAATGCAGAACGCCAATCGCCAGAGCAATTCAAGCTGCGAATCAGCAGTGATGCGAATCTCGACCTGGCCGCCACAGTCACCCATCGCAATCAGACGGGCCAGCATTTGCTACAAGTACGTTTGCAGCCTCTGGATTTACGCCCTTTGCTGGGCTCTCAGCAAGCGGATAGCCAGCCGGTTTCCGGCGCCGAAGAAGCGGAGATTAATTGGGCATGGCTGGGCCTTTTGCGAAACTTAAGGTTAACACTGGACACCGAGCGCCTGGACCTTCCCGGTTTGTCTCTCGAACAATTGTCAACACAAATTCTATTCGCAGTCCGCCAACTCACGGTTGAAGAATTTTCCACTGACCTCATGCTGGAGAGCAATGACCAGCCAACCGCCTTTCGTGGTCTTACCCTCAAGGGAACGTTCACTACTGTGGGCACGCAAACCACCGGGCTTGATGGGCGCGGGGAAGTTAAGCTAAGCGCACCTGGGTTGTCAGCCAGCGTCGACGGTGAGCTAAACCTCAATGGCATTGACGGTCAGCAGGCGCTGCTCAGCATCATGCTATCTGATCAATCAGTTTTGACTAGTGTACTCCCCCCAATTGCCAGTACGTATTTACCGATTGACCTAACGGCTTCAATAAATGGCCGTGGCGAGACGCTTGAATTGGCTGATCTGAAATTAACTGCAGGTAAGTCAGACCTTGCAGGCCATTTGAGCCTGCACTTGGAAGCGCAGCAAATTATACAGGCCAAGCTTCACAGCAATAATCTCCAGCTGGGCCAAAGCAAGCCGACAGAACTGACGCCGGCTCAAGCAGCGGAATCGGTACAGACCCGCGAAGCAGCAGCACCGGACCAGCAGAACCGATTGTTTTCCGAAACGCCGCTGGACTGGCAGTGGATTGAGAACAATAACTGGGACATAACATTCACGGCGGACCGCTTGGGTATTCTGGCTGCGCCGTTTACCGAATTGAGCACCCGTTTGCAGCTCGAAGAAGGACGCTTACTGCTGGAGCCTTTTCAGGCTGCTCTCGGTGGTGGCGGCTTTAGTGGCACCGGCTCGGTGCAACTTGATTCCAACACACCGCAGCTGTCCACAGTTTTTCAGCTGGATGGTGTTGATCTTGAAGCCTTCGGAGTGGTGCCACAAGAACAACTGGCGGGTGGTAAAACCGCGGTTGATATCCAGCTGAATAGCCATGGCTACTCAGTTGCTGAGTTGGCGGCTAACAGTCAGGGAACCTTGCATGTGCTGGTGCACGACGCCGTGATCCAGAATGACAGCATCGAGTTACTGGGTTCTGACCTGCTGCTGGAAACGCTAAATAAGCTAAACCCTTTTGCGAAATCTGACCCCACAACCCAGCTGCAATGCGCTTTACTGCATTTCGACATAAAGGATGGTGTTGCGACCAGCGACAAAGCATTGGTCATGGAAACAGAAAAAATGGAGATCATCGGCGATGGCGATATTAACTTGCATAATGAGCAACTGAATATCCTGATTACTCCTGCCGCCAAGCAGGGTGTTGGACTGGATGTCGGCAGCGTTGTCAAATTTATGAAACTGGGTGGCAGCCTGGCTCAGCCCAAACCAACGGTTGATGCCGCAGGTCTGCTGAAAAGCACAGCGAGCATTGGTGCCGCGATGTCTACCGGCGGGCTGTCAATGTTGGCGGAAAAAGTGGTTAAAACAGTCTCTGGTGAGAATGCTTGTCGCAGTGCTCTGACAACTTTACGCAAGGCAGACACTGTTAACGATTCACAGGCACAGCGTACCGACACGACCACCAAGGTAAGCGACGAGCAGTAGACAGCTGCCCTAGCTCTTATCAAATCGCCTATCCCAGCCTTTGAATTTCTTGCGGCAGTACTCATCGAGCTGGTCGTAACTCGTGAACTCCAGTATTGATTCATCATCCGGGCGAACGAACTCACAATCTTCATTGGAATGCTCCCGGCAGATCATTGGTCGGGTCTCATAAATGCCACAACCACCGCCTGGAAGGACATGTTCGCAACTGTTCATCGACTGAACCGCCCACCCGTCACAATCGCGATATATACGAACCCCCCGATGCGACACCATCCATAACAGCGTATCGTAATCGCGCATGCTACGAGGCGTGTCAACCGATACTGTGATATACCGGCAACATAAAGATCGGGTGCAGCGGGCGCAGTTATTGTCCGTATCTGCTATTGTCAGCGGAACCGTATCAATCGTCGTTTGCATGCCAGCTACCCTCTGCCTCCTTCTGCTCACTCACCAGTAAAAACCGGGTGGCGCTTGGCCGCTGCCGCCCGCATCCCCTCTTGCAAATCAAGTGATTCGCTGCAACTCAAAACAAGCTCCTGAATTTCCTTATCGTCAGCCAGCTTGCTGGCACTGGCTGCCTTGAGGCTGATTCGTTTCATCGCACGCAGCGCCAGTGGCGCATGCTCTGTCAGACGGACCGCAAACTGCCTGGTTGAATGCTCAAGTTCATCCTCTTCAACAAAATGGGTAATAAAACCCATCGTCAGTAACTCCTCGGCCTGAAAGCTCTCAGCCGCTAGCAGAAAGCGCTGCGCATTTGCCAAGCCCATCACCGTCACCAGGCGCTGAATACCACTGGGTGGATAGCACAAACCAATTTTAGCTGCAGGTATATGCGCTTTGATACCAGGACGAGCAAACCGAAAATCACAACTCAGCGCAAGTTCACAACCCCCTCCATACACATTGCCGTTTAGCATACACACACTCGGTATGGACAAGTTGGCCAGGGTATTTGTCAGGGTGGCAAAATCGGCCGGGCTGATTGTGTTTGCCGCCAGCTCATCCAGGGCGGCACCCGCGCAAAAACTCCGACCATTCCCGCGCAGTAACAAAACCCTGATGTCACGCTGTTTTTCAATATCCTGAAGGAATTCAGTCAGGCTATGAATTTCACCGGAACCGAGGGCATTGTGTTTGTTCGGTCGATTGAGGGTGATGGTGGCGACCGCCCCATCGAGACTGTACAAAATACTGGCTTGTTCTCTATTCATCCTGTCAGTGTACCAAGAGCGGGGACCGATAATCGCAGGATGTCGGTGAAATTGTTTGTACTGTAGAATACCGCCCTAAAATTAAGTTGAGGTTGCCGAAATGAATGAAGCTTGGATTATTGATGCCTGCCGTACCCCGCGTGGCATTGGCAAGGTTGGCAAGGGCGCATTGGCAGAGATCCACCCGCAGCAACTGGGCGCTACTGTGCTGAAAGCCATTGCCGAGCGCAATGATATCGACACGGCTGAAGTGGACGACATCATCTGGGGAACCAGCAGCCAGCGCGGCCCGCAAGGCGGCGACCTGGGTCGCATGGCCGCGCTGGATGCCGGCTACGATATCCGCTCCAGCGGGGTAACGTTGGACCGTTTTTGTGGTTCGGGGATCACCACGGTAAACCTGGCTGCGGCGACTATTATGTCCGGCATGGAGGACCTGGTCATTGCCGGCGGTACTGAGATGATGTCCCTGTACGGCAAGCTGCAAGACGGCGCCTCGCCTTTTATGGACAATGGCAATGAACGGTTACGCGCCGAACATCCACAATCCAACCAGGGCGTATGCGCCGATGCGATCGCAACCATGCAAGGCATCGATCGGGAGGCAGTGGACAACCTGGCTCTGGAAAGCCAGCGGCGGGCAGCCAATGCCATTGAAAATGGCTACTTTGAGCGTAGCCTGGTAGCGGTGTATCACGAAGATGGCAGCCTGGCGCTGGACCGTGAGGAATTCCCCCGCCCAGGCACAACACTGCAAGGACTGGCCGGGCTGAAGCCGTCATTCGAGGCACTTGCTGACTACCCGCTGGACGAAAAGGGCACAACTTATCGCGGCTTGATCCTCCAGAAATACCCGGATCTTGATATTCAGTTTATGCACCATGCGGGTAATTCCTCGGGCGTTGTGGACGGCGCAGCAGCGCTATTGTTGGCGTCTCCGGACTACGCGACAGCGCAGGGCTGGAAGCCTCGCGCCAAGGTGCTGGCTATGGCCAATATGGGTGATTGCCCCACTCTGATGCTGAACGCACCGGTGCCGGCTGCACGTAAGGTGCTGGAGAAAGCGGGTCTTGGACTCAATGATATTGACCTGTTTGAAGTCAACGAAGCCTTTGCCGTGGTTGCGGAAAAGTTTATCCGCGATCTGGACCTGGATCGCGACAAAGTTAACGTCAATGGTGGCGCCATGGCGCTGGGCCACCCTATTGGTGCGACCGGTTCAATACTGATTGGCACTTTGCTGGATGAATTGGAACGCCGCGACCTGCAACGCGGCCTGGTCACCATGTGTGCGGCCGGCGGCATGGCGCCTGCGGTGATTATTGAGCGTATGTAGCCGCTTCTAGAGAGCTGTTTTCACTTTTTCGAAAGGACGGACCGGCTTGCGCTCCTGGTCGCCACAGCTGGCCAGTGCCTGAAGTGGCTGCTTGCTGCGCTGAACTGTCACCGCAGCTAACGGCTCTTCAACCATCGAGTCAGACCTGGTGCGAGCAAAAGTCACCGTTGTCCGTTCGCCGTCTTCCCGAGAGCTTTTCAGGATCAGCCCCTGCTCGGCCTGAAAGCCCTCGGCGGCCTGAACGGCTGGTGCGAACCAGGAACGGCCACGAAGACAGCTAAAATCCAGCTCTCCGCCTTCGACTTTCTCGGTGAACAGCGCCACCTCTTGTTCAGCAAGTCGCCCATACAATGCCCCCTGGGGCAGGCATAACACATTAGGGGCGAAGCGGTGGCCACCCAGATGGCTGATTTGCCAGGCCCGCTCCGCTACCCGTTCGCGCAGCGCTGCATACACCGGCCTACCGTACCGCGCGCAACAGCGGTCGCGTTGGCCGTTCATGCAGACGAAATATTCTGGCTTGACCAGTCGCTGTCCTTCCCAACGAGCAGAGGCGAACTGCGCGGCCATATCGAGCGTGGCCAGCTCGGAATAATCACTTAACTCCCATTTCCAGGTATCTTCTGCCGTGGCAAGCATTACCGTCACACCGCTGCGATCGTATTCAGGCTGGCGAATAAACTGCGGACGCACGCGACACCCCAGCGCACGCAACCGTGCCAGTGTTTGCTGCAGCCATTCGCGGCTGCTGGCTGCAAGCTCATTATCCTCCAACACCTTCGCTTTCCAGCTCGGGCGGTATTCAAGCAGCAACCAGATATCCACCTGGTCCGCCGTACCGGCCATCGGCTCCGCGGGATTGAACTGGCTGCAATAGTGAGATTCGTTCACTGGAACACCATATTTCTCAATACTCTAAAAGAACTTGTTAATTTCACTTATAACTTACCAATTGCGGCTCCGCTCGCGCCGGTTTTCAATTCGCTGTAAACTCCTCGCTTTTTGCGAATCGGAGAACGCACCCATGAGTGACCCCATTCTTGTCGACATCAGCAATGGCGTGATGACGATCACCATAAACCGTCCGGAAAGCAAAAACGCGCTGACCAGTGCCTGTGCCCATGGTATCGCCAAGGCCCTGGATCAACTGGACGAAGATGATACCATCCGAGTTGCCATCCTCACCGGTGCCGGCGGTACTTTTTGTTCTGGCATGGACCTGAAGGGTTTTCTCAGCGGCGATCTGCCAATTGTGGAAGGTCGTGGTCTGGGTGGGCTTGCCGAGGCACCACCCCGCAAACCGCTGATCGCAGCAGTAGAAGGTTATGCGCTGGCCGGTGGTTGTGAAATGGCACTCGCTTGTGACCTGATTATTGCTGCCGAAAATGCGAAGTTCGGTATTCCGGAAGTCAAGCGCGGCCTGGTTGCCGCCGGTGGCGGCCTGCTCCGGCTGCCGCGCCAGATTCCACAGCGCCTCGCCATGGAACTTGCGCTGACCGGTGATTTCATTTCCGCTCAACAAGCGGCCGACATCGGTTTGATCAATCGCGTTGTGGCGGAAGGCAGCGCCTTGGACGGTGCCCGGGAGCTGGCGGCGAAGATTAACGCCAACGGCCCTCTCGCGGTTACGGTCACCAAGCAGATCATCCTGGAATCAGCGGATTGGAGCACCGACGAAATGTTTGCCAAGAACAGCGATCTGGCCAACCCGGTCTTGTTCAGCGAGGATGCCGCTGAAGGGGCCGCCGCCTTTGCCGAGAAGCGCACACCCAATTGGAAAGGCAAATAGTTAACACAAGCGAATTGAAATCAGTCTTTTTTTGAGGATTAATCATGGATATAGCCAACAAAACAGCCATCGTAACCGGCGGAGCTTCCGGCCTGGGCCGGGCCACGGTCAAACTCCTTGCGGAAAAAGGTGCCAAAGTCGCGATCTTTGATATGAACGACGACAAAGGGAGTGCGCTGGCCAAAGAACTCGGCGACCAGGTGAGCTTCCACAATGTCAACGTCGCTAGCGAAGAGTCCGTGCAAACAGCCATCAACAGTGCGCTTGACAATTTTGGCGAGCTGCATATTTGCTGCAATTTTGCCGGCATCGGCAATGCTATTCGTACCTACGGTAAAAAAGGCCCCTTCCCACTGGACGAGTTCAACAAGGTCATCCAGGTAAATTTGGTGGGGACCTTCAACGTCACCCGCCTGGCGGCCGAGCAAATGGCCAAGACTGAGCCCTACAATGAAGACGGCGCACGCGGTGTTATCATTAACACGGCATCCGTTGCTGCCTACGAAGGCCAAATCGGTCAGGCGGCCTACAGCGCTTCCAAAGGCGGTGTCGTTGGCATGACTCTGCCAATCGCCCGTGACCTCGCTGTGCTCGGAATACGTTGCAATACCATTGTACCGGGGCTGATAGCTACCCCATTGATGATGGGTGGCTTTGAAGAAATGACGCCGGAGATCGCGGAGTTTCTCAAACCGTTGTCCTCACAGGTGCTATTTCCCAAGCGCCTGGGCCGCTCAGACGAAATAGCCCATCTGGCCGGCGCCATTATAGAAAACGATTACATTAACGGTGAATGCATCCGTATGGACGGCGGTATTCGAATGCAGCCCAAATAAACAAAAAGGAAAGCAATAATGACCATGCAACAAACCCCGCTATTACTGTCACGAATACTCGGGCGCGGCGCGAAACTCGACCCGGAGATTGAAGTTGTAACGCAAAAAAGCAGTGGCCGGCATAGCCAGACGCTGCGCGAAACCTGGCAGCGCGCCAACCAGCTGGCGCATGCTTTGCGAGCCCATGGCGTTCAGCAAGGCGACCGGGTGGCCAGCTTCATGTGGAATAACCATCGCCACCTGGAAATGTATCAGGCCGTGCCTTCCATGGGTGCAGTTCTGCACACTCTGAACATTCGTCTTGGGCCAGCCGATTTGGAATACATCATCAATCACGCCGAAGACCGGGTGATCGTCGCCGATGAAGACCTGCTGCCCTTACTAGAGCCGGTGCTGGACAAGATTCCGACAGTGGAATTGCTGGTAATCTGCCGAAACGGGGACGGTGGAGAAAGCGGTTTCGGCAATCAGGTCGACTATGAAGATTTTATATCCGAACAAGCCGAACAGTTTGACTGGCCACAGATCGATGAGAATTCACCGATGGGTTTATGCTACACCAGCGGTACCACTGGGCGACCCAAAGGAGCCATGTACACCCACCGTTCGACCTACCTGCACACGGTTACAACCGCTATGGCCGATGCCATCGGCCTGAGTGCGCTGGACTCGGTCTGTGGCATCGTGCCAATGTTCCACGCCATGGCCTGGGGCCTGCCTTTTACGGCGTCCATGGTGGGCTGTAAACAAGTGATGCCGCACCGCTTCATGACCCCGGATTCCTTGCTCAAACTGATGTGCGACGAGCAGGTGACGGTATCGGCCGGTGTGCCGACCATCTGGCAGGGGGTTAAAGCCTGTCTGGAAGCAGACCCGGAGTCTTTCGACCTGAGCCACCTGAAGACACTCACCTGCGGCGGCTCGGCGCCACCGGTTTCTCTGATGCGCTGGTACTGGGAACAGTATCAGGTTGACTTCCTGCAGGGTTGGGGTATGACCGAAACCAACCCGCTGGCCACACTGTCCAAGCGGGTGGCCAAACGTTCGCACATCGACCTGAATATCGACCAACAGTTTGAAAATGTCGCCAAAGCCGGTTTGACCATGCCCGGGCTGGAAATCGAGATATTTGATGATGAGTGGCAACCGGTTCCGCATGACGGAGAGTCTGTGGGTGAGGTGTTGATTCGCGGTCCGTGGATCATCTCCGAGTACTACAATAATCCGCAGCCGGAAAAATTCCACGAGGACTGGTTGATTACCGGAGACGTCGCCAAAATCGACCCCGGTGAGTATCTGATGATCTCGGATCGGTCAAAAGACCTGATCAAAACCGGTGGCGAATGGATTTCTTCGGTCGACCTGGAAAACCACATCGTGGCTTTGCCGGAAATCGCCCAGGCTGCAGTGGTCGCCCAGCCGCACCCCAAATGGGATGAACGCCCGGTCGCCCTGGTCATTCTGAATGAAGGCGCCGAGCTGGATGCCGCGGCAATCAATCAGCATTGCGCGAGCAAGTTTGCCAAGTGGCAGCTGCCTGACGACTACATTGTGGTCGAAGAGCTGCCTCTGACATCAACCGGCAAGCTCGACAAGAAGAACATCCGGGCGAAGCTCGAACAACAGGGCTACAAATTGCCTGATCTGCGCTAGGGAGCCAGCTGAGCGGGCAAGCCTGCTCACTCGCTCTGCAGTTGTGCGGCGTAGTGGTCCAGCTTGGCCTGCGCCGCTGCGCTCATCGACGGATACTGTGGGCCAATATTCTCCAGGGTTTTTCGCAACAGGCGGGCGACCTGATAGCGCATATAGGGCTTGTCGTCCGCTGGAATAACATACCAGGGTGCATACTCGGTGGATGTTTCGCGTATGCAGGTTTCATAGGCCTGCATATAGTCGCCCCAGTGCTGGCGCTCTTCCAGGTCGGCCGCGGAAAACTTCCAGTTTTTGTCAGGCTCATGCAGGCGCGACAGGAAGCGCTGTTTTTGCTCTGCTTTTGAAACATTAAGCCAGAACTTCAAAATGACCGTGCCGTTACGAACCAGGTGTTTTTCATGCTCACGAATGGATTCATAACGCGCCTGCCAGAACGGCTCTTCAATCACCGCGTCCAGCCGCTGCGACCGTAAATACTCAGGATGCACCTTTACCACCAGCACCTCCTCATAGTAGCTGCGGTTAAAAACGCCTATGCGGCCGCGTTCCGGCAAGCGACAGCTGGTGCGCCACAGGAAATCGTGATCCAGCTCTTCCTTGGACGGCTGCTTAAACGAATACACCTGGAAGCCAGCCGGGTTCAGCCCCGCCAGCACATTGCGGATAGTAGAATCTTTGCCGGCTGCATCGATAGCCTGGAAAATACACAGCAATGAATGCCGGTCACGGGCGTAGAAGCGACGCTGCAGTTCGTCGGTCAGCTTCTCTTCTTTCTTTAACAGCTTCTTGCATTTTTTCTTGTCAGGCGTATCCGCCGCGCGCGTCGCGGTGTCTGCCAGGGAGAAGCTGCCATCAGTGGCGGCTTTGAACGGGCTATCGGGCGCAAATAGTTTCATGATTGCTCTTCGTTATTGTCAATTTTCTGTTCCACAAACCTGCTGATCAGGCTTGCGACCAATTCGGGTTTTTCAGCGTGCAGCCAATGCCCTGTGCCGCTGATAATTTTAAACTGAACATCGGTGAATCGTTGCCGAATCGCTGCCTCATGACTGGGCTGAATATAATCAGAGTATTCACCCTTGAGCAACAAGGTCCGCCCTTTGTAGATTTTGTCTAGCCGCGGAGCTGCAACAAATTCAGGGTACCAGAACTTCAGCGCGTTGAAATCAATTCTCCAGCCGTAGCTTCCATCCGTCGTTTTCTGCAGATTGGTCATTATGAATTGACGAATTGGCTTCTCCGGAATGGTTTCAGACAGCATGTCGTCCGCTTCGCGCCTGGACTGAGGCTTATCAGCGTCAAGCCTCAGTGCCGCTGCAAAAATGGCCTCATGGCCATGAGCATAGTCAACCGGCGCAATGTCCAACACTGTCAATGACGCTAGTTGATCTGGTTCAAGCGAGGCCAGCTGCATCGCTACTTTACCGCCCAGCGAGTGTCCAACGAGATGAGCTGTTGCCAAGCCCTGCCGTTGTAAAGTCACTGCAACTGCACTTGCCATAGCAGTAAGGCTCATATCTTCCAGTAAAGGCGACTGTCCGTGTCCCGGCAAATCGACGGACACTACTCTATGCGTTTCGCACAGACTACGCGCCAGTCGACCTAGGTTATCGGCATTGCCGAATAGGCCGTGTAGCAGGACCACGGCGTCGTTCGCTGGATCACCAGCCAATTTTACGTTCAGCAACTGCCCCATACATGCACCGAGTTTCATTCATAGGTAAAATAGTGGCCAAATACAACGAGGAGCCCCCGTGCCAAAACAAATAGCCGCCGTTATTGTCGCATCAATCAGCTTACTGTTGCTTGCCAGCTGTGCAAATTCTCCATCATCCAGCGTAGCGGACACATCGTTTCCGTATACCATACTTTCGCCCGACGTCCGCCCCGAGAGCTACCGCAGGGTTCTGATTGCGCCAGTAAATTTTGGCAAACCGTCGCGCAAGTACCTGCGTGACTACGAAGATCGTGTTGACAGCTTTGTACGAGAACGGCTCGAGCAGTCAGGGTTTAGTCTGGTATCCAGCGCCCTCTTCCAGGACAGTTGGGACGAAGCCGTTCGCCGCTTTGGCTCTCCGTTTAATCCGACCACCGGTGCCATGAACGAGCGACGCTTTGCAACCGTGTTGCAAAGCGTTTTTGAAGCACTGCGAGAACGCCAGGCAATCGATGCTGTACTGTTTACCGACCTGCTGCAACGCGAAATTACCTACAGCGGCGGCATTGGCAAACGGATGGCTCGTTGGGATGGGGTATCGAGAAACCTCGACACCACCGGCACCGGTACCGGCGTACCCAATGATTTCAACTGGGCGGTACCGGTCGACGCCGTTACTCTTTTGGTGAATATGTTCGATATCGATCTGCGAGCGTTGTTTCAGGGTGCCGGAGGTATTGAAGTCACCCAATCTTTACGACTCAAGGGTACCCCAAAATTTGTGCGTCGTAAGGATGTTCTGGCTAACCGACGCCATATCGAGGAAGGTGTCTCACTCGCCTTACACCCGCTGATAGAAATGCCGGGATATCCTGGGCCAACGCAACCCTACGCTATTGACGTACAGGCTTCGCCAGCGCAATAGGCAGCACCCTCATCAAATGAGCAAACCGATGCTACGCTCCAGGCACCAAAAAGTCGCCGCGCTGCCGATAATATAGACTGGCACCCATCTTAAATGACTGGGCTGCCAGGCCATCGGCAACTGTTTTTCAGCAACAGCGTGCAGTAACCATGCGACGGCCAACACCACAAGCACGAATAGAATCTGTCCAACCTCAACGCCGACGTTAAACATCAAGAGAGCCAGCACCACCTCCTCCTGAGGCAAGCCAATCTCTCTGAGCGCGCCAGCAAAACCCAAACCATGCAGCAGCCCAAACAACACGCATACCCAAAACGCGTGCCGGCGAACCAAACTGCGTTCGGGGGTTTTGGAAACGCATTCTACCGCTAGAAGGAAGATAGAGAACGCAATAAACAGTTCGGTAAGAGTCTGCGGTACGCTAATGACCTCCAGCGCCGCCAGAGCCAAGGTAACACTGTGTCCAAGGGTAAACGCAGTAATGGCGATTAAAAGTTTACGCTTTGCAAGCAATAGCACCAGTGCCCAGACGAAAAAAAGGTGGTCAATGCCCGCCAGAATGTGCTCAATTCCCAGCACCAGATAGTCTTTCATCACGTCACCCGGGCGGACCCTCTCCGGTACCAGATAGTCTGGAGCGGATGCATTGATAACGTGCTGATACTTGCGTCCGTCCAGAAGGCTCAGTTTGAGTACCGCCGCGCTTTGATTTTCACGCAAGCCGCGCACCGCAATGGTCTGACCAACCAGTCCGGACGGTCCACAGTCTATTGTCCACTCAAGCACAGCACCCACCGGGTCAGGCTGCGGCCGACGGTCACTGCTGTCCTGGCAGTTACCCGGCAATTCGGCAGTGACCGGCACCCTGGAGGACTGCACCAGTGGGGTTTTCCAATGCACGCTGAACTGCCCCGGCGATTGCTCATTGAGCTGGAGTAATGACGGCGCCATCTTGTGAGCAAAGGCAAAATTTGTCACCAACAGCGTCAGCAGAGCAAGCACCAAGTGGCTAATCACTTTATTCATTTGCCAACTCCTCGTCCCCGGCCACCGGCGCGCCGACCACCTGATACCGCATGCGTAAGCGCTGCATGGTTTGTTCCAGTTCCAAGTCGCCCTGCTCGCGCTTGAAGTAGTACCGTAACTTGTCTTCCACCGCCTCAAAGCTCTGCTCGCGGGGTTCTTCCTGTTCATGAATGAACACCAGATGCCAGCCGTAGGGAGAAGCTAATGGGCCACACCAGCCCAGCCCGGCGCAATCAAACACATCATCGGCGAAAGCCTGGCCAAAATAGCGCGATAACTGTCGAGCTGACAGCAAGGCGAAATTCAGGCCGGAAAGAAAGGGGTCGGTTGACTGCTGGGCCTTACTGATCCCCACCTGGTCACGGGTAAAGCTGTCGTAAAGCCGCTGTGCTCGCGGTGCCGCGTCGGCGCCGTGTCGGTCGCTGCTGACAAACACATGACTCATTCGGCGGCTCTCTGGAATGGTGAACTCAGTAAGTCGGTCTCGGTAAATCTGTTCAAGTTCTTGCCGTGTGGCTTTCCGGGCCTCGCCAGGCGCACGATAAATCGATTCCATCGCTTGCATCAATCGTCGCTTCACGACCGTGTCGTTAATATGGAGATCCATGGCATAGGCCTGCTGCAGCATTTCAGCCTCACTCAGCCCTTCGGTTCCGCCCATAAAGCGCATATCTCGCAGCAATCGCTGCTGCACGACAGAATCATACAGGTGAAGGTCCAGGCGCAGCGCTTCACTCAGCAGAATCTCCTGGTCCAGTTCGTACTGAACCATGCGCTCGAGTTCAGCAGGCTCAGGCGGCCGTCCAGTACTCATGAGCCATTGTTGCCGCAGTTGTGCAATCTGCTCGGAATCCGGATAGGCAACAGTCAATACTTGTTCCGATTGGTTCACCCAGCGGTCTGCGATAAACAGCAAGGCACCCAACAACCAGAAATGCAGGGAGGGCTTTCGGACTAAACGGCGTAACACGGATACTCTACTGTTTCGATTGTTATTAAGGTGCGGCAAGATACCAGATTGCCGCGAACCGCGCAGCATGATCAGGCAGCAGTCAGCGGAATATCGGTGAAGCACAACAAAAATTACGAACTGCTAAGGCAGGTCACATTTCGGCTCTTCGCTGATCCCGGCATTCGTGCCGGTGGTACCATAGGCCCCTAATGGCAAACCGGCGGTCGAGAAGTGCGACGACTATCTTTTTTCATCGCGATGGTAATTGGGCTACTTCAAGCCTGCAGTAGCGGTTCCGATAACGCCAGCCAATTCAGTGAACTGCCCACACCACCTTCCCAGCCCCCAGAGACACAGTTTCAGGCGACGGTGACTCGCACCGATTTTGGCATACCTCATGTGCGGGCTGATGATTGGCCTGGTCTGGGCTATGGACTGGGCTACGCCTACGCCGAGGATAATTACTGCCTGCTCATGCGTTCTATCATCGTTGCCTCAGGCCAGTCCTCGCTGTACCTTGGAGAGGCAGGCAACCAGGACAACGATTTTCTCTGGGCGCTGATCAATGGTGATGAAGCCCAGCTTCAGCAGGAATGGTTTGATCCGCAACCGCAGCACGTCAAAGACCTGATCGGTGGCTACGTGGCCGGTTTTAATCGTTATTTCCGCGATACCGGCCGAGCTGCGCTGGCCAGCGGCGAAGAAGGCTGCCGCGACGCCGAGTGGACCCGCGAAATCAACCATTTGGACTTGCTTAGACACCTGCGCAAACTGACCCTGCAGGGCAGCACCGACAACGGCACAATCCGTCAAATTCTCAATGATGTAGAGGCACCCACCGCGTCCTCACCTACTGGCAGCATGGCGAGGCAATCACCAGATCTGTCCTTACCGCCCTTGTTTAGCAACTTACCTGCCGCTGCAGCCGGTGGCAGCAATGCCATCGCTGTCGGCCGGGACTACAGCCAGAGCGGCAGCGGCCTGCTGCTAGGCAATCCACATCAGCCCTGGCAGGGCACCGGCCAGTTTTACATGATGCACTTGACTATTGAAGGCGAATACGACGCTATGGGCGCTTCTTTGCATGGAATCCCGGCCGTGAATATCGGTTTCAATAAAGATGTCGCCTGGAGTCATACGGTGAGTTTTGCCAACCGATTGACCCTGTACGAGCTGCTACTGAACCCAGACAATCCGATGCAGTACTTCTACGATGGTGAACTGCGAGACATTGAGTCGGAAACCGTGTCCATCGACACGCTGGACGATTCCGGTAACCCAGTTTCCCTCAGCAAAACCTTTTACCGCTCACACTACGGTTTACTGGTAGACCTTCGCAGCCAGAATCCCGCTATTGCCGGATGGCCGATCGCACTGAGCGGAACGGTGTTCGCGATGCGCGATGCCAACATCGACAACATCCAGGGAATTGCTCAGTGGATTACTGCCGGTCAGGCTGACTCTGTCACCGGCTTTGCCGATGCGCTGCGGGAAGTTGCCTTCCCCTGGGTACATACCGTTGCGGCTGATCGCAATGGTGAGGTTTTTTACGGTGATATTTCCAGCATTCCGCACGTTGACCAGGGCAAACTGGATGACTGTGTCAGCGGGCCACTCGCTCCGCTGATTACTGCGGTCACAAGCAGTTTGATCATTGCGCTGGATGGCTCTCGCAGCGCTTGTGAATGGGGCCGTGACCCGGATTCACCAGAGGGTCGCGATGTGTTTGGCTTCGACGCTCTGCCGAAAATATTTCGCACCGATTATGTCGCCAACAGCAATAACAGTTATTGGCTCAGTCATGCCGACGAGCCTCTGAACGGCTTTCCCATCATCATGGGGCCGTTGGGAGGCGAACAGGAACAACAGTTTCTACGCACGCGGATTACTCATCAAATGGTCGCCGAACGCATAGCCGGCACTGACGGGCTGGATGCAGAGGCCGGTTTCAGCCATGACAATCTCAAAGCCCTGATGTATTCCAACCGCGTGCTCGGCGCCGAGCTTGCATTGGACGATGTGCTCAGTGCCTGTCCCTTCACCGGGGCTCCGCTGGATGGTGGTCAACGCACTGCTGTCGAGGAAGCCTGCACATTGCTGACCAACTGGGACCGGCGGGTTAATGCAGACAGCATCGGCGCCCAGGTATTCACCGAGTTTTGGCGCGCCTTGAAAGCAGATTTTGACAGCGCGACACCATTGGAAATCGAAAATCAAGTTCTCTGGTCGATTGATTTCGACCCTGGCCAAGCGATTGCCACACCCTCGGGTTTTGACCTGGCAAGCAGCGACAATGCGAATCGCATCGCCATTGCCCTGGCAACGGCCGTGGCGCGCCTGGAAGCCAATAATGTAGCACCTGATTTACCCTTCGGAGACGCTCAGTTCGTGGAGCGCAATGGTACACGTATTCCAATTCATGGCGGATTGGATGACATGGGAGTTTTTGGCGTGATCAAAGTCGGCCTTGAAGATGGTGGGTACCGGCGAGTTACCGGGGGCAATTCCTACATTCAGGCTGTTACCTGGGATGCCGGAGACTGCCCATTGGCCGATGCGGTCCTGGTCCCGAGTCAGTCAAACAACCCGGAGTCAGCGCACTACAGTGACCAGACCAGCGTGTACAGCGAAAAAGCCTGGGTTCGTCTGCCATTTTGCAGCGAGGCCATTAACGAACAACAGATCGGCAGCCTGGAGCTGCAGGAATAAACCGCGAGAGGATTATTATGTTATCGAAATTTGATGACTACCCCATTCACCAAACGTCCGAACCGATTGCACACACGGCCAGCAGTGACCGTTGCGTCTACGATCGCTACTGGTACAACGGCCATGCCAGAGACGGTGAATACTACTTTGGCATCGGTATGTGCCGCTACGCAAACCTTGGAATCCTGGACTGCAGCTTCAGCCTGGTTGTTGGTGATACCCAGTACGCTTTTCATGGTTCCCGCCGCGCACCGGAAGAACCGAGCTGCTTGCAGGTCGGACCCTTCGACCTGCAGATTCTTGAGCCCATGGGTCGCCATCGCCTGCTCATCGGCCCAAACCAGACCGGAATTGAGTGTGATCTGACTTTCACTCCCCGCACCGCCTGTATCGAGGAAGGACACCAGTCACTGCGCAATGCCAGACATATTGTGATGCAGGCCACTCGTCTGGACCAGTTTGGTTACTGGCACGGCGTGGTGCGCTACGATGGCAAAGAACTGAAAGTCGAGCAGGGTAACACCTTTGGCCTGAAAGATCGTTCCTGGGGGATTAGGCCTGTGGGTGAGCCTTACCCCGGCGGAGCTCCACTGGATGAGTTTCAGGCTGTGCATTTTGTGTGGGCCCCACTGCATTGGGACGACCAATGCACTTTAGCCAGTCTGTTTGAGGATGCCTCCGGCTTTCAGTGGCATACTGACCAGGCGATCCTTCCCACCTACAGCAGTTTGGCCGATGTTCCCGGAACAACTGACCCGAATGGGCAAGTCTGGCAGGGAATCGTCAATCACAGCATTGTTAATCATCCGGGGACACGTCAAGCTAAAACAGCGAGCATCACCATGCAGGACCGCTCCGGGGAATCACTGGAAATCACTTTGGAGCCACTGCTGTTGCATCGCATGAAAGGCCTCGGTTATCAACACCCCGTCTGGGGGCATGGCAAATGGCACGGCGAATTGGTGATTGATGCAGAAAGCTGGAAGGTCGGTGACGTTGACCCGCTCGCTCTGGAGAATATTCACATACAACAGGTAGTGCGAGCACGTTGTGGCGACCAAGTCGGTTGCGGCGTGCTGGAACAGATGCACATAGGCCCCCACGAACCATTGGGCTTCAAAGATTGGTTCGACGGCGCTAACTAGAAATGATAAGTGAATTCGAGCTGTAATAAATCGTCATTGCGCAGAGCAGAAAATGGATGGTCGGCTGAGATTGCCGAAAACAACCTGGCCTCCAAACTGCCGGTCCAGTGATCAGTCAGCCGTCGGCTACCCTCCAGTATGCAAAAACGGGCTGAGCTGTCCAGGTCCTGCGAACAGCCCGCCAGCAACTCCGAACTCTGCATATCATTAAAGCCCCAGCGAAGGCCGAGAAAGGCGCTATTGTCCAACGCCACTGGGGTCAGCGGCTCAGTTAAACCGGTTGGGAATACAAAATCTCTACTGTCATACTGGTGTTCAAGTAAAAAACCAAGGTCAGTATTACTCCCAAAGACGGAGTAAAGTGAAAATTCAAAGCCCGCCGTTGAGGCCACGTAGTCCTTGCCCTGCCCGCTGCGGTATATCGCTTCCGCTTTCCATAGCCAGGCGCCCTTGGTCACCTGAACGTCCAGGCCAACCTGCTTGATTTGTTCATACACTGGCGCCAGTGCCACGCTATTAGTGGAGCCGCTTTGCGCAGCAACCGGGTCGAAGGCCCGCACGAGATAACGAGGCTCTCGAGCGGTACCCTGGAAATACGCCAGGCCAAGATCCCAGTCGCCCAAAGCTTTTGACCAGCGTAACGCAAAATCCGTATGTCGTTGCTCGGCCGCAGATTCGTAGACCGCGTCATCGCTCAGCACTCTGAAACCACTCAGCCGGCCCTTGCGGCCAGCGAAGGTACGCTCCCGAAAACCTGGCAGCAGGTAAGCTTCCAATGTTCCCCAATCTCGCAGCAGCCGCAGTCTCAGCATTGGCTGCCCCAGCTTATCCTCGCCATCAATGTTCTCAACCGAATCGGTCTGGTTAATGATGTCAACCAGATGCTGCGACTCAGTTACCCCCCAGAAAACGCTGCTGATGCCGAGGGTAAGATCCCAGTCCGCTCCATTGCGCTGCCAGTGCAACTCACGAATATCCAGGTGCGAGCGCTCCGCATCGTACTGATCCAGTCGCAGGAAGGGCTCAAAAACCAGTTGATCCTGGCCACTATTGAAGGCGTGAAAATACTCGGGTAGAACATACATTGAGAAACTGCTGCCATCGACTTGTTCAGCCTGCAGGGGCGCATGAAGGAAATGCCGAAGCTCGAGCCCAGCCTCACCGGTCCACTCGCCAGCTGACAAGCAAGCTGGCGCCAGAGCGAGACAAATTGTATGAATCCACCGCATTATGCTGCCAACATCTGGCCGAAATCAGCGATACAGTATGCCAGAACTGGTGAAATAATTAACAGCTGACCCCGGCTCACCGGGCTGTTTAGAAGCTGCTCTCTAATTGATCAGACAGACAGCCTTGCAGCTGGTATTATTACGAAACAACAATAATCATGAGGTCTGAGCTGTGGAACAAACCAGTATATTTACGCCCTTTCTAGGCATGCTCATGCTGACTTTGATTGTCTGGGCTTATATGTATGTCAAACGGCTGAGCTGGTTAAGCGCCAACAATGTTGACCCGCAAGATCTGAGCACACCGGATAAGCTGGTCAAAGTCATTCCTGAAGAAATCAATAATCCGGCAAACAATCTGAAGAACCTGTTTGAATTGCCGGTTCTGTTCTATGCCTTGTGTTTGTATCTGTATGTCACTCAGCAGGTTGATACCATTTTCTTGACCGCTGCTTACGTATTTTTTGTGTTTCGAGCGATACACAGTGTGGTGCAGTGCACCTTCAACAAAGTCGTGGTCCGATTCAGTGTCTATGCCATCTCGTCATTAGCGCTATGGGTAATGGTCATTCGCGCAGCTCTCTGAGCAAGACCAACGTTGCGCATATAACACATTGAAAAAGCGGCAACCTGTGAAAATTAAACTTGTTGCAGGACCTGAGCATGAAAATTCATATGCTCTCCGATGAACGACGCTATGAAAAAATAGCTGTGATCGTAACCTGGCTGCAGGCGGACTTGCATTGGAAAATCGGCTTCTCGCGAAGCATCAATCAGCATCTGCGTATTCAACTGTTCGGCCAGAAAGTTATCAGCATCCCCCTGGTCTACCAGAACGGGTAAACGCCTGGTGGATTGTCTGACCAGTTCAACAGTATCGTATTGCCCCCAGGTCGCTCGATCCTCGCCAATATAATTGCTCAGGGCCTTCTCTCCCCAAGGACAATTCAATGGCGAACAAATCGGTGAAAACGCCGATACCGAGCGGTACTTGTCAGGGTTTTTCAGCGCAATTGTCAAGGCTCCATGCCCGCCCATGGAATGCCCTGAAATCGCACAACGTGAATGGTCCAGCGGCAGCGCGTCGGTCAGCAGCGCGGGCAGTTCGCTTACCACATAGTCATACATTTGATAATGGCGAGCCCAGGGTTCCTCCGTCGCATTTAGGTAAAACCCGGCACCCAGACCAAAGTCATACGCTCCTTCCGGATCATCGGGCACTCCTTCACCACGCGGGCTAGTGTCCGGTGCAACTATGGCGATACCGTGCTCCGCCGCGTAGCGCTGTGCACCGGCTTTGGTTACGAAGTTCTCATCGGTACAGGTTAAACCAGACAGCCAATACAACACCGGCACACTGCCATGCTCCGCCTGGGGTGGCAGATACACGGCGAATTCCATATCACAGCGGGTGCTTACCGCGCTGTGGCGATAGCGGCGCTGCTCACCGCCAAAACATTTTACTGTGCTCAGCTGTTCCATCAGTCGTACATCACTACCGAGCGAATGCTTTCACCTTTGTGCATCAGGTCGAAGGCATTATTAATGTCACTGAGAGGCATGGTGTGGGTAATCATATCGTCAATATTGATTTTGCCCTCCATGTACCAGTCAACAATTTTTGGTACGTCGGTTCGCCCTCTCGCTCCGCCAAATGCCGTGCCCCGCCACGACCGCCCAGTCACCAGCTGGAATGGCCGGGTAGCGATTTCCTGACCGGCGCCGGCAACGCCGATGATGCAGGATTCACCCCAGCCCTTATGACAACACTCCAGCGCTTGGCGCATGGTATTGACGTTACCGATGCATTCAAAGCTGTAGTCCACTCCGCCATCGGTCATATCCACCAATGCCGCAACCACGTCATCATGGTCCTTCGGATTAACAAAATCCGTCATTCCGAATTGTTTGCCCAGTTCAGCCTTATCAGCGTTCAAATCAACACCGATGATGCGCCGGGCACCGACCATGCGCGCCCCCTGAATGACGTTCAGACCGATACCACCCAACCCGAATACGGCCACGGTACTGCCTGGTTCAACCTTCATGGTAAACGCAACCGCCCCTATGCCTGTGGTCACCCCACAACCGATATAGCAAATTTTATCGAACGGTGCGTCTTCCCGTACCTTGGCGACCGCGATCTCAGGCAATACTGTATAGTTTGAAAAGGTTGAACACCCCATGTAGTGAAACACCGGCTTGCCATCCACCGTGAAACGGCTGCTGCCATCCGGCATGACGCCCTGCCCCTGGGTGCCTCGAATGGCCTGGCACAAATTAGTTTTGGGGTGCAGACAAAACTCGCACTCACGACATTCCGGTGTGTACAGCGGGATCACGTGATCGCCTGGCTTGACCGAGGTAACGCCCGGGCCGACTTCCTGCACAATACCCGCACCCTCGTGTCCCAGGATCGCTGGAAACAGGCCTTCTGGGTCATCGCCTGACAGGGTGAAGGCGTCAGTGTGGCACACACCGGTGGCCTTGATCTCCACCAGCACCTCTCCGGCCTTGGGGCCTTCCAGCTCCGCATCGACAATTTCCAAAGGCTTTCCGGCTTCAAACGCCACTGCTGCTCGGGTTTTCAAGGGCTTCTCCTCTTTATTCGAATCAATATAAATGCGGGTTGGTCGGCCGACATCTTAACTATTTGTTTTGCTCCGGATCAACACGAAACTGCTCTGGGTCCAGGTACATCAGGCGCAACTCAAGCTGCCCGGCTGCGAGTGGCGCCCAACCCAGAATCAAGGCATTTACGATCTCGTTGTCGGCATGCAATATGGGTAATTTGAATATGGCCGCATTCCCGCCCTGCTCTTCCATTACCGGAACCGGCTGTTCTTCTTTAAGCACATCCACAAAGCGTTGCAGAAGCAGGCCCAACTGGGAACGAAAACTGGAAAAGCTGATTTTGCCACAGTACTCATCACAGTTCAGCGTCAGCAGTACATCCAAAGTCGATTCATCGTCCATCTTAACCCGGGAAACACCTACTTTCTTGCCATCACAAAGCTCCTGAAAAGCGCGCTTGGCGTCGGTCCGGCTGCTGTCAAAAAACAGTTTTGCGAGCAGGTTGGTGCTCATCGTCAAAAACTTCTCATTGCTGATGGTGTGCTGTGCCACTCCACTCATCCGCCCGCTCCTGCAGAAAATGCTGATTATAACCCGCGAAGGAAGGACGGGGTTCAGTTATTGTTCATTATGCAGACAGAACAATGTGACAGAGTTGGCGGTCGAGCTCAGAATCGATGGTAAAACTAACGCCCAGTCTTGCTGCCATCTACACTGAATAGCGATTACAATTTCTTTTTTCATGGGCCAAGAATGATGCTGAAACACCCCGTAGGCAAGCCTAAAGCACTGCTTGGTATCGCACTATTATTAACCACCCTCGCAAGCTGCGGCGGCAGTGGAGGCGGCAGCAACTCCCCACCGCCGACCAGCAACACCTTCGAGCCAGGTGTGTTCGAAGCGGCTGAAGTGTTTTTCAACCAGTGCGCAAACCCGCCGGCGGGAAACAATACCCAGAGTGGGCAAGCTTACGGTTCCGGCAGTCGTACCGACGAGAATAACTGGTTACGCTCCTGGAGCAACGATTTATATCTGTGGTACGACGAAATCACCGACCAAAACCCCGCGGAGTTTTCGACACCCGACTATTTTGAACTGATGAAAACCACGGCGACCACGCCCAGTGGAAATCCGCGGGACCGATTTCATTTTTCTATCCCAACGCCCGAGTATCTGGCCTCCGCAGAATCCGGTGTTGTGGCCGGATATGGCTCTGTATTTACCATCATCAATGATACGCCTCCACGGGACGTTGCCATTGCTTATATCAACCCGAATACTCCGGCAAGTGCCGCCGGCCTGGCGCGCGGAGCCAGAATATTGACAATTGACGGCGAAGACGTGGTAAACGGTTCGGATATCGATACGCTTAATGCCGGCTTGTTTCCCGCAACTAGCGGAGAGAGCCATACGTTCGAAGTTCGTGACCTCGGTGCCAGCACCACTCGCACGATCACCATGGTATCAGCCGAGATCACCACAACACCGGTGCAAAACGTTCGCACCCTCGTTACCGACAGCGGTACGGTCGGCTACCTGACATTTCATGATCATATCCTGCCCGCCGAGAATCAACTGATCGATGCGGTAGGCCAGCTGAGCGATGCCAATATAGACGATCTGGTACTCGATCTGCGCTACAACGGCGGTGGCTTTTTGTTCATTGCCAGCCAGCTCGCTTATATGATTGCCGGGCCGACAGCCACCAACAACTCCACGTTTGAGGGTCTGCGTTTTAACGACAAGCATCCGGACATCGATCCAGTGCTGCAGGAACCGCTGGAGCCAATTCCTTTCTACAATACCGAAAGCAGTGCGAGCGCAAATCCACTGCCCTCTTTAAACCTATCGCGTGTCTATGTGATAACCAGCGGGTCGACCTGCTCGGCGAGTGAATCCATTATCAACGGCCTGCGTGGAGTTGGGGTTGAAGTTATTCAAATTGGCGAAAACACCTGCGGCAAACCATACGGTTTCTATCCGACGGACAATTGTGGAACCACCTATTTCAGCATTCAGTTCCAGGGCGAAAACAATGCAGGCTTCGGAGATTACCCGGACGGCTTCTCGCCACAAAATGCCAGCTCTTCCGGCAGCGTGTCGTTACCCGGCTGCGAAGTTGGAGACGATTTCTCCGCTGCTCTTGGAGATACCAGTGAAGCACGTTTGGCCGCGGCGCTTGAATACCGCGAAAGCGGCAGCTGTCCGCTCACCCAGCCGGTATCGGCAAACGCGGATGGCTCTGCCTTCAAAGCCGGCAACGGCGCGGCGCTGGGGCCCAAAGGAGTTCAGAAGCCGGTCTGGTTGCAAAACCGGATGCTGGGTGGTCGCGGCTACTGACGACTGACGGCCCTAGTCCTGCCCTTTCAAGGCGGCAATCGCTGTAGCGGCCGCCGCATCATCAGCCGGGTCATCCGGCATCGGAAAGGTAATGTGCTTACTCAGCCCTGAATAACGGGCTGCCAGTTCACTGGCGATGCTGGCATAGCTACCGCGAGGAACAAATTCATTTAACATGTCATCGCTGACGATCTCCGGCATGCGCTGCCAGTCATTATTGCGGGTCATATCCAGCAGTTGCTGCCCCTTGTCTGCCCAGCCAAACAGTTCAAGACTGGGCCAATAAGCAGGGGTGGAATACAGAAAACCGAGCATCTGACGAAGCTTCTCCCATTCCTTATCGACACTGGCCTCGTCCTTGCCAGTTGCGGTCAGAGGCGCCAATATCAAGCGAAAGCTATTGGCTTTGGCTTCTGGATCGTCACTTTGCTCAAAGCCCGCCTGTAACCGCGGCAAACAGACTTCGCGAATATACCGCGGGGGCGTATTGGTCGGATGTGTCACCATGCCATCGGCAATGCGGCCGACCATGCGGGTCATTGCGGGGCCTACCGCCCCACCAATCAGCGGCAATTCCGGGTGGTCTATTGGCCCGGGGTTAAAAAATGGTTGCAACTTGGTGAGTTGGTAATGCTCGCCGACAAAATTCAGCGGATCCCCGTTTTGAAAGCACTGAAAAATCGCCCGCAGCGCCTGCATATACTCACGAAGTTGCGGTACCGGTGAGTCCCAGCGCGCGCTGTAGCGCTTGATAATATTTGCTTTAACCTGAGTACCAAGGCCCAACATAAAGCGGCCGCCCGACATTTTCTGCAAGTCCCACGCGGCGATTGCTGTAGTCATCGGACTGCGCGGAAAGGCCAACAGCACCCCAGTGAACACTTTCAGGCGTGTGGTACTCGCCAACGCCATGGCTGCCAGCAGCAGGCCATCATGAATGGCATCCGGTACCTGCAGACCGTCAAAACCCATGGACTCGGCACGCCGGGCATGGGCCCCAATGTCGCCCGGCCCCATATCTTCCGGCGTTGCCGCATAAACTGTGAACATGGTGTATCTCCCTGTGAATTGAAGCATTGTAGCGCTGGCCACAGCGCATACCGCGCCGGCTTACGGAAACGTAAAGTTGACTGGCTACTGGGTATGGTTGCTTGTGCCGATAGCGGCGACTACCAATGTATTTTTGTGCCACTAGCATCGGCTTCCACTCGTGGGGGAATTTTGCTGCGTGACTCGACCAAAAGGCGACTGAATTGTGGTGCCACTAGCAGCGGCTTGCAACCAATAATGACTTTCACTGCGTGACTTGGCCGCTCCGCGGTGCCCTATCTCGCGTAAAATTAGGCGCGTGTCCCCCAGGCTTTAAACTGTGAGTGTTTCGGGCTAAGGCTTCCACTCGTGGGGGGCTTTTGCGAAGGTAAAAGACGCCGACCGAAGGAGAAAAAATGACTTTCAACGAAAGGCATTTTTTTGATGGAGGGAACCCCGGAGGGGGCCAGTCACGCAGCAAATGCCCCCCGCGAGTGGAAGCCGACGCTATTGGCACCAATTCGCAGATCGCAGATCGATACGGGATACCCTGCTTACTCTATTTGCTACGAACTTTTGTTAACAGACACCCGCCACCACCCTCAGCTACACTAGCCGGCCAAGCTTATCTGGAAATCCCTAATGAACACTGTGCTGCTCGACAAACAGAAGGCGGTTGCACTCATCACGCTAAACCGGCCGGAAGCGATGAATGCCATATCACGGCAGCTGCGTAAGGATTATATCGCCGCTTTCGAAGATTGCATTGCTGACGAGAATATCCGTGTTATTGTCATCACCGGCAACGGCAAAGCATTTTCGGCGGGGTTTGATCTTAAGGAGCTCAGCTCAGGCCATTCGGACACAGCTGCCGAAGAAGTCACTAACGATATGGCCAGAGTCATGGAACGATTTAATGGGCCTATTATTGGCGCTATTAATGGCCATGCAGTCACCGGTGGTTTCGAACTGGCGCTAGCCTGTGACGTTCTGGTCGCTTCTGAGCATGCGCGCTTTGCTGACACCCACGCCAGGGTTGGTATATTGGCCGGGTGGGGCTTGAGTCAGCGTCTGCCACGCATGATCGGCTTGTCTCGCGCCAAGGAGCTTTCGTTCACTGGAAACCCACTGTTTGCTGATAAGGCCTATGAGTGGGGCCTGGTCAATCACGTAGTACCGGCTGACGAATTGATCGAATTTGCTATGAAGCTCGCAAACGATATGTGCGCCTGTGTCCCGAATGTGCTGGTGGAATACAAGGCTCTGATCGACGACGGCTACAGCATGCACTTCAAAGACGCCATGCTGTACGAAGAAGCGACCGCCATCGAGTCCGCCAAACGGGCAGCGGCGCACCTGATTGCTGAGCGACGTGACGCGGTTATTCAGCGTGGCCGGGAGCAAAAGGAACAGTGATGCGCGACCAGGTCGTACTGATCAGCGGCGGCGCTACCGGTATTGGCCGGGGTATCGCTTTTTATCTGGGTGATCTCGGTGCCAAAGTGGCCATCTGCAGCCGCACACAGGAAAATCTGGACAAAGCTGTGACTGAATTGCAACAAGCCGGCGTAGACGCCATGGCCCACGTCTGTGACATACGAAAGCCCGACCAGGTGGAACGCACGGTAGGCGCAGTACTTCAACGCTACGGCCAACTCGATGTTCTGGTTAATAATGCTGCAGGCAATTTTCCCGCACTGCTCAAAGACCTTTCCTATAACGGGTTTCGCACGGTGGTAGACATTGACCTGAATGGCACCTTTAACCTCACCAAGGCCTGTTATTCTGCCTGGTTCGCCGAACATGGCGGGTGCATTGTTAACATTTCCGCACCCTTCGAGGGCGCTGGTATTCCCTATCAGGCGCACGCCGCCGCGGCCAAAGCCGGCGTGAATTCATTGACCCGAACCTGCGCTGTGGAATGGCGCGGACAAAACATTCGCGTTAATGCCATTGAGCCGGGGCCAGTGTCGGACACTGAGGGAATGCAGCGACTTAACTCTGAGTTAAGCGTGCAAACTCGCAACGCCGTGCCAGCCTGCAGCCCACGCGACATCGGCAAAGCGGTGGCTTTCCTGGCCAGCGATGACGCCCGCTTTATCAGTGGCCAATGCCTGGCTGTTGACAGCGGCAGTGGTGTTGACCTGTTAAAACTATCATTAGCGGAGTAATTCATGGATTTGCAAACACTGGAACGACGCATTACCGAACTGGAAGACATTGAAGCCATCAAGCAACTCAAACAACGTTACCTTTATGCCTGTGATGAGCGCGACGCCGACGCAGTGCAGTGCTGCTTTTGCAGAGACGAGGTACTGATTGATTTCGGCTTTATCGGACGCTTTACTCAGGCCAAAGACTTTGTGGATGTGTTTGTCCAGATGACCCAGAGCCCATACCACCTTGACCAGCACTATGGCATCGCCCCGATTATTCAGGTGCACGACCCAGAGCACGCCAGTGGTCGCTGGCGAATCCATTTTCAGTTGCTGGATTCCGAGAAAGGTGTGGCGCAGTTCATGGGCGGCTACTATGCGGACCAGTACGTCAAACAGGACGGACAGTGGGCGATTCGTGAATCTGTGTACACGATATCGACCAACCTGATGATGCAAAAAGACAGCGCAGGCCTGTTACAGGCTGTTGAGTTGGGCGCCTTACACGCCATTGCCACCGAAATTGACTAGACTGCCAACGCTATAGCTGGTCTAAGGCTACGGTCTTAACACTGATCGGCGCTATTTCCTCCTTGGGAAACATAAAGCGCCAGTAAATAATGCCCGAGCTGCGCCCTTCCGTGTCCAGCCAGTTCGCCACACCCGGGTTTTCCGCAGCAATCACAATGCGGAAATGACCGTCATTGTCGCGTTCCATCTGGGTTTTGTTGAGTGCAATCTGCCGGTAGCGATGATCCAGTGTCTGTAAAAACCGATTCCACAGCGCGACACTGCTGTACAGGCACTCCGGCATAATGCCTTCCATTATCAGGGCCTGGCCGGGTTCAAGGTAGAATGGACAGGCCGTATAGGCAATATCCACCGCGCCGAAGCCGCCACCGTCGCCAGCTGTCCAGATCTGGGCCTGTGGCAGCTGATTGGCTTGCAATGAAAACCAGGCAGGCATGGTCTCAGGCGTTTGCGGACGCTGTTCAACGCTAACCGAGCGGATAAAGTTATCCACCATTTGCAGCTTGGCCGCCATCAAATCATCACCGTAAGGCAGCATCGGGGTTACTTCATCAATTGGCTCTATGCGCAAAATCTGTTGCAGATCCGGGTCGCTGCACGCCGCTCGAGCGTTCTGATAGTAATGGCGGCTCATCACACAGTGCGCGTCCTCGGTCAGCTCGAGGCGATTGGCACCTTCCGCACCACCCGGCGGACTCAGTATGACTTCATAGCGCCCATCCTCGTCAATTATCATGTCCTCTGAGGTGATGTGCGCGACCACTTTGTCAGCCCAACCGCCAGGTTTTTGCAAGTGATAACAGGTAAAAGACAAATACACTTCACCGGTCAGCTGCCCGGAAATCCGGTAACTGCGCTTGCCATCCAGTGGGGCGTAATACACCGGATGGTCCGGCCCATCACCCTGATATTTTTTGGTGGGTGTGATCATGGGTGTAAAGTGTGGGAGTTCCGGGTCATTCTCCAGGTAATAATCGAAACCATTGCGCAGAATATGGGTAATCCAGCGAATACCCTCGGCAATGTCTGCCTCGGACTCAATGTTCCGTGCCGGGCTAAGGTATTCCAGGTCGATCTCCTTCAGGGTATCCAACAGTTGATGCCAGGCTTTGCGAGATGCTGTCATTTTAGTCATACGTCCACCGTCATTCGAGCGTCACCGAGCAGCTGGGTACCATCCAGGCTCATGACGCGATTGCCTGTTGTAAATACAATATCGCGACTGTAAACAAACTGCGCTGTCTGTTTGCCACTACATAATTCCAGTGCCGCTTCAGCCATCATCTCAACCGGCTCAACCATATCCGGTCGACGCCTGGCGATTGCTTCCACCTCGCCGCCTACGTTAGTCAACACGATATAGGAAGGTGACATTGCGTTGATGTAGATACCGTGTTCGATCATTTCGTGGGCAAGAATCTGTGAATAGCGGTTCAACGCGGCCTTGGTCGCACCATAGGCGCCAACCACCCAGGCCGCTATAGGCATATCCGGGTACGGCAGCTCAATCAACTCTGCGGTTCGACTGCTGATATTCAGCACCCAGGCCTGCTCTTTTGCTTTCATGCTCGACAAGGACTGTTGGGTAAGCTCTACCGGCACATTGACGTTTACATCGTACATGCGGTTGCGTTCTTCGGTGCTGAGTTGGCTGGGCAGTTTCATAATGCCGGCGGCCGCATTATTGACCAGAATATCGACTGGCCCGTAAAACTCCGCGGCCCGCGCCATTAGGTCACTGCGGGCCTCCGGATCGCTGAGGTCACAGGCCAGAGCGGCAGCTTCACCGCCGGCCTGGTTGATTTCTGCGACCGTTTGTTCCAGCGTACCGGGCAAATCACCATGGGCACCCATGCGCGATGCGTTTAACACTAAGCTGGCGCCTTCGGCCGAGAATCGCTGCGCTATCGCCTTACCGATACCGCGGCTCGCTCCGGTAATAAAGGCCACTTTACTATTCAGTTTACCCATTATTTATCCCGTTAGGCCGATATCGGATCAACGAGCTCGCTCCGACGTGGCCAGTCGTATTGTTCATAAAAGTCGCTCAATTCGTTTTCAATTTGCTCGTAGCTCACCTGAAAATCAGAAATATCGTAGCGAAAACTTGAACTGTGTTTTTTCTCCCGCTCACCTTTTGCAACCAGGTATTCATCAAATTCCGGTGTAAGTTCAAGCTCAAGTGCCTGATACACTTTTTTGATTGCCGCACGCGGGTCGCTGGTCAGCTCCCTATAATCCACCACCACTTGAGGCGTTTGAGGGTAACGTGCCAAAACGTCGCGAGGGTTGGTGAAGCTTTCGAAACAGGTTTGCAGCAACATCGCTTGCGATTGGGCATAATCACTGGGGCTCCACCCTTTGCCCTCCCAGCTGACTTTCACCAGCTGCATTCCACTGGGAATACACTGGCCGGGGTCACGCATCAACACAACAATACGAGCTCCGGGAAAATACTTGATCAGAGTTTCCACCCAACCGGACATGACCGGATTTTTAGCCAGATGGATTTTATTGCCACCATTAAACAGCAGCTGCCGCTTGATGACTGCTCGATAAAAGCGCATCCAGCCTTTTTGTTTCGCTGGCATCTGGTCGAGATGAAATTGGTCAATCACGTGCATGATTGGAAGGTCCAGTGCCCATTGCTGGCTGACAAAGGCCGGGCGTAATGCAAACGCATCCTCTTCCGATGCCCACAAGCTCATGTAGTGCATATGGCGATAGGGACCAAAGGTCTTGTCATCCCAGGCTACCAGTCGATTCTTGATCAATTCTCCAAACAACTTGCGATCCAGCCAGCCAACACCCTGGACGATGCGCTTTTGCAGCAACGACGGAAAGAACATTTCCCAGTATAGAAAGTAACTGAAGCGCTCACCGTCGTCGCTGAGCAAGCGGTGCATCAAGGTCGTGCCACTGCGCTGATGGCCGACAATAAATACCGGATCTTTGATCTCCTGCGTCCACAGCTTGGGAAAGAACAGGTAATCAAGCGCCATGAACAGCGCATGCACGGTACTTTCAAGCGGCACTAACACTAGCAGACGAACCAGCAATTTTGTACGCTTGGGATGACCTTTCAGTTGCCAAACGTGGCGCAACACCTTGCTGTAATAATCAAAGTCGAAATACATAGCTGCATGGTAATCGCTTACGGCCAGTCACCAATATTACATATGCCTAATCTGCTAATGCCGGGTCCGTCAGCTGCAGCTGATAAACTGCCGTTGGCAGAAAAAGTACTAATCATCGGGAGTAAACAATGCTGAAGAATCAACGCATTCTGGTCACAGGTGCCACCGGGCAAGTCGCACGAACACTAACTGAAAAGCTGAATGCAAACAATGAAGTGTGGGCCGCTGCCCGTTTCAGTGATCAGCAGGCAAAACAGGCGCTGGAGCAGGCCGGTGTACATACCGTCTACCTGAATATGGATGATCAGGATATGAGCGCCTTGCCGGATGTGGATTATGTGATTCACTGCGGTTGCAATACTTTCCCGCAAACTCAGGATGAAGCACTGCGGCAAAACGCCGAAGGCACCGGGTTTCTGATGCAACGCTATAAGGATGCCAAGGCGTTCTTCCATATGTCCAGCGATTCGGTTTACCGCGAAACTGAAGACCCGGCGGAGCTGATCAGCGAAGATGCGGTGCTCGGCGGATTCTCAGTCTACGCCCCACATTACGCAATGAGTAAGCTGGCTGCTGAAGGTGTTGTTCGCTACCAGGCCCGCCAACTGCAACTGCCGACAATCATTGCCCGCCTGGATGTTGCCTATGGAGTGCACGGCCACGGTGGTGCCCCGATGGCGCTATACCAAATGATGAAACACGGCATGCCATATACCCGGCGCCGCAATGCCGACAGCTATTGCTGCCCTATTCATGAAGATGACATCGCCGAGCAGGTGCAGGCTTTGATCGAGCACGCGGCCATACCGGCTGTGACCGTGAACCTTGGCGGCGATGAATTAGTCACCATTGAAGAAATGATTACCTACCTGGAAGGCTTAACCGGCCTCACCATGACAATTGAAACCGGTGATCAGGCCACCTGGGGTATGAAATACGTGGACCCTGCCAAGCGCAGGGAACTGGCGGGACCGTGCAAAGTCAGCTGGAAAGCCGGTGTGCGCCAGGTCTTGGAGGCCCGCCATCCGGACGCCATCGCGAGCTAACCGTGATGGAACCCTCCGCCGTTACCCCTGAAAGCTGGCCTCACACTGTCAGCGAATGGCTGGCTGAGCAACTGGCCGGGTATGCCCCACCTTACGCCTATTCTCTAGTGCCCGCGGGCGGTTCCAATCTGACTTACATTGTGACGTCAGGTAGCGGCCGGCGTTTCGTGATGCGTCGCCCGCCTCTGGCGGCCCGACTGGCCACCGCCCACGACATGGCACGCGAATACCGCATTATGCAAGCACTGGCCGGCTCGCCCGTACCCGTTCCGAAAATGCTTGCTTTTTGTGACGATGAAACGATTTGTGATGTCAGTTTTTATTGCATGGAAATGGTCGATGGCCGGGTGATTCGCGACCATTCATCAGCAGCAGACCTCAATACCGAGCAATGCGCAACTGCTACCCGTTCGCTGGTAGATGCTCAGGTGGCATTCCATACCATTGATCTGCAGGCCATTGGGCTTTCCGACCTGGCCCAGCACGACGCCTATCTGGAACGTCAGTTGCGGCGCTGGAAGAAGCAGGTAGACAAAGCCGCGGTGCGAGATGTACCCGCTTTCAACCAGCTCCACCAGGAATTATCCGGCAATATACCCGAGCAATGCGCCGCTTCCGGCCTCGCTCACGGCGACTACCGTTTTGACAACACCATACTGGCTGAAGACCTGTCCATCGCTGCCGTGCTGGATTGGGAGCTCTGCACCATCGGCGACCCGGTCGCAGACTTCATCTGGTCGCTGAATTACTGGGCACAGCCTGATGACACTCTATACTGGCTGCAGGACCCGCCCACGCTGAACCCCAATTTCCCGAGCCGGCAGCAGGTGATGAACTGGTATCAGCAAGCTTCCGGCATCAACGTAGAGCAACACCTGTCTTGGTATAACGCTTTCTCCTGGTGGAAACAGGCCTGTATTGTGGAGGGTGTCTACGCGCGCCTTCTCAAAGGTGCCAGCGGGGGCATGAAGGTAGCGGCCGCTGACCAAGTGGCCGAGCGGGTGGATCGCTACCTGGTGCAAGCTGGAGAGTACGCTGCGTCGATTTGATAAGGTTTTTGGTGTAGCCAGCGGCTTCTAAGCGTCCGTGTTTTGCTTTCGTCGAGCAATGTAGGCAAGCAATTCTTCTTTGATCCCCGGGTTAAGCGGTGGTTCGCAATAGTCCTTTAGTATCTGCTTGGCCAGGAGATTGGCTTTTTCGTGTGCCTTGGGGCTGCCGGCTTCCTGCCAGCTTTCGAAGTTACGCCAATCCGACAATAACGGTGCGTAGAACGCCGATTCATAGCGCGCCTGGGTGTGAGCGGTGCCAAAGAAATGCCCGCCGCTGCCCACTTCACGAATCGCGTCCAGCGCCAAAGTGTCTTCATTCACTTCCAGACCTTGCAAATAAGTGGCGATCATCTGTAACAAATCGGCGTCCAGGATCATCTTTTCGTATGATGCGCACAGGCCCCCTTCCAGCCAGCCTAGGCCATGCATCAGCATATTACAATGCCCGTTGATAGCGCCCCACAGTGCGAAGACTGACTCATAGGCCGCTTGCGCATCGACCGAATTTGCTGCATTGACATTAGAACTGCGGTACGGCAGCCCATAGCGCCTGGCCAGTTGTCCGCCTACTTGCGCGGCCAGCATATACTCAGGGGTACCGAATGCCGGCGCACCGGATTTCATATCCACATTCGAGGTAAAACCACCGTATACAACCGGTGAACCAGCACGTACCGTCTGCGTGAATGCAATCCCTGCCAGCGCTTCGGCATTCTGCTGCGCTAACGCTCCGGCCAGAGTCACCGGCGCCATAGCACCCGCCAACGTAAATGGCGTAAGAATAACAACTTGGTTATGGCTGGACATTTCTATGATCCCGCGCAGCATCGGCTCATCCATGGTCAGCGGCGAATTGGCATTGATCACCGTACACACGCTGGGCTCCTGTTCGAATTGCTCCTGACTAATGCCACGCGCAATGCGGGTCATTTCCAGCGCATCCAGATTTCGCTGCCTACCCAGCGAATATATTGTGTAAACCTTGTCAGACAAAGTAATGAAATCGTAAATACAATCTAGATGTCGCGTTTCGGCAGGCAGGTCCACAGGCTCAACCGGATAACCGGTATACATATGCATTATGTTGAGGCTCTGCCCCAGTCTCAGCAGATTCTGATAATCGGCCCGATTGCCAGTACGCCGGCCGTGATCCAGATCTGAGCAGTTTGGTGCGCTACCGACGGAGCAGAAATTCATGGCATTGTCGCCCACCAGCAAATTATGTTTAGGGTTCCGGGCATGTAACTGAAAACTGCTGGGCGCTTTAGCCACAGCCGAAACGATGAATTCCGGGTCAAATTGAACCAGTTTACGTTGCTCGCATACCGATTGACCGGCCTCGGCCAGCAGTTTGCGTGCGTCATCCAGCAGGAAAACTACACCCTGTTCTTGCAATATGGTCAGCGAGGCAAGATGAATCTGTTCGAGCTGGTCTTCACTGAGCGGGCATATCGGCGCGAAAGGCGTACGAACCGTTTGCCAGGGCAGCTGCTGTACTTCACTGCTGATACGCTGCGAGCGCCGTACGCCGCGCCCGCTGGTTCGACCGCGCCGGGCCATCAGCCTAACACCGAGAAACTGCTGTTTCGATTGATCTCACGTAAACGCGAGCAGAATGCGGTGCTCACGATTCGATCAATGTACCGAAGATGGAAATCAATTGGCTGCGTATCATGGTCATGGCCGTTTTCAACAGACTCTACAATATTGGCCATGATCTGGCCCGCAACCGGCGCGTTCTTGAACTGATTTCCGCTGGTGCCCACGGCCATATAGAAGCCAGGTAGATCAGATTTGTCGTAGATCGGCGCCCAGTCATCAGTAACATCGTACAATTCTACCACCCCGCTCGCGGTGCTAGGAATGCCAAGTTCCGGAACTCGTTGCGCTGCACGCATCACCAGGGTCTGCCACATATTTGAGAAATTGTGATCGAAATTGTCCGGATCAACCCACTCCCTATCGTCACAGGGAGGGTCTTCGCTACCTAACAAAATATGATTACCGCGCTCCGGACGCATGTAGCCACCGATATCACTGTCTGAGAAGATGCATCCCTGGTTTTCATAGTCATAGCCAGGCGGTGCAGCAACGTGAGCAACTTCGTGCCGCAACGCCCGGGTTTTTACTTTCATTGTACCTTCCACACCAGCAAGCTGGTTAAGCTTTGATGAATGCGGACCGGCAATGTTGATCACAACCGGTGAACTGATTGTTTCCCCATCCGTCGTGCGGATCCCTGCTACCTTGCCACCGCTTTGCATAATTTCAGCAACCGCCGTATTGAATCGAAATCTGGCGCCATTTTTTTCAGCTGCTCGCTGCAGATTGTGTGTGGCCAACTGCGGGTCGCTAACAAAACCTGCCTGATGAAACAACACGCCCCCCAGCAATTGCGCTTCGTTGGCAACGCCAAAATCCGGATCGTCAATAGTCTTGGCGGGATAAAACGATTTTGTACTCAGCATCGGCAGGCGCTCGCGCATCTGCTCAATCGTCAGGTGTTCATAGGTTGCCCCCAGCTCGTCCATAATCGCGCACGCATCCCGCAATTCATTATTGTGCGGAGTTTTGCTTACCATAGCCCCACAATTGTTATAGGTGACAAAACCGCGCTCGTCATCGGCATCCAGAAACTCCTGCCAATCACGCCAATAAAAATGCCCTTCGTAGGCAATCGCGGAGGCATCCACCGTGGAGTAATAGGGCCGGATGATGGCGCAAGAGCCCGAAGTTGAACCGTAACCGGCGGCCGGTAGCCGATCCACAGTCAGCACTCGCCAGTTCTTGCGCGACAGGGCAAGTGAGGTTGCTGCACCAATGATTCCGGCGCCGATGATCACTGCATCATATCGGTTTGATTCGCTCATAGTCTCAAGACTCCGGTTTGCGTATTAACTTGTACAGGGCCGACTGGACCCGGTCTTCCCTGGAAGCGACTTTTTTGTTGAATCTTTAGTCATATTTGCCTTTCACCCCTACGCGGGTAGCGATGCTTATGTTAGGGTCGGGCCCCTGGACCATAACAATAATCGAGTGCCAAGTGGCTGATTCTGACGTTGTGACAGACACAAGCGACGAAAATTACCAAACAGAACACGATGTTGGGCAAGACAATATTCAATTGTTGGGGCTCGATGTGCACAACCCGGTGTTCATGATCTCGGCAATTTCCATCATTATTTTTGTTACCTACACCTTGCTGTTTCCGCAACAGGCCGCCGCGCAATTCGGCCCATTGCGCACCTGGGTTACTGAAAACCTGGATTGGGTGTTTATCTACTCCACAAACTTTTTTCTGGTGTTCGTGGTCCTGTTGGCGTTGTCGCCGATGGGCAAAATCCGCATTGGCGGTGCTGACGCAAGCACTCCGTATTCGTTTGCCAGCTGGGTAGCCATGCTGTTCGCCGCTGGAATAGGCATCGGTATTATGTTTTATGCCGTGCTCGAACCAATGAACCACTTTCTGATTCCACCATTTGATCTGGGCTTTGAACCCACTCAGGAACGGCGCGAACTGGCAATGGCAGCGACCCTGTTCCACTGGGCTTTCCACCCATGGGCGGTGTATGCGGTGGTGGGGTTGGCACTGGCCTTCTTCTGCTACAACAAGGGCCTGCCCCTGCTGATACGCTCTGCTTTTTTCCCCTTGTTGGGCGATCGTATTTGGGGTTGGCCCGGGCATATTATTGATGTTCTTGCTGTGATCGCAACAATGTTTGGCCTGGCAACCTCCTTGGGCTATGGTGCTGAGCAGTCGGCGGGCGGGCTGAACTTTTTGTTTGACATACCGGGCGGCGCATCGCTGAACGTGCTTATAGTTGTGCTGATAACGATTACAGCCTTGGTCTCGGTCCTGCGCGGTCTCGATGGCGGGATCAAGCGCCTTAGTGAATTCAACATGATTTTGGCGATTTGTCTTGGCCTGTTTGTCTTGGTCCTTGGCCCCACCTTGGAAACAGTGCAAAACATGTTTAATTTTAGCGCCGCTTACATCAGAAACTTGCCTGCTCTGAGTACTTGGGCGGGCCGAGAAGATTCTTACTATATGCATGGTTGGACCACCTTTTATTGGTCCTGGTGGGTGGCTTTTTCACCCTTTGTGGGAATGTTTATTGCCCGTATTTCAGTAGGCAGAACCATCCGCGAATTTGTGATTGGAACTCTGCTGGCACCGTCGGCCATTTTTGTGATCTGGATGAGCATTTTTGGTAACTTCGCTATGGATCAGTTCGTTAATGATGGCTACGAGGCGGTAGTGAACACGGTCAAAAATGCGCAGCCTGAGTTATCCTTGTTCGCTTTTCTGCAAGCCCTGCCCTTCAGCAACCTCACGTCCATTATCGGCATTATTCTGGTGTTAGTTTTTTTTGTAACGTCCATGGACTCAGGGTCCTTGATTTTGGACACTATGACTGCAGGAGGGAAAATCGACACCCCCACGCCGCAACGTATTTTCTGGTGCGTATTCCTCGGGGTTCTCGGCATTGCCCTGCTGCTGGGAGGTGGCCTGGCCTCCATGCAGGCACTGGCCCTGACCACCGGTCTACCGTTTTGCATTGTAATGGTGATCATGTGTTTCAGCATACTTAAAGGGCTGCGGCAGGAAGCCCTGTCCATGAAAAACAGCGCATAATATGCCCACAATTCAAGCACGCATGCGACTGCCGCTTGGATCGTACAATGGATTTGCCTGCAGCCTGGCTGGCTTAAGTTCACCCAGAATTTCTACCTCAAAAGCCTCTGCATCCGCACAAAGTTCCGCCGGAATATAGGCCATAGCCAAGCTACACCCCGAATAATGCGCATAGCCGCCGGAAGTAATGTAGCCAACACATTGACCGTTATGGAACACCGCTTCATCGTGGTGGCAGTCAACGTCGGTATCAACCACCAGCGTGACCAGCTTTTTCGTCGCGCCGGCATCGCGGGCAACAATAACCTCCTGCTTCCCAATAAAATCTGCTGCTTTGTTGTAGGCAACAAACGCATCCAGCCCTGCTTCAAGAGGTGTAAAATCAGGCCTGAAGTCCATCGTCCATACCCCCCAGCTCTTCTCCAGGCGCAAGGACATTAAAGCTCTGGCGCCATACCAGGATAGGCCCAGGTCAGATCCGGCTTCCTCTAACGCTTCGAACAAGCGAAGCTGAGAATGTGGCGCGCAGTAGATCTCATAACCCAATTCGCCAGAGAACGATATGCGCGCCAGGATGGCGGCGACTCCGGCCACAGACGTTTCGCGAATCGTGCCAAATCGCAGAGCCTCGTTGCTGACATCATATCTACATAAACGGCCTAACAACTCGCGAGATCTGGGGCCGGCAATGGCGAAGCCATGCAATTCGTCGGAACGGTTTCGGTATTGTACTCCCTGGTCCGGCAAATGCTTCTCAAACCAGCGGCGATGCATTTCCTGCGCTGCACCGGAGCCAATGACCATGAAACGCTCAGGCCCGAGGCAGGCTACTGACATATCACCGTACATCCGGCCTTTCGCAGTGAGCATTGGCGTTAACTTAAGGCGCCCTTCTGTGGGCAGGCTATTTGCCAACAAAACATCAAGAAACGCCGCTGCACCTGGACCGGTAAATTCATGCTGGGCGAAATTGGCAATTTCTATCGCACCAACCCTCTCGCGAACCGCCTTTACCTCTGCGGCAACGTGTTCGAATGCATTGGAACGGCGAAAGCTCGGTTCCTCAAACGCCGAATCCGGCGAGGCCGCAAACCACAGCGCATTTTCTAAACCAAAACTGACTCCCATCACAGCTCCCTTGGCTATCAGGCGATCATACACGGCAGTGGTCTTGAGCTTGCGCATGGCTGGAAGTTCTTCGTTTGGGTAAGTGAGCAGAAAGCGCCGCTCATAATTTTCGGTAGATTTCACTGTTCCATATTCAGGTGTTGCAAAGTTACCAAAGCGTGCAATGTCCATGGCCCAAACGTCAACGGAAGGCTCGCCATCAATCATCCATTCCGCCATGCACAGGCCAACCCCGCCGGCCTGACAGAAGCCGGCCATCACACCAACCGCGGCCCAATAATTTTTCAAACCAGGAACCGGACCAATCATGGGGTTACCATCCGGACCAAAGGTAAACGGCCCGTTTACCACCGACTTGATGCCGGCCCGACCCAATGCAGGGATGCGTTCAAAGGCCAGCTCCAGCCGGTCAGCCACGCGTTCCAAATCGTCTTGCAACAACTCATGGCCAAAATCGAGAGGCGTGCCATTCACCATCCAAGGTGTCCCCTTCGGCTCATAGGTACCAAGAAGCAAGCCGTTGTGCTCCTGGCGAAAATAAATATTGGCTTCGTAATCGATGCCGGCGGCAATCTCTTTGCCGTGCGCTGCAATTTCCGGGATTTCTTCGGTGATTAAATAATGGTGTTCCATCGGTTGTACCGGCAGATCAATGCCCGCCAGATGCCCAACTTCTCTGGCCCATAGCCCCGCGGCATTGACGATTATCTCAGTATGGATACTGCCGTTGGGTGTCACCACGTCCCAGCTTCCATCCGGGCGTTGATTGGTTTCGACCACCGGTGTATCACGGTACCACCTGGCACCGTAATGCCTGGCCGCCTTGGCATAGGCATAGGTGACACCGGAGGGATCGATGTAACCGTCCAGCGGGTCGTACAAGGCTCCGAGATATTTTCCGGGATCAATCAGCGGGTTCATTTCGGCCACCTGATCCAGTGGCACAAATTCCTGGTCCAGTCCCATATAGCGCGCCTTGGAGCGCTCCTGCTTTAGATAATCCAGGCGCTGCGGCGTGGAGGCCAGGTAAAAACCACCACAAGCGTGCAATCCAACAGACTGCCCGGAGAGCTCTTCCAACTCGTCGTACAACTTGATGGTATAGCCTTGCAGCTTGGAAATGTTGGGGTCTGAGCTGATAGTATGGATCTGCCCGGCGGCATGCCACGATGAGCCTGAGGTCAGTTCCGAGCGCTCTAGCAATAGCACATCTTTCCAGCCGAATTTCGCCAGATGAAACAGGATTGAGCAACCGACGACTCCGCCGCCGATAACCACTACTTTTGCGTGAGTTTCCACTACTTCCTCCCAGTTACCTATCTAGTTCCAAATCGATCCGCGCCGGCTATTCGGATTAACTAAAAGTCGCCAGTTGTTAGTACCAGCGATCATCATCAGCTGCTTTGACCTTGGCGACAAAGGACTGCAATTCCTCGTTTTTTGCCTCGTCTAAGGCAGGTGCCTGGTATGTTTCTAACATGGCCTTCCAACGTTGATTGGCCCGTTGTGCGGCATCCAGGGAACCTTTATCTTCCCATTGCTCGAAGCTTTCCGAATCAGACAGTTTGGCATCGTAGAATGCTGTCTCATAGTTGCGTAGGGTGTGCTCACAGCCGAGAAAGTGGCTGCCAGGCTCAACTTCCCCATACGCATCTGCGGCCAAGCCATTATCGTCCACCGCCATGCCCTGCAGAAGACACTGATAGGCCCCCAGGCGATCAACATCGAGAATAAATTTTTCATAATCCATGGTCAGTCCGCCTTCCAGCCAACCGGCCGCATGCAACACATAGTTTGCACCACCCAGTGCGGTCGAGTGCATACTGTCGGCGCTTTCGGCTGCGGCCTGCGCGTCACAGATTTTGGCCGCAGTCAGAGAACCACCACAGCGCAGTGGAACTCCGAGGCGGCGCGCCAACTGCCCAACCACATAGTTTGACATCACCGGCTCTGGCATACCAAAGGTCGGCGCCCCGGATTTCAGGCTCATCGATGACAGAAAATTCCCCAGCACAAATGGCGCGCCTTGGCGCACCAGTTGCGAGAAAGCACCAGCCGCCATGCCCTCGGCCAGCGCCTGTGACAAAGCAGCCGCTGTAGTGACCGGCCCCATTGCCCCACCGAGGATAAAAGGCGCAACGATGATTGCCTGCTTGGCACCGCAGTACACCTGTATCGCCTCCGAGGCGACCTTGTCAAACATCAGCGGTGAATTAGCATTGACATTGCCCATGATGCAGCAGTTCTGTTCCATGAACTCACGACCGAACAGAATCCGTGCCATCGAGACGGAATCTTCAGCTCGATCTTTGGCTGTAATCATTCCCAGATAGGGTTTGTCCGAATAGCGTATGTGGGCATACTGGATGTCCAGATGGCGTTTGTTCACCGCAATGTCGCAAGGCTCCACCGGAATTCCGCCGCTGTGATGCAACCAGGGCGACATATATGTAAGCTTGACCAGATTGGTAAGATCGTCGAGTGTGCCATAGCGACGGCCTTTATCCAGACAGCGCACAAAAGGCGCGCCATAAGCGGGGGCAAACACCGCGTTACGCCCACCGATAATAACGTTGCGGGCCGGGTTTCGAGCATGCTGGGTA
Source organism: Gammaproteobacteria bacterium (assembly GCA_030431775.1). Lineage (GTDB taxonomy): Bacteria > Pseudomonadota > Gammaproteobacteria > Pseudomonadales > JAUIET01 > JAUIET01. The sequence goes on from JAUIHW010000006.1 coordinate 155,813, forward strand.
AACTCCACTGGAATCGTTTTACACAACTCCCGTGCCATACCGCGTGGCAATCGCACTCGCACACCGTCCACATCCGCGCCCGCCTCACGCCAAATATCAAGAGCGTGCGGGTCGTCGCGAAATTCCACCCCAATTTCCTGCATCAGCCAGTCGGCGTGATCCTCAATTTTTTGCAGCCCTTCTTCGCCCAAAAAATCAAAATACGGAATTTTGCGCTGCACGTAGGGTGCGGAAACTACTGCACTGCGTTGGGCGTGGCGGTTACGAGACGATTTTCGCCGCCGCATTGCTTGAACCGCAGCTGTATCCTGCTTCATCTAGAGCTAAATCTTTCTTATGGGTTATTACATTACAACGATCGGCTATCTAGCCTGCTGACAACACTTTAAGCTAGCTTAATTGCGCAGTAAACTACAACAAAATTCATCTAACTATAAATTTTCTTTATGGACAATCTACCGTCGCTAAGTGCGCTGAGAGCCTTTCTTTGTGCCGCCGAGCACCTTAATTTCACTGCTGCGGCCGAACAACTCGCCCGCAGTCAACCCGCCGTCAGTCATGCGGTTAAATTACTGGAAGGCCAACTTGGTGTAGCACTATTTGAGCGCCAGCAGCGTAAATTAATACTGACAGCTGCAGGTGAGAAATTTGCGCAAGATGTGCACCTGGGCCTGGATCATATCGAGCGCTCGGTACAGGCGCTGCGCAATCATGTGGCCAATGATCGTCGAGTTACGCTGTCAACTTCGACTGCTTTTGCAACACACTGGCTTCTACCTCGAGTGGCACAATTTAAAGCCCTACACTCGGAGGTAGACCTGCGCTTCCAAACAACAGCCTACGATATAGACCTTTACAAGGCCGGAATCGCGCTGGCAATTCGCCATGGCAGAGGCGACTGGCCAGACATGCGCAGTTGGCGGATGTTCGATGAGAAGGTGCTGGCAGTATGCAGCCCCGCTTATCTCAACGGGCGTGTGTTGGAGGACCCATCCGAGCTGCAGCAACATACGCTTATTCATCTGGACGAGCCACATCGAACCCGAATGGACTGGCATAAATGGTTTTCTCATCTGGGCTTGACCGTGCACCTCTCTCCACGGGACCTGCAGTTGAATGACTACACCACCGTGCTTCAAACAGCGATCGAAGGCCAGGGTATCGCCCTGGGCTGGCATTACATCGTGGAGCGCTTGCTCGCCAACGGCCAACTGGTACCAGCTTGCCAGCAGACCGTGGTCACTGACTATGGCTTCTACCTGATTGCCCCTGCCAATCTGCCCTTAACAGCGCAGGCAGAAACTGTGCGCGACTGGATGCTGGCACACGGTCAGGATGGTGTTCTCGCCAGTTCGTAATGCTTATAATGGCTGCCCTTTTCATTGACGAAGCCGATACGAATTCCATAGCGCCCGCTGGCAAGCCAGGAATACACCTGCCGAACCTGCGGCTCCACGCTGGGGAAGGCGACGTCATCCCAGACCAGCTCCGATTCGGCAAACCAACCTAATTCAAGAGCCTCCTCAGTGGTCTGTGATTCTGGTTGCGAGTCCAGATGGCACCGAAAAACCAGGTGGGTCTGTGCCATGTGCAATAAGGTGCTAACGCTGACCAAGGTCAGATCATCGGGCTCGACGCGAATACAGGTTTCTTCCAGCAACTCGCGACAGGCCGCCTGTTCAGGGGTTTCCCCCTGCTCCATATAGCCCCCGGGAATAGCCCACTTACCTACCTGCGGAGCAATACCGCGCCGAATCCACAGAATCCGCTCGCCAATACACACATAGATTGCCACCAAAACAATTGAATTCTTGTACGCATCAGCCATGACAGGGCCTGATCAGCAATGTCCGTCGGCCTATTCTACACGGCTCTGGGCTTATCTGCCCTTCCACACTGGGTCGCGCTTTTCAGCAAAGGCATTGAAGCCTTCTAACATATCTTCACTGCCATAGAGAGTGTCGACGGTTTCCAGCTGCCTACCCGTGATACGGTTGAGCGCATCCTGAAACTTGGAGTCTTCAGCATCGCGCACCACTTCTTTTATGGCCGCCATGACCAGAGGTGGTCCCGAAGCGATCAGTTGCGCCAGCTCTCGCGCCCGATCCATTAATTTGTCCGCCGCTAGAATCTCGTTAACAAAGCCCCATCGGTGCGCCTCCTCAGCGTCCAACCAACGACCGGTCAACAGTAATTCCATCGCAATGTGATAGGGAATACGTTTTGGCAGCTTGATGGAAGCCGCATCGGCGACCGTGCCCGAGCGGATCTCCGGCAGGGCAAAGGTGGCATGCTCGGCGGCGAGAATGATGTCGGTTGACAGCGCGATTTCCAGCCCGCCTCCACAACAAATACCATTTACTGCACAGATTATTGGCTTATTGAGACGTGGCAATTCCTGCATTCCGCCAAAGCCACCCACGCCATAATCGCCGTCCACTTCATCGCCATCCGCCGCGGCTTTTAAATCCCAACCCGGGCAGAAGAATTTTTCACCGGCAGCCGTCAGAATGGCGACTCGCAGATCCGGATTGTCCCTGAAATCCCTAAACACCTCGCCCATGGCACGGCTGGTGATCAGATCGACAGCATTGGCTTTTGGGCGGTCCAGGGTCACTTCCAGAACATGCCCGTCTTTGCGGGTTTTAAGCACGTTTTCCGACATACATTTCTCCGTTCAGTATTTACAACAATCAGTTTTCCAAGCGCAGAATAGCATCGACGGCTACCGCAGCTTCCTGGCCACAGACCAGGGGGTTAACTTCCAATTCCAGTAATTTATCGGCCTGAGCTTCGGCGCAGGCTGCGATGGCCAGCACAGCATTCACCACGCTCTCCAGGTTGGCAGCGGGCTTTGCCCGATAGCCCTCCAGTAAGGGATAGCACCGCAGTTGTCGTAAGGCAGTGAGGATGGCTGGCGCGGATGTGGGAAGCAGTTGGGTTGAACTGTCGCTCATCAGTTCGGTGCTGATTCCCCCGGCAGCGATCGTCAGAACCAGCAGACCGCTTGCATCCCGGGTGATGCCCACGAGCAGTTCCACAAGCGAATCATCCACCATAGTTTCAACCAGCAGGCCCTGATACTCCCCTTGCAGACGCTCATGCAAATCAAGCGCTGCCGTCCTTAGCTCATCGGCCGACTGCAGATTGAGCAGCACCGCACCCTGTTCGCTCTTGTGCGCCAAGCCTTGGGCTTTCAAAACACAAGGGTATTGCAGAGTATCCACGCTGAGCAACAATGCTTCGTGATTATCAAAAAACTGCGCGCCAGGCGTGCTCACACCGAAGCGGGTCAGTGCCTGCTTCGCAGCAAACTCAGACAACAGAGTCGTCTCGACTTTCTGCTGCTCGCGTCGCGGCCTTGCAACTAGCAGCCCGGCTCGCAATTCGCTGGCTGCTAACTCACCCGCCCTTGCAGCCGCCGCGATTGCCCGCAGGCCAATATCTATACCCGACAATGGAACACACCCTGCCTCTATGATTTTCTGCGCAAGTGACTCCGGCATACAGTCAGCTATACTGGACGCCACAGCAACCGCACCGTTTGCCTGCTGGCTGGCTTGTGAAATGGCTTCGATGGCACACTCCCAGGCGGCCGGATCACAGAGATCGCTCCGTGGCACATCCAGCACGAATACGGTCATCGCAGCTGGAGTACCGGTCACTGCGCTAAAACAGCGCGCCATGGTTGCAACATCACCCCAAATATAGGTGTGATAATCAAGTGGATTGGCAATGGCAACCAGCGGCCCCAGGCAGTCACTGAGTTCCGTTCGTACTGCCTCGGAAAATGGCTTGTATTGCAATTCCAGAGCATCCCCAGTGTCGGCCATCAATGCCGCTTCCCCTCCGGAACAGCTTACCGAGTTGATACTGCTGTTCTCCAGAGGACCATAATGATGCAGAATATTCAGCGTATCCAGCAGTACATCAAGGCTGTGTACTTCCACTATACCCAAGCGCTGCAGTAGCGCACTACTGGCCGCCTCGCTGCCAGCTAATGATGCCGTGTGGCTAACATTCGCTATACGCGCTGCCATCGATTTACCCGACTTCAGCGCCACCAGCGATTTACCGAGCCCACGCGCGTGCGCCGCCAACGCTTGGAAGGACGCAACATCACCGAAACCTTCAAGATAAAAGCCGACTGCAGTGACCCGCTCATCGTCCAGCACCGCCGCTGCAATGGTTGCGACATCGGTTTGCGCCTGATTGCCGGCAGTCAGCAGGTAGGCAATCGGCAGCCCGCGTTGCTGCATGGTCAGGTTCAGAGCAATATTGGACGACTGGGCAATAATGGCAACACCACGTTCTACGGTACGCCCACCGTGCTCGTCAGGCCACAGCGGCACAGTATCAAGATAGTTAATCAGCCCATAGCAGTTTGGACCCAGAATGGGCATATCACCCGCGGCTTTCAAAAGTTGTTGCTGCAATTCGGCTCCACGGCTGTCTTCCGCTTCACTTTCCAGAAAGCCGGACGCAAAACAAACCGCACCGCCCGCTCCCTTGGCCGCCAGGCGACCGACAAGATCTATCGTAAGCTCACGATTAACCCCAACAAAACTGGCGTCGGGTGCTGCCGGAAGGTCATCAACGTGCTGGTAACAGGGCAGGCCACACAGTCGGTCACGGTTTGGATTAACCGGCCAAAGCTGCCCGGAATAACCGGCCTTTTGCAGCTGTTTAACCACATTGGCCGCCCAGCCACCACCGAACACCGCGATGCTTTGTGGCCGCAGAAGGCGAGACAGCTTACCGCCCATGTTGGTCAGGCGCCTAAGGGCCGCAACAGTGCCCTGGAAATAATATGGCGTTGAATCTCAGAAGTCCCCTCCCAGATTCGTTCAATCCTCGCATCCCGCCAGATTCGCTCCAGCGGCAACTCATCCATCAGGCCCATTCCGCCATGAATCTGGATCGCTTCATCAGCAACGTAGGCCAGCATTTCGCTTGCTTTGAGTTTGGCCATGGCCATATCGGAATCGGTACAGGTACCTTGATCAAACTTCCAACCGGCTTCCAAAGTCAGTAACTGCGCGGCTTTAATTTCGGTCGCCATATCCGCAAGCTTGAAGCTCACACCCTGAAACTTGCCAATTTTCTGGCCGAACTGCTCACGCTCAGCCGCCCAGGACACGGAGTGCTCCATAGCCCGCTCCGCACGACCGATGCAGGTGGCGGCAACCTGAAGACGGGTCGCGCCCAACCAATCGTTGGCCACTTCAAAGCCTTTATGCACCTCACCCAATATGTTTTCTGACGGTATCCGGCAGTTGTCAAACTCCAGAATCGCATTGGTATAGCCGCGGTGAGACACATTGTTGTAGCCGTCTCGAACGCTAAAGCCAGGGGTGCCTTTGTCAACAAAAAATGCGGTGATCAGCTTTTTCGGCCCGCGTGGCGTCTGTTCCTCACCAGTGGCCATAAAGCAGATGCTGAAATCGGCGATGTCGGCATGCGAGATAAAATGCTTGGTGCCATTCAGAACCCAGTCACCTCCATCAGGCTTAGCCGTGGCTACCATGCCGCGCAAGTCTGACCCGGCGCCAGGCTCAGTCATGGCCAGGCAGTCCCAGGTTTCGCCACGCACGCAACGTGCCAGGTACTTTTCCCGTTGCTCAGGCGTGCCGGCACAGAGAATATTGGAAGGCCGGGCAACACAGGTCCAGTGCAGAGCGTAGTTGGCACGACCCAGTTCACGCTCGTACAACAGCCAGGTCAGCGTATCCAGGCCGGCACCACCAAATTCCTCAGGAATATTCGCGGCATACAAGCCGGCTGCAATCGCTTTGCCTTGCAGCTCTCGCATCAGCTCGTGGTCGAGCACTCCGGTCCGCTCGATTTCTGCTTCATGCGGGTACAGTTCCTGCTCGACAAATCGCCGTGTTGTGTCGACGATCATCTGCTGTTCTTCAGTCAATTCAAAATGCATGTTTATCCTCCAACATAATCCGGAACCGGGAGACCGTTATGGGCGGCAGCCAGTTGCTCGACGGCCGCTAACACTTCTGGCGTGGGCTCTGATGACCGGCGGGTTTCCAGATTAACGTGAATCAACATCTGCTCGTCAGTACAGAGCAGCCGGCCGTCGGCGTGACACATTTCATGCAGCAAACGCAGTTTTTTGCCCTGCCCGAGCAGCACCTGGCTGCGGACTACAATACTGTCACCAGCGCAGGTTTCTTCGATATAACGGATGCGGTTTTCTACCGTGAAATAACTATTGCCGCCTGCGACATAATCCAGGTCAGCGCCTACGGCCGCCATCACCGCATCGGCCGCGTCGGAAAACACCTGTCCATACCGACTTTCATTCATATGTCCGTTGTAGTCCGTCCAATCAATCGGTATCACCCGGCGCACCGAGATCAATGGCCCATCAGCCGCTGGCTTCAATTCAGCGGCCAAGCGGTGATCAAACCGGTTCAGCAGCTGCCCGGCTGCCCAATCGCGAGGCTTCAGGGCGCGCAGGATGCTGACCAGATTATCGTCGCGCAGCCGTTCCAGTTCGCGAATGCTGTATTGCCCCGACTGCTGGTCGGATTGCGTTGCGATCGCGTCAATCAGCGAATCGTTAAGCTCAGGCACATCCATTAACTTGGTCCAGGGCCATTTTAGCGCCGGGCCGAACTGGGCAATAAAATGCGCCATGCCCTGCTCGCCGCCGGCTACGCGATAGGTCTCAAACATTCCCATTTGCGCCCAGCGCAAGCCGAAGCCGTACCGGATTGCGTCGTCAATTTCCTCAGTAGTCGCGATGCCATCGTTAATCATCCACAAGCCCTCACGCCACACGGCCTCGAGCAGCCGATCGGCAATGTGTGCGTCAATCTCCTGTCTGACATGCAACGGGAACATGCCTACCCCGCGCAGGTGTTCGCTGGCCCGGGCAACGGTCGAAGAGTCACCAACCAGCTCCACCAACGGCAACAGGTAAACGGGATTAAATGGGTGGGCTACCAGCAGCTGTTGTGGGCGTTTCAGCTGCTGGTTCAACTCAGACGGTTTGAAACCGGAAGTCGAGGAACCAATCACTGCGTCTTCATCACTGTGCAGCTGTATGTCGGCGAGCAGGCGCTGTTTCAGGTCCAGTCGTTCAGGTGCGCTTTCCTGAATCCAGTTTGCACCTGCTACGGCATCACGCAGTTCGCTGCAAAAACGAAGCTTGCCTTCAGCGGGCAGCTCGTGCTCGTACAAGCCGGGTGTGGAGCGGCGCGCATTGGTCAGCACTTCATTGAGCTTGCGTTCGGCCGCCGGGTCCGGATCGACCACATTGACATCCCAGCCATGCAACAGAAAACGTGCCGCCCAACCGCCGCCGATGACACCGCCACCGACAACAGCGGCCAAGCAACGGGTCATCGCGGTGCCCGCTTGGTGAGTTGCAATCTCTCGCGGACTGCTTGCGGGCCCATGATCTCGGCCCCCATAGTTTCAATGATGGTGACGGCGCGCTCCACCAGCGCCTCATTGGTAGCTGGCACACCTTTGCCCAGCCACAGGTTATCTTCCAGCCCGACCCTGACGTTGCCACCGGCCAGAATCGCGGCGGCAACGTAGGGCAACTCGTTGCGGCCGAGCGAAAACGCCGACCAGTTCCAGTCTGCCGGCACATTATTCACCATGGCCATGAAGGTATTCAGATCGTCCGGCGCTCCCCAGGGTACGCCCATACACAGTTGCACCAGCGCGGGACTTTTCAGCACTCCGTCAGTGACCAACTGCTTTGCCAGCCAAAGATGGCCGGTATCAAAAGCCTCGATTTCCGGTTGCACGCCAAACTCGGTCATCATGCGCCCCATTGCCTCCAGCATGCCGGGCGTGTTGGTCATTACGTAGTCGGCTTCGGCGAAGTTCATTGTGCCGCAATCCAGAGTACAGATTTCCGGGAGACATTCGGCGACATGCTCCATACGTTCTTCCGCACTGACCATGTCGGTGCCTTCCACAAGGGGCAATGGCTGGGAGGGCGGACCAAAGGTCAAATCACCACCCATGCCGGCGGTCAAGTTGATCACCACATCAACCTCTGCGTCGCGAATCCGATCCACCACCTCACGATAGAGGCTGGGCGCCCGAGCTGGCGCCCCACTCTCCGGGTCCCGCACATGACAATGCACAATGGCAGCACCGGCTTTCGCCGCGGCTATGGCGCTGTTTGCAATTTGCTCTGGTGAGCGAGGTACATTGGGATTACGGTCCTGGGTTCCGCCGGAACCGGTGACCGCGCAGGTGATAAACACCTTGCGATTCATCTGTAGTGGCATCTGTTTTCTCCGCATTGGCTTGCGCAGAGTGTGCCAGTTCGCTACAGTCACGATTGACATATTTCGTGCTATTTTTTGCATTTATCGTATTTTGTGCAAACGTGAAGATCTCTATTCTGCTGATGCCGCAGGCATCTCTCCTCAGCTTTGCAGCCGTACTTGACCCGTTACGAGCGGCCAATCGTTTGGCCGCTGAACCAGTGTTCGACTGGCAACTGTTATCCCCAGATGGCGAGCCGGTTGAGTTGACCTGCGGTATCAGTATCAGCGTCGATGCAGCATTGTCCGGCAAGGAAAGAGGCGACCTGCTTCTGATAGTCGCAGCATTCAATCCATTGCAACACGCCAGCCGGTCGGTGCTGCAAAAACTGAACCACGCGGTACAAGGCTTCCCGGTCGTGGCCGGCGTTGAATCCGGCAGTTGGCTGTTGGCCCGCGCCGGGCTGGTCAGCCAGCGCGCCATCACGACGCACTGGGAAGAACGCGAAGAGCTGCACAATGCATTTCCGACGATTGATCTGCGGCCCGACCGCTACGTCATAGACGGCAGAATCTGGACCGCGGGTGGCGCGTCACCGGCTCTGGATATGATGCTGCACTTTATCCGCCAGACCCAACACGCCTCGCTGGCCATTGATGTGGCCAGCGTATTCATTTACGACGAGGCACACTCGGCTACTGATGCCCAACCAAACCTGTCGTTTGGTCGCCTGGAGTCACTGGAACCGCGGGTGGCGGCTGCAGCGAGGTTAATGGAAAAGCATATTGAAGAGCCAATCGGTATCGATGCGATCTGCCGGCGGCTAAAGATCTCGCGCAAAACCCTGGAACTGTTATTCCGCCGCCACCTTAAGGAAACGCCCGCGGCCTACTACCGCCGTATACGGCTGCAGGTGGCGCACAAGCTGCTGCGCGACTCACTCCAGGAGCTCCAGGAGATCAGTGTGCGCTGCGGCTTTAACAGTCAGTCAGCGTTCTCGCGAGCCTTCAAGCGCGCCTATGGATGCGCACCGCAGAGCCTGCGTAAGCACACGACGAACCCGACACGGGCATAACTCCGGGTGGTGCTTGCGCTATAATGCTGGGCTTTTTTACGCCCGAGGTCCTAATGTCTGCCAATTTCGCTGTTCCTGCACCGTTTAATCCACCCCGCCGTACTCTGATGGGCCCTGGCCCGTCAGATGTGTATCCGTCAGTGCTACAGGCATTGGCCAAACCCACCATTGGTCACCTTGACCCCTTATTCATCCAGATGATGGATGAACTAAAGAGCATGCTGCAGCAGGTACTTCGTACGGACAACGCCATGACCAGCGCCATATCTGCTCCAGGCTCGGCTGGCATGGAAGCCTGTTTCAGCAACCTGGTGGAACCGGGCGACACTGTGCTGGTGTGTGTTAATGGGGTTTTCGGCACGCGCATGCTGGAGAATGTGGAACGTTGTGGCGGCAACGCTGTCGTGGTGAACGATGACTGGGGTAAGGCCGTCGATCCGCAAAAAGTCGAGGATGCACTAAAACAGAACCCGAATGTTCGAATCGTCGCTTTCGTGCACGCCGAAACCTCCACCGGAGCACGCTCGGACGCCAAAACCCTGTGCGCCCTGGCCAAGCAGCACAATTGCCTGAGCATTGTAGATACCGTGACATCTCTCGGCGGTATCGAGTTACTGGTTGATGACTGGGGCATTGATGCGCTGTATTCCGGCAGCCAGAAATGCCTGTCCTGCGTGCCCGGCTTGTCTCCGGTATCCTTCAGTGCCGCCGCCGTGGACAAAATTCAAAGCCGTACCAGTAAGGTACAAAGCTGGTTTCTAGACCAAACGCTGCTGATGGCTTACTGGGCCGGCGATGGTAAACGAAGCTACCACCACACCGCCCCGGTCAATGCGCTGTATGGTCTGCACGAAGCATTGCGCCTGCTCTGCGAAGAAGGCCTTGAGAATGCCTGGCAACGCCATACTGAGCGCCATCTTGAGCTCCGTGCCGGGCTCGAGGCCATGGGCCTGCAATTTGTCGTCGAAGAAAGCAGCCGCCTACCGCAGCTTAATACCGTCTACATTCCCGACGGCGTCGACGATGCGCAAGTGCGCAGCACGCTGCTCAATGAGTACAACCTGGAAATCGGCGCCGGCCTGGGTGAGTTCGCCGGCAAGGCCTGGCGTATCGGCCTGATGGGTTACAGTGCCAACCGCGCCAATATCGCCTTGTGTCTCAAGGCGTTGTCTGAGGCGCTCGCATAGACATAACTAAGGCCCAACGCGCCGCCATTAGCTGGCATAGTCCGCGCCCTGTTCATCCAGCATCATTTTTAATTGAGCGAAGTGATCGAACGCGGATTCCGCCAGCTCCTCCCAGGCCCGCGCTGTTTTCTCAGCGACATCATCGCTGAGTATATTCAGTGGCTGGCCACTGGCATATGCCAACATCAGCGTCTTGCTGGCTCGCTCCAGGAAATACAGGTCTTCAAAGGCTTCGGCAACGGTCGCTGCCGCCGTGGTCACTCCGTGATTACCCATAATCATTGATCTACACTGGCTAAACAGCTTGGCCAGCCGGTGTCCTTCCTCATCGTTATCAGCCATGCCGCCAAACTCGGAGTCAATGATCAGGCGGTTATGAAAACGTGCGGTATTCTGATCAATGGCTTTCAGGCTGGGATCTTTCAGTGTCGCCAGCGCAGTTGTGTAGGGCGGATGGCAATGCAACAGAACCTTCGCCTCCGGCAAGCTGCGGTGCAGATGAGAGTGAATACACCACGCGGTTGGGTCCGGGGCATTCGGACCTTCCAAAGACGCCTGGTCGTCCACATCCAGCAGCAGAAGATCGCTCGCCCGAATGCGCGAAAAATGCCGCCACTTCGGGTTCATCAGAAATTGCTTGCCGTCATCAGATACCGCCACACTGAAGTGATTGCCAACCGACTCGTGCCAGTCAAAATGCACGGCCAGACGAAAGCAGGCCGCCAGGTCCACTCTGAGCTGCCACTCCCGTTGGTCACCCTGCGCACGCTGTATAGCTTTCATAAAACTCTCAACAGTTTAGGTTAATGAGCCACATTCTAGCGGAATTCAATCCGTGAAACCTATGGCTAAATAGCCACCAATGGCGGTGAGGGCTTGGCTATTGGTATGATGGGATAGTATCGGTAAAAACCACGTCCATAGTTCGTCTGACAACTCCTGACAGCACCATGCAGCTCAATCAAGCATTCGTTCAACTGCCTTATCGCTTTGACGCAACTCGCCTGCGTGCGGAGGTCGATGCTCTCGACGAAGAGCTCTGGCTGCCCCACCCATCAGGGCTGGCCGGAAATTCAGCATTGCCATTGGTGTCGCACGACGGCGGCGCAAACAATGACTTTGTTGGTTGTATGCAGCCAACACCGGCACTGGAACAGTGCGAATACCTGCATCAGGTGTTGGCCTCTTTTGGCGAGGTCATCGGCCGTTCCCGCCTTATGAAACTGGATGCCGGCGCAGAAGTAACCCGCCATGTGGATTTCAATTATCACTGGTATACCCGGGTACGTATTCACGTGCCTATTATTACCGAACCTGAAGTGACTTTTTACTGTGACGGCAATGCCTTGCACATGCCGCCCGGCGACTGCTGGATTTTTGATTCCTGGCGTTATCACAATGTGGTCAACCGGGGGCGGAATGATCGCATTCATCTGGTGGTCGACACAGCCGGGTCGTCACGGTTCTGGAATACCGTGCGGGCCATGGAGGGCACGGCACCTTCCATGGCCATTAAGCAGATTGACTACCAACCGGGGCAGAAACCGGAGTTGAAAACCGAGCGCTTCAACTCCGCACCAGTCATGGCACCGGGTGAAATGGACGCCTTGTGCAACAGTTTGATCGCTGATTTCACAGGCAACTCTGCTAACGATGCCGCAACGGTTAAAAAATACTG
>JAUIHW010000110.1 GCA_030431775.1 Gammaproteobacteria bacterium
TCCTGTAAGCGTTGGATCAGGTAGTCCTGCACACGGGCGGAACCAGCCGAGCCCGGCAAGCGCCCTTCAGCGAATTTGGTGCCCTGAATTTTGCTGACATCCTGAAACGGGCAAGCGCTTAGCATAATTGCGATTATGCAAACCAATAGTGGCCTTAATAGGGCCTCTGGAGTAGAAGTCACACGGTCGTTCCTGTGTTATTAAACCTTAAGCACTGCCGGGAAGTGCAGCGGAATTGTACAAAAAACAGGCAATCAGACCATGCTAAACCGGACCAGTTGCTGTCCGCTCGTACCTTGCCGGGGGATTTTCCGACTGACGGTGGCTGGCTGTAGGGTCTCAGCGACAGCGATTTACCGCACTGCCCTCATCGAGATAGGCGCGAATATTGGCCATCAGGCACAGGAACATATCCTGCCGGCATTCGCCGGTGGCGCTGCCGATGTGCGGCAGCAGAGTGACATTGTCGAATTCCAGCAGCTCGGCGGTGACTTCCGGCTCAAATTCGAATACATCCAGCCCGGCCCCACCCAACTGGCCTGCAGCCAGAGCCTGGACCAGATCACTTTCGTTAACCAGCGCGCCGCGGCCGGTATTGATCAATATCGCACCCGGCTTCATCTGCGCCAGTGTTTCCTTGTTCAACAGGTGTTTTGTGGCCGGGGTTAAGGGACAGTTCAGCGACACAATATCCGCATCGCTCAGCAGCTCCGTCAGGTTTTCTCGATAGCTCGCACCGGTTTCCTGCTCGGCCTGCGCTTTTCGGTTGGGGCCGTGGTACAAGACCTGCATTGAGAAACCGGTGGCACGTCGTGCTACCGCCTGGCCAATGGACCCAAAGCCGACAATACCCAGCGTTTTTCCGTGCACCCGCGTGCCGACTGCGTTCTGGCCTTCGCTAAATTTGCCGGCGCGCAGCAAGCTTTCACAATGCGACAAGCGCCGGCAGGCGGCCAACAGCAGAGCAAAGGTCAAATCGGCGGTGTCTTCGCCCACCACCGGGGTGTTGCTGACCTGAATACCGCTGGCCGCGGCGGCGTTAAGGTCAATATTGTCAGTGCCCACACCGATATTGGCAATCAGGCCCAGCCCGTCCGGAAACGAAGCGATCATCTCCGCTGAAACCGGGTTGATGGCCGTGCTAATCAGTATGTTCGCGCCCTGTAAAGCCTCAGCTGAACCATCGCCCACGCGTATTGGTGCGATGCTTGCGAGCGCCTGCAGCATCGGCTCGGGTAAGGGGCTGAGGCTAACCATTTGGATTGCCTGCTTTGGTTCTGACATGACCTTGGTTCCGTGGCGGCTTGCGAAATGTTCCCTAGGCGATTTTCAGTTTCTGAGCGGGCTCGGAGTCGTCGACATAAAACTGCTGGAACCACTTTCGATACTTGGCGATCGGGCCATCGCCATCACACAATATAGGATCGTCGAGATACTGCTTGTTGTTCCAGATCGGCATATCCTGCTCTACCTGGTGCACTACCTCATCGCGAAAACCATGGGCGTACAGTTTGTGGGTATCAGTCTGTTTCTTTGGCAGGGTGAAGTTGAAGCGCAACACCAGGTTCTCATGATCAATGGGAGTTACCGTGCCCATCATAACAATGTCGAACATGCGTGAAAAACGCTGCAGGGTAAAGCCTGGCCCGTAATTCCAGGATTCCAGCCTGGCCTGCTCGCCCACGGCGTCGTTACGATCAACCTGGCCTGACTCATCCATACTCTGGGTATTGCTTTCCATCAGCGTGAGGCGGGTGTGGCCCTCCAGGCTTACCTTGCCGTCGGGCATCTTCAGCGCGCCGTGCACGGTCACAAAGTGGGCGATGTCGGCTGCGTTTTCCCCGGTTTCCTGCGGAATGGTGTTGATCGTCCAGTCGTATTTGTCGATTGCGGTCCAGTCTTCAGAATCCAGCTCGGGCACGTATTCCACTTCCCACTTCGGCTCGGCCTGCAGCGGGTGATACCAGGCCCAGATCACCTGGTTGCGCTCGCAAATGGGGTAACTGCGAATGGCGTTTGCCGCATCCAGTTTCGGCGGCATGCGATTGGCATACGGAATTTCCGTGCAACTGCCCTGGCCATTGAACTGCCAGGCATGAAACGGGCAGCTGATGCTGTCGCCTTTGACAGTGCCGCCGTGCCCCAGGTGAGCGCCCAGGTGTGGGCAGAAGGCATCCAGCAGCGCCGCTTCACCGCTTTCGGTGCGAAACAGCACCAGGTCCTTGCCAAAGTACTTAAGTGGTTTAACCTCACCAACCGCCAGCTGGTCACAATACTCAACCGCATACCAGCCGTAGGGAATGGGTTTGTCATAGCGAACGGTCATATTACGCTCCTGTCTTGTTGTTTACTGTGTTGTGGTGCTCGCACTGACGAGCATGCTGTGCTTAATGTATTCCGCCAGTTCCTGCAGGCGCAGATCCAGCTTGTAGTCGTCATTGTGCAACCAGTTCAAGGTGGCGGTGTTGACCATTCCCACCGTCATTTCGGCGCAAAACGCCGCGCTGAGACCAGGCCGGATTTGCTCGTCTGCGCTGGAAAAAAAACGCAGAAAGCAGCGGTTCATAAAGCTGAGCTGGTCGGCGCCCTGATTGCGGTTGATGCCCATATTGGCCACCAGGTAGTCGATCAATTGTTTCTCCAGCTTGCCAGCGCGCCGGTTATTGGCGGCGATTTCAGACAGGACGATATCGATGCCTTCATCCAGTCGACTGGTGCGCGTCAGTGCCGCGCTGACCATCTGCTCGGTGCGGTTCAGCAGGCGGGACTGGCAAATATCAATCAGCAAATCGTGCTTGGAGCTGTAGTAGTTATAAAAGGTTTTCTTGGCGATATCAGCGCAGTCGCAGATGGCGTCAATTGTTGTACCTTCCACACCGTGCCTGGCCACCAGGCGTGCGGTTTCGTCGCAAATGCGGTCGCGCAACTCAAGCTTTTTCCGCTCCCGGCGGCTTATCTGAACAACCGTCACGGCGGTGCTCCCATCGCTAACTTATAGGTAACTTGAGGCTAAACTTACACCCCGGTATATTTTTCTTCAAGCAACATGGCGGCAACTGACGCAACTGTAATCCAGTGCTCTCGAGGATACTTTTTTGAACCAGATAGCCGAACCACGGCCTCCCATCGAGGCGGTATTTAACCCCCATTCACCCGAATACCTGGATAACCCGGCCAGCCAATGCCTGGCACTGCTGCACAGAGGCCGGCTGGTTTGGTATGAGCCCTGGCAAGCCTGGATGATGACCCAGCTACCCGACATTATGAATTACTGGAAGAACGAACCCCTATCTTCCGATTTCTATGACTGGGAATTCGCCCCGCCCCGCCCGCCGGAAGACCAGTGGAGCAACTTCGAGCGCGCGATGATCGGGCACAGCCTGTTGGCTGATCACGACCACCACCGGTTGATCCGCAAAGTGGTGTCACCGGCTTTTTCGCGCAATGTGGTTGACAATATTCAGCGCAAAATTGAACCCGACGTGAAGCGCTTGTTTGATGAGCTCGGCAAGCCCGAGACCTTCGACTACCTCAGCGAAGTGGCCCAGCACATACCATTCATTTCGATAACCCGTATGGTTGGCGTGCCGGAAAAATACTGGCCGGATTTCAAAAAAGTGGTGCTGTCATTCACTGAAACCTGGAACCCGACCATCTCTGAAGAGCGCCGCGAAGCGGCCCGCCAGGACTGCAACCGAGCGATTGACATCATTAAAGAAGTTATCGCCGAGCGCCGGCTTGCACCCGAGCAGGACGATTTTCTGTCCACCCTGCTTCGTGTTGAGGCGACCACCGACGGTTTTGAGGAAGGCGACATCATCACCCTGATTCTCGCCTTGATTGGCGCCGGTGCCGACACCACGCTGGTGGCCCAGCAATGGTCGGTGTACTGCCTGCTGAAACACAAAGAGCAGATTCCGGTGGCACTGGAAACACCAGAGTCATTTGCCAATGCTTTTCACGAAATTCACCGTTGGGCGGCAGCCGGTAAAATGGGCTTCGCGCGTTACGCGCCAAGCGATATGGACATTCTTGGCCACCAGGTACGCAAGGGGCAAATGGTATTGCTCATGCCGCACCTGCGCTACCACGACCCGGAAGCCTTCGAGAACCCGGAAGTATTCGACGTAAGCCGCCAGTTCGACCCGGACATTCTGTTTGGCTACGGCCCTCGGTATTGCATCGGCGCGGCCCTTGCCAAACGGCAGCTGTACCTGACCATGACCGAGTTGTTCAGCCGCTTCCCGAACCTGCAACTGGCCGAAGAGCCCGAACGCGACGAGCAGGATCACAACGCCATTGTGTTCAAGAAGCTGCTACTGCGAACCGGGCAGGGAGACGACTAAAAGGAAGAAAAAAAGCAGAAAATCGCGTATAGTCGCACCCCCGAGAATGGCCCTAAGGCCAGTCGAGCCCATCTCTCAGGGCGATCGTCCGAGAGGACGATTAGTAGAGAGGAAAAAATCAGGCAAATCGCGTATAGTCGCGTTCCACGCGCCCTTAGCTCAGCTGGATAGAGTACCTGGCTTCGAACCAGGTGGTCGGGAGTTCGAATCTCTCAGGGCGCGCCATTTTGTTTTCACTACCTGAAAAATCAGGCTTGCCGCTTAGGATGGGATGCGCTGATTAATCCTCAAATGCAAAAGGATTTAGGAACTGCCTTTCCCAAAATAGATTGCGGTCTACTGTACTCAGTTTTGCCTCATCGCAAACCTTATCCCAATTGGCTTCAATCGCTTCGCGCTGCTTTTCGAAAATCGCTTTCGCTTTCTCTTCGGAAAGCTGAAAGTGGGGCGCGGCATCAAGGCAGGTTTTAAGCTTGCTCAGCCTGTTGTCACCAGAAATCAGCATGGCTTGCGTTGCTTCATTGCCTGCACGGCCTT